>CP054181.1:710419-1420838 GCA_015709655.1 Ignavibacteria bacterium | reverse complement strand
TTGATCCCGAAAACATCGATGGCTTGGCTGAGTTTGTAAAGCAGTCTCTTTACAATTGGCAAAACGGCATACCTATTGCATTACCCAGTACCGACGTGATAAGTAAATACGAACGGAAAAATGCTGCACTTGCATTAGCAGAAATACTAAACAACGTAACAGGTTTATGAAAAAAGTTTTAATAGGCATTGTCTCACTTCTGGTTGCATACATAGCGATAAAACTTCTGTGGTGGATATTTTCATTTACAATCAGCCTCATCATTGGCCTGGTTCAGTTTGTCATCGTCGGCCTCCTGGCGGTGGCAATCTATCTGTATCTTAGCCGAAGAGTATTTCGTTAACGTATTCCGAACACTATGAAGCATCTTTCGCTTGCCATTGCTATCCTTATCAGCATTGTATCGTTACCTTCGCAACCACTATGGAATCCACTGGCTGTGGATGTTACCAGGTCGCTCTCGAAGGACCTGTTTGAGAGTAATGCCGTGCCATACATCCAGCCAATGGTAACAGCAATCAATGCCACCAGTAATGCGCGATTTTATAGTCAGGCATACATTCCCGCGAAGGTTGAAGCCCCTTACATTCGCGTGAGTGTTAATGGAATGGTAGGTACCATTTCTGATGACATGAAAACATACAGTCCGTCAATCAGCTTTGGTCCAAGAGTAAACGTTACTGATGTTATTGGCAGGCACGGCGAGATACGGTATGAAGACGGCACGTTTAAGTATAACATCAAACCAACGTATGCCGACACGCTGGGGCTTACGTCTTCGCTGTTTAAAGAGTTGCTGAGAGATGCTATTGACAGCGGATATTTTGCGATGCCTCCGCAGGCAGCAACGCTATTTGGATACATACCGGATGCCCGTGCCTATATGCCCAACCAGTCGCAGCTAACAGAGTTACTCAGAAATCGGCCGGAGTATAAAATACTCGACAGTGCCGGGAAGGCAAGCCTGGAATCATTAATGCTCAAGTTAACACTGCCGGAATACCTTACACTGCCCAGCGGCGTGGATATGTCATCGCTGATTGCGGGGGTTCCGCAAATTGAAATTGGTGCACTATGGGGAACCGAGCTGTTGATCCGGTTTGTACCGCCCGTTCAGTTCGACAAGAACGTTGGCAAGTTTGCTTTTTGGGGAGCAGGGCTGCGTCACAGCATTTCGCAATACATCACCGACCCACCTGTTGATGTTGCCGTTCAGGGAATGATACAAGGCACGAATCTTACCAATACGGTTGGATTTACACAGAGCAAGTTGGAGGCCGACGCCACCATAATGAGTTTTAACATCCATGCGGGTAAGGAATGGTGGAACAGTTTTGGCGTTTATACGGGCTTTAATTACGAAAGAATCGACGTTACTAGTTCCTACACCTATGTATTACCGCAGGAGGTTCAAATTGCACTTGGACTGCTGCCCAAGCCCCCTGAAGGGGAAGTGGCTGTACCAACACCAGAGCAACCCGGTGACAATCAGCCTCAGCAAAGTATCGTGAACGCTGGCAATACCAACTTAAAGTGGACACTTGGCGTCAGCGGTAAAATTGGCGGCCTGAGACTGGCGGTTGACTATAACATAAGCCGATTTAACATCATTACAGCGGGGCTCAGCTATCAGTTTTAGATGATAGTTATATTTACGACTGTAATTCAATCATCTTTCCTATTCTGATCAACCCGTCGGCCTGCATTCTGTAAAGCAGGTTCAACCATACTTCACGATCATCGGAATCCAGGGCCCCCTTGGGAAGCAGTGCGGTAAGGCTTAGTCCGCGATCAGGTGACTCACGCAGTAATTGTACAATTCTTCCGCGCCAGATTCGGCGGGGTACTCCCTGAATTTCCGGTTCGGCAGATTTTCTAATTGGAGCGGGTGCCTTTGGGAGGCCATAAGATGGGCAGACTGAGGAAAGCGGACAAAGCGAACACAGCGTCTTCTTTGCCATACATACTGTTGCACCCAGGTCCATTACAGCCTGATGCCATTCTTCCGGATTTTGGCGCGGAATAATAGATTCGGCAAACTTCGATACCTGGCTGTTTGTAGCAAGTACTCCGCAATGCGGCATAGGCTGAAGCAGCCTTGAATAGACACGACGAATATTAACATCTATCACCACTGTTCGTTTCCCGTAGCCAAAACATGCAATTGCATTCGACGTATAATCGCCAATCCCTGGTAATGTCCGCAGCACCCCTGCATCATCAGGAATTTCGGACCTATAGTCTCTTGCAATAATCGCTGCAGCATCTCTTAGCCGCAGAGCTCTACCGTTATACCCCAGCCCCTGCCATGCTCTGATCACTTCTGCATTTGTCGCACCAGCTAACTCACGAATTCCGGGAAAACGCCGAAGAAATATGGGCAGTAGCGAAGCTACGCGAGTTGCCTGGGTTTGCTGAAGCATGAACTCCGAAACAAAAACCGTATATACTGATGCATTCGCGGCACGCCATGGGAAGTCCCGACCACTTTTACGGTACCATGCCAGTGCGAGGGCACGGATCCGAGTGGTATTTTTGGTAGAAATCACGAATGCAACCTACAAAATCACTTCCAAACGAAATACGTTCAGCAGCAATCCGTGTGGCTGAGCTGGCCTATGCATCGGCCTATGCTCCGTACAGTAGCTTTGCCGTTGGTGCTTGTATTGTTGATTCAGAAGGGGGCTTGCATTCAGGGTGTAACGTAGAAAACGCATCGTACGGACTAACCATCTGTGCAGAGAGAGTTGCAATTGGTAACGCAATCAGCAGCGGACACCGTGGTTTTGTATGTTGTGTTATCGTAACGGATACTGCAAAACCTGTTGCACCATGCGGTGCATGCAGGCAGGTACTGATAGAGCATTCTGATAGTTTAGTGGTTATCAGCAGAACACTAACCGGATTAGAAAAACAATGGTATCTTAGCGACCTTTTAGTTGACAGCTTTTCGAAGTCCGATTTATAAACATTCTTAACACTATTGTTATGCCAACACAACAAAAGGAGCCTCTTTACCTGCATGGATCGCAACTGGTATTTACAATACTGGTAAGTGCCTTAGGGTATTTTGTTGACATCTATGACCTGATTTTGTTTTCGATTGTCAGGCTGGAGAGCTTGGCCTCGATAGGTGTACATGGTGATCAACTTATCAGTGCAAGTGAGTTGATACTAAACTCCCAAATGGCCGGGATGTTAATCGGAGGTGTGATTTTTGGTGTATTGGCTGATAAGCGTGGCAGACTGTCGGTACTGATGGCTTCAATACTACTGTATTCGCTCATGAATATTGCCAATGCCTTCGTTACCAACGTGCCAATGTATGCCGTCTTCAGGTTCTTTGCCGGTATCGGACTGGCCGGTGAACTTGGAGTAGCTATTACGCTTGTAACCGAGGTGATGCGGAAGGAAACCCGCGGATATGGAACCACGATCGTAGCATCAATGGGAATACTTGGTGCCGTTGCAGCGTATTTTGTGCACGCCTTGTTTAACTGGCAGGCAGCCTTTATCGCCGGCGGTGTTATGGGGCTTGGCCTTCTGGCAATGCGTGTTCGGCTGCATGAAAGCGGCATGTTTGCAAAACAGGCAATGGCTCCGATAGCCAAGGGCAATCTGCTAATGCTGTTTAATCGTGGACGACTTTTAACCTACCTGGCCTGTATTGCAATAGGTATTCCGGTGTGGTATGTTGTTGGTGTTCTTGTTACGTTTTCACCGGAGCTTGCGTCTGCCTCGGGTACAGTAGAAACCGTAGTTACCGGACTAAGCATCACATGGACATATATGGGCATGGTGGTAGGCGATCTTGCCAGTGGTTTACTAAGCCAGTGGCTCCGCAGCAGAAAAAAGGTAATACTGCTCCACATGATTTTGACAGTATTGTCTGTATGGTGGTTTTTAACCGATACCAACCGATCGCCTGAGACGATTTATCTGCAGTGCGGAATACTCGGATATGCAATTGGGTACTGGGCAGTATTTGTTACTACGGCAGCAGAACAGTTTGGTACAAACCTGCGGGCTACTGTTGCCACAACGGTACCGAATTTTGTACGCGGAGGC
Source organism: Ignavibacteria bacterium (assembly GCA_015709655.1). Classification (NCBI taxonomy): domain Bacteria; kingdom Pseudomonadati; phylum Ignavibacteriota; class Ignavibacteria; species Ignavibacteria bacterium. The sequence continues at coordinate 1,416,770 of CP054181.1, read as the reverse complement.
ATGGTACCGATTTTATTCCTGCTGCACTTACTTAGAACGGGCAGCATTCCCGGCTCGGATGCTCAGGTACTTACCGGTGGCAGCATTATTCAGAGTGCCGGCATCATTGCCGTAGCTGTTTTTGCTGTAGCTCTTGGTGGCTGGGTGTTGCTCCGCGAAACATTTCATAAAGATCTTGACTACGTAGAAAACTAAACCATCATCATTTACATTTTGTAAAGGAAAAGTCATGAAAAACCTGTTTGCACTGCTCGTTGCTACGGTTATGGTGTTTGCAACATCCCAGCTGATGGCTCAGAAGGTCTTGCTTGGCCCGTCACTGGTTGTTAAAGGTGGCGTGAATGCGGGTAACATTCCCGAAGGACAGAAGACGGCCTTCAATTTTCATGGAGGACCCGATTTTTCTGCCAATATTTTGTACCTGTTTAACAAGGACATGAACATCGGAATCATGGGGGATATTGGCTACTCCACGTATTCGTACAGGATGCGTCCCGAAAGTGAAAGTATTGCCAACGATGATAATACTTCGGTAATAAAACCATCGTATGTTGTGCTGGCACCTTCGTTCTTTATGGGCGGATTCACAATTGGCGTTGCCCTGGGTTTCCCGTCGTCATACTCGGTGTCGAACGTCTCCGGAAAAATCAAGTCCGATTTACCAACCGACAATCTTAAGTCGCCAATGATTGAACTTCGAATTGGTGGCATGATACCACTTTATGACTTCGTAGGCGGCCGGATAAGCATTATTCCTCAGGTAGGTTACATGGTATCGGGTATGGTTAAGGAGGTTGCCGGGTTCGACTCCACGTACGACCCGAAGATAATTTCTGGTGGTCTGGGTGTTTCGTATCACTTTAATCTTACAAACCTGGTTCAATGACACATGGCAAAAGGATAGTGGTTCTGGATTTCGGGTCGCAGTACACGCAGCTTATTGCCCGACGAATTCGTGAAATAGGTGTGTACACCGAAATCCACCCCTATTCAATTTCACAAGAAAACCTGCAGGCATTACAACCGTCTGGGATTATTCTCTCGGGTGGACCACAAAGCGTGTACGAAACGGGCGCTCCGCATCCCAATGCAGATGTGTTTAATCTGGGTGTTCCGGTGCTGGGAATATGTTATGGTTTACAGCTCATCGCCTGGGCTAACGGTGGAACCGTTGAAAAGGCAGAACGCCGTGAATTTGGTCGGGCTGAGCTGCTGATTGATTCACCCACCGGGCTATTTGAAGGTTTGAGTACATCTACGGAAGTATGGATGAGTCATGGTGACCATCTGACGAAGATTCCTCCAGGCTTTGACCGAGTTGCTCGAACCAGGAATGCCGAAATCGGTGCCATTGTTAACCACGACAAACAGATTTGGGGAGTTCAGTTCCATCCAGAAGTTCATCATACCGTTGAAGGGCTAACACTGCTTAAGAATTTTGTTGTATCGGTTTGCGGATGCGCGCCTGACTGGAATGCAGCGTCATTTATCGAAGCATCGGTAGCAGATATTAAGGCAACTGTCGGCAATGGTGGAGTTATCTGTGCTCTAAGCGGTGGTGTTGACAGTACCGTTGCTGCCGTTCTACTCTCGAAGGCACTGGGAAATCAAGTTCACTGTATTCATGTTGACAGCGGATTGATGCGTGCCGGTGAGAGTGCCCAAATAATCAGTTTATTTAGGGAACATTTTAATATCAGTGTAGATCTGGTGGATGGCTCTGAATTATTTCTATCCCGTCTTGCGGGAGTAACCGATCCAGAGCAAAAGCGCAAGATTATTGGTACTACGTTTATTGAACTGTTCGAAGCAGAAGCATCCAAGTTTGGCGACGCACAGTTTCTGGCCCAGGGTACACTATATCCTGACGTCATTGAAAGCATCAGCATCAAGGGTCCGTCACAAACCATAAAAACTCACCACAATGTTGGGGGATTGCCGGAACGAATGAACCTGAAGCTGATCGAGCCGTTCAGGGAACTATTTAAGGACGAGGTGCGCGCTGTTGGACGCATGCTGGGCGTTCCTGACTGGTTCGTCAACCGTCACCCGTTCCCGGGTCCGGGTCTGGCCATCAGAATCCCAGGTGAAGTAACACATGAGAAAGCCGAAATCCTCAGACAGGCAGATACGATATTTCTTGATGAAATCAGAAAAGCTGGTTTGTACGACAATATCTGGCAGGCATTCTGCGTATTGCTGCCGGTGCGTACCGTTGGTGTAATGGGTGATGAACGAACCTACGAACACGTTTGTGCGTTGCGGGCAGTTACCGGTGTGGACGGGATGACTGCCGACTGGTACCACTTTCCATACCAGGTACTGGCACAAATCAGCAACCGCATTATCAACGAAGTCCGTGGCATTAACAGAGTGGTGTATGATATCTCGTCAAAGCCCCCTGCCACTATCGAATGGGAGTGATGATGAACTCCATTTGGTTTCATCTGCTGGTAAATCACATACCGATTGTTGGTACTGCGATTGGTTTGGGAATTGTAATCGTTTCACTTCTGCGAACGAATAAAACGGTACGTCGTGTTGGGCTGATCGTGTACATTGTTACCGGTCTGATGGCGTATCCAGCCAACTTCAGCGGTGAAGCAGCCGAGAAGGTATTGAAAGGGGCTAAAGGTATCAGTGCCGATCAGATTCACGTTCACGAAGAGGCAGCGCAGTTGGCCCTAACACTTACTTCGATGACTGTTATTCTGGCTATGCTACACTTATTTAACATGCCGCCATCACAAAAACTGCAACGGTACGTGTTCAGTGGCATTGTCCTGATTGGAATAGCATCACTTTTTCAGCTGGTAGTTACCGGTCACGAAGGAGGTGCGATTCGACGTCCCAACCTGATCGGACCAACTCCACTGCATACCGTCATATTAAGGAGTACTGATTAACAATGACCTGCCTGGTACCAATCACAAATGGGTCTGACGCAATGGAGGCCGTGATCATCATTGATATGATGAGGAGAGCCGGAGTCGATGTAACTGTGGCCGGTGACGGACACCTGATTACGTGTTCGAAAGGAGTTCGGATAGTGCCTGATACTGCGATTGACGACTTGGGTGAATACGATGATTTTGATATTATCATTCTTCCCGGTGGCAGGCAAGGAGTACAGAACTTCCTCGCAAACGAGTCACTGCGTCAGCTTATCGTTAAACACCGTAACGCAAAACGTCCGCTTGCAGCTATCTGTGCAGCCCCATTTGTTTTACACGAACTCGAGCTTCTGAAAAGTGGCTCAAAAGTCACCTCGCACCCAACGCTCGAACATGAGTTTACCGGCTACAACTACGTTACTGATAGAGTAGTTGACGAAAATGGAATAATCACAAGTCGCGGAGCAGGCACGGCATTTGAATTTGCTTTGGCAATCATCAAGAAATATGTGGACGAAGGAACTGCCCGGTGGCTGTCAACTGATATTGTATTGTACGAATGAAACGATATTTAATAACATCTGCCTTGCCCTACGCAAGCGGCATAACACACCTGGGAAACGTGGTAGGAAGTACGTTGCCTGCCGATATTTATGCACGGTATTGCAGACTTCAAGGACGTGAAACTCTCTATGTGTGCGGGTCCGACGAATACGGAGTTGCAATTACGATAGCAGCCGAGAAGGAAGGAGTTACACCATTAGAGTTAGTAAACAAATACCATACAGCTAACGAAACTGCACTGCGTGCTATTGGAATTGACTTTGACGTGTTTGGCAGAACAACCGATCCGCTCCATGCCGAGACAGCAAGGGAGTTCTTTACAACATGGCTTGAAAAGGGGCTTTTGGTAGAGCGAGATGACGATCAGTTCTACGATGAGCAGTCAGGAATATTTCTGCCCGACCGGTACGTAGAAGGAGTGTGTCCGAATTGCGGTTATGATAAAGCACGCGGTGATCAGTGTGATAGCTGTGGAGCATATTACAACCAACTTGACTTAAAAAACCCGCGTTCTGTAGTATCGGGTCAGACACCCGTAGTAAAGAAAACCAAACACTGGTACTTTAAACTCAATGAATTCCAGCAGTGGACTGAACAGTACATCGAGCAGCACGCCGGCGAGTGGAAGGACAATGTTCTTCAGCAAAGCAGATCCTGGCTAAACCAGGGCCTTGCTGCACGGACGGCAACAAGAGACTTACAGTGGGGCATTCCCGTACCCGTGGAAGGTGCCACCGGTAAAGTACTCTATGTATGGTTTGAAGCAGTTCTCGGGTATATATCAGCAACTAAGCGATGGGCATCAGACAAAGGTACTCCCGGTGAGTGGGAGAAGTGGTGGAAGGACTCCAATACGCAGTACACTGCATTCCTGGGCAAGGACAATATTGTATTCCACACCATCATATTCCCAATCCTGCTGCACACCAGAGAAAACGAAGGTTACATTCTGCCGGAAGCGGTACCTGCCAACGAATTCTTGAATTTGGAAGGGAAGAAGTTTTCGAAGAGCAGGAACTGGGCAATTGACGTACAGCAGTATCTGGCTGCATTTCCGCAGCAGGAACATGTAGACATTTTGAGGTACGTACTTACTACCAGTATGCCAGAGACCAAGGATAGTGATTTTACGTGGCGTGACTATCAGTCAAAAGCAATCAATGAGTTAGCCGCTATCCTGGGAAATCTTGTGAACAGAGTTAGTTTATTTGTTCATAAAAACTATAACGGTGTTGTTCCCGAGGGAACGGTCGTATCAGGGGAACACGAAGAAGTACTTCTGCAGGCCCTTAAAGAAGCAACACAGGCTGCGGGAGACCGGCTGGATACATTCCGTTTCCGTGATGCCGTCACAGAAGCCATGAATGCAGCCAGGGCCGTTAATAAATATTTTAACGACAAGGCTCCCTGGAAGGCAATAAAAACAGACCCTTCAGATGCGGCCGCTACGCTGAAGAGATGTCTGGAAGCTCTTGGCACAGTATCAGTGTTAATGGCACCATTTACGCCATGGGCTGCTGCAAGTATTCAGAACATGCTTGGTCTTGAGGAACGCATCGGAGCAGTTGGTGAAGATATTAAGAATGTTTGGAGTGAAGCATGGAAGGTGCACCTGAACCCGGGTGACACGGTTGGGCAGCCCGACATCTTATTTCATCGGATAGAAGATGACGTAGTACGCCGGCAACTGGAACTGCTTACCGAAGCTTCGGGCAATACAAACAATACCAACGATACTGCAAGCTCGGAATCCATGCTGATTGACGTTGATCTGTTTTCGAAGGTTCAGCTCAGAACTGCAGAAATTTTGGAGGCGGAAGCCGTACCGAAATCAAAGAAACTCTTAAAGCTCCAGGTCAGGATTGGTACCGAACGCAGGCAGATCATTGCAGGAATTGCGCAACATTACAAGCCCGACAACTTAGTCGGCAAGATGATTGTAGTGGTTTACAACTTAAAACCGGCCACGTTAATGGGTATGGAATCACAGGGCATGGTGCTGGCTGCAAGTAACAGCGACGGATTTCTTACCCTGATTGGTCCATCGGATACAGGAGTTGGTGCCGGTGCAGAGGTACGGTAAATGGCAAATCCTAACATCGGGCCAGAAAAAGATCACGAACCGGAGCAGTCGTATCTGCCCGGTAAGGAGCCAACCGCCATTGTTAAGCAGCGCCGGCTGATTAATAGGTGGAGTTTATTTGCTCTTTTCTTTATCAGTGCATCCGCTACGGTTTTGTACGTTAGTAATGTAATCGCCGTTAATAAACTATCACAAGAAACCGAACAACTGCGAAGGAATGTGGACTCATTGGAGACGTTAAACAAAAGTCTGCGTAACGAGACATATCGTCTGCAAAGCTCAGAGCGTGTCACAAAAATTGCAACCGAAAAACTCGGCATGATTCCCCCACAAGAGGCACCGGTAGTATTGCAGCCGTGAACAGTGTAAACGCATACGATCCCATACGATGGCGGGCGGGGCTGATTAGTGCCATTTTTGCTTTTGCATTTGTTGTAATCCTGGGCAGACTGTTTTGGGTTCAGGTGCTTGATAACGGCAAGTATCGTGACGCCGCCCGAAAACAGTACGAAAGCAAGGTTGAGCTTCGGGCTGAAAGAGGAAGTTTGTTTGACCGGAACAACAGAGAAGTTGTTGGGATGATCCGCACTACATCGTTTGCGGCTGACCCCGAAATGGTGAAACACCCCGAGACAATTGCACAGCTGATTTCCACGGCTACGGGTATTGCAACAGATGTACTGTTGCAAAAAATTCGGCAACCTGGAAAGCGTTTTGTCTGGCTTGCACGTGGAGTAAACACATCACTGTTCCCGGATCTTGAAAATTTACGAGACCCCGGTCTGATCCGCGTGACAGAGCCCAAACGTAACTTTTTGTACGGTCCGGTGTGCGCGCAGTTAATTGGCGTTACCGATTTGGATAACAACGGTCTGACCGGCCTTGAGCTTCAGTACAACAACATTCTGCGTGGTCAGAGTGGTTTTGTGGTTATGCAACGTGATGGCAAGGGCAGACTGCGTTCAGGCGTGAACCCTGAACGAAGCAGTCCACAAAACGGACATAGTTTGGAACTCACCATTGATATCGAGTTCCAGCGAATTGCCGAAAAGGAGCTTGAGCGCGGAGTTCGCGAATCCGGTGCCGTCAGTGGCACAGTTATAGCCCTGATACCCTCAACCGGTGAGGTATTGGCAATGGCTTCAATACCCACGTATAATCCAATGCGATTAGACCTGGCATCGAACGATGCAATACGGATTCGTGCAATAACCGATCAGTATGAACCCGGTTCAACAATGAAGGCAATAACGGCAGCAGCTCTCATCGATGAAGGAGTGCTGAAACCCACAGATCAGGTGGATGGCCTGGGCGGTGCTGTTCATGTAGGACCGTATGTTATCCGCGACGATCACCCACTGAACAAGACTACATTCCAGGTTGCATTGGAGCAAAGCAGTAATGTAGTGTTTGCTACCAGTGCATTGCGGTTGGATAGCCGAAAATATTATAAATATGTTCGTGACTTTGGGTTTGGGATTCCTACAGGTATCGACCTTCGTGGTGAAGTTCGTGGTGTACTACGAAAACCAAACCAGTTCAAGGAAGGCACCCAAAGCTATATGGCCCATGGCTACGGATTGTCTTGTACGGCACTACAAATGGTAAATGCATACGCAGCAATTGCTAATGGCGGTGTAATGATGGAACCTCACTGCGTTCGTGAAATCCGGAATTCATCTGGGGGTAGAAATACCGTTCTTGAGCCTCAGACAATTCGCCGGGTGGTGTCGGCAGCAACAGCAGACGCCGTTATAAAAATGTTGGTAGGCGTGGTTGAAAACGGTACCGGGAAACTAGCAGCAATTCCCGGACTTGCTATTGCCGGTAAAACGGGGACATCGAAACAGCTGGTAGAGGGAAGCTATGATCAGAAACAGGCATATACAGCAACGTTTGTTGGTTTCTACCCTGCAGATAATCCCCAGGTTGCGATGATCGTACTGCTTGACAAACCGCAAACAAGTATTTACGGAGGCACCGTAGCAGCGCCAATCTTTAAACGAATTGTGCAAAAAACAATGACGATGGTAAAGCTTGGTGACTCAGAACGGACCACCATTATGAACATGATGAAGGCCGACTCTGTACGGGTCCCGGAACTGCGCGGTATGCCTTTGGCAACAGCCGATACCATACTGTCCATGAACGGCCTGTTACTTACAACATCATCCGAGTATGGCATGATAGGCACTCAGAAACCGCTGGCAGGAACCATGGTGGAAAGGGGCTCGTCAGTAGAAGTAAATACCGTAAAGCACAAAGGCGAATATGTGCCCAACGTAATCGGACTAACCTTGCGCAGGGCGGTTAGCATCCTTCATGATGCAGGATTCCAAGTAAAAATCCGCGGAAGCGGTTTGGTTACCGGACAAGAACAAAAAGCCGACACATGCATATTAACGGCAAAACGGGATCAAGCACAGTAAGACCCTGTAACTTGTTCAATAATGGCGGATTGTAAGGGTATCATACCCATGACAACGAAAAAATTTATCATTACAGCGTACCTTGTGCTCACGGTATCAGGAATTTATGCATCAGCTGAAACCGGCAGGATGAAGACGCTGTTTGTGAATTTCCCGCCAACGTTTATCAATGAAGTTGAAACAAAAACTGTTGTACTCGAGGGTTTGGCTGACGGCGCATCCTTTGAACCGGAACTTTATAATCCAGCCCCTTTCAGAATCACCTCACCAACAGACAGTCTATTTGTGCGCAATGGTAAGCTAACCATACAATCAACCTTCGAGCCTACAACAGTTGGGAAGTTTACTAAGGACGTTTTATTGTTCAGCAGCTCTGTCCTCTCCGACGATACGATAAGATTACGTTTTAATGGCTACGGGTACATGGCTACACGGACAGTTGTGCTGGACTTTGGTACCATGGAGCCCGGTACGGCAGCATACCGCGCTGTGCCGGTTATGGCCAATTTACCCGCAGATGAGAGTTGGAGCCAGGTTGAACCACCGTCTGCACCTTTTGTGAGTCTTGGTGATACGCTCACGTTAAACGGAACCACGCTTGAGTATCGTTTTCTGTTCAAGCCGGTAGTAACAGGAAGCTATGCAGATACAACACGGATAGTACGGTATAAGGACAACATTGCCTTAGAAACCATTTCGGTAGTGATGCTTGGTTCGGCACAGTATCAGGTAGCAGAACTACTGTCAACCATCGCCCCGGTACTTACCGGTGATACTGCATTCGTTCAGCTTACTCACACACCCAGAGTTCCACTTTCGGTGTACAAGATCCTGCAGTCACCTGATCTACCGTTTACTGTGCTACTAACTGGTAATAACCAGCCCTTTACCGATAAGAACAGCAACATCATATTAGCTGCAGGATTTAAACCGGTAGCGGCAGGAACGTATGCCGACACCTTGGTCCTGGCGAGACTGAACTCACAGGGGGATGCCACCGACACCATTCGGTGGATTATAAAAGCAACGGCAGAACAACAAACCCCGGAGGCAGCGCTGGTGTTTGCTGACGTTGTGGCTGGCCGCCCGGAAACGAAAACAATGTCGGTAATACTTCCCATAAAGCCCCGGCAGACTTTTGAGTACCAGATCATACCGGATGAGTTGGCACCCGTAGTAGCAGAAATCGAGAGCATCAGCAGTACCGATATCGTAGTAAAATTTACTGTCAGTCCTACAACGTATCAACCATTCCTTGTTCGTGAATTTATGCTTTACCGTAGTGTCAACAAGCGGTATGCAGATAGTACGCTTATTAAGGTTAAGGTGTTCATGAAGCCGCGCCCGGTATCGGTGATGGTGTGGATCGATACCGTACAGAGCCGGATTGGCGATACAACGGCGTTTGTTGTTCGGGCAACTGCATCACAACCGCTGGATATTCCGTTTGAACTTCCAGGTTTTAGCATCTCTGTTTCATACAACCCCACGCTGTTTGTGGTATTGCCCGAAAGCAATCAAAGCATTAAGCGGGAGAGCGGGACAATCAGAACGATCATTCCAACTGCCAACGCAGTATTAATGTCACCAGATTCTGCCGTCGAGATAGGTCGAATTAACGGTGTAGTCACCATGGGAGATTCAGACTCCAGCATTCTTGCTGTACGGTTTGAAGCCGATCCGCCGGACAGTACCACAGTTGCGAGCTGGAACCTATCCAGTGGTTTGCTCCTGGTAAGCAATGTTTGGAAGTATAACGGCAAGGCCCGTTACGTAAACACACTGCAGGATTCCCTTGATATTACCGTTCAGCCCAACCCGGTGCTGACTACGGGGACAATTCGGATTATAAACGTACCCAACAACGGGGTGACGATGTACATAGCCAACCCTGCAGGAAAGGTTGTTGCAAACCTTACGTCCGACGTCAGCAACGGTATCCGGGAGTGGGTTGTTGGCAGCGCTCCGGGCAACCTGTTATTACAGCGTGGTGAGTACTATATCAGGCTGGTGGTGACCTCTGAGAGCGGCCTTGAGCTCTACGGTGTTACTCGCCTGATAGCTATCCAGTAAATTCGTGGGTGCAAAAACCCGTAGTACTACTCACCACATGCATTCTGCACATACTTTGCATGCTTCAGGCCCTTGCCAATGACCCGCTGCAGTTGTACGGCGGAGTAGGAGGTGTGGTCGTATTTCCTATGCAAAGCTTTACTTCCGTTCCCGACCTGGGAAGTCCACCGCTTCCGGTACTGTTTAAACCGGGACCCCCGACGGTATTACCTGAATTTACCATTGGTGCTGATGTTATGCTAAACGAATTTGGGGGGCTTGCACCGGGGCTTCATGTTGGCTACAGCACCATACAGCAATCGTATAGTGCATCTGAACAAACTGTAATTGCAACACCTGAGGGTCAGATAAGACCCGCTGAGTTAGGACATTTTCTCAATGCAGAGTTCAGTGTGCTTAGAATAGAACCAACCATCAGAATACCACTTAGCCCTGTTTGGAGTGTGGTAGCAGGAATTCCACTTTTTATTCCAATTGCTACCCACTATACACAAACAATGCACTTCACCAATCCTGCCGGTCTTCGCTTTGTAGATGGTTCAATGGAGCAGACCACAGGCAGCGGACCAATGGTGAGATCCGCCCTGGTTGTTCCCGGGGTACATGCGGGCATACAGGCACTATGGCCGGTAAATAAGGAAGGAACACTCCTTCTTGGCGGACGGATCAACATAGAAGCCGTTACCGGATGGCATACTACTGCCATGATGAACACATTCCAACCCGGTATTCAGGCTGTTTTTGCATGGCATAGCCCTGATCGCCTGGATACCAAGCCAATTGATACCACCTATGTTCGCGACACAGTAGTGATGTTAAGTCACGTGGTGCGTTCAGACAGCCTTGTATTGGCAGAGCGTACCGAAACTCATGGAACCGATCCTATTACGGTTACCATACGTGAACAATACCACCTGCTCAAACCCAAGCCCCCTTCAATATTATCGGCTTCATTTAAAATTGAGTTTAGGGAGGTTGACGGTACAATGGCATCTGATGCAAGGCTAACAACACGCACGATCAGGCGTATGCGTATTGTGCCTGTGATTCCGGCAGTAGTATTTGGCGACAGGCAAACTCAGATTCCTGATCGTTATAGAAAGTTATCATTACACCAATCCGGGATCCTCCCGGACCGTTATCGTTTCTCCGACACTGTTCACTGGCACTACGATATCCTAAACATCATTGGCAGCAGGATGGATAGAAATCCGGGTACAACGGTATGGCTTCGAAGCCACTTTTCTGACGATGCCCATCACGCCCTTGAAAGATGTAGGACGATAAAGCACTATCTGACGGAAACCTTTGGTATTGCAGCTTCACGGATTACCATTGATACTAAAGGGGCTGAGTATGACACTGTTTCGTACGTAGTGCTTACCGACAGTACCGGCAAACTGATGAAGCCGATTGAAGTTATCGATACGGTAACAGAGCGAACACTCCCCGGCCTTCTGATCCATCCCGAAGTAATGTCAGAAGCAGGGATTACACAATGGTTGGTTCGGATTGAAATGAATGGTGACACACTGTTCTTCCGCCGTGGCGAGGGTGACGTACCGTTGGTTATCGAATGGGATATGAACCGGTCCAAATTAGCCTCCATCACATCACTGCAACCCATTCGGGTATGGTTACAGGTTGAGGATGCTGACGGCACGATACGGCAAACAGAGCCTGGCATCGTCACCGTCCTCGGAGAAGTGGCCAACCCTGATCCATCAATACAGAATCAGGTTAGAATACTTATTCTATCCGCTGGCCAGAATATAAACCCATTTATGGGAACGGTTTTAAACAGCTATCCCGTCGCTGACAGTATCGTGATACACGGATACCAGTCTGCAAAGCGTTTGCGACAGGATCAGAATACTGCACCCGTATCGTTTCATCAAGAAAAGCCATGGTATAAAACCGGCTTATTCAAGCCGGAAGAATTTCTCTATGACCAAGGCATAGAGTACATTACCGGTAACTAAAAAAGTACCTGTAGGACAACGTCTATTCAAGTGACTTTAGCAGTTCTTTTTGTTGAGTTGCAGGCAATCCTTTCGACTCGGCAAGGCTGATGGCCTTGGAGAGGAAGGTCTGCGCTGACTCTGAGTTACCTGCGCCAATGTTGGTTAGGGCTAGTTCAGTAAGAATTTGAATCTGTTGCTGAACAGTTTTAGCGGACTCAGCCTGAGAGAGGGCCGTTTCCAGGTAGTGAAGTGCATTTGCAACATCGCCATTCTTGCGGTACTGTCTGCCAATTGCAAGTGCAAGTTGAGCGCATCTGATTTCCTGACCTTGTTGCAGGCATCGCTGATATTCCGAAATCAGCTGGCTGAGAGCCGATGTTGGCTGGTTAGCATCCAAACCAAGCGACGTCTCGGTATCGTTTTTATGATTGGTTACCTGCGATTGAACCTGATCGTTATCGGGCCGTACTGCATTAACGTGCTCCCTGACCTTCATCTGGTCAGGACGTTGTTCCTTTTGAGTATGTATCTGATTGGCAGGCAGCGGGGCTTCTGCATTGTCAGGAAGCACCTTGGTTTCCGGATGGTCCTGCAGAGACAGTACATTATCAGTTCGTACCGGTTGAGCACTGTCATTTCCCGTAACCAATGCCAAACCAACACCAAGAAGTACCAACACGATAACAGCGGCACCCCATAATATCCAGCTACCCAAGCCCCTTTGTACAAAAGGCCTGCTACCTGGTGTGACGTTCATCTTGTTGATAACCGAGGTTTCAGCCTCCGCAATTACTTCAGCAGGTGCTGGGGAATATATCTGAGCCTCTGCCAGGATACTTTCTAATTTTTGCAACCTTGCAATTTCAGCAGCCAGAACCGGATCTGCAGCCAGAACAGCCTGCAGCTCTTGTAGCTGCTGAGCAGACAGTGAGTTTTCTAAGTAGCCGGCTAATAGTTCTTCGTGTGTCATTTTAGTTCATCCATTATCGGAGCAAGGATACTGGCAATTTGCTTTTTTGCCCGAAACACCCTAATCTTTGCAAGGGATTCCGTAATACCCAGGCATGCCGCAATTTGTTCATAGGAAAGATCGTCGAAGTATCGAAGTTCAAGAGCTTCGCGGAATTCATCCTGTAATGACTGAACAGCCCGGTGAAGTGAATCTTTGAGGATAAAGTCGTCACTAAAAGAACTGATGTCAGGCTTGGTATGAATTTCCTCGTTGAGTTCAGTTGTTGTGCGCCGGTTACGAACAGCCTTAAGGCAGGTATTGCGGGTGATCGTAAACAGCCATGCCACGAACGACCCATCTTTAAACGAGTCCCGTTTGTCGTAGATAGCCATTGCGATAATCTGAAAAACATCGTTTGCATCTTCTCTGTTGCCCAGTACCCGTAAACAGTATGCGTAAATTCTTTTGTTATAGCGACCATACAATGTTTTAAATGCAAGCTGATCGTTCGCTGATTGAACGAGAGCAAACACCTCCTCGTCAGAGAGTTGATCATAGGCCATAGTCTGTTTATTACGTCGCTTTGCCACCAAAAACCCCCATTCTGTTGTTCCGTTACATTTTTTTCGTTTTTTGGTCCGGACAGTAGTTGCATTTCCGTAATTATAAGCTACTTTTACGTACCAATCTATGTAGAGTTTTTGTTTTAGGGAGGAATATGGTGCGAACTCTTACTTTAATACTCATTTTTCTGTATGGCAGTTACCTGGCTATTGCACAGGAAGCCTCTAGTGCTCACGGTATGCAGGATGAAACCGCCGTAGCATCACAAGAACCGGCCATAGCCGTAACCGAGCCATACACCCTTGGTGTTGGCGTTAAAGTTGGTTTTTACGGCGGAGGAATTACCACCCAGAATGCTGAAGGACGTAAGGTGAATCCGGAGTTCTGGGCATTCCCGGCATTTGGCGGTGCAATTTATGCTCCGTTCGGTGCAGGTTCGAGTCTGGCAGGTCAGCTTGACATCGGTGTATCAACAAATGGTACCCGAACCCGGCCGTATGAAATGTATGACGGCAAAAAGAACTGGGCCGGCTATTTTATTGAGCGAAATACCTTTTTCACTCTTGCTCCCCAGGTGAATTTTGGCGGATTCCTGATCGGCGTCGGTCTGAACTTCCCGATGTCGGGAAAACGCTGGCACCCGGAGAATTCCGATAATGTGTACACCGTGGACAGGGAGCTTTTTAAGAGTATGATAATGGACGTCCGTGTTGGCAGCTCGATACCGGTGTGGCAAAGCAAACTGGGTAAATTAACAGTGGACCTTTCAGCCCGCTACATGTTTTCCGGTATCTACAATGATGATCAGTATATTTATGGTCACCCTACAACTTCTTTAGGACTCCGACCCAGTGGTTACGCAACAGCCGAAACAATCAATTTTGTTCCGGCCGATATTCATCTTGGGGTAAGCTACTTATTTAATGTTTCATTTTAATAGTAAACCGTAACTATTCAGAAAGAATATCATGACCACAAAGAAATATTCGAACTTATACCTGATAGTTGCACTAACAGGTTTACTGCTTTTTACAGGTGGATGTGCTACCGGACCTAACGGACCTGATCCGGGACAGGAGTTGGACGTAAAATATACAGTTGGCAGCCTTGGAATACCGGAGTTGCTTGATAAGTCAGCCGATGCTATTTGGTCGGGCGACGTAATACGGATGACGAATGTTGCATTTATGGCTGACTCGTTAGTCAATAACGAAGCTCGTTTTGATGAGAGCGTTATTTCGCCCTATGATGATCCGGACGTTATCATACGATTTAAGGATGGCATTCCAACCAAGCCTGGCACGTATCAATGGGAAGCAACAACAATAAACTACGTTAATGCTTTCTTTAATATGGGGGTAACCCAGGGAGCCATCATCCGACAGAATGGTCAGCAGTATTTTCCCGTTGAGGGAACAACCGTCCTAACAGAGGTACGCCTCAACGATGACGGAACAATACAAGGTATATCGGGTTACTGTACCGGCAAGGTACGTACGCTGTGGCCAATGGCTTTTAAGCCTTCAGTGTCGGAACCAGTACCATCCGGTTTTGATCTGAATAACCCGACCCTTGCAGGCGATTACCTCACAATTCACAGCTGTATTTTCAACTCAAGAGTGATAAGCAGGGGTACGCCCAGGAAGTAGAGCTGAGATCTGAGGGGGCTTGGGCATACCTATCAGGCATGTAGCACGAAATATGAGTGCCGTTGTTTACGTTAGGTAAACAACGGCACTTGCATTTTGGAATCAATCTATTCGCAATGTTGCATCAGCTACGATATGGCAATTGGCTAAGACTGTAGTTTTGCATAATGATGAAAGCCAGCCGGGATATTGTTCGTGGTCCAAGAGAACTGAAAGGTCTCACCATTACCGAGTTAGAAGAATATCTCACTACCAGCGGTCATAAGAAGTTCAGAGCACGCCAAATCTACGATGACCTGTATATCCGGCGGGTAGAATCTATAGAGGCAATGCACACACTGCCCGCAGAATTACGGGGCTTTTTGCAGGCCGAGGCCAGAGTAGAAAGCGTGCGGCTACAAAAGCTGCAACAGTCGGAAGACGGTACTGCAAAATTCCTGTTTAAGCTCTGGGACGGAGCCGTTATTGAGAGTGTACTAATTCCAAGTGAGTTGGTCGAGGCTGACGGACATCCCCGCAGAAGAACTCTGTGTGTGAGCACCCAGGTGGGATGCAATCTGGGGTGTACATTTTGTGCAACAGCTACCCTGAAGCTAACACGCAACCTTACCGCCGGCGAGATCGTTGACCAGTTCCTGCAGGCGCAGAAACATAGCCAGAAGCCTATTACCAACATCGTTTTTATGGGTATGGGCGAGCCTCTTAATAACTACACTGAAGTCATGAAAGCCGTCAGGATATTTAATGACCAACGGACGACCATGGTTGCACCCCGAAGAACCACAATCAGTACTGCCGGAGTAGTGCCCGGGATAGCCCGGATGGCAGATGAAAAACAGATAGTAAAATTGGCAATTAGCTTGCATGCGACTACCCAGGAGGTACGCTCCCAACTCATGCCGATTGCCCGGAAATGGCCACTGGATGTGTTGATGGAAGCCGTTGATTACTATTTTAAAACTACCAGGAAGAGTATTACATACGAGTATATTGTCTTTACAGGACTAAACGACAGCATTCATGATGCCCGCAGGCTTGGCCGGCTGGCGCGAAGACTCCCAACCAAGGTGAACCTGATACCGTTTCATGATATTGGTTTTACACATCCACATGGTTTTGCAGCAGAACTACAACCGGCTTCGCCAGAACGGTTTCAGTGGTTTATTGATAAACTCCGCGCTGAAGACGTGCATGTACTTGTCCGCAGCTCCTCGGGCAAGGACATTGATGCGGCTTGCGGACAATTGGCACTGAGTGATGGCTAAGATACTGTTGATCTTCCTTATGCCGGCATACGTCCTGGCTCTTACCAACGATGAGTTGGGCAGGATGGTGTTTTTTGACGATGAAACCTACGTTATCAGACTCGTCAATGGTGATATGTTAAGCGGCACAATTAGCATGATAGACAGTGATGCCAGTGGCACGTTTGTAAAGATCTCGTCGCTCATAGGACAAGCAAAGGTGTATGCTAAAGAAATTGACGTTATTAACTCTACGGAAAAGCATTACCGTCACCGTCACCGTGGTTACATTATGCCAACGGCAATACCCGTTTCCGGTGACCACTTTGTAAGCCTGATGGAAGGTGTTTTCCCGTATGCAGGAGCGGGTATCGGTCAGGTTGTGAGTATTACAGCCGGTAGGTCGTTAATCCCAGGTTTGCCCTTATCTGATCAGGCTTCTGCAATTAATGCAAAGTTCACGCTTGCTAAGAGTGTAAATGGACTTATTGAAGATGGCTGGCAGTTTTACGCCCTGGGTGCAAACGTAGGCTGGTTAAACGACGTAAACTTTATGGCGCATATCTACGGTGTGGCAACATGGACCGGTAAGCGAACGCAGGCCAGCACTATGCTGTTTGGCAAGGTAGCGGGTGAAGACACCTATACCATACATGCCGGCACACTAACCGATCCGTTTGGTCTGGTATATGCAACCGGAAGCATAGGAGCTGCATTAAGCTTAGACACTCGATTTCCTGAGTTTCACGATCTGCACTTTGTAGGAGAACTTTGGGCCAGTGACTTATCGAAGCCATCGAATACCATGTTATACATGGGACTCCGGCAAGCTAACACAGCCGTAGCGATGGACTTTGGTCTTGCATTAGTTCCCGGCCCAATGGTTTTCCCGTTAGTTGGTTTTGCCTGGACTCCCTGGTAGACCTGACTACTAGAAATTTGGAGGCCAGATAGTAACCGGGACGTGCTTTCCGTCCTTTGTATCAATCTCTATCGCAACCAAACCAAACTTGTGGTTGGTAATGTATGTAATTTTACTAATCATCGGGTCATTCTGCATATATTCTTCGGTTTTGAACACCTTGATTCGCCAAAATGCCATTTCGTAATCATCTGTTGTGCTGTGGTACACAACTGTCCGCAAGAGCTTCTCACCCTCAGCATTTGTAAACTCGTATTTGTCGCCCACATTTGCATTATAGCGAATTACAGTAAACGGCTTGGAGGTATTACCCTTACTTGACACATATTCCTGGATCCCATCGCTGGTGGCGCGAAGTTTGATCTCTTTCCAGACTCTGATATTATCGGGATTCGATGTATCGACGGAGATTTCGTATTTGTTGATGTAGTAGTTACGAATACTTGCCCGGAGCTCCTCGGAAAAATCCTGAGTGCCAAGTAACGTATCAAGACCGCGCACCAACGTTGTATCAAAAGTATAGTGCACCAAAATGGTAACATCACCGTTCTCATTTTTTGTTACAGTGATACTATCGTTTATGTGCTCATTTAGTGGATACGGAATAATATCTATCGATGCGCTAAATTTATCACCAACGTTGGTATAGTCCAACTTTGTATTGCCGCCCAGCTTTTGATTGGGGTCATTACTGTCTGAATCCAGCAGACCGCATCCGGTGAAAAAAACAGTCATTGCAGCAATTAATGCAACTGCAATCTTCTTGGTGTGTAAAGAGTGTAGCATAGTAAACCAGTAAAAGTGGATACAATTCAAGATATGGTTCACCATTTTAATTATCTATGACTTCTGTCACAAAACTTGCTGGGTTAAGGGGGCTGGAATACTATACTTCCGGTTAACGCTCTTACAAGCCCCGTACTGGTTAATACCCACCTCTCGCAAGCATTCAATTTTCCAGCCTGAGTAATCCGCGTTTTACCGTATATTCGCACCTTACAACTGGTCAGGTAGCTCAGTTGGTAGAGCAGAGGACTGAAAATCCTCGTGTCGGGGGTTCAATTCCCTCCCTGACCACTTCGTAAAATGCTAAGCTCCTTGTAAGTAACGACTTGCAAGGGGCTTTGTGTTTGTGGGGGACATTCTGGGGGACATTTTGGAGGGTGTCACTTGCGTTTATTCAGCACACCAACTCGTTGCATATACTGCTTCATACCAGCTACGCTATCCGCATTCTCATCTTGAGTTTCCTTCTTCTTGGCCGATAAGCGTTTCCGCTGGCTATTGGTCGGCGACAGTCTATGCCTTTTGATCTTAACCCCTGTGACCTCATGGATGCCGATTTCGTACCGTGTCTTTCGCAAGTGAGGGACGTACCCATGAGAGCTGACAAGTTTGAGAATATGAGCTGGCAGTCCATCACAGAAGTCGGATGTTCCGGAAAATGTAATGTCGTCGACATAACGGCTATAGTGCAGTCCATGTTCGCGCGCAACCTCAAGGAGGGAAGCGTCAAGATCACTCAATACCAGGTTGCCAAGGATCGGAATGGTGCTAGCTCCCGTTGGTAAGGGTACATAGTCTTGTGGCAACTCCAGCCCGCTCGGGTGACATGACTTCGTAAAAAACGAGACTGTTTAAAAAAGTGTGTCAATGGCGTTACCTTTACCAAACATACGGAGCACCAACCATGAACACCAGCACATTTGACTTCGAGTCATTTACGAAGCAGGCAGCTGAACGGCTCAAAGCAGGAGACTCTTTCTTTGGTCGTGATGGCGTACTAACGCCACTACGTAAAGAATTTGTCGAGGAGGCATTAGACGGCGAACTCGATGCCCATTTAGAATCGGAAAGCGAACAGTCCACACAGTCAAACCAACGCAATGGACGAAAAATCAAGAGCGTGAACACGGGCATGGAGAAGCTTCCGAGAGGCACCACGCGACCGCGCAGGCACGTTCCAACCGCAGATTTTGCCCAAGCGTGAGCGAACACTTGGTGTGGACCCAGACAAACAGATCATCGCCCTGTAACCCTTGTACCAGAATCGCTAGCAATTATCGGCAAGTACCGTCACCAGGGCAGAATGCCATCCTTCCGCTCCCAGCTGATGAACCAACAGTTAAAGCAATTAAGGCAGCGAGCCGAACTCAACACCCCAACACGGATCACCCGGATTCAGGGAGCAAAGCCCGTCGAACTACGGGGTCCTACATGGCAGTTTCTAACCACGCACGTCGCCCGGAAAACCTTCGTGACCATCTCATTGGAGCGGGGCATGCGTGCCGAAGTCGTTATGAGCGTCACTGGTCATCGCAGCTTCAAAACCATGAAACGCTCTCTATTACCGACCAATCGCAACGCGACGCCATGGAGCGAGTGTGTGGAGGGGGAGAGTAGGGGGCTGGGGCAAAAGGGCTTCGTATTCCCGTAGCTGATTGTATGGAATAACTAATTAAAAAAACATAGTACTAACAGCGCTCAGATATACAAGCACACTTATTCTGGCCCCTGGAGGCATTGATCTCGTTATACAAACCGAACGGAGATGTATCCACGAGCAAGGCCCGGCTTAGTGAGCGACAGTGGAAGTCGTTTTATCAGCATTCAATTCAAAGGGTGCAATTCAGACAGCGGTTTCAAACGCCGTCACTCTTCCGCGTATTATCCGCATTTTAATGGTATGATGGAGCGTCGGTTCCACCCGACTAAGAAAGGACTGCGGCTTTGATGATTTGTAACAAACAAACTACACCAAGACACCTAAATCTCATGTCTCAAGCTTACTCATAGAAGAACCTTGCAATATTGATTCTGCATTTCAATAACTTTCATTCCTCATGGTATGAATGGGATCTACGTAGGCGGTGGGGGAAGAGCATTAATTGCGGGGAGCGCTGCTCAATAAACAAGGGAAATACTAGCCGCGAAGTAGAAATACCAATCACTAGCGAAGCCAGAGCAATCTTGAATGGAAGCAGCCAGGTGAACACTGCAGCAGCTCGATAACAGCACCGATTTCCGGGTTTTGTAGTGACCGTCCTAGGATGTCATACCATCCAATATGCTGTAGAACTTCATGATCGCCCGGTTTACCAGAATCCACGCTTGTTATGCGATCCTCATCAATCCTAGCAATAAAGTGAGATTGCTCTACCCCCTGTCCTAACACAAACAGTTTTCCCTGATCTTGATAGAGTGAGCTAAGACTAGTTGGCCGTTTGTCCTGCATGCTAAGGAATCTTTTCATCCTTGGAGCTGAATCGTACTCACAGATGAAACCACGTGATGTCGATTCAATCAATTGCATAGATGTTCGGTCAACATCGATTATGCATCCAACAGCACTCACATTCTGATCACTTGAGAGCATCGCATCACTCAAAGTCAGGTATGTATGTTTTGGCAGAAACTCGGATACCGATTTTAGTTCACCCGAAACGATGCTGTACCTCCAATACTGTATACCCCACCTAGGTTCATCTCTGTTTGTTGCACGTGCAAAGATCACAACACTTTTATCAGCTTCGTCAACTTCAATGAATTGAGCCTGATATCTATGATCGCCCACATCGCTCAAAGTCACTGAATGCTGTTCAACCTCCGAGTATATCCCCTTTACAATAATTCGGTTGCGGTAGTCCATGCCAATGACGTGTTCTTGCCAGTACACGACAACTGAGGTATCAACAATTCGAATAGCTGATTCGCTAATACTCACACTATCATTTGTAACCGGTACCTTCCACACGCTGTGCCAACCAGATACGGTGTCAACGATGTATGCAAACAACGTATCTGTGGTATGGGTCTGTACAAGTGCCGTGAAGACGATAAAATTCCCCGCGGCGTCTATATTCTGAATGATATGAAACGCTGGCTTGGGAGGTGTCAACAGTGATGAGTCAAGTGTCCTACCGCCTGCAAATGAATATCTATAGACATCACTGGGTGCGGCACGATTCCCTACAAGGCACTCCCCAATACCCTCGCCAATCATCTGAACGGCAGCAATTCCAGCATACCGGATTTTCGAAGACTTTGGCGTCCAAGACCATCTCATGTTGAATGATTCATCGAATCCATACAAACTCATATTGAGATTATTGCCCAACAACACGATTTCTTGGCCTCGCTTTGCTTGGAAGATCAAACGTGTGTTTGGCGCGATAGAGTCCAATACTCTAAGTATTGTTGGTTCAACCCGCACTGATTCATCTATACCTGCACTAACAACAGCCATCTGAAGCAGCACCAGGACCAATATCATTGCAACACGTATCAACGACATCTTGATGCATCTCCTATCTTAAAAAAGTCAGAAGTCTTATCCTGGTACATGTGTTGAGAATCAAGGATCACTATTCCTGAGGGCACATCGGTCTGCATATTGTTGAGAGAATGGTACCTGATGGAGGAGGGGCAATGATACCTTGGTCGTCGCAGCCAATTCGTGGTCCAGAATAAGACTGAACGACTGTTTGAACAGTGTTTGTTTCGGTGTCGTAGCAATGTTCAAGAGTTGTTGTACAGCAGAAATGGGTGCAAAATGCAAGTTTGAAGAATGGATCGAGCAGAATGACTGGTTGTGTGGAGGTGTAAGAGCTCTGTACAAGTTTAACACATGATCCTTGAACAAACTCTTGAGTTTTTAAAGACATTTGGGCATGGATAGAGGCCTGGGAGATTATCAGGATCGTTGAGAAAATCGTACTCACTAACGGCAGGTATGAGTCCGTTGAACATTCCCAGAACAAAATCTTGATCAACTGGACCAGGATATCCTAATGGGTACATATCTGATTTCAATCCTGCGCATCCTGGGTCGTTGATATTGATCGGTGCCCAACCAGTTATGCTCAGTCGGTAAACTAGTTTCCATACTCCGCCGAAATTCTCCAAGCAGGCCCAGCCTCTGTAAGTAACCATTAAATAACAATTTGGGTAGTTTGGATGAGTCAAGATAACTTGTCCAGGCTCTGCATTTCCCGGTAAATCTACACCTTGCAGTTCAATGCAGTTTTCAACACAATACCAATTCTGCTCGCTTTTGGCAACTGTAGCTGAAAGTGAGATAGTCAGCAACAGAAACAAGAGTTTCTTTGTGAAAGTACTCTCAAATCTTAGTGAAAAATACAACATGTGCTTCCCCCCACTTAGTTTACAGTAGGGTCATGTAAAAAAAGAGTGAATTATTGTTGAGTTCGAATTCCATAGGTGGAACAAATCCGATAGCAGAGTGTAGCCGTACGGTGTTGTAATAGTTGTGGATATACTCCGCAATTACTTCAGTTGCATGCTCTATCGTTCTAAAAGACTATGTCCGTTTCCTAGTTGATAACCGAGAGACTTCAGTCTTGATTGTTTTGGATTTTGTTGTTTACTTCGTTTAAGATCGCTCGTTGCAATATAGACAATCTTTTATAGTTGTGTACTCGTCGCCATGATTGTTCTGCGTCGAGTAGAGCTAGATCTGACTACCGTAATCTCTGATGAACGTCCCCCCTAATGGTTTACAGTGTGGTCATGGTTAAGTTCTCAGTATAGAGAGTACTGAAGAGAAAGGAAACACCAATGAGCACACGAGATAGAAGTAAACGCTACGATGCAAAGTATGAGCGTCGAATAGTGTTGAAGTGGCCCGGTGAAAATAGACACTCCTGATAGTCAGTAAATTAACATTTGACAAAAGGAGTAAGCGATGAAAGGACCCCGTATGGTATTTAACGACGAGTTCAAACGGGCAGCAGTTGCCAAGGTAGAGGGTGGCCGCACAGCAATGTCGGTAGCCTCGGAGCTTGGCGTAGCCGTGGAGCTGATCTACCGTTGGAAAAAGGAGATCCAGGCAACGTCGGCCACAGGCCAGACGACTATCAAAGAACTTGAAGCCAAGCTTCGGCAGATGCGCAAGCGCGCCGAGCGTGCGGAAATGGAATCTGCCATTTTAAAAAAAGCAGATTGGATCTATGGCAACAGTCAGGCAAAGGACTAAGGTACATGTTTATACACCAGCATAAGCGGCAATGGCCGATCGTAGTGAGGTGCAAGATACTTTTCGTGCATCCGAGTGGTTACTACGCGTGGCTGCGCCGCCCTGCATCGGAGCCCAGTGCTCAGGAACAGGCTTTGTTGCTGGCCATACGCGAGATCCACACTTCGCGCAAACAGACTGTGGGAAGCAGGCGGATGGTCTGAGAACGTGCCATCCGGCAGGTGTGCGCGTAACGCCACTGTGCTGCATACCCGCTTTGACGATAGACGCGGTGGACAGTGCACTCGGAGTAGTCGTGCCCCTGATCGCGTATCCAGCCGAACACCAAGCGATTACCCCATGACGGGTGCTTGGCTACAACCTCAGCGATTACTGTCCGCACCGGCGCATCCTTAAGTGGCTGCTGGTGTTGATAGGTTAACATCGCACGAGATACGTCCATGAGAAACACGACCCTGCGTTGTTCAACACCGCGATTGTTGGTGTACGTAGCTGCTTGGACTCACTCACGTACGCCTACCATTTTGTTGATGCGTTCTCCTTCATCACTTCAATCTCGAGATCACGCCCAGTCAGCAATTTCTTCAGCAGAGCACTCTCCTGCGTCATTCGCTTGAGTTCAGACACCTGGCTCGGCACCATACTGCCGTACTTCCGGTGCCCAATGCAGATGGTGTTCAACGACACGTTGTACTTCTTCGACGTTGCGTCGAGGCCGTGCGCATGCGATTCCCGCACAATGCCAACGATCTGTTCGTCTGTGTACCGACTCTTCCTTATCAATCCTCCTTTGAGACACCTGTCTCAACTTAAGACTGGTCCGATTATTTCACACCACTCCGGTAGTTCCCCTGTTATTTCACTACCCTATATGTTTCAAGTTTCGTACGTATTTTACTGTCCGACAATGTGATAATAGAAGTATGACAACCATCCTTACTACCTAACAAACAATAGATGCCGGAATTTAGGGCTTGTTCGTAGCTTGAAATACATTGAACCAATATAACACAAATATTTATTAATTAGATGTGAGGAAGGTGAACCATTTACACATGCTTTCTTTTGGCATAATCCGGGTAATTCGATATACCATCGTAGCAGCATGTGTAGTGTTCATGCTTTCATGTACGGCAGAGACTGACGATACTGGTGAGGTATGGGATCATACTCACGTGAATGAACAATTGGACAGTGCCAATCAACTATACTACACGGGCGAACTGGTACAAGCTCTTCAGGTTTTAAAGACGGTACAGGAACATTGGCCATTATCGTTGCCGAAAGATGTCAGGCAGCGCTATTACTTTTTAGTCACCAGGGTACTGTTTGATGCCGAGGCCTATGCCCAGTGTATTGATGCAGGCATGGTGTATGCACACGACCCGATGCTCCCGGGATTTGCATCGCCACATAGGCAAACGTTATTTGTAGCTCATGCACTAAAGAAAGCGGGTGACTACTCCATGGCACTTGTGTGGTACCGTGCATCACTGCTTACAAATCCGCATGTGATGAAACGTGACGTGTACGGGAATCTGGCCACACTGTTCACTGAATTACGTCAGTATGATTCGGCTCTCGTATATGTTCGCAGCGTTGATAGCATGCACGCCTTGGAGAAGAATTGGGATGAAAATGCTGTGGTATGGTACAGGTTTTTGGCTGCACGTTGTCATGCCGGACTTGGTGACCGTGACATAGCAATAGCGGAGCTTAACCGGGGCATTACATACGCAGAACAACACCGGCTCAGCTTTGATCAAATTCAGGTAGGGGTCCGCCTGACCCTGTATGAAAGGCTACTTCGCGACTCCGTGAATATGAAGCGAATTGGTTCGGCATGGGAGCCGTTGAGCAAACGGTTACGCAGACTGCTGCAATTGGATTCGCATGAGATTAAAAACCTGGTACCCATAAGAGACACGGTACGCAAGAATATCCAGAACGTAGATACTTTTTTTCTAAATGACGTTGAATCGCAGCGGGCGGACCGGCTCCCTGCAAGTGCAAGCTGGCTGATAACCGGATCGGTTGTTGACCGGTACGGATGGCAGTGGGTTGCTACACTGCAGGGGTTATTTCTGCGCGTTGGACCACAGTTGTGTGCAGTTCAGATGCCGAACACTTCAAGACTGTATGCAATAGCAGATATCACCATTGCATCGGATACCCTGGTGTTACAGCGATATGATGGATCAGCTGATAAAGTTGCCATCGATGATCTACGCCTGCCACCTCGAATTTCAGGACAGCTTCCACGGAATAATCCTGTTGAATGGAGCAGGCGGCATTTGCTGCGTCAGCCCGTTACCGGATTAACGGAACTCCAAAATGAAAAAATAGTCTATTTTTATAATAATAAATATGGAGTAGGATCACTGGAATCAGAGCCCCTTTCAATATTCCCAATTCGTATGAATGCCAGACAGTCGTGGCAAGGCATCGTAAACTGTGGGATAAGTGAGTCAGATTCTGTTCTGCTGGTAGGGACGGATAGGGGGCTTTGGAGACTAAATATCTTTACGGGTAATATTGATTCTGTTTACCTACATAATTCAATCATCGAAGGGACACCGATTCGGCAGATTCATCGCCTGGACCGGCGAAGGTTACAGGTTGACTTTTCATTTGGTGCATCCTGTGTCTTCCAGATTGATGAAAAGGGCACAATCATGTGGCAGAATGGTACTGTAACCGTGCCTGTATGGAGTACAGATGTAACAGCACACAGTGAACTCCCTGTACACAGACTGTTAATTGAAGACAGGATGAATGCAGCGGAGGTTGTTGTTCACGAACGTACAAATTCAGTCCCCCCCCTAACTGTTCAGAATCAGTACTTAACGTCGCTATTACTGGGTGATACACTGCGGACTCTGTTCGGCGGACGGTGGCTGGCTTTGTACAACCGTGTTGATACCTCGGTTACAGTCAAGACAATTCCCAACACAGCCGGCATACGGGAACAGATGGTATCTACCGCCGCCTTGACACGGAACTCCGCAATTGTTATGACTGATTCCCTGGGAATAACAGTCGGACGCATCAAACCCTCACAGCCATCCCCAGGGAGTTTGATATGCGCTTATTCAACTCCCGGGAGTAACGGCTACAGCATATCTGCTGATGGCTTTTCGATTTCGCTCCCTGCTCATAGCCGGACCTGCTCTATTATACTCGGTAAAGAATCTTCATTCGGGTCGTTGCAAATTCCCATTACCATAACACGCTCATGGGACGATTCGGTACTTTCCTATACTACTGGTGACGTTGTACAGTTAAACAACATACCACCGGGAAAACATACGCTCCGGATGCGGAGTGGCGATAATACAGTTCCATTTTTGGCAACGATCGAAGCTGATGCATTTATCACAGAAACACTGTGGTTTCGGGGTGTACTGATACTTCTGCTGCTGTCTCTGGTGTTTGCATCGGTAAAATATATTATGGTTCGCCGCCAGAATAAAAAGAATATGATGAAGCTGGCAATCCTGGAAGAACGGATTCAAATTGGCAGAGACCTTCATGACGCACTTGGAGCAGATCTTGTTCGGATAAACATGCTTACTCATGCGGATCCTACGGAAACAGTAATGTCGGATATCTCTGTGGTTACCCGTGAAGCAAACCGAACACTACGTGATATTATCTGGTCCGTTTCAGAAGTATATACCCTGGATGCCGTTGCAGCCCGACTTATTGAAAGAACTCGGACCTCCTTGCAGGAAGCCGGAATATCATTTCAGTTAGATAGTGTAACCAGCATCCCGCAAGTCCCGCAAACCCCTCAGCAACTTCGTGACCTTGCACTGATTGTTACCGAAGCCGTTACCAATGCAATAAAACATTCTCGGGCAACCAACATGTTGATGAGAATAACGGTAGAGCCCCACGACGTGACTATTAGCTTGTCGGATAATGGTATCGGATTCGATACTCATGCTGTTAAGCGAGGTGTTGGTTTAAACAGCATGGCCTACCGCGCAGAGCGATCCGGCTTTATATTGAACCAGGAATCGGTAAAAGGTAGGGGAACCACTGTTAGTTTACACATATCCTTAAAACAGCCATGATAACAATTGCAATTGTAGAAGATCATCAAGCTGAGCTTGATGGGTTCATTAAAGAACTCTCTGCTGAATCCGATTTGCGGATAGTGGCAACTGCGGGGACAGCTCAGCAGGCTAGAGAGCTTTTCCCGCCCTTGGTACCCGAAATTGTTATCGTGGATTTAGTGCTTCCCGATAGTACCGGAGCTGCTCTCATCGTAGAACTAAAAGCAGCACTGCCTCAAACCTCGTTCCTTGTTGTAAGTGCATACGAAGATTACGACAGGATTTATTCTGCGATAATTGCAGGGGCCGTAGGCTACCTGGGAAAGGTTTATCTGAAAGGAGATCTTGCACAAGCGGTAAGGGAAATTCATGGAGGGGGCTCACCCATGAGTAGTCCGATAGCAAGGAAAGTTATCAATGCGTTTCATGTTGCGGCAAAACCGTCAATGAAAATAAGCCAGCTTTCAGAGCGTGAGCAGGAGGTGTTACATATTCTGGCTACCGGACGCAGTTACCAGGACATCGCTTCGTCCCTTTTTATCAGCGTTGAAACCGTACGAACTCACGTGAGGAATATTTACCGAAAACTACAGGTGCACTCAGTTTCAGAGATTAATCACTCTGAGCTGTTCCGGCCTGGTCAGAAGTCCTCTTCAAAGAAGTAGTATCACAAAGACCGTACAACCTGATAGTGTTATCGGCTAACGCCGTAACAGAAAAATCAGCTACTCTACGCAGTGCCATGTCTATTAGGCGTGTGCGTACCTCTCTGTTGGTAAGTATGGTTTCCACATTACCGGCAATACTCTCGGCATCACCCGGCTCTGAAAGCAGGCCCGTATGCCCATGGTGGATGAACTCCGGTATCCCGCCAACGCATGTACTTACTACAGGCACACCTGCTGCCATTGATTCCAATACAACGGTGCCAAGGCCCTCGGACCTGGAGGTAAACATAAAAACATCAAGATCAGGCATTAGCTCGGGTACATTGTGAATAAAGCCTACGAATGACACCTTGTTCCCTAATCCAAGCGATGTTGCAAAGTGCTCCAAGCTGTTCCGTAACGGACCCTCACCCATAATAACAAAATGTACATTTGGTTGTCGGGAACAGATATGCTGTGCTGCATTCAGAAACGTCGTCAGATCTTTAGCCTCGTCAAGTGCCGAAGCCGTACCGATTAATCTCATGTTTTCACTTAGACCAAGTTGAGTCCGTAGTAATCCGGAACGTTTAGCCGCATGTGCCGGCTGTGGAATACCGCAGTAAACAACCTTCAGATGAACCTCATTGCCAAGGTATGGTTGGATAGTGTTGCGTACTGCATCCGAAACGCAACTGTATCCGAAACGCAACTGTATCCGCGAATTAGCCTATGCCGGTATTTGTACCTGGATAATGCTGACTGACCAATTGCAAAGTTTACGCACCTGCTTACGACTATCGGTACTTTGTGACGGAATATCACAGACGTCAGCAGGGCTAGCGAGTGTGCCTTAGCGTCATGAGCATGTACAACTGTTGGATTACAGTGCTGAATAGCTCTATGTACGCAGGCAACAGTAAGCGGATTCAGGATGCCACTTCCAATGGGCGTTACCGGACACAGGGTTTCCTGCTTGAGTCGCGTCAGTAAAGCCCCGCCCTCTCTGCAGACGGTGTGCTGATAGAACCCCCTGAGCCTTAACTCATGGATTAGGTAGTACAGTTGCTGCTCGCCGCCGCGCCACGTTGGCTGGGTGGAAAGGTGAAGAATACGATGCTTGGGGAGGACTGTCATTCTGTGGATGAAACTACCAACAGGGTGTAACTCAACCGTCAAATTGCGGGTTATGCAGGTGAAAATAAGCTACTGATTACAAAACATCTCTACATTAGCGTATTATTCTCGATTTTCGCAGTAACTGTTTGACCGGCACCGGTTTGTAACCTACCCCGGTCACACATGACTATGTTAAAATTAACCGAACCATACTCTTACCGTGTACCCCAAATGAAATTTACTACCGCTGTCCTAGCCTTTTTCACAATCATGGTATGCCCTGCATTGGGGTCACCGATTATTACAGACTTGTTTGTGCGTTCAGCAGACAGGTACGTAACGGATATTTCGCCTGCTCCAGATGGTGCAGTTTTCACGGTCAATGCAGTCCGGCTGCAGGAGTTGCGGCATACTACCGTGCAGGGATCACAGGTACTGATGGAGTTCCCTCTCACCAGGCATCACTCAGTAACCCTTACCATGGAACGATTCGAAGTGTTTGCCGCGAATGCAAGCCTTACCCTGAAAACAGCGGGTGGACCCCAGCCCCTTTCACGTCCGTCAAGCGTGCTGCTCCGTGGTGCGGTTTTGGGTGAGCAAGGCTCCGAAGCCATCCTTGCAGTATATCCCAACGCAGTGTACGGGTGGATACGGTCTGTTTCCGGGACGTATTACACAGGATTTTTATCCAGTCATGATAACGAGGTTTCAAGCGGTCCCGCTATATGCGTTTTTAACGAAAGCACTGCCTCGGAACGTCCGGGATGGATGTGCGGGACCAGCGATCCAGCAGTCATACAGCGTCCGCATAAATCCCGTAAAATCGAAAACAGCACACAGGCACTGGTGTCGATTTCGGTTGAACTGGAAGGAGATACGGATTACTACACGGATCATAATAACGATGCCGACGATGCTACGGAATATGCAGAAGCAGTGATTGCGGCTGTTAATACAATTTATAAGCGTGATTTAGGCGCAGTACTGAAAATTGCTAACTGGACACTATGGGAAACAACGGATCCGTACACCTCGACCTCGGCAGATAAGCTGCTTGGACAATTCAGACAGTACTGGGTAACAAACAACACAAACCGTCCTCGTACAATTGCTCATCTGCTCAGCGGAATAAACGACTTGGGAGGCATTGCTTACCTTGAAAGTCTGTGCGATACAAACTACGGATATTCAGTAAGCGGAGTAACCAGCAAGGCCACGTATCCGGCGGCAGGATACGTATGGGATACCGATGTTGTTGCACACGAAATTGGTCATAATATCGGCTCTCCACATACCCATAGCTGTTCCTGGCAGCCGGCAATCGACTCATGTTATAAATCGGAAGGCGGATGTTTTACCGGAACTACACCCGTACAAGGTACGATTATGAGTTATTGTCATCTTACCAACAAAGGTAAAACTCTATACTTTCATGATCGGTGTATCGAGCTGATGACCGAATATCTTGCCAATATTGCCTGCATGCCCGTTGCTGATGATTTAGTAGCGTCGGCTGGTAATGACGCAGCAGTTTGCGGTGAAACGACAGTAACGCTGGACGGTTCCGCCGGCGGAGGTAGGGAACCCTATACGGTTTCATGGAGTCCGGCTGACCTGGTAACCAACCCGGCAAGTTTAAGCACCACTGCATCGGTTACTACAACCACATCGTTCATACTAACGGTGATGGATGCCGATTCAAACTTTGCTTACGATACGGTTAAAGTAACCGTTAACCCCGCAGTTAGTTTGTCGCTTCCTGAAAAATACCCCGTCTGTAAAGGATCAGCCGTAACAGTTACAGCTACCGTCACGGGCGGAACCAATCCCAAAACATATTTGTGGGTCATTAACGGTGTTGAAACAGAAACAAACAACAACACCTATACATTTACACCAAACGAAACCGTAAACGTTTCTGTTCAGGTATTTGATGCTAAAAACTGTACTGATGTAGCCAGTACCGTCGTGGAGGTAAACAACAGACCGGTAGTAACACTAACTGGTCCTTCCGATTCGCTGTGTGCAGCAGACCTGACGGTGCTAAAGCCACGGATTACATCAGGAACACCACCGTTCACGTTTGAGTGGAGGGATAAAGACGGAGTTATGCCGGCGGTTACTTCTGACAGTGTGATTGTTTCTCCTGACGCCACGGCAACATACTGGGTAAAGGTTACCGACTCCAAGGGGTGCGAGGATACAGCGTCCGCCAGAATCCTGGTCAAGGATATACACTTCTCGGTCCAGCCCGGAAAGCTTGAATTGGGTGCATTAGGGTCATGCCAGACCATCTCCGACACCTGGATTACAATCGTAAACTCTGGTACCAGATCGGTTACTCTCGAGCGAATAACGGCAAAGACCATTCAAGTGACATCCAAAGATTTTCCTGTGACGATTGAAGGGGGCTCAAGCCATCTGCTTCCACTTCAGCTTACACTTCCGCTATCGGCTACGATTTCGGACACCCTTGTTATCACCGAGAACTCATGCTTAAACACAGTAAAATTACCGGTCACCGGCCAGCGCGGTAGTTTATCAGCGGTACAGGATATTAACGCTGACCCCGGTATCGATGGTGTTGCCTGTGAAGGCAATACCGAGTCGTGGATAACCGTCCGGTTCGAAAATCCGGGTGGACGCAACACAAAAATCCTGAAAGCCGAATCACGCCTGTCGGGTACGGTTACCACTGTTATCGGTGCTCCCGTGTTGATTGCTGCCAACGGGCAGGCTGATGTAAGAATGCGCTATGTTGCCCCGCTTCCTGCCGGCACGTTATCAGACACGCTGAGTGTTACGTACGAGAGTGAAAACTGTACGTCAACGATACAGGTGCCGGTTACCTTAGTTGGCAGGGAAGTACAACTGATACGCCCGGATACGGTTACAATCGTTGGCATACATTCTGGGGATTTCTGGGACTCGTTAGGAATTACCTTTAATGTTGATATTCAGAATGCTGACGTTCCCACCGCGACAATTACCAGAGTCAACATCCAGGGTCCATTTACAACTGACCTTGTTGCCGGAGTACTGCTCGAGAACAATACAACAATACCCGTGAGGGTTGAGTATGACCGTTCGTATGATTCAGACAAGGACACCGTTATTGTGTACGATGGCATACTGGATGTTTTTGTTGACTCGTGCTCTGCTCCGTACCGCATATACCTGATTGGACGTATTACCTGGCAGTATTCCGGAACCTCGGTTCTTGAACACCATCAAACGTCAACCAAACGAATAACCATACGTAGCCGACGGTTATTTACGGACCATCCGGATGCCTATGCTTCTGTTGTGGATGTTCGTGGTGCCATTGTAGCACAAGGGGCGTGCGGGTCAGACGGTTTGAGCATAGAGAACGTTGCACCGGGTGTTTACGGAGTGATGCTAAAGCTGCCAGATGGACATGGAATCTCAGCAGTGGTACTGATACGGTAGGTACACGTCGGCTAGAAGTTGTAAGTGTTTATATCGATATCGGTATAACCCGGCTTTAGCCGACAAATTGGATTTATAAGCCCCTTCCCTATGTCATACACCCATCCGTGCAGGATTGGGCGGTTTTCTTCGTGCCATGCCCGCTGAATCAGCGAATAGTATGACAGGTGACGTGTTTGTTCCACAACGTTAAGCTCTACCAGTCGGCGGATGCGTTCCTGCTCGGTAGGAAAGGATTCCAGCTCTTTCTCATACAGCCTGTAGATATTTTTTATGGGCTGTAGCCAGTTGTTTATCTCACCAAGATCGGTTTTTTGCATTGCTGCCCGTATGCCACCGCAGTTGTAGTGTCCGCATACAATAATGTGCTTCACCTTCAGCACATTCACGGCATATTGTAAAACTGCCAGAAGATTATAGTCGGTGCTAATGACTAAGTTTGCCACATTCCTGTGCACAAACAGCTCACCGGGCTCTGCACCTGTTATGTATTCAGCCGGAACGCGGCTATCGGAGCATCCAATCCACAGGAAATTCGGCTCCTGATTATGAGCCAGGGCTTTAAAGAACTCCGGATCTGCTGCCAGCTTTTCGGCACGCCAGTTTTTATTGTTCTCAAGTAGTCGTTCTACATCTTGCATTTGTTCCTGTTGGGCTAAATATGGTGCCGTCAGTCGCTACCGTAATCTGTCTGTTCACGGCAGCCACCAAACGTGTTACCGACCATGCAGCCACTATAACCGGGCTGATGCTGGTACAAAACTACTTGAGAAAGCGGTTTTGCGCTGCCCCATAGCCCCCTGACACTAAAGAATCTAATGCTCACCACCGTTTCATTTGCGATATTTGCGGTACTCAGCTACTGTACCAATGTGCCGTAACGACCGATGTAATCAGGAGGACAAGCGTGGACTTATTTCAAAAATGCTTTGATTTTACCCGTGCCGACGATGTTAAAAAAGCCGGCCTATATCCGTATTTCCGTCCCGTAGAAGAAAACGAGGGACCTGTGGTCAGGTTAGAAGGACGTGACGTTATTATGGCAGGCTCTAACAACTACCTTGGTCTGACTGCCGACCCCCGGGTAAAAAAAGCAGCCAAGGATGCCATTGACCGTTACGGGACGGGCTGTTCCGGCTCACGGTATCTGACCGGAACGATTAACCTGCACGTGGAACTCGAAAAACGTCTGGCCGCCTATCTTGGCTACGAAGACGTATTGCTGTTTTCCACCGGGTATCAGACAGCACTCGGCACGGTATCGGCACTTGTTCAAAAAGGTGACTATGTTGTCAGCGACAAAGAAAACCATGCCTGCATTATAAGTGCAGCACTCCTCGCAAAAGGGGGCTTTGCGCAGTTTGCACGGTACCAGCATAACGATATGGCTGACCTGGACAGAGTGCTTGCCAAGATCCCGTCCGATGCAGGGATACTCATTGTCACCGACGGGGTTTTCAGCGTCAGCGGCGAACTGGTAAACCTTCCTGAAATGGTTGACGTTGCTGAGAAATACGGCGCCCGGATACTTGTTGACGATGCTCACGCCACGGGTGTTGTTGGTGTGGGCGGACGTGGCACGGCAAGCCACTACGGGCTTACCTCACGTACGCACATGACGATGGGAACGTTCTCGAAAACGTTTGCGTCGCTTGGTGGTTTTGTGGCAGGACCTGAGCGCGTAACCAATTACCTTAAGCATCATTCACCGGCACTGATTTTTAGTGCATCGCCAACACCGGCTTCGGTGGCCTCGACGCTTGCAGCTCTTGAGATTCTTGAAGCTGAACCGTGGCGGATTGAAAAACTTCTTTCAAACGCCGATAAAATGCGCGACGGCTTTAAAGCCATGGGCTATACGGTAATAGACAGTCGAACCGGAATTGTACCCGTGGTACTGGGCGATGTAGAGAAAACCCTCTTCTTCTGGCGTCAGCTGTACGACAGAGGTGTGTTCGTGAATGCCTTTATTCCTCCGGGAGTACCACCCAACCTGTCGATGCTTCGTACCAGCTACATGGCCACCCACGAAGACCACCACCTGGATAAGATTCTTGAAGTGTTTGGTGAAGTTGGCAGGAACCTGGGTATGATTCCGTAATCTGTCATGAAGATTACTAAGTTCGAAAGGGGGCTCCAGGACAGAGTAGCAATTGTCACCGGTGCCGCCGAAGGCAATGGCCGAGCCTTTTGTGAGCGTCTGGTACAGGAAGGTGCCAAGGTTGTGATTGCCGATATCGAGGATGCATCTGCATTTGCCAAAGAACTATCGGAGGAAGGGGCTCAGGTTCTGTATGTACGAGCGGACCTCACGAAGGCAGCAGATGCCCGTGCTGTAGCAGAGTTTGCTTTAAGCGCCTTTAACCAAATCGATATTCTTGTTCATAACGTTGGTTATTATCACGAAGAGCCTTTTGATCTGCTGTCGTTCGAAGAGTGGGATAAAACTCTGCAGATCACACTGCATTCGGCCTTCCACATCATTAAAGCCGTCCTCCCTGCAATGAAGCAGCAAGGTTATGGACGGATTATCACGTTTTCCAGCGATACCGTCTGGCTGGGAACTCCATACCTTACCCATTACGTTACCGCCAAGATGGGCATCATTGGCCTGACACGATCACTTGCCTCCGAAGTTGGCAAATACGGAATAACCATTAACACCGTTAGCGTGGGTTTAACGGCAACACAGAATGCCGACAAAGGAACGGTAGGCGTTACCATGCTGCAACACATTATCCCAAGCCAGAGCGTACACCGTGCCGATGAGCCGGAAGATATTGCCAATGTGGTTGCATTCCTTGCACTACCGGCTTCGGGTATTATTACCGGTCAGACAATTAATGTTGACGGTGGAGTAGCAAAACACTAATTTGTGCGAACGTACTTATAAACTCATGGGGAAATAACAATGAGAATAAACAAAAGCCCCCTTCTCCTTGTATTTGCACTATTTATTATCACCACGATAACCGGACAGGCTGCTTCCGATACCATACGGGTGAAAACCATCACCTTTGCCGATATCACAAAACGATCAGGTACATGGCTGTTCCCTTCGCCGCAAGAGTACGAAAAAATACTTCTTGAGTACACGCTGAAGTGCGATCCGCAAACCACACAGGACAAGTATCCGTGCGGCGAATGGGATTACTTAACGTACATTGTACTAACCGACAGCAGCGGGATGTATGATTCTACAGCACGTCAGCAGGTTAACTATAAGGTGCGTAATTCTACACCGGATGAATTTGGCTATACCACTGTGCCGGTCCCCCGTAAGCAGCGTTTTACTTCTACCACCATTTCGGGGAGTACTCCTCAGTTTACCTATTCATCGATAGGAAGTGCCGATCAGTCCAATACCGCTGTACTGAAACCTAATGGCGGAAAGGCACAATACATGTTCACAGCTACCGAGTTATCGCAAGCAGGAATTGCAGCCGGACAACTGAACGCAATTGAGCTAACTCCTCTTGACAGTGTTGGAATAGTACGATTATTTACTGTGAAGATAACGCAGACTACTCAGACAGCCGTGCCCCAACCACTCCGCTCGGATGGGTTTACAACTGTGGTTCGAAGAGACGTAACCTTTGGCAAAAATCCTTTAAGCATCCCATTTCATACCGGTTTCACGTGGGATGGTACGTCGAACATTATCATCGAGCTATCGTGCTTAAGCTCGCCCCTTCCTGTAAAATTAGCTGCAGGTGCTACACAGGTACAGGGGTACACTGATGACGACTCGAGG
The DNA here is from genome assembly GCA_015709655.1 of Ignavibacteria bacterium. NCBI lineage: Bacteria > Pseudomonadati > Ignavibacteriota > Ignavibacteria > Ignavibacteria bacterium. Next base: position 1,380,406 of record CP054181.1, on the reverse strand, counting down.
AAGGCGCTACGATTTATATCCGGTGACCAGGTTGAAATACCATCGGCAGCCGGGGCCCTGCTCTCTGATGCCATTACCGTAAGCTTCTGGGCATTTGGAAGTGCCCAGGATCTGCCGCGAAACCACAACGTGTTCGAAGCCTATAACGCACAGAAACAACGCGTAGTGAACATCCACCTGCCATGGTCCGACGGTACCGTGTACTGGGATGCAGGCCGTACCGGCGGAGCCGATCCTGACCGAATCTCGAAGGCAATACCCAAACCCGAGCTAACAGGAAAGTGGCGTCACTGGGCCTTTGTAAAAGATGCACGTGCGGGGACAATGAAGGTATATCTGGATGGTGAGCTTGCGTTTGAAGGAAACGGAAAGTCGCAGAAACTAAACGGAATTACATCCATCCTTGTCGGGTCAGGAGCATCGGGATCGTATCCCGGCATGCTTGATGAAATTCAAATCTGGAACACAGCGCTTGACCAGCAAACCGTTAAAGCCTGGATGACGCGCCGGCTTGACGCCCAGCACCCGAAGTTTCAGAATCTGATTGCGTATTACGACTGCGAATCACAATTGCCGGACGGCCGCCTGAAGGACGGATCCGATCAGGGAAATCATGCCACGATGTTTGGAATGCCCGTTGTTGAACAGTTAACGAGCAACGATATTGGCTACCTTACCAGACTCTCGGCCGCCCGTCCCCGTGTTGGTTTTAGCTCCGGTCAAGTGTCTGTCACTCCGAAGCGCGAAGATTTCAACGTTGACCTTGCACCGCGCGTATCACAGGTGATATTGTTCCAGAATCCTGTCCAACCCAGGATCTACAGACCGGAAGATCCTGATTATCCAGCTTCGCCAACCGATACACTTTCTGTTTTTGCTGCAGGACTGCAGTACATCATTGATGAGGATGGCTTTGTTGTGGATTCGTTGATGGTAACACCTCAACAAACACTGGTGAAAGATGTTAAAACGTACTACGATCCGGTAGTTGATTTTGAACTAGGACGCTACATCACGCCGTATGGAATAGGATTAGACCTTGGTCCCAATGGTTTTAAATGGATTTATGATGTCACCGACTTCGCACCGTTGCTTCACGATAACGTAACCTTGTCGGCCGGAAACCAACAAGAGTTGTTAGACATGACATTTGTGATGATTAAGGGGCTTCCGGCACGTGATGTTGTTCAGATTGACCAGCTCTGGTACGACAGGAATGCACAGTTCACAAAGGTGCTGACAAATGAATCGCTTGCACCGCGGTCTGTGACACTGCATCCGGATGCCACAACATATAAAATCAAAGCAGTAGCAAGCGGACACGAATTCTCGAACCCCACCAACTGCGCCGAGTTCTGTCCGCGAGACCACTTTATCTCTGTTGACAACCAGGAACGCTTTACCTGGCAGCTCTGGAAAGAGTGTGGTGACAACCCGGTATATCCGCAAGGAGGCACGTGGCTGATTGACCGTACCGGTTGGTGTCCGGGCGCACCGGTTGACCTATACGAATTTGACTTGTCGCCGTTCGCAGCAGGGAAGAAGGACATTGTAGTTGACTACGGTATCAAGCCCGACACCACAGCCGAAAACTGGGGCCGGTGGGAGGTTTCGGCACAGCTGATTGGATACGGACCCGCTTCGAGTACCATTGACGCCGAAATTGTAGATATAATCTCGCCAAACACCTGGGAGTTTTACAGCCGGATGAATCCCATCTGCGGTAACCCGGTGATTGTAATCCGAAATCGCGGGTCAAAGCCCCTTGAGACACTTGAAATCACCATGAGTTCAGATGGCAACAAGATTGGTACCTATTCGTGGACCGGTAATCTGGCGTTTATGCAGACTGATACCGTTACGCTGCCGCAGCCAACCTGGCCTACCACAGAAGGTGAGCACATGTTTACCGTAGAGTTACGTACTGCTGAAGCTGATGAATACGGGAACAACAACCATAAAACGGTGCCGTATGTTCTGCCTGATGTTCTGTACAGCGACCTGGAAATCGCACTTCGGACCAATAAGTATGCAAATGAGCAATTTGAATGGGAGTTGCGGAAAATTGGAGGTGATGTAATACGAAAAGGCAGTAACCTTGAGAGTGAAAAAACATATACCGATACATTTCAGCTTGAAGACGGTTGCTATGAATATCAGCTAATCAATAAACTTGGTTATGGGTTAGACTTTTGGTTCCTGCGTGATCAGCTTGGAACAGGAAGCCTGCAGTTTAAGAGCCAGGGGCAGACAATCAGGAACTTTAAAGCTGACTTCGGCAACCGGGTCTGGATTCAGTTTATTGTTGCAGCTAAACCAACAATTGCTACCAATGTGGACACGCTGTACTTTAACGCTCCAAGCCCGCAGCTTATTGATCGCGAATTAGTGATTACGCCTGCCACTTCTGCTCCTTTACGGATTGATTCAATTAACATCAGGGACACAAGAGACTACTACAGCATTGTAAGCACCAGCGCCAACCTTCCGGTTGTGTTAAACGCAACTGATTCTTTACGTGTTGTAGTTCGTTTTAACAGACCTGATGCCGGAACCTCAACAGGATCCGCTCGGGTGTACAGTAATGATGAACGGATGCCGATTAAAATTGTCAGGCTGATTGGTAATACCGCGGCAACCTCTGTAGATGACCATGGTTTAAATAACCTCAGTGTGCCAATGTACGTGTTCCCCAACCCTGCAGGTGCAGGCAGCAGGCTAACGCTAACATCTACCGGCATACGTCAGGGACAGGCAACCATGAGCATATCCGACATTATGGGAAATCAGATTTACCGTGGTAGTCAGCTTGTAACGGAAGCTGAAACAATTTACTTTAACCTGCCTCCTGGAATAAGTACCGGACTGTTTAGTATTACATGCGAGCAGAACGGTATTCGGCGGCACACATGGATTAGCCTGGTGCAGTAATGTACAAGACAATTGAGCGATTGTGCACACCTCCTGACGCCGGCGAGATATTTGTTTCGACGAATGCCGAGGACCCCCGCCTTGGCAATCTGGTTACGCCGTTAACGGAACTGAAAGAACCGGCTCCTGTTCGGTGCGCTATAATCGGTGTACCACAGCATATCGGCGTTGAGCGAAATGGTGGACGCCCCGGTGCTGCAGCCGGTCCGTCTGCAATTCGCCGCTCACTGTACAAAATGGCAACCTCCACTGTTCAGCATGCATTTGAGCGAAAGCATATTAAACTAGCTGATTGTGGTAATATTGACTGTGAAGGGAAAACGCTTGAACAGATCCATGATGAAGTGCACGACGTTGTTCGGTTTCTTCTTCAGGAGAACATTGTCCCTATCGTTCTTGGAGGCGGACATGATACCGCCTGGCCATCGCTAATGGCACACGGTACCATGGGAAAACCATTTGGCATCATCAATATCGACGCACATGCCGACGTCAGGCCGTTAATTGATCAGTCAAGAGCTCACAGCGGGTCGCCTTTCAGACAGGTACTGGAGTATCACGGGTCACTGATTCCACCCGGTGCAATGGTTGAGTACGGACTTCAGGAAACCGCCGTGGCAGCCTCGCATTTACAATATCTGCGTCAGCATAAAGCAAGTGTATTCATGCTGGGTGAGGCCCGTGAACGTACTACTGCGCGGCTGGCAATTGGCAAGGCAGGTGTAGCGGAGCGAATCCATCTCTCTCTTGACATGGATGTATTTGCATCAGCCTTCTCACCCGGAGTAAGTGCTCCGTCGGCTGACGGACTTTATCCGGAGCAGGTAGCATTTCTGGTACGCAGTACAGCACAATCCGGCTACCTAAAATCTTTCGATGTTGTGGAGACATGTCCGCCCTTCGACGTTGACAACAGAACTGCCAAGTTAGCTGCGACCATGATAATGCAGGTAGTTATTGGTTTGGCACAGTAGCAAAGCCCCCTTCCACCTGTCACATTCTGCGTTGTGGGTGCACTACTGAAGTACACTCTTTGGGAGAACTTCCATGCCAACGCCGTTGCAGGAAAAAACCTATGAAATGTTAATTCGGATGGCATCAATACCGTCAGCCTATCCCACTGCTGAGCGTGAGATGGTTTTACTCAGACGAATGTTTGCCGATGCATTGGAGGCTGGCGCAGCGTTAGAGATGGCGCTGGGTGCCGCTGACAGGACGGAGTTTCGACGTTTCCTGTTTGGCACGCTGCACCGAATCCGGTTGGTAAAGCTGTGGATGCAAATCCTTGATGACCTTGGTGCCCTGGATCCTGACACAGTACACCCATTGTCGGAAACTGCCGAAGAAACACATAAGCTGGTGCTGGCTGCGATCCGAACTACGCACAAGGCGTGTACTGTGGAAGATTACCAAACGGCTCAGGCAGTGTAGTCAAATTAAAACCGCGACCACAAGTAGTGAGGGAGCATTGCTCTCCAGGTTGGCCAGTCGTGCCCCCACTCATATCCCCACAAGTCAACTTCGTGTGGGACACCCTTGGCTGTAAGCGTATCCCCCATGACCACTGATGCCGCAGGGTCTTCGTAGGAGCCTCTTCCGCTTACAAGGTACAGGTGACGCTTTGAACGCATCAGGTTCAGCCAGTATGGGTCTTCCATGTTCTGCATGTAGTCAAGTGGCGAGTTAAAGTAACAGTTCTCGTCAAAATACCCCTTGGTATATGCCTTTAAGTCATAGATACCACTCATGCCGATTGTGCCTTCAAACACATCAGGCCTGCGTAAAAACGAGTTAACTGCATGCAGGGCACCCAGTGAGACGCCGGTAGTATAGATTGGAACCAGACCATCGCAGTCGCGGATAATAAACGGCACAACTTCTTCGATAACATAGTTGTTGTACTGCTGGTGCCGGATTGCCTTATCGGTAGGATGCATGGTGTTATTCAGCCAGCTCTCGGAATTAATGCTGTTAATTGAATACACCTTGAACTTACCGGAGTTTATTATCGGTTCAATAGCCTCGATCAGGTGAAACCGCTCGTATTCAAGGTAGTCAGCAGCTGCACTCGGGAACATCAGCAGAGCCGGTCCATAGTTGCCATAGGCAACGATTTCCATATTTTTTTGGAGGTTAGGACTCCACCAGGTTGTGATGTCACGACGCATATAAACTCGCAGGTAAAACCGATAAAACAAAAACTAACAGCTCGAACTTAGCTAATCGGACAATACAGGTGCAAATGGCAGGCGGGCATTAAACACAAAAAGTAGCGAGCCCTGATGAATTTGTATCCGGGCTTCAGTCTCGGTGATTCTGTTTCTTGCACCCTCACGTATTCCCATTTCAAGGCTCTCGTCATCAAGATTCCACTGTAGTCCACTGGTACTGATGCGTGCCGAAGGCTGCGGAATAAGCGAGACAATCTCGCCGGGCTGCAGAGCAACCAACAAGCTGTCAACCACTGAAATCACATACCGGTTTCCGTCTAGGATGGTAAGGGGCTGAGTCTGGGCGTAGCGGTAAAACACCGACCAGTTGTTCAGCGTATGTTCCAGATCGCCACCGTGCAGTCCGGTAACCAGTACCCGATTCCATAACTGTGACTGGGAAACCCGTAAGGATTTTTCGAAATCCGTGATGTCCTGATCCACAATTTGAACGATTTGCGAATAGGGTCGAACTGCCTCAAGGGTGTCATCGAGAACCGAATCCAGATCGCCAACTACCATGTCGGGGATTATCCCACGTGAGTAAAGTGTGTTGGCAGCACCGTCGGCAGCAATAATCGGTACATTACTAAAGTATTGCTCAATTACATCAGTATCTATAGCACCGTTCAGGCAGAGCACAGCGTCAAACAACGTACGATCGAAATGCAGTCTCACGATTTTCCAAATTACATCAACAACGTTAATATGGATGATTGGTAAACAAGGTGCAGCACCGGTTGGGATACCGATCATCTACCAACCAATACAACAAACACTTAGTGTTTACGCCCTCCTTTGGGAACTTTTACCTTGCCCGGAGTAACTCGCTGGATCACCGTGCCCTTGGGCACGAGTAACAGTGCTTGTCGGTCTGACCGTGCTACATTCCCGTAGTATGTTTTAAAGTTGGCATACTCCTCGGGCATCACATAATTGCGCTGAAACACGGCCGTGCGTGACAGTGTGAGTGTAGCGGATGACTGACGGGCGGTGCGCTGTACGTATGACACCGGTCCCACAAAGTGTTCCGACTCTGTTAAACCGATTGCCTCGTAGCCGTCGGGAATGTTAATCGTTATGGTTTCCACCAGAGTATCAACGTACTTGGAAAACTCGTAAGGGTGTGTTCGGGTGCTATATCCGAGCGCCGCCAATGGTTCAAACGGCGAATACCATGGAAGTTTAATAATACGCAACCCCTCAGCTTCCATCACGAAGTCCGGAATCGAAAAATGCAGTGTATAATCAATTTCCGGCAGTATGGTATCCAGGTGATTAATCGAATAGTCTTCCAGCTGAACATCGGGCCAGTCGTTCGACAGCCCTTCTCTGATTGAGCGCTCAACTTCGGTGGGGCCTAGCGTTTTCCATGCAGAGCGGTAAAACTCTGTTCGTGCTCCGCTGTGCCAGTACTGCTGTGTAACCTCGGCACCAAGATCATCATGGATAGACAGGTTTGTATTGAGCCTCATCACATTCGGGGTAAAGAACTGCTTTTGCAGTAGGGACGGAGTTGACTCGCCCGGCCGTATAACCAGGCACAGTGCTTCCAGATCGCCGAATGGTAAACTGTACAACGGAACATTTTCGGCGGTCAAATCCATAAACAACGGCTTGCCGTCAAGTTCGGTATACACAATATCGTGATCGAATGGAATTGACGGTAGTGGCTGTTTCCTGAGGGGCGAACTGTTTGTTCTTACAAGGGCGTGATAGGCTGTTACGCCCCGCTCAGCCAGCATTGAAATGCACAGCGTTGCCACATCCTTACAGTCTCCGATCCGAGTAACCAGCACATCGCGGGCGGTCTGCGGTACAACACCGCTTTGGCGGAACGGAACATTTGAGTAACGAATGTTGGTAGTGATAAAGTGATATACGCCCTCGATAATCTCCTGTTTGGTGTATTGCTTACCTGGTGGGAACAGCTCATTCATTTTTGTGCGTACATCAAGTGATGATCTGGTTTTGGTTCGGGCAATATTGTAATACCACTGCACGATCTCCTGCCAGCGGGGGACCGATGAAATATAAAGGATTTTACCAATCGCACCGTACGACGGCATATCTTCCTCTTCGGTAATTGCCGGCTGGTCTCGTAACTCCCATACCTGCAGGTTTCCAAGAGGCGTATCCTTTGAATACTGCTGCACCTCGCCATTTACAAAATTCCAGGAATACCGTTCGGATTTTTGGGTGAGTAAGCTATACCGGACAATTTTAGACGGGACATAATCGTTCATTCCAAACTCGTCGAAAAAGTAACCGGCAAGTTCACCCTGAGTTGATTCGGACCAGTTGATACGCACGTAGATAAAGTCATTTGGTTCAAGGTTTTTAAACACCGCATAATTGCCGTTTCTGTCAGCCGGAATTTCACGTCCGTTTGCCTTAATCACTACTGCCTTTTCTACTATCGTATTATCGCCTCCGGGTAACGTAACTTCCTTATATGAATCGATCCCGGAATTATTTAAAACACGAACCAGCATCTCGAACCGAACCTTGCATCTGCTGCCATCGTATACTACGCGCTGTTTATCGAGCAGAAGAGTTACGGACTGCTTATCCGGGTAATCAGTTGCCGACGGCGATGTGCGGATAAGGCTGTCGATATTGTTGGTTTGCATCACGCTGAAGGGCGAAGGAGTATTGGTAAGCTCGCGCAGGAGTTCGCGCGCACTGAAGTTTGCCGGATCGGTTGCAATTGCCTGTTTAAAGTCAGACCCTGCCCCACTGCTGTCAGAAAGGGCCTTCCTGTAAATGCCTGACTGCTGCCACATCCATGAGACGCCGGGAGCATCTTCCAAAGCCAGTGTAATTGACTTCAAGGCGGCATCCCATTTTCTTCTTGCGGCGTACGAGTCAGCCATCCTGCTGTGAAAACCGGGAGCCAGTGGCGACAATTCAAACAGTTCGTTGTATGTGTTCTCCCAGTCAGCATACTGCATGGCATCTTCGCACAATGCCGCTTTCATCAGCAATCCGCCTTCATTCCAGTTATACGACAAGTGTGCTTTGATAATGTCAATTGCTTTAGCATATCCTCCACCTGTTCTTAGTGCGAGCATTGCTGCTGCCGAGGCAAAGTCAAGAATCTGGGGGTTGGTCTCGAACGCTTTTGCCTGTAGTGTGGATACAAGAGCAACATCGTTTCGCAACCGTGCAAGTTCAATTGCCGCTTCGTAGTAATCGTTTGATTCCGGCAATGTTTTCCCGATGTTGTTCAGAATCGCGTCGGCGGTATCCAGTTGTTTGGTTGAAACAGCCCTGTTAAACGAGTAAACAAGTGAAATTGGCAGGTCAGGACGAGTATTGGTAATATGCTCAATAGTGGTGATTGACTCGTCGTACCGGTTAGCCCGCTGATTTGTTTCAAGGGCCAGCATGAGTGCACAAATAAAGTTGGGATATTTGCTAAGTAATTTAGAAATAATTTCTTCAGCCTCATCCACTTCGTCGTTACGCAGCAATGCGTTAGCAAGCAGGAGGTAATTTTCCGGACGATTAGGAAATTTTGCTATCTGACTACGGAAGAAGGCAAGAAATGGATGATCAAGGGGCTTTACCAGAGTCGTGGACGTAGGAAACTGCTGTGGTGCCGTAGAATATTCGAGATCCGAAATAGCAGTTCCGCTCTTATCTGTTATTCGTAACAGAAAATTGCATCTGTCCAGTTTGCTGTTGCATAGCTTAACAGTTATCTGATTCCAACCGGCCTGCAGCGTTACTTCTGCGATGTATGTATCAACATCGTTATTTCGTTCTTCTATCGTATCAAGAATCATCTGCTGGTTCAGGAATAGCCGGAATGCACCCGATGTACCGATACGCATCTGAACGGACTGAGTGGTAGGCGAGTGAACATAGGTGCGTGCATAGAACACACCCTGAACTGTAGAGAAGTGACGCGCAATGTCGGTCCAGCAATCGCGCCTGATATTGTGTGGTGTAAACCAGCGAACGGTACGAAGGTCGCTTCCCTTATATTCAGCGTCAGGGTTATCTACAAGTTCAGGCTCGAAAACCTTATCGAACCCTGATCCCGAAATATTGTGAAACGGACCAATGATACGCCACTTAGTAAGAGCGCCAATTTCGGAGTAGTATGAATCTGCTTCCCGAAGCTGGTTATCGCGTTCGGCCAACTGTCCCAGATACTGTAAACAGATCACGCGTAAAATCCCATTGGGGTCAGGGTGGCTGACGGTGTTACGCAATACAGCCCGAAGCCCAAGCCCCTTTCGGTTTGCTCCAACGGAGAACCATCTGGTATTTTGTGCGGCATAGATGTACGGATTGGGGTCGGCTGTCTTGTCAAGAAAAGAGCGGTAAGCATTCCACGAAGCAGCATCGTCTAAACGGAGCCCATACGCAAAGCTTAACCCCAGAATGGCACGCTCGTCATCGGGGTTTTCCTGCAGGGCATTACGGAAGTGTGTGACGGCAGTTTGGTCGGCATTTTCAATTAGGGCATCCCACCCCAAATCAGTATCAGAGGCAAGAGCATGAGCTGGAGAGGCAGAAAAAAACAGGAAGACGGGTAACAAAAAAAGAAAGAGCTGACAAATAATTGTCATGAATAATGTCCTTTGTAGTCGTGTCTTTTGCTACATTGCATACATCGCAAACATACCTAGGAAAATGCCATGTTCACGGTTAACTCAATATTAGTACCGATTGATTTTTCGGAAAACAGCATTAAAGCGTTATCCATGGCAAAGGAGATTGCCCGGGGAACTGGAGCAACGCTGCATTTATTGCACGTGGTAGAACCCGTGGTGTATCCGGCTGACTGGAGTTACGCTCAAGTGGGCTTTGCCGACATTGAGTTGGAACTTCAGAACAACGCCGAAACGGAGCTTGGGAAACAGGCTGCAGCTCTTGAGGCAGAAAATTTTAAGGTTGTTACCAAGGTTCAGCGGGGAAGGGCCAGCGACGAGATTTGCGGTTATGCCAGGGAGAATAACTGTTCGATCATCTCGATAGGTACGCATGGACGCAGCGGTTTTGAACACTTTCTTTTTGGAAGCACCACGGAGCGAGTGCTTCGCAAAGCTCCGTGTCCGGTTCTCTCGGTACGTCTCAACCCAACAAAAGAGTCGTAGTTACAGCGATGCCCTTGGTAAAAACTTCGAGGTTGGTAACCATCGAGCGACACATTGTGGAGCAGGGCGCCCTGCATCCTTCGGCTACCGGAGAGTTTTCGAGATTACTGCGTGACCTGACGCTTGCAATACGGATACTTGCCCACGACGTGCGCCGCTCCGGTTTAAATGACATTCTGGGCCTTACCGAGTCCACCAACGTCCACGGTGAACGCGTAAAGCGCCTCGACATTCATGCCAATGATGTGATTTTCAGGGCCATGGACCATGGCGGGCACCTTTGTGTTATGGCATCGGAGGAAGAATCCGGCTTGATCCAAATTCCCGATGAGTATGCCAAAGGCAAGTATGTGCTGGTGTTCGACCCCCTGGATGGCTCCAGCAACATCGACGTTAACGTTTCGATAGGAACGATTTTTAGTATCTACCGTCGCCTTAACCAGTCCGACACCAGTCCCGGTACCGAGGCTGACGTGATGCAGCCGGGGTATAAGCAGGTTGCTGCCGGCTATGCCATGTATGGATCGAGTACGCAGCTTGTCTATACAACGGGTAGTGGAGTAGATGTATTCACGTACGAACCTACAATCGGCGAGTTTTTACTAACCTTCGAGAAGCTACAGATTCCCAAGCGCGGCAGTATTTACAGTGTAAACAGCGGCAACTCCCACAAGTGGAGCGAAGGGGTCCGCAGCTACGTCCGTCACCTGCTTGAACCCAGTGATGACGGGCAGAGGCCGTACTCGCTGAGGTATGTTGGAACAATGGTGGCTGATATTCATCGTACGCTGCACTATGGCGGCATTTTTATGTATCCTGCTGACAAGACGTCTCCCCTGGGCAAACTTCGGCTTGTGTACGAAGTAAACCCGATGTCGTTTATCGTCGAGCAGGCGGGTGGAAGGGCAACAACGGGGTTTGAACGTATTCTGGACATTATTCCCAGTTCGTTGCATCAGCGCATACCCTGTTTTATGGGCAGTGAAGAAGATGTAAAGGAACTGGAACAGTTTCTTACACAGTTATAAGGTACAGTTTTTATGAGCAGCCGACGCACATTCCTTTCCACTACTGCGGCAGCACTGGCAGTTCCCGCAGTTCTTTCCACAGGCAGCATCCCGGTCCTGGCACAAACAAATCATCAAACGCAACCCGAAAAGCCAACCCTTCCTCCGTTGCCCTATCCATACGAAGCATTAGAGCCGTACATTGATGCCGAAACAATGAAGCTGCACCACGATAAACACCACCAGGGGTATGTGAATGGGCTGATAAAGGCACAAGATGCATTGGAAAAGGCACGGGCACAGGCCGACTACGCCTTAATTCAGCACTGGTCAAAACAAGCCGCTTTTCATGGCGGCGGCCATTTCCTGCATTCGATGTTCTGGCAGGTAATGGCACCGGCCGGGCACGGCGGCGGTGGTAATCCGTCCGGTACACTCGAAAAGGCAATCGTTCGGAGCTTCGGGTCAGTTCAGGCAATGAAGGATCAGTTTTCTGCCGCTGCCAATGCGGTAGAAGGAAGCGGCTGGGCACTGCTGCATTACTCTCGGTCCAACGGACAACTATTGATTTTGCAGGCCGAAAACCAGCATAAACTCACCCAATGGAACACCATCCCGCTTATGGGTATCGACGTATGGGAGCATGCCTACTACCTGAAATACCGCAATAACAAAGCGGCCTACGTTACGAATTGGTGGAATATCGTTAACTGGGCCCAGGTTCAGAAAAACTACGATGATGCAACAAAAATCTGACGATGACAAAGAGTCAGAAAAAGGTTTTTTTAACTGTTTTTGGTGTGAATGGTATCAAAGTATGGTTTTCTACCATAATTTGCATCATTGGTTCGTGGGCGGATCGCCGAGCTAACGATATCGCGTCGATTATTAATTCAGTGTATGGTGACGATATCGCCACTGATCCGCAAAGGATGTATTGTATGAATATTTATGTTGGTAACCTGCCATACTCGATGGACGACAATGAGCTTCGTTCGGTATTCACTGAGTACGGCACAGTTGAATCTGCCTCTGTGGTCAGAGATAAGTTTACAGGCCGCAGCCGTGGATTTGGTTTTGTAGAGATGCCAGACTCAGATGGCAACGCTGCAATCGAAGCCACAAACGGACGTAGTGTTGCTGGCAGGAACCTGGTTGTTAACGAGGCACGCCCACGCGAGCAACGCCCGCGTATGGATCGTGACCGCGGTCCTCGCAACTAAATCTTGCAGAAAAATCACTCATACCTTTAAAAGCCGCTTTCATGCGGCTTTTTTTTGTTTGTTGCACCGGGACGCATTCCGGAATGACTATTAAACCGATAAAGCAGAGTTTACGGGTGCTGGATGGAGGCTTACGCCATACACTACGCATACTGCACTCAGAATACGATTTGTTTTGTTACATTGAGAGTTACACTATTGGGTTTCCGTATTTTGCATTTCTGAAATTGACACAACAGGATAAATATGAAGCTCTTTGACACCCTCCAGACAATGGGGCACGAACAAGTAGTTCTGTGTTCCGATCCGGTTACCGGCCTGCGTGCAGTAATCGCCATTCACGATACGTCTCTTGGTCCGGCTCTGGGCGGTACTCGCATGTGGAATTATTCCACTGATGAAGACGCAATAACAGATGCCCTTCGGCTATCACGAGGCATGACCTATAAAGCTGCTGTCAGCGGAGTTAATCTGGGTGGTGGAAAGGCTGTGATTATCGGAGACCCTCGCACCGACAAGAACGAAGCCAAATTCCGCTCCTACGGCAAAATGGTGGAAAGTCTGCGTGGCAGATACATTACTGCCGAAGATGTTGGTACCAGTGTACGCGACATGGAGTGGATAAGGATGGAAACCCGGTTTGTTACCGGTGTAGGTGGCGTAGGCGGATCAGGTGACCCGTCGCCGGTGACTGCCTTTGGTGTATATTCAGGGATGAAGGCAGCAGCAAAATTTGCCTGGGGTACCGACTCACTGTCAAAAAAGCGTGTCGTAGTTCAGGGTGCAGGTCACGTAGCGTCGAACCTTGTAAAACATCTGGTGAAGGACGGAGCAATTGTTTTTGTTTCGGATATCTACGAAGAGCGTTCAAATAAAGTTGCTGCCGAAACCGGTGCTACCGTGATATCGCCCGATGAAGTGTTTACAACTCCTTGCGATATCTTCTCGCCCAATGCCTTAGGGGCAGTGCTTAATAACGAAACCATAGCACAACTGTCATGCTCCGTTGTGTGCGGGGCTGCAAACAACCAGCTTCAAAACGAAGATGTTCATGCTGCAGCACTGCAAAAGCAAAATATCATTTATGCACCCGATTATGTGGTTAACTCAGGCGGGCTGATGAACGTGGCATCCGAAGTTACCGGTTACGACAGAGACTCAGTGATGCGTCAGGCAGAGGGTATTTATGATATTACGATGAATATCCTCACAACGGCACGCGACAAGAATATTCTTACAATCGAAGCCAGTAATGCCATTGCCGAGGAGCGAATTAAAAAAGTACGCCACGTTCACGGTATGTTCACCGGAACACCATCAATTCGTGGCTTATAAGATTTTTACGGTATCGAAAGCAACGTAGTTGAGCAACGGGTTTCCACTAAGCAAGAAAAAAAAGATTAACGGATCGCGACACCTTGCGCGCGAAAAAGTGTTTCAGGTCCTGGCAGCATCATCCAATGGTGAAATTCCATTTGATGACATCTTCGAGCATGTGTTTTTCCGACGGTTCACATTTGACTCGCCGGAGGCAAATAGCGGAGGTCGGATTCTGCGGCCAGATGAAGTTGAAGAACTGGAAGCCGATATTCCCATTGAATGGGCTGACGATGAAGTTCGGTACGCTATTACGATCATTGAAAAAATCCGTGACAACCGCGATATTATTAATGACCTTATCAAGCGAAACCTGGAAAACTGGGAAATGGAACGGATTGCCACTCTGGATAAGATTTTACTGGAACTGGCAATTGCTGAACTTATCTCGTGCCCGGATATTCCGATAAAAGTTACAATCAATGAAGCAATTGTACTAGCAAAACGATATAGTACGGATAAGAGCGGTGTCTTCGTCAACGGTATTATTGATTCCGTCTTGTCTGAGTTGAAAGAATCCGGCCAAATCAGCAAAATGGGCCGCGGACTAATTGAATAATTAATTCTGGAGTGACCATGATCTTCATTAACAGATTTATACATCAGCTTGTGCTGGTAGCAATCCTGATGTGCAGTTTTTCCACATTAGCTCTGGCACAACCAAAATATAAGTGGATTAAAACCATTACCGGTCCAACGTTTGACGAAGCATTTTCACTGGCACTTGGTATAGATGGTCATGCCCACATTGCAGGTACCTTCTCCGACTCGGTTCGTGTAGATACTACACTCATGCTGGGGATTGGTAATTATGACGGCTTTACTGCGCGGTTTGATACCAGCGGCAAAGCTGTTGATTTTGATACCTACGGCGGGTACAGCCTCGACGAAGTCTCGTGCATTGTTGCTGACAATAAAGGAAATTACTATGTAGCCGGGGCGTTCGAAGACCAGGCAATGGTTGGCGGACAAATGATAGAGGCTCTTGAACCGTTCGATGTTGACATGTTTATTGCCAAGTTCGATAGAAGCGGCATCCTTTTGTGGGTGAAAGTGTTCGGTGCCCCGGGATACTCGGAGCCATCTCCGTTTATTGCTGTTGACTCCCTTGGCATGGTGTACCTGGCAGGGGGCTTTGGTAAAACTGCAAAGTTTGATACCAAGCAGATTAGCTCGGCTGGGAATACTGACATCTTTGTGTGTAAACTCTCTGCAAATGGCGACGTTGTTTGGGTGCGCAGCGCCGGCAGCGGTCAGTCCGATATGGCCTTGTCTGTGGGTGTTAGTCCAAATGGCGACCGCGTATATGCAACGGGATACTTTAACGGTACCGTAAACTTTCCGGTTGGACATTCCCTGGTTGCTCTGTTAAATGAACAGGACTTTTTTGTTTGGGCACTAACAGCAAATGGCGAAACACAGTGGGCCAAGAAAATTGGTACCCAACGGAAGGATAAAGTCATTAGCGGCTTTGCTGATTCCGAAGGACGCTTCCTGACTACCGGCGCTATGTTCGGAAAAACCACCTTCGATACCCAGATGTTATCTGCTAACAGCGACTTGTATGAAGATGCGTTCGTATGCAGATTTACAAAAAATGGTGATATTGATTTAGTCCGTAATTATGGCGGAGAACTAACTGAAACCGGTAGGGCGATTTATGCCGACAGCAGAGGAGCAATGTACGTTGTTGGCACATTTGACAGTACTGCGGTTCTGGGCGGTACCACAGTGACCACTCATGGCGGCGATGATATCTTTTTTATGCGTCTGTGGCCTAATGGCGACGTAGAGTGGGTGAAGTCCGCTGGAGGTCCTTACGATGACCTTGGCACCGGCATCCGTGCAAATCAAAAAGGTGAGGTTGTTGTAGCGGGCTACTTTGACACACGCGCTACGTTCGACGCACAAACAGTAGAAGGCGGTAAGTTTACCGACTCATTTGTTGCTCATACCAAGTGCGGGCCAAACACGGCTTTAAACACCAAGACCAGTTCAATTGTGCTGTGTATGCTCACCGACTCTACAATTCAGGCACCACAAGGTTATCCCACCTACAGGTGGTATGTGAACGGCACAATTCGGCCTACCCCGATACCTTCCAAATTTCAGCTTGCTGAACTTGCAGAAGGCGAATACACGGTGTACGTGGAAATCACCGATACCTATAACTGCATTGGTTTTTCAGATACACTGCACATAACAATAACGCCGGCACTTCCGGAACCCGTTATTTCGCGTCAGGATCAACAACTCACCTGCTCGATTCAGGATGTTTACTACCAGTGGTTTAAAAATGGGAAGGCCATAAGCGGCGCAGTTGAGCAAAGTACTGCCATTACGGGCGACGGGTACTATCGCGTCTTGATATCAAATGATGATGGCTGCCGCCGCTGGTCAGACAACTTTATCGTAGGCCCTGCAGATGTATCGGCAGACATTACAAGTCCGGTTACTGTTTATCCCAACCCATTTACATCTCACATCGTTATCGAAGGCGCACCGGAAGCAACCATCGTTGTTGTTGATGCACTGGGGAGAGAGGTTCAGCGTACCACATCGACAGGAAATACGTTTACGATGCCATTGAATGGTGCTGCAGGGACGTATACCGTAATCGTAAAAACAGGTACCGGCATTCAGTCCGTGCAAGTTCAGAAATTTTAAGAAACAGGAACTGTTAAGGGGCTTGGGTACGTGCTCAAGCCCCTTTTCTATTTCTTATGATATTGAGCGTTGTATTCCGGAAGTTCGGTTCGTTGCCAGCCCCGGGTTTTCATTCGCTTGTCAAGCTGGTCTCTGGCATCATCGAGTGATATCCCCGCTGACTGTGCAAAGACTTTTGCGTCAACATAATTGTGCTGAACTAACTGAGCAGCAATTTCAGTTTCGATTCTGGAATATACAGCCTTGCGTTTTACCAGCCCGATAACCAGAAACACCGTTGTTAACGTCACGAAACACAGTCCCAGGATTAAGTTGCCCTTCCATGTATCACTGCCACCCACAACCGAACCAATGGTGAGGACCAGACTGAACACGGCAAACATCATTAAAAGGCCGGAACAAAGTAGGAGTATTCTGTAAGCCATAGGTACGCAAATTACGAGATGTATTTTTGATCATCGAGTCGATAAGGTGCATTGTCATTAGAGGGGGGTGAAGCAGACGTTGCGGTTTGTACCACCTGCCTGAGTGTAAAATGCGTAAACCATAGTTTGCCCTAATAAGGAATAGCCATGAGCAACCGGATTGAAAAACTGAGAGAACTAAAAAACGAAGCCCTTCTTGGAGGAGGCGAGAAACGCATAGCACAGCAGCATGCAAAGGGCAAGCTTACAGCCAGAGAACGTCTGTCGGTACTGTTAGACGATGGATCATTTAAGGAATTCGATATGCTGGCACGTCACCGGAGCTCTCGCTTTGGTCTTGACAAGCAACGTCCACTCGGCGATGGCGTAGTTACCGGTGTTGGCACCATTGACGGCAGGCATGTGTGTGTGTTTTCGCAGGACTTCACGGTTTTTGGAGGATCACTCAGCGAGGTTCATGCCGAAAAAATCTGCAAGGTGATGGACCACGCAATGAAGATTGGGGCGCCAATTATCGGATTGAATGATTCCGGTGGTGCTCGAATTCAGGAGGGTGTAGTAAGCCTTGGAGGTTATGCCGACATATTTCTGCGCAATACACTGGCCAGCGGTGTGGTGCCACAGATAAGCGTGGTTCTCGGACCCTGTGCCGGCGGCGCTGTGTACTCGCCGGCACTTACGGACTTTGTGTTTATGGTGAAGGGCAGCAGCTACATGTTTGTGACCGGACCCGAAGTTGTAAAAACCGTTACTCACGAAGATGTGTCGTTCGAAGAACTTGGAGGTGCCGAAACCCATGCTTCGCGAAGTGGTGTAGCCCACTTTGCAATGGACGACGAAGTGCAGTGTCTGCTTGCAGTACGTAAGCTTGTTCGCTACCTGCCGTCAAGCAATCGAGTGAATCCACCACACTTACCAACCACCGACGTACCCGACAGAACATGTAAGAAGCTGGAAACAATCATTCCGGAAAATCCTAATCATCCTTACGATATTAAGGACGTGATTCGCGAAGTGGTTGATGAGCGGGATTTTTTTGAAGTTCACGAAGAATTTGCTTCGAACCTGGTTGTTGGCTTTGCAACACTCGATAGTATACCCGTTGGCATTGTTGCCAATCAGCCGGCATCTCTTGCCGGCGTTCTTGATATTTCCAGCTCCGTAAAAGGTGCACGCTTTGTTCGGTTCTGTGATGCGTTTAACATTCCGCTGGTAACCTTCGAGGATGTACCCGGCTTTCTTCCCGGAACTGACCAGGAATGGGGAGGTATCATACGCCACGGAGCAAAACTGCTGTATGCCTATTGCGAGGCAACCGTTCCCAAGCTGACTGTTATTACGCGTAAAGCATACGGCGGCGCTTATGATGTGATGAGTTCACGGCATATTCGTGGCGACTATAATGTTGCATGGCCAACAGCCGAAATCGCCGTAATGGGAGCGAAAGGGGCTGTTGAAATACTATACAAGGACAGGAAAAAGGCAAACGGTAGCGATTCGGTTGCTCCTACACCCGAACAAATCGAAAAACGAACCCAGCAGCTCATCGACGAGTATAATAAAGAATTTGCCAATCCGTACGAGGCTGCAGAACGCGGCTACGTGGATGACGTGATTGAACCCGCAGAAACTCGAAGAGAGCTGATTACGGCATTGAGGCGGCTGGCAACAAAGGTGGATAGTAATCCCGCAAAGAAGCATGGAACAATACCGCTGTAGGGGTATGCAGGTGTTGGTACTAAGAGTGGACAGATACGGCTCTTTAATTACCAACCAGCACAACAAGCTGAATGTCGTACTTTGGATGGTAGCCAATGGCAACGCCAATTTTGGTGTACTGAGACGCCAGTACTGATTTTCTGTGACCTCTGTCGGGTGTTCCTTCGTCAACAAGGAACGATGCTAGCATCAGAGCAGTACTCAAATGTCCGTACGTAATTGCTTCTGACAAATCCCGATACAATCCATACCGTGCCACTCTGGTACCTGGATTTGATCCACTGCTTCCGATATGGCCCAAAATACCGGTAGCCGCCGCATCGGCTACATGGTCAGCCGCCGCCTTCATTAATGCAGAGTCAACGGTAAGTGGGAGAAGGGGGCTCTGTTTTGCCAGGATCGTTTTAATCTCACTGACGGCTTTATTGAGTTTTTTAATGCTGGGTGTGAACGACTGAACCTGGACTCGGTATTCCTCGATGCGCGGCAGATACGATGCAGGATCTGCACGCAGTGCATTCAGCTCTTTCACGAACGAACCTGCCAGCGAGTCGTATGACAGTTGTTGTGCCGATGCAGGCAACGCCCACATCAACCATGCCGCAAAAAAGGAGAATATGCGGGTTATTCGAGGTCCCATTGAATAATACGCTCGCAATATTTAATCAGATCGGCGGCTTCTTCAACGTTCAGGCGCTCCCGAAGCTCAGTTCCAAGGCTTGTTATATCGGCATGCATCGCATTGAGCAGCTCAATACCTTTTGGGGTGATAAAGGTTAGAGACAGTCGGCGATCCTCGGTAGTACGGGCCCTGCATACAAGGCCAACTTTTTCCAACCGGTTTATTAACCGTGTAACATCCGGAGCTCGTTGCAACATCCTTGCAATGATCTCAGAACGCGGATGTCCATTTGGATACGAACCCCGCAAGATTCTAAGAACGTTATACTGAGGGTGCGTAATGGAATACTGTTCACAGATTTGCTGCAGCTTCCTGTTTAACACGTCGGCAGCCACCAGTAGACTAAGGAGCGCTTCCTGATGCTCGGAATCGAATCCTTTCTGC
This sequence comes from Ignavibacteria bacterium, assembly GCA_015709655.1. Lineage (NCBI taxonomy): Bacteria > Pseudomonadati > Ignavibacteriota > Ignavibacteria > Ignavibacteria bacterium. The sequence goes on along the minus strand of CP054181.1, from coordinate 1,360,670 downwards.
TTTAACCGGTTACGGAGAATTTCACCCATAGACAAAATTACTCAGAGCTGAATTGATTGGGTCAGAAACATCATAAACACAATACGAACTCGTATGGACAACCCCGCGTGGTCGCCCGCGCGAATCCGTAGGGGCGGATGGCATCCGTCCACCGCGAAACAACATAAAAAAAATACGAAACCGTAGGGGCAACCCCGCGTGGTCGCCCGCACGAAACAACATAAATAACGATAATACCGTAGGGGCGGCCCCATGCGGCCACCCTGCCGCACATGGTTGGCCTGTACGGAACATCATAAAAAACAATACAAAATCGGCGAGATTGTCTATTGCGGGTGCACGGCCGTGCGCCCTGACGTTCTGACCATTAAAAGTTTTAATAAATCTTATGATTCTGTCTCCCCTCCCTAAAGCCCGAAGGGGTTTGGGGAGGGGGCCGGGGGTGGGGCCGGGGTGTGTCACATTTTCTGTCTTTCTCCCACTATATCTGAAAGCAATTGCTCCGGAATTCCTAAGGTAGTTTACGTAGGCTGCGCAACGCAGCCGACCAGCCGAGCTGTGTAGGTAGGTGGTGATGCAAGATGGCGGCGGTGGGGGAGGGGCCCGAAGGGACGTAAACCGTCCGCATGGAATGTTGACGTGATTCTACCGCGTTGAACGTGATGTATAACCGTAGGGGCGACCCTGCGTGGTCGCCCAACACGTATCCCATAAGGGGAGGATGGCATCCGTCCGCACGAAACACCATAAACAACCATAAAAACCATATCCTCCCCCTCCCTAAACGCGCATGCGCGTTTGGGGATGGGGCCGGGGGGTGGGGCCGGGGCGGGTAGCGTTTCAGTACAACTATGTTCTAAAAATATAAATTGTCCAAATGGAACATTCTGAGGGATATTTTTGTCATATTTGCTGGTGCCTGCACGGTCATGGCAGTGATTCAGCAGACACTTCCATACGCTTTTTTAGAAACCTCAGGTGACGACATGAAAAGTCCTGATACTTCCATTGCCCGGTATTACCGGGCCTTACAGGCAGTAATTACTGCCGCAATTTGCATGGTAACTATTGCTCTGCCCTCTTCCGTGCTGCGCAGCCAGATGCAAGAAGATACTCTGGAGCAACTCTGGTATAAAATGTCCACGGATTGGGATTGGGGAGAGATTCACGATTGTGTTATTGGAGGGGACCCGCCGATGATGGTGGCGGCATGTCACGGCGGAACAAAGGCCAGGGAGCCACGTTTGGTTGAACTGAACATTGAAACCGGTGAGGGCATCCGTAGTGTGATTTCTGAAGCCGGCAATGTTATGAGTATGTCGTTTGCCCGCAATGCCAACATGGTGGCTACCGCCTCCCCGGGGCGTATTACGGTATGGCGGTGGCCGGAGATGGAGCGTACCGTATCAATACAAACGACTACGGATGATGATTTTTGGTGGCATATGACGTCAGCCGTGCTCAACGGATCGGGCACCCGGGTGTATGATGCCGGCACGGGTATTCTCTGGGACACGCACACCGGTGATACGGTGTGGAGGTATCGGAATGCAGCCTCGAGAGCAGGTGCGACAAAGGAGGATAATGGCTTTGCGGTCTTCAGTGCCGACGACCGTTATCTGCTGGTTCCTAAGTTAAATTATCTCCCCCCGGATGGCCGTTTTGGTGGCCGAAGTTGGACTACCGCTGTTCTGTTGGATGCAGCTACCGGCAGTGTAGTGGACGGCCCTTACGGTGGCGGTAGTGGAGACGACTGGATCAGCTGCATGGCACTGTCCGACGATGCGCGCTATATCGCTTTGGGCCGGAAATATGAGGACACTGAAGGCTCTATTGTTGTCTATGACAGGGTAGCAAACAAAAAAGTACTCAACGTCAGTGACTTACAAAGGTACAGCCCTCTACGACTGGCCCTGCTTCCTGATGGTAAGGGACTCTTAGTGAGGACGTACCGTGGCGTAGTGGATTACTACCGGGCGTGGGACCGACAACCCATTAAACGGTACGCCTTCCCTGCAGGGAAAAAATTCTCCCCTGACTGGCGATATGCCTATGAAAGTACTTTGTCCAGAATTTTCGTTACCCGCCTTCACCTTGACGCTGTCTCTGTTGACGGCAAAATAGAGGGTGGCGGAAGCATTTTATACCCTAATCCCGCCGATGGCGCGGTGACGATTACCGGCCTCAGTGATGGAGCGGTAACGTGCAGAGTTGCTGACAGTGCGGGGCAGCTTGTACTTCAGCAGCCTGCCCTGGTCAGCGGTGGCCGGTGCCGTCTTGTCCTGAGCGGCCGGCTTTCTGCCGGTGCCTATATGCTGCAGTTGCAGCGAGATGCGACCATCGTGTTTTCATCACCACTTGTGCTGAGGTAGGGAGCCGATGCGGTATGAAACACCTGGTAATCGCTGCCGTCCTGCTCGCTGCCGGCATCACCGGCATGAGTGCGCAGAAGTATGAGGCTCCGCAGCTACCACTCGATTCGCTAGGGTGGAACAATTCTGTTGCGGATGCAGATTCGGTACTGGCATTTACTGAGCGCCCGTTTCTCTTTGGCTGGAACTGGGGCAGTACCGATAGCAATGTTTCACACACCCTGGGCATGAATGTCTGGCACATCCAGGATCCGTTTATGTGGGACAGCGTCGCCCCAAAAGAATTCGGAGATACGCGTGTTGCGGGTCAGTTGCTGGTTGCGAGTATCAGTGGGGTTTCTGAAGCAGCACCGTATAAAGACACTCTAAGTGAACGCACACGATATCGGATGCCCAGTGAGAGTATTGCCATGGAGTGGCAGCCATGGCTGCAGAAGCAGGCGGATACGTTTGCCCTTCTTCCCGACGATTCTACCGGTGGCGTATGGGGGTTCCACCAGCGCGATGACTCCGGCACTGTTGTTTATGATACTGCAGACGGCTGCTACCGCTACCGCCTGGAAACATCAAAGTTTACAGGGCAGACGCTCGTACTTTCGGATGTGGAATGCAGCGACGGCTTTACGCGGTGGGAGACAGAAGCCCATCCGCATTTCACGACGGATACTCTCTACCTTGCAATCACCCTGCAGCGTAATGATGCTTCACCTGATACACCGGAGAATTTAGATAATCCGGTGCTGCGCCTGCGTGTTCCGAAGTGGTGGAAATGGCAGTGTAGTCCCGACAGCTCACTATCGAAGTTTAGGGCACTGCCAGACACGACCGGAGCTATCGAAACGGTGTATTCAACCTTTGATGGCTCCTACCGCGGTCAGCGTATTAATGCGGATACGACCTCTACCGGTCCAACGGAGATGGTTATCACCCGCCGCATGATACCGCCCATTAATAGTAGTGATAAAAATATCACCGTCTATGGAATGTTGGTCTTTGACCTGAAAGTGGACACAAACCACATCCCTGCCGACGATAATCCTGATATCTGGCGAAATCCACGTTTTGTAAGGAATCAACGGGACAACGACAATAGGACCTGTATTGGCAGGGTGAGTGTTGACGTGACATTTTGTGATGAGCTGGGTGTGGATATTAAATGGGTGCGCCTTGAGAGCGGCAGCGGACGCGAGCTGTTCTGGGGAGGCTTTGATAAGCAGATCTGTGACAGCGTTGCCGGCTTTATGGCGCGGCTTCGTCAGTATAACCACGATTCAGTCGCCGTCCCCGGTGAGCAGCCACGGCTGTGGCGCGTTTACGGGCGCGATGAAATATCACCAATGCACTGGAAGGCCTTCCGCTACATAAACCGGCTGCTGCATGACCGCGTGACGACGGAGTGGTATGTCCCTGACATGAGCAAGGCACGCCACTGCCTGCGCCTGAAAGAATACTGGAGCGGTGAAACGGTAGCGTTGATTAACAATGCACCATCACCTCTGATACGTCACGGGGTATTAAATAACAATACAAATCTGGATTCTCTTTATCTGTATGCCGGTTTCAAGAAAGGCCGTGATGACTGGCGGGACTTCGAAACAAGATTGGAGCATTGGAGTAAGAGCTGCGGAAATGTAACTAACAGGAATTACAGCAATAAGCCATTGCCCCTTCCAAATGATTCAATTGATTTTTATTGCGACTCCTATGAAACCGGAGTATTGGGTTATGTAGAGCAGGCTCTCAAAATTGGCTATGCAAATCATCCGCAGCTACTGTTCGATACCACGATTACGCGGTATGATAACGTATGGGAGTATTCCTCATTCAGAGGTTTACGGAAGAATGTTGGTGACAGTCTGGTGTTGCGCCTTGATAAGACAACCAATGCACGGGTCAAGTCAGCTGAGGAGATACGCCTTCAAAACTGGCTGCCGCTGATCCTGGGTTCCAAGGGACTGTTCCACTACCACGGTCAAACCGGCGCCCTTCCGGAAGATGTGAATGATTCAAAGTGGGGTGATATACCAAAAGCAGGAAAAGCAAATACAATAGGAGCCGATGTCGGTATGGTACACCAGTACCCGGCATGCCTTGATGTTGCGGCTCTTGGTGATGCCCGCATCGACAATGATTCGCTGGGTACGGATTATCTTCAAGACGGAGACAGTTCGCATTATGACAAGTATTTGCCGCATGGCATAGACACGACGGCCTTAGCAATGAATGCCATGGCGGCCAACCCGCCGGGCGTACCGCTGTTCCGTAAAACGATGCGTCAGGTGGTACGTGAAGTGCAGCGCAGTATCCAACCGTTTACCGACTCGCTTTTGCAGATGCGATTGGTAGCGTGGCGCGGTCAGGGCTTCCGGCACTATTTTCTGGGAGATACAGCAGCCTACAAGCTCTGGCTGCACGGCGACAGTGCGCATCAGCGCGTATGCATTCCTGCCGAACAGGATGTGGGCACTGCGATACCACGCCCGCGCACGGAGCCGTACGACAGTACGTTTTATGATATTACAATTCATTCTATTGGTACTGCTCCGATTGACCAGGTATGCGTTATTGGCGTTCTAAACCGGCGTACGGACCCGCGTTACGACACCACCTTCGGTCAGGATTATGTTTACACGTACGATGAACTGAAATCCCGTGTACGCAGCAACCCGCCGGATCTCTATAAACAATACGGTGCGCGGCGGCTGCGCCTGCCATTCCACTATCAGGGGATGTCCGCACAGGCACGGAATCTGCGCGTACAGGAGCTGCGATTTGCCGATACCACAATGATGAACATGCAGCCGCCGATAGATACGATCATCGGCCGCGATGTTGCCTTGGATATAGATTTTCTCCCTGGTGAAGGAAAATTCTTCCGTGTTTCTACAGTCCCCGCTTCGAGTCAGCAGGGAACAGGTTTTCTGGCACACTCCAACCAACGAAAGATCGTAGCATTTCCGGTAATAGACTCGTTCATTACTGCAGTCGACACTACGTATGGCGATACGGTACGCACATGGCGGCAGATGGTTCCGGGCGATACAATGCGCTACCACCGTGTATTTCACCGCAGGCGTGATTCTGCTGAGACAGGAGCGCTAACGGTATGGTATCAGCGCAGTCAGCCGCTGGTGCTGAGTGATACGCTGCCAGCCTCACCGGCGTTACCAGCGTTTGATGCGTCGGTCATCGAATGGGAGCCCCCTGTCAACGTAAGCAGCCGTATCATGTATGCACCACCTGATGTTTTCCCTAAGATTCCCCAGATCATGGATCTCAGCTGCGGTTTCCCCGCCCTGGTTGTTCGTGTTGATACTCTTGAAGGCAACGTCTCAAAAGTCTATATCGTCTTTGCTTGTGAGTATAAGCCGGCTGATACGGTCAACGGCCGTGTTCTTGTGTGTGAAACCGTTCTGCCTGCCGACGTTCCGCACCAACAGCAAGTTGACTTTGTCGCAGGAGATTATGCTGTGAAGCTCGATGAGATGCGTTTTTATCCTATTTATCCACCGGTAACTCCTGGTAATGTTCTTGAGCATTGGGGAACGCCCATGATTAACGCCTCGCAGTCGGGGAACTACTACTGCTGGTCTAATTCTGAACTCAGTCAAATTGGTGTGGGCTTTAAGCAACCGCATATGCGCGAGTTTTTACCAGGGCAGACCGAGTACCTACGTGTTACACCTGGCGAGTACGTAGCCACACATCCATCGATGAATTCATATTCGCGCCTTCACATTGGCGAGGACGACGCCGGACTGATATGGCAGGAAGGTCCAAATCCGGTCAACGGACACGATATCTACTATACTCGTCTTAAACATTATCCCAATAATCAGATCTATCACCAGCTGAGTGCTGATGATCCCCCTGTTTTTCAAGATCCGGGCATGATAGTTCTGGATGATAATAGCGTTGCCCGCGTCTGTGGTCCTCAAGTGCCATATAATGATTTAAATTACATTGCAACGCACAGTTACCCGGTGTTGTACCGCCAGATGTCAGACTGGAATCTCACACCGTCGTCGGGGAAATACTATGATATAGGCTTGATTAACTATAAAGCTGAGCGGGCTTATTGGCAATCAACACTAACGGGTAACGGCAGAACCGTCATTTCACGCCGCATGTTCGATGTGGCGGAATGGAGTAGCAGCGTGAATGGTGGTATTGATACACTGGGTTCAAAACCCGTATTCATCATTTTTTCTACTTCTTTTAATCTGCGTGGTCCTGATGTTGCACAGGGTGAGCAGTGGTGGCAATGGGGCTCGGATCCGGGATATAATGCGTGGGACTATGATGACTCCACATCGGTGTTAGAATTCTGGTCGGACACCTCGACAACAGATCATTTTCCCAAACTCTGGTCGATGACAATGAGCTGGCATCTATACGGTGCCAGTGGGAACCATAACCTAGAACATCTGGTTTCCGTCGACTCGGTACGGGTACTTCGCGATAATGGCCTGTATCCGCACCTGGCAGCACGCTATTCGATGATCGGCCGTAACAATCGTGGCTGGCAGCGAAACCGCCGGATCTTTAACAGTCTTGATAATAATCCGTTGTGGAGTAATTACCAGCGTGCCCCGATAATAACCACCTCATCGGAACACTTCTACAAAGGCTATCGGGAAGACAGCATTCGTGTGGTGCAGCACGTGGGCTTCCGCAGTGATAAGGGATATGCTCTGACGGCTCCGATCTATCTGCCGGACTTAGACCGCTGGATACCGCTGAAGCCGTGGGGCAGTACAGAGAATAACGAGCCTGCCGAATTCTCCAGCGCCTGGCTGCAACTGTCCAATGTTACCAGCATCGGGTTAGAGACCAGAGCTCTTGGTTCCGAGACGGAAGCCCGTCTCTGGGTGCAGCGCCGTGGTGAAGCCGAGGCAACGGATCTTAACGCAGTAGCCGTAAACCAAGATGGTGCCGTGTGGCACAATGATGCCACGCTGCTGGCAGAGCAGGGCCAGTGGTACCGCTTTTTCATCACGCCTGACAATCCTGCCACGCATGCGGTCGAAGACACCGAACTCCGACTGGCCGGCACCAAGAGTGCTCAAAAAAGTACCGGTAATGCTACGGTCATTGACCTGCGTACCATGAAGCACTACAAAGCTCAGCCGGCAAGCCTTACCGTATATCCCAATCCGGTGGCCGGCAATCTTACGGTCGTTGTCCGGTCAGAGCACGAAGCTACCGGACCCCTTCTGCACATCATCGATCCGCTTGGCAGAGTCTTAACACGCCTGCCGTGTCAGAGCACAGATGTTATCACTGTTAACGTTTCCAGCTGGCCGGCAGGTACCTACAACGCTATACTCACTGCTGCTGACGAGACCTTCAGTACATCACAATTTACCGTTATGCATTAGACTTCCACCGTCGCGACAGAGTGGAGCAGGGGCGGATGGCGTCCGTCCTTGCATAACCTCCACACACGCATAACCGTAGGGGCGACTCCGCGTGGTCATCCAGCACGATAAATCATAAACACCGATACGAAACCGTATGGCCATGTCACACTTGCCCGAGATTGCCCACTATATCTGAAAGCAATTGCTCCGGAATTCCTAAGGTAGTTTACGTAGGCTGCGCAGCGCAGCCGACCAGCCGAGCTGTGTAGGTAGGTGGTGATGCACGATGGTGGTGGAGGTGGGGGTGCCAAAGGGCCGTAGTCCGTCCGTTCGGGATTTATAGCGTGGTTCGGTTGCGCAGGTGGGTTGTGGTAACCTGTAATGTGGACGAGAAACCGTGTATGGGCAACCCCATGTAGTCGCCCACGCGAATCACCGTTGAACACAACGCATAACCGTAGGGCCGTCCTCTGGTGGGTTCGACGGCACTCAGCCACCCTACGGGCGGCTGAGTGCCCGTAGGGCAGCGATCACTTCATCCAGATCGCCTTCGATGATTTGCTCAAGTGGATAGTTTTTGTGTTCGCCTTCAAGGCGGTGATCTGTGACCCGATTTTGCGGATAATTATACGTCCTGATTTTTTCGGACCTGTCGCCGCTTCTTACCATGTCTTTTCTCGACCCTGCAATCGAGCTTTGCTGTTTTTCGAGTTCCATTTCGTACAGGCGTGCGCGGAGAACCTTCATGGCTTTGTCTTTGTTTTTTAGCTGTGACCGTTCGTCCTGACACTGTACCACAATGCCGGTAGGATTATGAACGATACGTACTGCGGTTTCAACTTTGTTTACGTTTTGACCGCCTTTCCCACCGGAACGGAAGATATCAATCCGTAGATCGGCTTCATTAATCTGCACATCAACATCTTCGGCTTCCGGCAGTACGGCAACAGTAGCGGCACTTGTATGGATACGTCCCTGGGCCTCGGTTTCGGGAACACGTTGAACGCGGTGAACGCCACTCTCGGTTTTAAGTTTCCCATAAGCATCATCGCCATTTACATCGAGGATAATTTCTTTAAAGCCCCCTTTTTCTGCCTCTGTAAAGTCGATAATGCCAACCTGCCACCCCTGTTGTTCCGCGTAGCGCGTGTACATCCGGTATAAGTCGCCGGCAAACAACGCTGCTTCATCGCCTCCGGTTCCGGCACGGATTTCCATGATGCAGTTTTTCATATCGTTGGGATCGCGAGGCACAAGCAGAACCAGCAGATGTTGTTCCTGGCGTTCAAGATCGGCTTCCAGAATACGGACTTCTTCGTGGGCAAGGTCACGCAGATCTTTATCAAGCGACGTATCGTTAACCATCGTTTCGGCCTCATGGAGTCTGGTCGCAGTGGCAAGGTATAAGCGTGCTGCCTCGGCTGTTGGTGTTAAAGCCTTGTAACTTCGTGAAACATCACGAAGAGACCTTGGGTTGTTCACCACCTCCGGGTCGTTGAGTGACTGCTCCAGGGCAGCGTATTCATCGAGGATCTCGTGTAATCTTTTTTCCACAGCGATTAGAGCTTTACTAGACTAAATCACGAAAATATCGCATGTTGCAGTTCGTTGCCGTGCCTTTGCAGTTCATGAACAATAATCTACACCAAAAACAGACGAGGGTCAACCGCTATCCGGCGTTGCTGGCAGCGGTACTTGCTGTTGTGCTGACGGGATGTATGCAGGAAGATCCAAACATCCTTAACCCGCCGGCGGGTGCATCCGAAAGTGTGGTCCGCCTTTTAAACCTAGTGCCCGACGGAAAACCACGAAAGCTGGTTATGGAGCAGGGGTACCAAACGGCAAGCACATTACCTGGTTCTGTTAGTGCCGCAGTTACAGCACCTACAGACTCCGGCTATATCGAGATTGTCAGTGATGCAGGGACGGAATATAAAAGTCAACACAGGATACGTTTTGTTCGTAACAGCACCTACGACGTACTGGTATTATCGAAAGCAAATGGAAATCCAGGCTTCGACACTGTAATTGTAAGCAACGCAAACAAAGTTCTTACTACTGTACCAACTTCACAGCTTCGCGTTATTAATGCATTCCCCGACAGCAACGCTGTAGCCGACGTTCGCCTGGGGTGTTTGAATGGCGTTCCAATCTCAAGTCAGCCACTGCCTTATCGCGGAGTTTCGCTCTATAGGGAAGTTGCACCGGGCACCGTAGTTATCAGTGCGCAGACGATGCGTGCCGGAACACTCAGTTCAATGGGTACATTCGAGGTTAAGCTCGATGAACGGACACCATACTCGCTAATTCTATACCAGACTGAGGCAGGTGGCGAACCTCAACTCATGCTGATTAATGAAGATGACCATACAGCCACACCCACACGTAACGTACAACCGGTAACCGAACGTAGCGCTTTCGTGAGACTCTGCAACCTTACCGGTCAGCTAGCATCGGCCGAGCTTTCGCAGCTTGGTGCACCCGTGGCAGCCAACATCCCCGCGCATACCATAGCCCCGTACATCTCGGTTCCCTCGTGTGTGCATACCAATGCTGATGTGATCACTCTTACTTTGGCTAATGGACTGTCTGATACCGACAGTACAGCCATCGAGATCCAGAAAAACTATACTCTTATAGCAATAGAAAAAGATAACGGTGTTGAACAAATTATTGTACCGCCCCTGCCCGTGTTGTATCAGACTGACGGTCAGGCAATATTGAGGGTGGTTAACGGCGTTCCCGGTTCAGGCAGAATTACAGTAAGCAGCGGAGCCCGGACAAGCTCTTCAAACGTATCAAACGTAAGCTCGGGCGTAACCCTGGCAACGAACATTGGCTTTACCGAAATTACTCAGCCCGTTGTGCTGGCACCTGGCGTTCTGCCACTGACTGTTACAACTGCATCAACGCCTACAACGATATTAAATATCGGTAAAACCACCATTGAACCTGGTAAATCATATACCATGGTGATCACTCAACGTCCAGACGCTACCCTGGAAGTCTTCATGTTTTCAGACGATCAGGCTGAGGGAAGCCTTAGCCCCTTACCCAATGCGGCATTCTTACGTTTCGTTAATGCCGTCCCCGCCAGCACGCCGGCAATTACCACTATTGGCTCAATGGTAGAAAACGGTGCCGTGTTTTTTAGAAATTCACTTGCCACAAGTGTCGATGCTGGCCAGGTGAGGATATCGGCCGGAGGTGCATCACATACGGTTGCAACATCTACACCCATGCGGACGCTGGTTGTGTACGCACCCCGTGGAGATCAGGGGACGTTGTTTTCGGTTACCAGTCCTCCGTTGCGGCAAATCGCGCGGCAGAGTGACCGCAGGACAATTAACGCTACCGCCGATGTTGATTTTATCACGGTGACGTATGACACGCTGTACTCACAGTATCCCGATAGTTCGTACAAAATCATGGCCAACATTCCCTTTGGTGAAACATCCGACGTGTATGTGTTAAGTAGTGATCGCCGCGGCTCGATGTATTTTTACGACTCACAATCGCGCAAACTGTTATTCACATTGCCGATTAACATTGGTCCTATGGGAAACAGTTATTCGATGATTGTTGCCGGCAGGAAGGAAATAGGCTACGAAGTAATTGTTTTGCAGGAGTTCTAGTACCGTACCCAGCGTAACTTTGTCTGAATAAATGCGGATTCTTTCCCCTTACCTCATCATTTGGTTTCTGGTTTGCTGCTTAATGCCAACCGGAGCGTTTTCTCAGGATATCCTGCAGTTACCTTCTGCCATTTCTGGTGAAAGGGGTGAAACCATTCAGATCCCCGTAACGGGCAGTAATACTGACGGCGGGCACGTCAGCATTACCCTTGAATATCCCGCTGATGTGGTGCGTATTGTAAATGCGCACGGGGGAGAAACCATGCCATACCACTGTACCAATTTTTACATTGCATCAGACACGACCATTGGCACCCGCGGTATGATGATTCTTGAATGCTGGGAAACCGTGCCTGCCGCGGATGTACTCTTATTTTTGATCGAAGCTGAAGTTTTAAAAGGACCTGGTACTACCGGTACCTTTAGGTTTGACAGTATTCGGCGAAACAGGGAGCTGGTGGAAGGGGCTATATTAGGTGCTGCCTCGATTTCTGCAACTTCCCCGGCAACAAAACCAACCGGCGGTGATGGTTTTGCCGGGAACTATCCCAACCCGGGTAACGGTTCCGGCATCTTTGTGTTCTCGTTGCAAGCTCCAATGGTGGTTAATCTTGCAGTGTACGACATTCGCGGAACACTTGTAAAGAGAATCCAAAGCATAAGTGCAACAGCTGGTGAGAACAGATTTGATTTACATTTCGAGGAGTGGGAATTGGCACAAGGGCCGTACTTAATGGTTCTGGAGCAGGAAACAGGTGTTTTTGTTCACCCTTTCTTGGTGATGAAGTGAGAAGTACACGTTTACCGGCAGTTGTTGCGTTTATCTGCCTGCTTGTGGGCATGGCCGGCCGTTTGGCTGGCAAGGAACCGGAGTATATCACCAAGAATTCCGAAGGCACAGAGTTCTGGCTTTGTTTTATGAAGAATTTCCGGACTGGCGGTAATGACGTACAGAACCGGCCTGCAGCATTACGGCTGCAGTTGTTCATCACAAGCAGCTATAACGCAAAGGTAAATATCGAAATTGAAGAAATCTCGTATAAAACAACCATCGAAGTCCGCGCCAACACCGTAGTTCCGATTCAGATTCCTGCACGAGCACAACTCCGAGCCTTGGAAACGGCAGAACGGCTGGCAGTACACATTACTGCTGATACAACGATAGCAGTGTATGGGCTTAACAGCAGGTATCAGACAACCGATACGTTCCTTGGTTTGCCAATTAGTGTGCTGGGAACCGAGTACCGGGCCGTTGGCTACACTAAGCTTGCAACCGACCTGCTGTCGGCCATATCAATTGTAGCCACAGAAGATGACACCGAAATAGAGATTACGCCAACGGCTACCACCACTACCGGCAGACCCTCTGGTACGCCATTCAAGGTAAAGCTTCGCAAGGGCGACGTGTATTCAGTGGGTGCCCGCTGGGAAAGTATCGGACCCTGTGACTTAACAGGAACGCGTGTTGTAGCCAATAAGAAAATTGCGGTGTTCAGCGGGCATAACTGTGCCTATGTTCCGCCAAAAGTAGAAGCGTGCAATCACCTGGTGGAACAACTGCCACCGGTAAGTGCCTGGGGTCTGCACTACTATATCGGTATGCTGAAGGAACGGTCGAAATACACCTATCGCGTTATTGCATCGGAAAACAAAACCAGGGTATTCGAGAACTCACGTCTTGCGGCTGTTTTAAATGCCGGCGAGTACTTCGAAAATCTCAATGTCACCCAGCACCTTCAGATAACGGCAGACAAGCCGATCCTTGTGGCACAGTTTGCTCAGGGTTTTAAAAATGGCGACAGTGTTGGTGACCCAATGATGATTCTGGTAAGTCCTACTCAGCAGTTCATGAACGAATACCGAGTTGCAACCCCCATTAGCGGTGACTGGCATCACTACATTAACCTGGTTGCTCCAACTGAAAGTATTTCAAAAATCCGGCTGAATGGTAAACGAATAGATTCAACCCAATTTGGCATTCTTGGCGAAAGCCGATATTCGATTGCCCAGGTAGAGGTACCATACGGAACCCACGTCATCAGGTCTGATGTGCCATTTGGCTTATACTCGTACGGCTTTGGGTATAAGTCAGATGCGTATGATGCGTATGGGAACATGGCCGGTCAGAGTTTTTTTGAGTTGAATACCCTTGTTGACTCGTTGCCACCGCTGGCAACAGCTAAGATGGTTCGTGATGACTACATTGTTACCTTCCGGGATGACAGGGTTATGGACCGTGGCGTAGCATTTGTCAATGTTGTCAGTTCCAGTGCATTAGAAGTTGAGGTTCCCAAAATTGAACCCGGCACACCGCAGATCTCAGTTCGGGTACGCCCGTCAGAAAGCGGGAAAACGGGTCGAATAGTATTCGAAGCGATTGACGTTGCCGGCAATCGCTCCCAGTTTGCAGTATGTTACGTATACGACAGCAGGAGCGAAAGGTACGTATTCACGATATCTGATGATCCGTACGTTTCATGCAGTACAGAAGAATCGTGGATTGTTGGTGCGTATGGGTCAATCGCTGCAACCATGCATGCTACTTCGTTTTCGCACGTTGCCAGCGTAACTGGTCAAAGCGGATTTGGTGAAGCCGAAGGGGCTGCATGGGGCTTTGGTGTGCTGGCAGGCAGGCGTGTTTACACCGGAGTAATTGCCAATGCACGGCTCTCGGTCAGCGGCATCGGGGGAACCCTGATATCGCCCGATACTGTTATTGCAAGTGTTTTTGATTCAGCCTCAGGCAAGGTTGTACCCTATCAGGAAGGAACCTCACTAAGTCTGCATGGTCTACAAATCAGACTGGGAGGTACAGTTCAGTGGTTTGCACAGCGGTTCTTTTACCTTACCGCAGGCCTGAACACAGTGATCACCTTAGGCTCAGGGGCCGATGTGTATCGCTCCGTTCTCCGTCCGGTAGGCTGGCAGCTTCCACAGGGTGGGCTAACAGCACCAACCGGACCTCAGGAGGTTTCTACCCTGAAGTCAGTTGACTTCGAAGGAATGGCCGGAATAGGATTTAGCTATCCTGTTACCATGCATGGGTCAGTATTCTTCGAATCTCTCTATACCAAACGCCTTGGCTCGATGGCAACCGATGTTGACTGGAAACTCTCTACCTTTGGTATGAATCTGGGTATTCTTTACCGGCTGTAACAGAATCTGTAATGCAGTTACGGGAACTGGTACAATCGGTGTTGTCCTTGCATTTCACCTGACATTAAAAACGTACATGTTGGTTTCGCAAAGCCGGGCTGTTGTTCGGAAAGACATACACAGCGAGCTGCGCACTCGCTATGGCATTTCGGCACTACTCCTGTTTTCGGTCACAGCAGTTGTCTTGGTGGTATTCGCGGCTGCCGGCGAACCTGTACCAAGACCAATTGTTAGTTCGATGCTGTGGACGGTGATGGTGTTTACTGCCATGACCGGTTTGGGACGGGCCTTTGTTTCGGAAGAAGAGCGAGGGACGGCACTGTTTCTTCGTATCAACAGCACACCCTTGGCTGTGTATCTGGGCAAGCTCTTTACAAATGCCGTGATTGCAACGATAATAAACCTGTTTAGCGTAATGATGTTTTTAGGATTTGCGGTATTGGCCGACACTCCGCCCTTGCATACGTTAGCCTTTGTTGTAGGTGCCGGAAGCATTTGTCTTGCTATTGTCCTAACCATTGTCAGCGCAATCGTGGCGAAGGCACAAACCCGGTCAGCCATCCTTCCGGTTCTCAGCTTCCCCTTGCTTGTTCCGGTACTCCTGCTTGGCACACGGGCCACGACGCAGGCTTTGGCAGGATTTGATTTTGCTGAAATCGCTTCATCGGTGATTCTGATGCTTAGCTATGGTGGCATCGTACTGGTGATTAGTACCTGGCTTTTTGAAATAATCTGGTCTGATTAGGGAAAATCTGCCCCGCTGATCGTACGCTGTCCCTTCGGATGATTAAGCCTGTATTGGAACCGGCTACAGGCTACCGTAGGCGACGGGATTAATGAATGTTTTGTGAACATTGATTAATTAGGAGACGTCACTTCATTTGCAGAAATTCGTACTATGTCGGAGTTGATTCTGAAAGTGCGCCAAGCTATCGCACTTCCGTTCGGTTGGGTGTTACCGGGAGTACAGACCCGTTCGCGTTCGGCTGTTGTATCAGCGGACGGTCGGCTGTATGCACTGGACTTTGCCCGTTTTATGGCAATGGTATTCATGATGCAGGGTCATGTGCTGGACGCCGTAGTGTCGCAATCCTACATCTCAGTCACTGAATTCCCCTGGAATATCTGGCATATTGTGCGCGGATTTACGGCTCCGACCTTTCTGATGGTTTCCGGCGCAGTACACGTTTTTGCAACCCGGCGTGAAGAAGATGGAACAGTAAAAGCCGATCTGTTAAGCCGACGTATCAGATGGGCGCTTACTATTATCGGCATCGGGTACTTTATGATGTTTCCGGCAAACAGTCTGTGGGATTTGCCGTATGTGCAACCGGTAACCTGGAACACATTTCTGGCAGTGAATATTCTGCATTTAACCGGTGTTACTCTTTTACTGTATGTGTTGGTTGCAGCGTCAACGAAGAATGTTCAGCAACTGGGACGGCGGGCTTTGGGTGTTTCCATCGCAATACTTGCCCTCACCCCGTTAATGCAGAATCCGTCGGTAACAGCCGGGTTGCCCAAATGGCTGGTGCCGTATATCAACATATCAACCGGATCACTCTTTCCGGTTTTCCCTTTTGCAGCCTTCTTGTTTGTGGGTTTATTTGTTGGTTCTTTGATGCATGCTGCTCCACGTGAGCAACGCAATGAAGTTCTGAAAACATACGCCTGGCGCATTGGTTTAATTACGGCGTTGCTTGGTTTCCTGGCAACCTACATTATGCAGAAAACAGGTGTAAACCCGGAATATTACAGCAGCTCCATGAGTATCCCCACGTTTGTTTTACGTGTGGGCGTGGTTTTGTGCTTTTTTAGTTTATCGGTGTGGATTCTTGAACGAACCTGGTCGTTGCGCAATTGGTATTCCGTCCTGGGGAAAAAGTCGCTTTACATCTACATTATCCACCTGGTTCTTCTGTTTGGAACACCATGGGCATCCAGCTTTGGCAGAACGCATTATCGCGCATTGTCATTGCAGCAAGGTATCGTGGTAGCACTCATTATCATACTTGTAACGCTTGCCATTGCAATTACTATGGACTGGATTGGTAGGCAGAAGTGGTTCGAACGGAAAAAGCAAATCGTCCAGTATGCCCTGCTGGGAACAATTGCTTTTGTGTTGTTTACTTAGTCTGTTCAGGCGTTGCTGCTTGCAGCAGATCTGCAATTTTGTTTATTACCGTGCTTACATGCAGGGTATCGCCTTTCCCCCAGGTGTGCAGTCTGATTTTACCGTGTGCATCAACAAACAGTATGTTGGGAACCGCTTCACGAATGTGATATCGGCTAAATAAAACGCCCTCCCAATCCAGCAGCATCGGGTAACTAAACGATTTCCGAAATCTGCCCTTAATAAACGAGTGCAGGAACCCCGGGGCCCCGGATGTATTGGCGATGCGAATTACCCGTAACCGGTCACCGAAACGAGCACTTATCGGTGCGGTCCACTTGTCCAGGTATGTACTGCCGTCCCTGTCGGTAAGCATCATAATAATTGCATTGTGTGCGCCCTGTTCCTTCCAGCTCCATTCCTTATCGTACTGGTCGGATAAAACAAAGGCACTCACCGTAAGGCCGACGGCTTTAGGAGCTGCGGACTGCATGGTGAGTGCCAGAAAAGTAAGGAGGGTTATGATCACGATTTCGCGGCAGCCATCTTTCGGGCATCTGCCAGGAAAGCATCCAGCCCCTTATCGGTAAGAGGATGATTTAAGCATTGCATGAGTACTTTATAGGGTACGGTGGCAATGTCAGCACCTGCTCCCGCACACGCCAATACATGCATCGGATGGCGGAGCGAGGCAGCAATAATCAGTGAGTCCAATCCTTGAACATCCCAAATCTCGCAGGCGTCCTCGATTGCCTGAATTCCATCAGTTCCAACATCGTCTAAGCGCCCAAGGAAGATGCTCACGTACGTTGCGCCGGCGTTTGCGGCAAGTAGCGCCTGCAGGGCGGTAAAGCACAGGGTAACATTGGTTGGTACGCCTTGGTCGGAAAGCTTCCGAACTGCAGCCAGCCCCGCAGGGATAACCGGAATCTTAATGGTGGCTTCAGGAAACCATGATAAAATTTCATCTGCTTCGCGAAGCATACCGTCAGTGTCGGTAGATACTACTTCAACGCTTACATGTCCGCCCACCGACTTGTGAATGTCAAGAATCAATTCCTTAATATCCAGCGATGGATCTTCTTTGGCAAGAAGTGAAGGGTTGGTAGTGACGCCGCTTACAAAACCAAGGGAAACAGCGTGTTTGATGTCTTTAAGATTAGCAGAGTCAACATAGAGTTGCATTGTCTGTCCACTGTAAAAAATGATACAATTTGGTAACTACATGTCAGGAGTGAGGATGCGAAGTTCGGGTAGTACTGTCAGAGCCTGGTGATAGAAAAGCAGGTTAACGGCAGCGTCCAGACCGCCTTCTACTTCATCCGACCACCGATACAGTACTGTACCGGTTCGGGGTTCATAATCCTTTCCATTTACTCCGGCTTCAGCCACATGAAGTTCCGTTGTAGCGTCGGCCATAGCCAGCAGGGCATCGTGTGTGGTACGGTGCGCGACTTCGTGACGTACAACCCAGAGAAGGATTGGCAAGGGGCTTTCCGCCATGTCGGTAAACTCTTCACTAACATCCAGCTGGGCAACGGCGTATTCAGTTTCCGGAATGCGAATAATGGCATCGGGTTTTACATCTTCAGAGTCCGGTGCACCATCCTTGGAGAGTTTGTGAATAGTTGTGCCGGCTGCCTCGTAGCGTTCCCGCAGGATAATCGAACCCATAATGGTTACGAAGTCATCCGGATTATCGGCACCGATACTACGGATGTGTGCAACGGTATCAGACAGAAAAATCCCCATTGCATTAGTAAAGCCACTCAGTGCCACACAGGTTGCGGGGATGATGGTGCATTCTGTATAATCCGAGATGCGGCTGTATTGCAATGGCGACAGCAGTGCGGCATCCGCCAGGCTGTCGGCAAGGTAGCGTTCGCAGTCATCCGCACTGAGTTCCCGGAGTGAAACGCCTAAGTCACTACAGGCCTGAACGGCGTTGGCCAGCAGGGGTTTCGTTAATGAATGATGTGGAACAACAATCCGCATAGTTCGAAGTTACGGCAAACGCAGTGTGAGTTGGTACATTGCGATTCCGGCAGCAACTGCAACATTCAGCGAGTGTTTTACGCCATACATCGGAATCGTTATGGCTGCAGAACACCTGTGGAGTACATCATCGGTGATGCCGGTGAGTTCGTTCCCTACAATGATGGCCAGAGGATATTGTTCGCTGACAACGTCGGTAAGCCGCACCGAAGGTTCGGCAAGCTCCAGTGCCACGATGGTATGGTTATCCTGCTCCAGGTTCGTGATGGCTTCGTGGATATCAGGGATATGAACAAAAGGTACAGTGCGCTCCGAACCGAGCGCAGTTTTACTTATCTCGGCCGATGGAGGTGCCGGTGTGAATCCTGTTAGGACCAGCCGGTTAATCCGAAAAGCATCGGCACTGCGGAAAATACTGCCAACATTATAGCGACTGCGGACATTCTGGAGAACCATGGTGACCGGGAATCGTGGAGTACCCCGGACCTGATGTTCGGTAAGTCGTTGCTGCATGAGTTCGGCATGTGATAGTTTATGCATTCGTGAACATAGCGAAATATCCGGGATATTTGCAAAATCCGATAACAGGCAGCAATCAACCTGACCTGTAAAATCGGCAGGAAGCGTACGTTTTCGTCGGAATAGTGTTACTTTACAGTATGCGTCGTAGAAATTTCCTTGCTACACTTGCCGTACTCCCGCTCGCTGTCCGCCTGAAAGGAGGCTCGTGCGAGGTTACCGGTAATATTCCGTCCACACTGCAGTATCCGGAACTGCCCGCAGGGTTGCAGACGGTGTTTGCCGTTGGGGACTTTGGTACGGGCGGCTCCCATCAGAAAAAGGTGGCAGCACGCATGAATGAATATGCAGCAATGCGAAAGCCACTGGCCATAGTGTCAACCGGTGACAATATCTACCCGAGCGGAGTTGACTCACCAGCCGACCCGCAGTGGAAAGCCAAATTCGAGAATATCTACAATCTGGAACATCTTAAGGATCTGTCCTGGATAGCTGTTCTTGGTAATCACGATTATCGTGGCAGCACCAGGGCGCAGGTTCAATACGGTGAGATCAACAAGCACTGGATAATGCCAGATATCTATCATACCACGCCCTGCCCGGGTGCTGAAACCAAGGTCACCTTCATCTGTCTTGATACGCAGATGATACTCAAGCAGAACCAGGGGTGGTTGGACCAGTTGTCATGGTTAGAAAAAACGCTGTCAGAAACAACGTCAGCGTTTAAGATTATTGTTGGACATCATCCCATGAGGTCGTACGGACACTACCAGGACCAGGCGTTTATGCTAAAGAATGTTAAGCCCCTTATGGAATCGTACGGAGCGCAGGCGTATGTGTGCGGCCATGACCACGATATGCAGATAATCCAGCATCCACAGGATACGTTTACATGCGTAGTTTCGGGCGGTGGCGGTGGATGCCGAAGTACAGCCTGGGGTACATACACGAAGGCAGCGTATGCTAAAGGCGGCTTTGCCGCACTCCATTTTGGAACTTCGCAGCTGTTTGCCGAGTTAATTGATATTGAGGGAAAAAGTAGGGGGCTTGTGCCTGTTGTAAATCGATAATGAAGATAGTTACAACCATATTTATTTGGTGTTGCATCGTCTGGAGTGCTGTTGCACAGGATTTTCCCGACAGCAAGGGTACAAACTTCTGGTTTGCCGTACTTCCGAATTTTCATAATTCCCTTGAAATACTGCCGTTTGATGAAGCATTGCAACAGGAACATCAGCTGTATATTCTAATTAGCGCTGATACGATTACCAATGGTGTAATAACATTACGTAATGATGCCGGTGAAGTGCGGACTGAGCCTTTTACCATTACAAATCCTCAGGAAGTATATCAGTTCCGAACATACACCATTCCGTATGAGTTAGTGGGTTGGAACCAAAGTGGCCTGATTGATTACAGTGCAATGCAGACAGAAACCGTTGCCGAGCAAAGCATACATATTTCAACAGATCACGAAGTAACCGTCTATGTTGCCAACCAGGCCCCGCTAACCAGCGAAGCCTTTCTGGTTCTTCCTACAGATGCTCTTGCCGAAGACTACGTGGTTGCCTCGTACAAATCCGATATAGACTGGATTGGACCAACAACACCATCGTCGAATTCTACTCCATCCCAATTTTGTGTGGTTGCAACGGAGGACGGAACTGATGTTACTCTTCTCCCGTCGGCTGCCACATTTAAGAGTCCGAATCTGGAACCACAAACAATACGCCTGAACAAGGGACAGGTTTATTTGGTTCAGGTGGATCCTCGTGTCACGTCGCGGTCGGACCTTACCGGCTCACTTGTACGTGCCAGTAAACCGGTAGCCGTTTTCGGTGGTCACCAGCGTGCAATCGTGCCCTTGGAACAGAAGAAAATGCTGACGTCTCGTGACTGCCTGATTGAACAGATGAACCCGATACGCACGTGGGGTAAGTCAGCTTATGCTACTCCGCTGGCATGGAGTTCCAACGAGGTTCGTACCGGTGAAAATCTGTACAGAGTTATTGCGGCATTTGATAGTACGAAGGTCTTTATTGATGGCGTTCAGGTTGCCGAGATACATGCGCACTCGTATTACGAGGGACAGCTTACGGCGGCCATGGAACTCATTACCAGTAAGCCGTCCATGGTTGCATTGCTCAAGAAAACCTCCAGTGCTTCCGGTGTTGGTCTATCAAACGATGGTGATCCATTTATGATGCTGGTACCGCCCGCAGAGCAGTTTATGGATAAATACCGTTTTGTTAGCATTCAGGCATACCGGTACGTGCTTATCAACAACAAACCCGAGCCAGTTTCCACTGTTTACACCGAACAGTGGCTGAACGTGGTAATACCAACGGCAGCAGTGCCGAGTTTAGTAATTGATGGTAATCCGGTGAACAGCCGGGATTTTCAACAAATCGGTACAACACGGTTTTCGTATGCACAGCTCAGAGTAACCGATGGTGTTCACGAAGCATCAGCTGATGAACCATTTGGTATATATGTTTACGGCTACGGAGAAGCAAATTCGTATGGGTACATCGGTGGCATGGCGTTTCGTCCGCTCGACGTAAAACCACCCGTTATTTACGGTACTCATCAATGCGGAGTGTTTGAGGGCATTGCGGCTGACAGTTCAATAGGCGACACCCGCATTCATTCTGTTCAGATCGTTGCCGGTTCAGAACAAAATGTAAACGTTAGTATAGCCCCCTACACCCCCCCTGCCGCATCGGTTCAGTTTTCGGCTACGCTGATCGACCCGTATGCTGACGGATCGTTTATCCTGGAAGCAGTCGACAATGCAAAGCAATCCGCACGCAGTACTGTAACCATACCGGGCTTTACAATTTCTGCCATCTCGGTAACCAATAGTCCTGCGCCGGTAGATACTTCGAGGATTTTTGCCATTGGTAAATATGTATGCGATACCCTCTGGATTCATAATTACGGTGTGTTTCCGCGGACCATATTTCGCATTTCATCCAGTCTTGGCTCACTGATTGCCCAGCCTGAAACACCGCTTGAAATTCAGCCGGGTAGCAGGGTGGCCGTAGTAGCCTGCAGAAAATTTGATTCCGCCGGGCTGTATTCTGATACCCTATTTGTGTGGGACAGTTGCTCTCCCCGACCGGTATACCGGTTTGTAAATGACGTGCGCTCCGATACCGAGCCGCCATACACAGCACGTCCAGGATCGCCGTGCAACGACACCGTAATCGCTGTTGTAGGCGATGACCGACTGGTTGACTTTGGCATTCAACAGTCGGTGATCCGTACCGATCTGCTTGTGAACTGTAGTGTACGGCTGCTCGACAGTTCAGCCTTGCAGTACCGTTACCAGGTGGAGGTAACCGACAAGCGGTACGATGCCATCTATGGTTTTGAAGCAACTGATTCTGCCGGCAACCGAGCTGTTATCGTGGATACGATTCCCGGCTTTACGATTGCACTGAACAACGGTCCGGACTGGTTCTCTTCCAACCCTCCTTGGTCAGAAGAAATCGGCGATATGGTGTGCGATACGATATGGTTGAGCAACTACGGACTATTTCCGCAGGTAATTACGGACATCCTGTTGCGCGTTAACATCCGTTTTTCAGTTCCGCAACACCAGCTCCCCATTTCGGTGTATCCCGGGACGTCAGTTCCGCTGCTCGTTTGTTACCAGCCTGCTGCTGTTACCGGAGTTCCGGATGCTGATACTCTGGAACTATTTGACGAGTGTATTGCCAAAGGCATTGAACTCCTGGGAAACGGTGTACCAGCGTATTTATCCGGTTCAAGCCGATGTGATGTAACTGTTACGACAAAGGTGATTTCACCCTCATCTGCAGTTCAGGTGTATCCAGCCCCTGCCGATGATCATCTGCACGTATTCGTACCCGGGTCAGCGGTACAGACAACAGCCCGGGTTCTGGATGTGACGGGTGCACTCATAGCCATGCTGACGTTGCAGCCTGATGGCGAACAACGATACCTGGCCGACGTTTCGGATCTTCCCGGTGGCCTGTTTCTTTTGCAGATTACCACAAATACCGGGCTGGTAACAAAGCCGCTGATCATCAGATAACCCCTTGCAATACACTTGGATACAGGCATAGCCGTCTGGTTATGACCATTGCGGGTTGTAGCTTTGTGTTCCCCTCTTTTACACTGATTATATGAAGATAGCCCCAGCACGACTCAGTGCCATTGTTGCAGGCACCATTGCCATTGCCATCGCTGCTGCCGTATACGTACAGCCGGCTGTTGGCGGCGACAGCATTTTTGAACAAGTCCGGAAGTTTAACGATGTACTCGGCCTAACCGTAAAAGGTTATGTTGACGATGTTGATACCCAGAAATTAACCGAAGCAGCTATCCGCGGCATGCTCTCGGAGTTAGACCCCCACTCGGTGTACATCCCGGCAAAGGAAATGGAACGGGTTGAAGAAGAATTCAGCGGATCATTCGAAGGGATTGGTGTTGAGTTTGATGTTATTGCCGATACCATAACAATTGTATCCCCAATCGTTGGGGGTCCAAGCGAAGCACTTGGAATCATGGCCGGTGATAAAATCGTGAAGATTAACGATACAACCGCTATCGGAATGTCGCGAACCGAGGTTCCTAAAAAGCTGCGCGGAAAGAAAGGCACACAGGTAAAGGTTCACATCCGCCGCACGGGTGAAAAAAGCCTGCTTGTGTTTGATATTACCCGCGATAAAATTCCACTCAATTCAGTTGATGCGTCGTTCATGATTGATCAGACGGATATTGGGTACATCACGGCTAACAGGTTTAGCGCAACAACTCACGACGAGATTATTGAAGCAGCGCGTAAACTAAAAGCTCAGGGAATGAAGAGACTTCTTCTGGACCTTCGCAGCAACCCAGGCGGGTATCTTGATCAGGCATTCCAGATTGCGGATGAGTTTATCGGTGCCGGTAAGAAAATCGTATATACCAGAGGACGACGCCCGGAATTTGATGAAGATTTCATGGCAACACAACACGGTGAACTGGAAAATATACCACTGGTCGTTCTCATAAACGGTGGCTCCGCTTCGGCAAGTGAGATCGTCTCGGGAGCTGTTCAAGACCTGGACCGCGGTATTGTGGTTGGCGAAACCTCATTCGGCAAGGGGCTTGTACAACGGCAGTATCCGTTAGGTGACGGATCGGCCGTTCGCATTACCATTGCCAAGTACTACACCCCGTCCGGCAGACTAATTCAGCGTCCGTACGCTAATAAAAAAGAGTACTACAGCGGTGTGGGGCGCGATGAAGGTGAAGAAGGCGACAATATTGAGCACCAGTCGGATATTGCCCATGCCGATTCTTCCAAGGCCAAACCTCAGTACAAAACTGCTGGTGGACGTACAGTGTACGGCGGAGGTGGGATTACTCCGGATTATATCGTAAAGGCCGATACCATTGGGATGCTTGCTCGTAAGCTTCGGTCAAAGAATTTATTCTGGAAAACTGCAGACCAGATTATGAAACAACGCGGGAAGATAATTCGCGACGACTACCAAGGTAAAATGACTGCCTTCCTGAATACGTTCGAAGTGACTCCCACCGACATTGATATACTCAAATCGTTTGCCGATCAGGATAGCATTACCTGGGATGCCAAGGATTATACCTTTGACGAAGAGTTTATAAAAATGATTATTAAGGCTCATATCGGACGCAACATCTTTAATAACAACGGCTATACCTCGGTTATGCTACGCATGGACTCTCAGGCAAAAAAAGCCATGGAGCTGTTCGACGAAGCAAAAAAAATAGCCCAGATTAATTAATACCTACAATCGTAAAATGCAGAGAGTAGTAAGCCTTATCCTCGGAGCCGTTATCGCCATTTGCACTACATCCGTCACATCTGCCCAACTGATGTACGAAGGCGAAGAACTTGTATATCGTGTGTCGTATCTGAATATTACACTGGGAACCATTAAAACAGTTACCGAACCGTTTACAATGTTGGATGGTCGCCGGGTTGCAAAAGTAAAAGTGTTTATCGACTCCCACCCCAACATCCCGTTTGTAAGCCTGCACTCAGTGTACGAGAGCTGGATTGATACATCAATAACGTATTCGCATAAGTTCAATGCCAATACCTTGGTCGACGATAAAGTATGGGAGTTTGATCAGTATCTGTTTGACTATGGATCGAAAAAACTTACAATGGAAAAATACCGGAATAAGGAAAAGATCAAGTCGGACATCGTAGATCTCCCCAAAAAATACAATGATGGTTCGTCGCTCTTGTTTGCTGCCCGTGCCCTGCTGTACTCCGGTAAAAGCTTTAGCATCCCAACTGCGATAATGGGCAACACTGTAAGCACGGTTATTAACTTCAGCGGTAAGAAGCAGCTAACAGAAATCAATGCTGTTGACTATCCGATAAAAACAGTTTACCTAAACGGAGATGCAAACTGGACCGGTGTTTATGGTTTAACCGGACGGTTTGAAGGATGGTTTTCTGATGATGAAGCCCGCGTGCCGATCCGCGCGAAAATGAAGGTGTACGTGGGATCTGTTACAATCGAGTTAAAGCAGTGGAAACGCGGGTCATGGAAACCTCCAGTGGGAAAGAAATAATACCTGCCGTTATTGTTGTTGATATTGGTGGCACTTCTACCAAGGTTGCCGTAGCTGCCAACAATGCGGTTGTTGCCCGGACAACGCTCCCGTCGTTTAAACCAACAGCACAGGACTATAGAACAAACCTGCTGTGCACGAATGTACACACCTGGCTTACCCGGGAGGTAGGTGTTGCCTTAAATTCAGAACTTGGAATTCAGGCAGTCATGATTGGTGCTGCCGGCATTTGGGGAGAGGCTGAGTACTCCAAATACCACGAGTTATTTATACACGATTGGCTAACGCTTTTTGCCTACAAACCTCGGGTGGCTGTTTGCAGCGATCCTGAACTGGTACTGTACGCAGCAAATGGCCTTAATCCCGGTATTGTCCTGATTGCCGGTACGGGAAGTGTTGCAGTGCAGAGAACCCGCGGGCTTCTGAAAAAAGTAGGGGGCTGGGGACCGCACCTTGACGATGCCGGGAGCGGATTTCATATCGGAATGCTTGCCATGCGGGCTGTTGCTGCTGCGATTGACGGAAGAGGTAGCAGCACACGGCTTATTGAAGCCGTTGCCGAACTGGCCGGCGTGCCAGCCACTGACCAAGCACGGCTATCGGACATACTACGGTCAGGTACACTCAGGGTGGCACTGCTGGCCGAAAAGGTGTTTGACTACGCACAGAAGGGTGACGCAGCTGCACATGAGATCTGCAATACTGCCGCCGCCGCATTAGCGCTTCACCTAAAACCACTGACGATAGAACACGATCAGGTGTACGTACATGGATCGCTGTTCAAAAACACATATTATTTTACAATCGTCACAAATGAAGTTGCAAAAATATATCCGCAGTGTAAGCTAACATTTGTTCCCAGCGTTATTGAAGCAGCGGCATTACGCCTGTACGGCAGCACTCAGGAAGGTTAACCCGAGCCCCCTTGCAGAAAGCTTCGCCCGAATACCAACAGGAACTGTAAGTTTCTTCTTCTCGTGTCCGTAACAGATATTCCTCACAACCGGACCGTTCACCACACCAGCGTTTTCAGATATCATTTCGTGAACATCACGGTGTGGCGTACTGCGGTCAGACGCAGACTGGCTCCAGTACCCAGTGGCCAATCCCTGAATACTGCCCAGTATTCCCGCTAATCGTAGCTGCGTGAGCATCCTGTCAATCCGGTACGTTTCCTCAGCGATGTCTTCCAAAAGCAAAATTTTATCGTTCCATTTGGGCAGAAAACCCGAGCCAATTATGCTGCAAAGGACACTAAGATTTGCCGGTATCAGGTAGCCGGTAGCTGCTCCACCCTTTATTACCTTCTTGGGTTTAGGCTGTCTGATTACGCCCAGAGGTTTCGCCGATTGCAATACACGCCAAAACCACTCTTCTGCAAACGGATCGAAACCATCCGCCATATCAACACTTGGCATCGCACCACTAAACGTTATTAATCCGGTTCGGGCAAATATTGCCAGCTGCAGTGCAGTGATATCAGAAAACCCAACGAATATTTTAGGGTTTTTCTTAATAATATCAAAGTTTATCAGCGGTAGAAGCCGTCCTGACCCATATCCTCCGCGCGAGCAAAAAACAGCGTCAACACGCCGGTCGGCAAACATCGAATGAAGATCTGCCACCCGCTCATCATCGGTGCCTGCCAGATATCCACCATGCCTGCTATGAAGATTCTCGCCGCATACAACCCTGAAACCCAACCGTTCCAAATACGAAATTCCGCGCTCTAACCGTTTGGTATCACGCTGTGGCGACGCAGGAGCGATAATCCCAATCGTTGCACCGGGCACCAGCTTCTTCGGCAAAATCGTTTGCATGGCCAAAAATCTGCATAAGTGAGGAAATAACACTAATTCCTGTGGAAAACTATACTGATTCTGTAACAGATTACCAACATTTTAATGAATCTTTTGTGGATAATGCTGCGTTAACATATTGGTACCACGTTACTTACACAACTATTCCGTAAAATTGCTTATTCCGTACCCTAATTGGCATAGGTTTTGGAAGGGAGACTGCCCCATATTTAGGGGTACGGATTTTAAGAGTGACACAAACGATTCGACATTACAGTATCTGGCTTTTTGTTTTCGGAATTCTTTTCGGAATGCATTGCCATGCCCAGACCCCCATTAGCGGGACGATTAATCAATATGTCTCGGTAGTTGATATTATTCCGTGCGACAGTACAGTTGTATTAAGCTCTACAGACGGTTTGCGGCCCGGTGATCTGGTTTTTATTATTCAGATGAAGGGGGCTGAGATACGCACGTCGGATGACTCTACATTTGGAACGATATTAAGCACTCATGGTGCAGGCACATGTGAGTTTTTAACAATCGGATCGGTTGGACCGGACAGAGTAGTGTTTACAACACGCATTGCCAACCTATACGATCCGGCAGGTCTGGTTCAGCTTATCCGTGTTCCGCAATACACAAATGCCAGGATTACCGATAAACTTTCAGCTCCGCCCTGGAACGGACGCACAGGCGGAGTACTGGTACTCTCGGTTAGCAACAACCTTTATTTGGATGCTGATGTCTCGGTTTCAGAGATGGGGTTTGTTGGCGGGAATGCTTCAGCACGAATTACCGCCATGAATAAAACCGGCTACTTGTACAATTGGCTTACCGGTGCCTCCGGAGAAAAAGGTGAGGGCATAGCAAGGTCAAAATGGACGTATCCGATTGCCGGTCGCGGTTGCATGGCTACAGGTGGTGGTGGCGGCAACGGTACCAATGCCGGCGGTGGCGGTGGTGGAAACGGCGGAAGCGGCGGAAAGGGAGGCTGGTCATCCGAACACAACCGACCGCAGAACTGGGATGTTGGAGGTTTACCGGGCTTTGCAGTGGATTCGCTCCCACGGTCTTTACGATTTGTATTAGGTGGTGGAGGAGGCGGTGGTCAGCAGAACGACTTAAAAGGTTCTGCCGGCGGCAATGGTGGCGGACTTGTGGTAATCAAAGCAGGTACGGTGCATGGTCAGAATCATACGATTTCGGCTAATGGCGGAAAGTCGGGTAGCTCTCCGGATGATGTTCAGGGTGACGGTACGGGTGGCGGCGGTGCCGGCGGCACTGTTGTTCTTGATATCGATTCGGTTGCTTCCACGCTATATGTGCAGGCGCGTGGTGGCAAGAGTGGTGATGTGCTCTCCAGATATAACCCACATGGGCCGGGTGGCGGTGGTGGTGGCGGCGCGATAATCACAAAACGCACACTGACAAATCTGGTTACCGATGTCTCCGGTGGCCTTGCAGGACTCAACCTGGGCAAGAATCACGGATTTACCGGGACATCGTGGGGTGCTGAAAATGGAAAGGATGGAATCGTTACCGTTGGTCTTGCCTGGAAACAACCAATTAGTCTTGGTCTGGACGTCTGGGGTGGAGGTCCGTTTTGCGGAACTCAAACGGTTGATATTTCAGCCAGTTCGGGCTTCATAAAATATCGGTGGAATAATGGCGATACAACCCGCGTAATAACGGTAAATACTCCCGGTGACTACAGTGTTGTTGCTACTGACCCAAGCGGATGCACCTTTACGTCGGCATCAGTGAAAGCCTGGGAAAACAGTCCACAATACAATTTGGATGCTGTTCTGGACTACGGTACGGTTGATTATAAGCGCAACTACATTCGAACAGTACAATTTGTTAATACCGATGACGAACCGATTGAAATAAGCAGGATTTCACAGGGATTTGATATTGCAGTAATAGCACCCCTGGGATATCCGGTTACCATTCCGGCAGGCGGTACCCTTGATGTTGTTGTGCGCTTGTTCACATCGAAAGAAACTGATTATCTTGATACGCTGTATGTGTCGATTGTTAGCCCATGCCCCGACACCGGAAAAATAACCGTAAAGGCTACGATGAATCTGGTGTACGCCAAGTACAGCATGCCCGATACAACAGGTCTGGTGGGCTCTACCGGTTTTGGTATGCCTGTGTATGTACGGCTAACGCCGGACACGCTTGTGTTACCTGCTACCAGAATGCAGCTAAACATATCGTTTGATTCCCGCGTCTTTGCTCCTTCGATGGTTACTACCGGTGTTATTATCGGTGACATTATTGATGTGGTTGCAAACCGGCGGACGCTTACGGTGCAGTTTGACTCGGTTGATATCAGGGGGCCACAAACACTCTTAACCACTGTTATCGGAACAATTCTTAGCAGTCACGTCCGACACTCGCCGTTTATCGTGTCCGACGTTAAATATCAGGATATTTTTCAGGTGCCCATCACCAGTATAACCAACGGTTCACTGCAGGTTTCTCCGGTCTGCTTCCAGGATGGAAGGCAAATCCGGATGTATGCATCGATGGCAGCCACCATTTCCCCGAATCCCGCTTCTGAGCAGGCAGTTATTAACGTTGAGTTATCGGCACCTGGCAAGTATGAGTTGGTGGTTACCAATACGCTCGGACAGGAAGTAGATAAATTTATTTTCAGCAAGCAGGGTAGTCAGCCGGAGGCGCATATTTCAGTTGTTGATGTATCGCGATGGCCGGGGGGACTGTATGGAATAACCTTCAGAACTCCGCTGTACGCCACGCAGTCAATAATGGTCGTCAGCAGATAGTCGTTGCTTGTTACCGATTGTTAACAACGTACGTTGCAGCGCTTCCAACGGCAAGGAAGATGCCGTTCCCAAGCCACATTGCAATCATTGGTTGGATAAGTCCACGGTCTGCCAGAGTTTCGCCACCCATCAGCGCCATCCAGTACGCTATGTAGCACACCAGGCAAATAGCAGCCGAGAGTCCAAAATTGCCTCCCTTGGTTAAGATACCAAGCGGGCATCCAACCAGAACAAACAGCAGGCATGCAAATGGTATGGCGTACTTCTTGTGGATTTCTACCTCGTAGCGGTTTATGGTTTCTTGTTCCGAGGCCGCACGATTAGCTTCGCCCTCGAGTGCAACACGTGACGTGCTGATAAACGTTGCAGCGCGGTTGATAGCCTCTGTTTTTGACGGTGGTGCCGTGAGCTCTGAACCCGGCACGGCAAACTGCATTTTCCACAGTGAGTCGGTAGTTGCCTGTGACACAGCTATTGCGCTGTCAGAGCGGTTAACAATGCGCTGCATATCAGAGATGCGCATTTCGCGCTCGCCTCTCGACGAAGAGCTCATATCTGACCGCTCCAGGAAGAATTGGTCTGCAGGCATCGTCATCTGGTGCTTCCGGAACTGAATAATCCGGTAATCATCCGGTGCGTTCCTAAAACTCTGATGCACTTCGCCATTGTGCAAATCCAGCACCAGCTTTGTTAGCGAGGGCGAGAAAGCCAGCCTGCCGGTATCAGCACTAACGATATTCAGCCGATCAGAGCGTGAGTGATCGTAAATCGTCACGTTGAGCATTTCGCCCGCCGGTGTAAGGTTGCGAGCAAGAATCGTAAAACCATCAATATCGGTACTAAATTTTCCTGCCTCAATTGCAAACGTTGGCTTCAGACGCTGTATATCGCTCATCATGCTGCTTAGGCGGTGATTTGTATCCGGCAAAATGTTGTCGGTGTACCAAAATGTAAACCACCACATGGCAGTTCCCAGGATAAGAACCGGCATCATCATCCTGAACAGGCCCATCCCGCTTGCCTTCATCACTGTGACTTCGGCCGTACTGCTCAGCGAACCAAACGCCATGACTGTTGCAAACAGCACGCCAATTGGAATGGCAAGGACCAAAATCCACGAGATATTCAGAACAATAAACTCAATAATTGTAGCATTATCAAGCCCCTTACTTGTCAGGTCGCCAAGCCACTTCATCAGGAACTGCGTCAGAAACAGAAAAATGATTACTACAGTGCCAAAGATAAACGGGCCGAGATGAGCCTTTACGATATAACGCCACAGGATCATTAATAAACAGAATTATGATGATGAAAGGCGTTGCTTACATTCCGCAATCAAGTCGGTAATACGTTTTTGTTGTTCCTGGGATTTGGGGACAAGTAACTGCAGCATGGCCAGCGCGGCATCGTAGTTCTGCTGTTGCATGTAAATACCGGCAAGAGTAATCGAAGCTACAGCCGGGGGCGGGGTAGTTATCGCGGGAGCGGGAACAGGTTCATCGCTGCCGGATCTGGATCTCCGCAGCTTCCCAAGCTTGGCCGCCATCTGCTCAAGGCTGGCTTCCCGGGGTGCTGCAGACGAACGGCCGGACGTATTCCGTGGAGGATGGAATTCCCGGAAGGGCGGCGGTTGGGTGAGTGAGTGTACAGCGTGGTAGTCGCGAAGTGATGTACTCTCAAACCGGAGCGAGGTATATTCCAAACCCGGAATCAGCCTCATGTTTGTACTGCGGATCTTTCTGTCGGCCCCACCTGACGGTACCAGTTCGATAACGCGGAGAGGGAATACCTGAGTAGTTTTTACGGTATCGGAGTTCTTGATATCCCTCAGGGGGCTATGGTGTTCGATCACAACTTCCTGTGGCTGCTGTCTGTGCAATCCCTCAGTAGCATCAGTGGCAGAACCGTACACCTCTTCGGGATTGTCAGCAGGCACCTTCACTTCTGGCGGTACGGGCCAGTGCGGCCGGGCAGACAGACCCTGCATTCGTTCGGTCACGATTAACCGGTCGGGGAACAGTGCGCCTGCCGCATCAAGGATGATTCGTGCTGCCTCGGTCTGACCAAGTACGTGGTAGCAATCGGCCAGCAGAATATAACCACCAATGTACTCAGGATACGTTTCTACACACTGAGCGGCCAGAGTTAAAGCGCGGTTGGTTTCTGCGCTCTCAAGCAATCGAACCACTTCGGGAGCAAGGTCAATATCAACCGGTGTGGACGTATCCATGGTTACCATGTACAGCCAAATTATCGCCGGTCGCCGAATAAGCGCAGCAGGAACAGGAACAGGTTAACGAAATTCAGGTAGAGTGACAATGCACCAACAATTGCCCGTTTCGATGCAAGTGCGTCGCCCGAATACATCACGATAGCCTGCTCCTTAATGCGTTGCATATCGTAGGCTGTAAGCCCGGTAAAGATTAGCACGCCAATCACACTTACAGCCCAGGTAATTGCCGGGCTGTTCAGAAACCAGTTTACGAACATGGCAATCAGAATTCCAATAAGGCCCATGAACAGGAACGAGCCCATCCCCGTCAGATCGCGTTTGGTAGTATAACCGTACACTGCGGCGGCAGCATACATCCCTGCTGCAATGAAGAACACCTGGAAGATACTGCCAAGCTCGTACACAAGGAAGATACTGGCAAATGCAATTCCGTTAACCAGTGAGTAGGCAATAAACAATCCGGCAGCGGTGCTGGGTTTCATCGTGTCAACGCGGGATGCCAGTATCCACACCATTGCGATGGGAGCCAGCATAAACACCCAAATGAGCGGTGTCCCAAAAACGGCACTGATGATGGCAGGACTCGATGCAACAAGCCACGCGGTGACTGACGTTGTGAGTAAGCCCCCTATCATCCACGCATACACTTTTTGCACGTAGGTACGTAGTGCATCGGCATCCACGGCAGCAGCAAATGGCCGGGTATTTACATCAAACGAATTCATAATGCATTCTCCTGTTTTATGACGGTCGTTCAACCGCAAACTTAGAAAACTCCACCAATGCTTCCTTGTATGACGATGGTGGCAGTATATCAAGAAGACGAACAGCCTTGGCCTGTAGTTCATGGGCTTTTGCCTGAGCCTGTTGCGTACCCTGATGTAAGTTAACAAACTTCATGACCGTACTGACTTCCTTTTTACCGGGATTCTTTCCTTTTACCAGCTTGATCATTGCCCGGGCTTCGGAACTGGTTGCGTTGTTGCATGCATAAATCAGTGGCAGCGTAATCTTGTTCTCGGTAATGTCATTGCCCACCGGCTTACCAAGGATAGTGCTCCTGCTGGTATAATCCAGTACATCGTCACGAATCTGAAAGGCCCTGCCCAACAGCTCACCAAAATCGCAGAATGCCTGCTGAACCTCGGGTGAGGCTGAAGCGCTTACAGCGCCGATTTCGCAGCAGGCCGAAATGAGCGATGCTGTTTTATCGGAGATAATCTGGAAGTACGTGTCTTCTGTTATCGTGCGCTGCCGGCTTTTCTGAATCTGCAGTAGTTCGCCTTCACTCATCCGTCGCACAGCATTCGACGTGATGTGCAGGAAACCGGTTTCGTTGTTTTGCATTGCCAGAAGCAAGCCCTGTGATAACAGGTAGTCGCCGGCAAGAACGGCTACCTTGTTCTTCCAGATCGCATTGATGCTTGCTATGCCGCGCCGCTCAGCACTGTTGTCAACCACATCATCATGTACCAGCGTGGCCGTGTGCAACAGCTCGAGCATCGCAGCACCAACGGTTGCTCTGTGCGTAATCCCGCCAGCCGCACCTGCACTCAGAAATACCAGCATAGGCCTTGCACGCTTTCCACGCTGCCGCAGAATATACCGGATAACGGTATCCAGCAATGCCGTCTTCGACTTAAGATGCACACGGATAAACGTGTCTAACTCGTTCAACTCGCCTGAGATAAGTGAGCTGATATTTTTATGGACGGCTACAGACATCAGGCATCAGCCTCCTGCCGCTTTCGGTAGTTGAACCGCGCAATCACAACACTGATCTCGTATAAAATGTACAGCGGTATGGCAACCATCAACTGCGTAATCGGGTCGGGCGTTGGCGTAATAATGGCAGCAATGACCAGGATTCCAACAATGGCATGCCGACGGTACTTTGTCATCACTTTGTCTGATATTAAACCAATCCTGGAAACTACCCACGTTACCATGGGTAACTCAAAAATCAACCCCGAAGCAAGCATCATATTTACAAAGAACGAAAAATAGTCGTTAACAGCAATATTGTCCTCGATATTGGGATTTTGCATGGCATGGATATAATCCATCATACTCGGTATCAGGGCAAAATAGCCAAAGGCAACCCCAAGCAAAAAACACAGAGTAGTTAATGCGGTTACCCAACGTGCCCACTTACGCTCATGTGCATACAGGCCGGGTGCTACAAACCCCCACACCTGCCAGGCAATAAACGGAAACGATAGAATTAACCCTGCAAAAAACACAACTTTGAACAACAAAAAGGCTTGCCCGAACGGCTGCAAATTCTGTAAATGAATGCCCGACCGGACGGCCGGACCCAGTAGCGCCACGTTCATGATCCACTCATGAAAGAATCCTGCAATCGCAGTTCCGGCAATAAGCCATAACAAGGCACGAAACAAGCGCCTGCGCAGCTCGTCAAGATGCCCCAGGAAACTCATCTCGCTACCAGATTTTTCGTTATCTTGTTCTGCCATCTCTGTTGATCCGATTTGGCTGCGAAGATACGGCTAATCAGGGCAGGCGTATGTTTGACCTACTCCATTTTATCGAGGAATCGCAGGAAGTGTTTTTAACTGTGGCATGTTATAGCGATTCCGAGAAATGCAAGGAAAAAATCTGCACAACAATCAACTATTTTTCTTGGACTGGATACATAGAATCATTCAAATTTGCACCCCTTGGAATATCAACACAGCGCACTGTGTGTCCAGGAGCAAAAGGTAGTGAACAAGACAACAAGGAGGATGTTGGGTGAGTAAGCATGACGAACTAAATTTATTTTCTACAACTCAGGTGGCAGCCGGAACCCCGACGGCAGCAACTGCAAGTGAGCGTTCTGCACGAAGCGGCGGTACTTCAGATGCCGAGACCCTGTGGGCCCGGTGTTTGGAAATCATTCGCGACAATGTGTCGGAACAGGTGTTTTCTACCTGGTTCGAACAGATACGCCCGAGCAGCTGGGACGGGACGACGCTGACAATTGAGTTGCCAAGTAACTTTTTTTATGAGTGGCTGGAAGAGCATTACGCTCAGCTCATTAAGAAAACAACTCAAAAAATTCTGGGTGCCCGCAGTAAGGTGCGCTATCGCGTGGTGGTAGAAAAGGATTCTGCTGAACCGTCGAATGCGGTGTACCTGCCGGCAGGACATGGAATGCAGCAGCCGGCACTTCCGTTTCATGCTCCCAAGTCTTCTTCACCGTCGGCTCCTCAGGCGCAGGGTCCGGCCGTACATTATCTGTCGTACTTCAATCCGCGGCATACCTTCGAAAACTTTATTCGCGGCGAGAGCAATCAACTGGCAATTTCTGCTGCAATGGCGGTAGCTGATAACCCGGGTGGTACGAGCTATAATCCGCTGGTAATCTATGGTCCAACGGGGCTGGGAAAAACCCACCTGGTTCAGGCAATTGGTAACCGCGTGCTGCAGCGCAACAGGTCGGCAAAGGTGCTGTATACGAACAGTGAAAAGTTCACGATGGAATACATCAATGCCATCCAGACCAACAAGGTACCGGACTTCACGAATTTTTACCGCGGTGTTGATGTTCTGATTGTTGACGATATTCAGTTCCTTGGCGGTAAGGAAAAAACACAGGATCAGTTCTTTCATACATTTAATGCTCTTCTGAGCATTGGGAAGCAGGTTGTTCTTACCAGTGATAAACAGCCCAAGGATCTGGCCGATGTTGACGAACGGCTGATTTCGCGGTTTGTGTGGGGGCTGATGGCAGATATTCAACCACCCGACTTTGAAACACGAATGGCAATTCTGCAGCAAAAGGCTCTGGAAGAGGGAGTGGATCTGCCGGGTGATATTCTTGAGTTCGTTGCCAGAAACGTTTCGTCCAGCGTGCGTGAAATCGAGGGATGTCTGATTTCGATTCTTGCAAAGGTGACACTGGATAACCGCGAGTTGTCACTGGAACTTGCCAAGGATGTTGTTCGAAATGTTACCAGCTCACCGTCAGCCCGGCAGCTCACGATCGAGGATATCAAGCAGGAAGTGTCGGTTTACTATAACCAGCCCATCGAGCTGCTGTCGGCAAAAACGCGCAAACACGAGGTTGTACTGCCACGCCAGATGTGTATGTATCTTGCAAAACATCTTACCCAGATGTCGCTAAAAAGCATTGGCATGCACTTCGGAGGCCGTGACCATACTACGGTGCTTCATTCCTGCCAGCAGATATCAAACTATATTGATACCGACAGAAAGGTCAGGCAGGACGTAGAGTTCCTGAAAAAGGCACTGCGTTCATAACAGGGCTGATACTGAAGACGACGATTCTGGGGTGACGCCAGGTTACGCTGCCTGGGTTTCAGAATAATACATCAACCGATTAAATTCCTCTTCTCTGAGGGGGAGTACGCTCAGTCTGCCAATTCTGATGAGTGGCGATTGAGAATAGGCAGGGTCTGCTTTAAGTAGGTGAAGCGGGACGGGATATTTGAATTTTTTATAAAGTTTTATGTCAACGCAGACCCATGCTTCGTCCTGAATTGTGGGATCCTGGTACGCTTCCTTTACAACCTTCGCCAGACCCATGGCACATTTATCGGTGCCGGTGTGATAAAACACTACCACGTCTCCCTTGCTCATGGCCTGCATATAGTTGCGTGCCGAGTAGTTTCGGACACCATCCCAGAAAGTTTGTCCATCGGCGGTAAACATATCCCAACTGTAAACATCGGGTTCGGTTTTTACAAGCCAGTACTTCATGGTGTTTTGTGAGGAAGGCGGACAATTACTCTGTACATGGATGGTGAATTGTTGCCGGTATGTGTTATTGTGTAGTCAAGGTAGTTTAGGCTATCGGTAAAGTGTTTTGCGTTAATGGCCAGGTAGATTTTCCCCTGAACCGAGTCAGTAGCGGTAGCCCGTTGTACCGTTGCAGCGGCACACCGGCATGAACCGCTGACGTTGGTGATGGTAACACTGTCGCCACTGACGGAATTACAGTAGATCATCGCCTGAACGTAGCCGGTACTGTCCCTGACAACATCAAGAACAGGTGGTGAAAACCGTAAATCATCGGGATCAGCAGCAAGTAGTCTGCCCACGAGCAGCAGGCATAACGGAACAGTGAACCAAAGCCCCTTAACAATCTTCATTGCTGGAATTGCTCATGTGTGAAAAGATGTCATCAAAGCGGTATAAGCCGTTTTTCCCGTGAATCCATTGTGCGGCACGCAGAGCACCCGATGCAAAGCCAGAGCGGTTTCGGGCATCGTGGATAAGGTCAATCCTGTCAAACGGACCATCAATCGTCACAGTATGCCTACCCGGGATTTCGCCACCGCGGGTTGACGTTACGTGAAGGACCTCGGGGTCAGCAGGCTGGTGCATGGTCTCGGTTGCAACGTGCTTCTTTCTGTCCAGCTCGCCAATAACAATGTTTGCAATTGTCAGAGCGGTTCCGCTGGGGCTGTCGGCTTTTCGTTTATGGTGCCATTCGTGCACCATGATGTCGTAATCTGGTGTTGAATTCAACAAGGCTGCCGCTGTACGGGTAAGGCGCAGAAAGATCTGCATGCCAACAGAGAAGTTGGAGCCAACAACGCAGCCCACACCTGCCTTGGAAATGGTGTTGTGAATACGTTCCTGCTGACTATTCCAGCCGGTAGTGCCGATAACCATGTTTTTTTTCATGGAGCACAGCAGCTCAACATTTGCAGCAATTGCATCGGCACTGCTAAAGTCAACGGCCACATCCCATGAGGCAAAGTCCGCATTGCTAAGCGGATTATCAGCATCGAAAATCTGAACTACCGTACAGCCATGGACTTCTGCCAGGCCGTGAATTTCCTTGCCCATGGCTCCGTAGCCGATCAGTGCAAT
Organism: Ignavibacteria bacterium; assembly: GCA_015709655.1. NCBI lineage: Bacteria > Pseudomonadati > Ignavibacteriota > Ignavibacteria > Ignavibacteria bacterium. The sequence continues at coordinate 1,322,261 of CP054181.1, read as the reverse complement.
CTTCGTCATCAGGCTATCACCCTTCCTTCTTCAAGACGTACCATGGTGGCATTCGGGAATGCTCCGGTCAAAGCGTCGTTATGCGAGCTGACAACCATGCCCATTCCGGCTGAAATACGCTGATTCAGGACATCAAGTACCCGTTGTGCAGAGTGTGAATCAAGCATGCTCAGTGGTTCGTCTGCAATAAACAATGTTGGATTCGTGATTAGTGCTCTGGCAATGGCAACAAGCTGTCGCTCACCGCCCGAGAGCTGCCCCGGCAGTTTTGTACGGCAGTGACTAACGCCCAGGAGGGCAAGGAGTTCCAGAGCGGTAGCGGTTGCCTTTGCGGCATCGTTATTATGGGTTGCACACGGCATGAGAACATTCTGGAAGGCCGTAAGCACACTGTTCAGATATGAGAACTGGTGCACAATGCCAATTGCCTTTCTGTGGGCCTGTAACCCTGCTGACCGCATTTTTCGGGTAGATGTCCCGTTTATGGTAACCGTACCCATCGTAGGGATGATATCAGCCCATAGCAGTCGTAGCAGTGTTGACTTGCCGGAGCCCGTGGCACCGGTAACAAGAGTAACTGAAGGTGCGGTAATTGTCAGGCTGACACCGCTGACCGAGGCAATGCCGTTGTGGGTTACCGTGACATTGTCAACCTCAATCGTCATACACCCGCCTTCATGGGTTCCGGCACAGGCTTCCGATTACCCATCAAAATTGCAAGCGGTGCGGTTGTTTCGAACTGCTCCATGGTAGCTTTTACGATTGCCATTATTGGAACTGACAAAATCATGCCAACAACACCCCACATCCATCCCCAGAAAACTAACGAAAATAAGACGACAACCGGACTCAGGTCGAAGCTTTGTCCCATGGCCCGTGGCTCCAATACATTCCCAACCAGGCTTTGAAGTACTGCCAGAACTCCAACGGCAATCAGCGTCAGTGCGGGGTCTTCGTACTGAATAAGCGATACAATACCAGGCAATACAACGCCTACAACCGAGCCGATATTAGGCAGGTACGTAATGAAGAACGTCAGCAATGCAAAAAGTGGTGCAAAATCAATATTAAAATATATTAACACACCATAGGTTATTCCCGCATTAATAACGTTAAAAAAGGTTTTCACTCGCAGATACTTCAGCACTTTTGCATTTACCTCAGTAGCAACTTTTTTCAGGTGCGCCGCATTGGCCCTATCGAGTGCGGCATCCATTTTCTCGTTAAACTTAACCGAGCTTACGAGCATGAAGATCAGGTATATCAGCACCAGGATGGTATCGCCAACGATGCCGACCACTGACCCAAGAACCTGGCTTGCTGTTTTGATGATAGTATCCTGGTTTATCGAAAAGTTAGCGGGATTCAGGAGTTCTGTTCCACCCGGCATATTTTGAATATAGTGCTGTGCTTCCAATACCATACGCTGAATTTTAGCACTGTATTCGGGTGCCTTTGCGTTTACAGCATCCACGCCAACTGCCACAATCGAGGCAATGCCCCAGATAGCGCCGCCAGTTAGTGCCACCACGATAATGAGTCCAATCCACGACGGTAACCGCAGTTTTTTTACGGTATGGGTAATTGGCTGAAAAAGAATAGCAAAAAAGATAGCCACAACCAAGGGCAGCAGCAGATCTCTGACAAGATACCCTGCTGTGATAGCAAGTGCCGCACAGATAAACAGCAAGGCAGCATTTCGGCTTCGAATGGTTGCATCCATACGGCAAAATACCCAACAATGGTGCCTATTTTTGCAGCCCCTCCATCATAATTTTCACATAGGTATCGTATGAGCAAGCCAATTTCTGAGTTTATCGAGAATAACTTCCTTCACTTTAACGCAGCCGCACTGGTGGATGCCGCCAAAGGGTATGTACGCCACCTTGACGAAGGTGGTAAAATGATGATAACCCTGGCAGGTGCGATGAGTACGGCTGAGCTGGGTAAGACGCTTGCCGAGATGATCCGTCAGGACAAGGTGCAGATCATTACGTGTACGGGAGCAAATCTCGAGGAAGATATCATGAACCTGGTGGCGCACTCGCACTATAAACGAGTGCCTCACTACCGTGATTTATCGCCGCAGGACGAATGGGCCTTGCTCGAGAAAGGGTATAACCGCGTTACAGATACCTGTATACCGGAGGAGGAGGCATTCAGGAAAATTCAAAAGCACATTGTTAAGCAGTGGAAGGGGGCTCAGGATTCGGGTGAACGCGCCTTCCCGCATGAGTTCATGTACAGGATGCTCCTAAGTGGCGAGATGGAGCAGTATTACGAGATCGACCCCGCAAACAGTTGGATGCTGGCAGCTGCCGAAAAGAATCTGCCCATCATCGTGCCGGGGTGGGAAGACAGTACCATGGGCAACATCTTCGCGTCATACTGCATCAAGGGAGAACTACTGCCAACAACCATGAAGAGCGGGATTGAATACATGATGTGGCTGTCTGACTGGTATCGGAAGAACTCATCAGGCAAGGGAGTGGGCTTCTTCCAGATTGGCGGCGGTATAGCTGGTGACTTCCCGATTTGTGTGGTGCCGATGATGTATCAGGATCTGGGATGGCATGATGTACCATTCTGGTCGTACTTCTGCCAGATTTCGGATTCCACAACATCGTACGGTTCGTACTCCGGTGCTGTGCCAAACGAAAAAATCACGTGGGGGAAGCTGGACATCACCACGCCGAAGTTCATCGTAGAGTCCGATGCTACAATTGTAGCACCGCTCATTTTTGCCTGGATTATGGGTTGGTAAGAGTTCCTACTTACTGAATTTCACGTGGTCAGAACCCTGGTAAACAATGTAGGTTCCTTTCGGCCATGCTCCGGTTGACAATATGCAAACGTTGTCAACAGGCATGGTTGAAATCATCCGTTGTCCGTTGATGTTGACAACGGTAATCGGGATTCGGGGAGTACAGTTGGTAATGGTGACGGCTTCTGCGTTTGGTGAGTAAGAAATTTGCAGCCGGACAGCAGTAGGAATGCTGACACCTGCGGGCGTATCATCAAAGGCCAAGTCAACATAAACCGGTAAGTGATCAGAAACACACATTAGCGAATAGGCCATGCTGTTACCGTATGTAGTGTTTTCGGGTTCGTAAATCGATGAGTTGAGCCGGGAAACCGAATCATTCCCAAAGGCAGTATAGCTGTTGGGCACAAGATGTTCCGACAATTCGGAGCTTAAAAAAATGTAATCAAAACGGTCGTCCATGCCACCGGTGGAGCCCACGGTGCAGCCCTGCGGATTTTGCATTCGGGTACTTTGGGTGTATATCCATGAGTACGTCGATCTGTCACGCTGCCAGTCGGATCCCAGCGGGTCAACAAACACTCTGCCCTGCTCGGGATTTGCCAGAAGCTGGTACGCCCTCTCGGTTGGAGAGTAGATATTTAAGTCACCGCACACCATGGCATACCGGTTGTGAGTAACAGTACTCTGAAATACCTCGACCTCGGCGGCACGCCTGCCGGCAGCCTCTTCGTCGCGATTAGCCTTTAAGTGCATACTGTAAACAACGATAGTATCCGGCAGAAAGCCGGGAGCAGGGATGCGTTCAAGGGTATATTCTGCAATGTTTCGCAGAGCAGTGGGTATGGCGCGCTGGCTGATGAACCTGACCTTTGTGTTGTTGTAGAACAGTTGATTATCACTGTCGGGTCCGTCCACAAAGGGTGTTGCAGAAAAGGGTTCCCAGGTAAGGACGTTCGAGACAAAGTGGGTTGCCATGTTTCCGGCCGTGACCTCCGAGCAAACCAGGATGTCCGGTTTGATGGCTTCCAGGATGCGCTGAAAATGTTCTGTCCGCCCGTTATCGGTATTCAGGCTGTAGTTCAGCACGTTATACGTGCATATCCGCAACGTGTCGGCCGATTGTAGGGGCTGCCAGGTAAGGGCGGCAAGAAGGACTACGGCAAGGATTCGGTGAGCAAAGGTGCCAGGCATGGCAAGGGTTTTATGTGTGAGTGATGTACTGAAATACCAGGAATTATCAATTTTCTGAATCAAGTTAGGTACCCGCAGTTGAATTTTGTGTCATGATTTCAGAACGGCAAATTATAAAGTTTTGGCTTCCCTTAAGCAGTACCTGGCTGATGATGGCTACCGAGGGCCCGTTGATAGCGGCAGTCGTAGCCCGAATGGCCCACAGTGAGGTTAACCTTGCGGCATACGGTATAGCAACGTCGGTTGCAATGCTTATCGAGTCGCCGGTTATAGCATTGTTAAGCACAGTTGTTGCGCTGGGCACGAATGCCGCTGCAGTGGCGCTGCTGTTTAAGTTCATGGTGCGTATCAACATTGTTGTATCGGCAATTATGCTCACCGTATGCATACCGCTTGTTTTTAAACTGGCAGCATCTGTCATGAACCTTCCGGCAGATGTTGCATGGCGAGTATACTGGGGTCTGGTATGCATGCTGGCGTGGCCGGCCGCAATCGGAATACGACGGTATTATCAGGGGTTGCTGATACAGGCGGGGAAAACAAAGTGCGTAGCCATAGGAACAGTAATCCGGCTGTGTAGTATGGCTTCTACTGCCGGCATACTGGCTACACTCAATGTTGAGGGCGTGATTGTTGGGTGTTGTGCCCTAACGGTTGGTGTGCTGAACGAAGCAATAGCCACGTGGTGGCTTGCGCGGACACTGGACCCGGCTGACCAGTCAGGGATGCTTCCACCGTTGGCCGAGCTTACCAATGCCCACATCATCAGGTTTTATGCGCCACTGGCCCTAACCTCGGTTGTAAGTTTTTTAGCTGCACCGCTTCTTTCGTTCTTTGTGCTGCGTTTGCCGCTGGCGGTGGCATCACTTGCCGTAATGCCGGTGATAAGTTCGTTCCTGTTTGTGTTCCGCAGCTTTGGCTTCTCGTATCAGGAGGTTGGAATTGCAATGCTCGGAAAGCACACATCGGCGTATCGCATGGTTGAACGTGTTGCACGGAAAATTACAGTTGCCACTACGCTTGCAATGGCAGTGGTGGTGTGGACGCCACTGCTGGAGTGGATTTTTCTGAACGTTTTTGCACTTCCGGAGTCGCTGGTGCAAATGGCTATATGGCCTACACGTTTACTGACGGTGGCACCGTTTACGGCAGCAACATATTCGGTTGCCCGCGCCGTGATGATTTCGTATCGCCGAACGGTTCATGTCACTGCCAGTATGGTTATCGAGGTTGGAACAACTACGGCTGTAATTCTGGTCTTTGTTGGGCTGGGTAACCCCAATGGCGTACTCAGTGCCTCACTGGCCATAACGGCCGGCATCGTTGCCTCGGTTGCCTACGCAGTTATGGTTTCAAAGCGTATCCGGCGCGAATGGCAAGCCCCCTGACCCTATCTTTGCCTTGCATGGAAACACTACTGAATGTTAAGGGGCTTACCACTGAGTTCCGTACCGAAGGGGCTGTGGTAAAGGCCGTGAATAACGTGAGCTTCTCGGTGGGGAAGGGACGCACCCTTGGTATCGTGGGCGAATCCGGTTCGGGGAAATCGGTAACAAGCCTTAGCGTTATGCGGCTTATCCAAAGCCCACCCGGTAAAATCGTAAGCGGTAGCGTCTGCTTTACCGAGGCCGACGGCACGGTGACAGACCTACTGCAGCTTTCGGAAGATTCCATGCGCGCCTATCGGGGAAACCGCATTGCGATGATTTTCCAGGAACCAATGACGTCACTTAACCCTGTATTTACATGTGGGAATCAGATTATTGAAGCCATCAGGCTTCATCAAAAAGTTGATAAACAAACAGCAACCCGGTGTGCCCTTGAACTGCTGAACGAAGTGCAGCTTCCCCGACCGGAACACATGCTGCGGTCGTACCCGCACCAGCTGTCGGGCGGACAAAAGCAGCGCGTTATGATTGCCATGGCAATGAGCTGCAATCCGGATCTGCTGATTGCCGATGAGCCAACTACTGCCCTTGACGTTACGGTACAGGCAACGATACTGGATTTGATGCGCAGACTTCAGCGCACTCACGGTATGAGCATGATGTTTATCACCCACGATTTGGGTGTGATCGCCGAAATTGCCGATGATGTTATCGTAATGTATAAAGGTAAAATTGTTGAGCAGGGACCCGTTGAACAGATATTTACCAACCCTCAGCACCCCTATACCAAGGGACTCCTGGCATGCCGCCCGCGCCTGGATACAAAATTGAAGGTTCTTCCAACTGTTCTTGACTTTATGGTGGAGGATGATGCCGGTAATATTACCGAGCGTACCGCCGATAATCCCGATGCGCTCGTACATCAACTGAAGTTTTCCGAGATCGAAATACAACAACGCAACGACGCGTTCAACACGGTGCCGCCTATCCTGTCGGTTAACGATTTAAAGGTTCACTTCCCGATCAGGTCCGGACTACTGGGCCGAATTACCGGCTGGGTAAGGGCGGTGGACGGAGTGTCGTTTTCGGTACGCCCGGGCGAAACGCTGGGCCTGGTTGGCGAGAGCGGCTGCGGCAAAACAACTACGGGCAGGGCTGTGCTCCGTCTGGTTGAACCTACGGGGGGGACGGTTATGTTTAAGGACCGGGATGTTCGGGCTCTGGGGCCTGCAGAACTGAAAGCACTCCGCAAGGATTTCCAGATCATCTTCCAGGATCCGTACTCTTCGTTAAATCCACGCCTGAGTGTGGGAAATGCAATCTCGGAGGTTCTGCGAGTACATGGTATCGGCAGTTCCGATAAAGAGCGGAAGGAGCAGGTGCTGTACCTGCTGGATAAGGTAAACTTGCTGCCACGTCATTACAACAACTACCCGCACGAGTTTTCGGGCGGACAACGCCAGCGAATTTGTATTGCCCGCGCTCTTGCCTTAAAGCCAAGCCTGCTTATCTGCGATGAAAGCGTGAGTGCATTAGATGTGTCGGTGCAGGCACAAGTGCTTAACCTGCTGGTATCACTGCGCGATGAGTTTAAGCTTACGTACATTTTTATTTCTCATGACTTGAGTGTTGTAAAGTTTATCAGCGATCGTATTGCTGTGATGAATGCCGGTAAGATCGAGGAAATCGGTGTTGCCCAAAATATTTATCATTCTCCAGCAAGTGAATATACCAGGGGCTTAATAGATGCCATACCACTTGGTACCGTTGAAGATATTCGGAAACGCCGTGCTGAACGTGATGCTGCATAGCCATGATTAAAATCACCAGTCTGAGAAAGTCGTTTGGCTCAAACACCGTCCTGAAGGATATCAGCCTTACGGTTCCTTCCGGCAGTACAACCTGCATTATTGGTCGCTCCGGCTGTGGCAAAAGCGTCCTGCTTAAACATATCGTTGGTCTGCTGAAGGCCGATTCCGGTACCGTAGAAATTGATGGCAGGCAAATTCAGACATTACATCGTAAAGAGCTCTTCAAAGTGCGCAGCCAGATTGGCTACGTGTTCCAGGGTGCAGCACTTTTTGATTCGCTGAATGTGTACAGCAATGTAGTTATTGGCATGGTGGAACGGGGTATCCACGACAAGGCGGTGTTGATTCCCGAAGCGCAACGTGTGTTAAGTGCCGTTAGCCTGCTGCCCCCGTATTCCGAACGAGAAACACCAGCCTATCAGCATGCTTTTACCGAACTGTCCACCAAACGTCCGTCCGACCTGTCAGGCGGCATGCGGAAGCGCGTTGGTGTTGCCCGCGCCCTGGTTGGCAACCCTGATTATATTTTTTATGATGAGCCAACAACCGGTCTGGATCCGGTAACATCCCAGCAAATTGATGATTTAATAGCGGGTTTATCGCAAACCCTGAACGTTACCTCGGTTGTTATCACGCACGACATGTTTAGCATTTTTAATGTTGCAAGCCGGGTTGTGATGATCCATGATGGAATTATCTGGTTTCAGGGTACCGTACCCGAGCTGCGAAGCAGTGCCGACCCCGTTGTGGTTGATTTTCTTTCACGGTATGTTGCCGAGGGGTTTTAATCAGTGATGCCTCACGGTTACCGGAGGTTTTTGTAACGAAAGAGGCTGCCCGAAAGTCAATGCACATCCGTATATGGTTCTTGGTACAACATTTCAACGTTACATCGTACTGCTGACGGCCTTCCTGCTGTTCGGATCAGCGTTGTATTCTCAGTTTACAGTCACCCCGGTAGCATTTCCGGGAGGCTCTACTCTGGATATTTCGGGCTATCCTACCTTAAAGGCACAGGTGCGTACCACCTATAAGGGTCAGCCCGTTGTTCTTGGAGCAAATACCGTTTATCTTCTCGAAACCAATGTTGCCCTTGTACCCGAGAGCGTTACGCATGTTGGCAATGGTGTCCACCTGGTAGTCTGGAAATCTATCCGGTTTGGTGAAGGTCTTGGCGCACGACTTATTGCCAGCTACGAGGGAATAACGGCATCTACTCCCTTTTCTGCAACGTTTAATAAAAGCAAAGGAGGTACTGTTGTTGTACGCGACAGTATGAGCAGAAACATTCGCGGTTACATTGACTTTGGATCTGTTGCTCCCGGCGCCTCCGATACCCTGAAACTTAAAGTTGTGGCAACAGATGCTGCACTCGATGCAACAGGAAAACACGAACGGCCAATTGTAATCGAGTCCGTTACCACCACCCGCCCCGAAGTAAAAGCACTGTGGAAGGGTTCCTTTGGGTCAGGTCCACTGCCTGCTACAGTGATTTCTCCGCTGGAATACAGGATTGACCTTGTATGTGAACCTACCACAACCAAGCCGTTGAGCGATGTGCTTACCATTACCTTTGAAGGGGGCTTAAGAACAACGGTGATCATCCTGGCCAACCCTCCGGCATACCCGCGACGGACAGTGCTGAATGTTGTGTACCCTAATGGCGGCGAGCTGGTAACACCATGCCAGACGATAAACCTGAGGTGGGCGGGGATGACTCCCGGGTTTCAGGCACATGCAGAGTACACGGTGGACAATGGTAAATCCTGGACGTATATCGACAGCACAATGGATAGCTCGCTGCAATGGGAGGTTCCGAATACCATAAGCTCTGCAGTACGCATCCGTGTGTACCAGAAGTTTGAAGCCGCATTTTCACAGTGGCTTGCAACACCACACGAACCTGCCCTTGCCGCTGCGTTTAATGCAAACGGACGGTATCTGGCAGCAGCTTTTGGCAATGGTGACATTGTAGAATACGATGCTGCTGATGGTAAAAAAGTTGGTGAGTATCGTGCACCGTCAGGCACCCCACCGGTAAGTGCTCTTTGTTATGTTGGAGCAGGCAGAGATATTCTGAGCTTACACTCTCGTGCTGGTTCATCCGGAGGTACAATCACAAAGTTTAACAGTGGTACGTCACAACCGGCACTCACTATGACGGTGGATTCTGATATCCAACCCCTAACGATTCGTACAACATCAGACGGGAGCGTGGGATATGTTCTTCCTCGGTTTGCATCCCGCATCCCGAGTTTTAACCCGGCGAACCTTGAATCGGGTATTCCCATCAAACTCAGTGCTACTGCTGCATCCGTTGGGATGACGGGCTCAACTCTGACAGTTGCATTCTTGGACGGGTCGGTAGTACGGTATTCCGCAATGACCGGAGCCGAAGAACAACGGGCTCAAACCGGTATTGCTGAGGCACTTGGACCCTATGCATCACTTGTTACGGCTACTACCGATGGGCGACTGGTTGCTATGGCAGGACCCCAGCTTGTTGCAGGGTTGAACGTACCCAAATCGCAAATGACCTATGTGTACGATATGCAGCAGGATGCCTTGGTGCGAATTCTGCACCGGCAGGGTAGCAACGTTGTAAACTTCGGGTTTAGTCCCAGCGGATCATTCCTCAATATGGGATTTGAATTTAACCCCCAGCTTGTAGTGCTGGACCTGCAGTCAAATTCAGCGCTTCCGCCTTCCGGTTCGTCTGCCGGACACAGCAATAAGCTAAGCGATATTGCCTTCAGTCCTAATGGCTCCAGTATTGTCTCGGCAAGTATCGACAGCACCAACAACCTGTTACTGCGCAGGGTTAGTGTTCCGGAAACCGACGCCTCAGATACTACATTTAGTATTGTTCCGATACAATACGCAGCAGAACATGTAACACTGAGTCCGATGTACATTGGAACCTCTACGGACACACTTATTCAACGTGCCGTGTGCAATACCGGTACGGTGCCAATCATTTATACATCCGTACGAACAACGCTCGGCAAGTGGCTGCACGTGAAAAATGTACGGCTGCCCGATACGCTTAATCCGGGTGAATGCCTGGATCTCCTGATTAATGCTGCAGTGGCAGACACCGGATTGCTTACCGATACAGTTGTCCTTGAGGCATGCGGAGCACGTGTTCAGGTACCTGTGCGCGTGAATGTAGCCGACCGGAACTTTGAAATGCTGCTTGCCAACGGAGATTTTGGCGACCTGTGTGTTGGATCATCAAAGATTTTACGTCTTGCCGTGCTCAGGAATATCGACCCCGTTAGCGTGGTCATCAACAATGTTTTTGTACAAGGGGGCTTAAACGCTCAGTACCGCATTGCCGAAGCAATTGTGGACTCAGTGCTCCCACCCGGCGGAACCCTGGTTGTTGCCGTTGAGTTTGTTCCCCGCCAACTGGGACTGGATACCGGCATCGTTATCATCAGGTACGCGGGACAGGATGTTGTGCGCCGCTTTGTTAAAGTTACCGGCAGGGGCAGTGGCGCACTGCTTGACCTTTCGCACACCGATCTTCCGTTTATTCCGGAGATTCCTGTTCGGTCAATTACCGTTACCAACAATAACACAAACAAGGTTACTATCGACTCAGTTTCGATTGTATCCGGTGAGCCGTTCAGTATCGTAACGCCGATGCCGGTAGAGTTGCAGCCCGGCCAGACAACGGGAATTGATGTCCGCTACCTTGGCGGTACAACTTCCGGCAATGCATATCTGCAATTCTATGTTCAGCCGTGTGGAGCACAGAACAAGGTTGGACTACGGCTGTACTCAGGATCAGCCGTTATCTCATCGGCACGGATAACGTCAGATCCCCGGAACGACACGCTAAGCATCCCGGTTATTGCGCAGATCAACGAGCAGCAGTTGTATGCAGGACAGAGGTTCTTTGAGGGGAAACTGCGTTTGCACCCCCGCTTGTTCCTTGCACGGACCATAACGTCGGATGTTGGCGAAGTAAGTATTGTTTCACAGGAAGTAACGGATCAGTGGCGGACGATTCATTTCAGGATAGACGGTGACTTTACCGGCACTGCCGAGATCGCCCGTCTGCATGGCTACGCAGGGATGGCCGAAGTTGACTCATGCTTAATTGATTTTATTCCGGCAGATGGGTTTGGCTCTGCAATCCCCGTTACGTTCAAGAGCGGTGCCCTGATTATTCAGCATCCCGATCCTGTAAGGCGCATTATCCGTACCGGCGGACAGCCCGTGGCAGCCGTTGTGTTTCCGCAACCTGCAGGCGGACACGCCACAGTTGCCGTCCATACCGTTAGCCCCGTACACGTATCCGTCCGGCTGGTGGGATCCGATGGTAACCATATTGCTGATGTAGCAAGTAATATTATGATTAACCGAGATGCCGAGATACCGATATCACTTGCCGGGGTTGTTCCGGGCTTGTATGCAGTAGAGGTTCAGAGCGCACAGGAAATTCTTCGAATACCATTTGTGGTGGTACAATAGATGCTTCATACACGGGATTCTGTACTCGGGATGATATTCCGGTATGTGGTGATTGTACTGTCGGTTACTGTTATGCAGGGAGCCGATACAGATTCTTCTGGCAATCAATCAGGCACAATCCTGGTAGGTCAGGTTTTCGGAGGCGCCTCGGTTCACAGTTTGGACTTCACTGAATTGCCGGGTTTCCCCAATTGTTGCAGCTCATACACCAACGGATTTGGGGTTAGTGCCGGACTTGGCGTTGGCATTTTTACTACTACACCGCTAAAGTTATTTAACAGAGCAGTTCAGGTGGGTGTTATGGGTGGACTCCGTCTATTACCCGGGACTGCCTTGCAGAACGAAGAAGTGGGTAACATCATCAGCGGTACTTCGGTAACTGATGGTATTGTTGAACACCGTGCCAGCCTTTCGTACACGACCTTCGAGGTTGAGCCTGCTGCCCTACTCCCTACGCCCCTTACAGACGTCTTTCTACTGACGGGTATCCGCGTTGGAGTTCCACTAACCACACACCTGGAGCAACAGCAGGAACTTGTGGCTCCGGCAGATCCGGCGTATGTTTTTGAAAACGGAACCCGAATACGCGAAGCCCAACAGGGTCAGCTTCCGCAGCCTACGTCATTAACGTTTAGTATTCGTCTGGCTGCGCTATACCGGGTCCCATTGACAAAAGACATCAACTTTTTTCCTTTTGCAAGCTATACGGTCGGCCTGAGCAGTATTACAAAGGCTGCCCCCTGGGTAATTTCCGGCATTGATGCCGGAGTACTGTTTTCGTATGCAGTCCCCCGGCCCTCTCCTCCTCCTCCTCCGCCGCCGCCGCCACCACCGCCGCCACAGGTGAAGCCGGTTCCGGTTTCGAGTTTAATTCTTGCCGCGCAGTCGGAACATGCAGTGGTTAGAAATGATACGATTATCGTACCTGTAATAAATGCAACCATTACCGACACCATCTGCGCAGTGCAGCCTGTATTGTATTACCACTATAACAGCACTGAACCCATTGGTGGTCAGGAAGCGCTGGTACGCTTTGCCCAGGCTGTCCGGCAGTCAGTAGTCGATGCAACTGATCAGCGCGAACTGATGGAGTTAACCGGATCAACATCGTATGACGAAGACCCGAGTCTGTCACGGTCGCGTTTATCAGCCCTAATCGACATGCTGGATGTAGATCGCAACCTGGTACGTATTGTGATGAAGAGAGCTGACTCAACTGCACGGCCTGAGCTGGCGGCAGAAGCCCGGTACGTTAAGGTTCGTCTTGGCGAGCAGGCCAGAATGCTGCACCGATACTCAGAATCGGTGGCAGCCTATGCCGATCCCGTACAGCTCTCTGCAATGCATGTGCTAACATGCGGAGCGCCGCCCTGCACCTCGTACGTAACCGTGAAAGGCGGAACCACAACCCAAAGCGTAACAACCGAACCCGTGATACCTGTTACCATGACGTTTAATCACGCAACCACCAATCAGGCCATCTCGCGGCCGATATTGGTAACCGTCCGCACCACCGATGCCGATTCGAATAGTGTAATGGCAACTGCCGCTGCAATCGTTACCATTGTACAGAAAAATCTTGTACGTAAAAAAGTTGAACAAACTGATCTGCGTGGCGTTAACAGTAACACCATACTTCTGGCCCTATTTGATTTTGATTCGGACTCATTCTCAGCCGTCAACATTCGGGTTGCCGATTCAGTACGGAAGGCGATCCGGGAAGGGGCTTTCATTACGGTGATAGCCGGAACTGACGAATTTGGCTCAGCTGACTACAATCGGCAGCTTCAAATTAAGAGAGCCGAAGCAGCCGTTAGATACCTTGGAATACCGTCGGCCATGGTAACGTATGAATTTACATCGGCAGACCCGCAGACCGCACATAACCCGGCCGAACGTGCATATCAGCGAGCCGTCCGTATCCGAATTGCACAAAAAGGTCAACAATGATGGACAGAAGCGATTTCTTACTGAATCCCGACGTTGTATTCCTAAACCATGGTTCGTTCGGGGCATGTCCGAAAGAAATTTTAGATGAAGAGTTTCGGTGGCAGCAGCTGCTTGAAAAGGAACCTGTAGCGTTTTTTCATGCTCTCCCTGAACGTATGCAGCAGGCTCGTGAACAGCTTGCCCAAATGGTGGGAGCACGGCGCACTGACCTGGTGTTTGTTACCAACAGCACCTATGGCGCCAACGTTATGGCGTACGCCATGGCGCGTTATCTTAATGCCGGCGACGAGATACTATTAACGGATCATGAATACGGTGCATGCCGCCGTGCATGGGAGTTCCACCTGCAAGGTACAGGCATAACAATTTCAACCGTTGCCATTCCAATCCCAGTTCCGGATGCTGAAACGGTTATGCATATCATAACAAAGGCAATTACCGGGAAAACACGGGCCGTTTTTATTAGCCATATCACATCGCCGACGGCGGCGCGTATGCCAGTAGAGCGTCTTGCAGAATTTACGCAACGGCAAAAAGTACTGTTGCTGGTTGACGGTGCACATGCCCTTGGGCATATTGACCTTGACCTTGGAGTGCTCGGTGCAGACATGTACACCGCTAACTGTCACAAATGGATGTGTATGCCCAAGGGATCGGGTATGCTTTGGGTAGCACCACATCTGCAGCAACATGTTCCGCCCCTTATTGGTAGCTGGGGCAATACGTGGACATCAGTAAACGACGGTACGTTTATTGATGAGCACGAATATTTGGGTACGCGCGATCCATCATGTTTTTTAACAATTCACGCAGCACAGCGGTGGATGAAAAAAAGCAACTGGAACAAAGTGATATCCGACTCGCATTTGCTGGTACAGTATGGTGTTCAGGCACTATGCAGCCTTCATAATACAATTCAACCTGTGCAGTCCGACTGGGAACAGCACAGGTTGATGATGGGGTCGGTGTTGGTACCAATGGTTTTGGATTCAGCACAGTTCCAGCGTGTTCTGCTGGAAAAGTATAGTATTCAGTGCATTTGCTTAACGTGGCTTGACGCCACGATTTTACGATTCAGCATTCATGGTTATACCACACAACCCGAAGTTGATGCACTTGTAAAAGCCGTTGCTCTTGAACTGGGTTTGTAATGGTTGGCTTTTGACTTCCGCAGCCTCACCCTTAGTTGGGAGATTCAACCTGCCGTGTGCTTTCTCCGGGAAGGTTTTTAACATGCCGGATTTTTGTAATAAACTGCTCCATAAACTCGAGCGAATCCGGTAGGTTTAAACTAAGCTGGGCACCACCCTGGATTTCTAAATCCACAAACATCTCATTGTCTTGATATCGGTACTCGACGTTAATGTCGTGTACATCGGCAAACGGTATACGGTGTCTGCCAAACTGAAATATCTTCATGGCGTCCTCTACCTACTTAGTGAATGAATAATTGTGGTTAAACTAATGTTACAATGTACACCGAAGTTCTGTTTCGGCAAAACGAATTTTCCGTTTTTTTCATTTTATTAGTCAGCGCCAAATAAACGGTCTCCGGCATCACCTAATCCGGGTACGATAAAACCATGAGGATTTAGATGCGAATCCAGAGCTGCTACAACTACGTCCACCGCAGGATGTTCTTGTTCCATAAGGGCCTTACCTTCCGGAGCTCCAATGATACATGCTGCCATCATCTTATGATGTGGCAGCCGTTGCAGGTGTTGGATGGTGGCACGCATACTGCCTGCAGTGGCAAGCATGGGGTCAAGCACGATCATGGTTGTTTGCAGTGTAGTAGCGGGGAACCGTGAATAATACTCGGCTGGTTGCAGTGTTTGCTCGTTACGACGTAATCCGTGGAAGCCTACCCGCGCATCGGGGAAAATGTCAAGGAATGCCTGAAGCAAACCCAGTCCAGCACGGAGCACCGGGACCAGGATAATGTTGCCGTGGATACGCTGGGATTCAATTGTGGCCAGTGGCGTGGTTACGGTGCAGGGGTCGCTGCTTAAACGCGCGCTCACCGCTACTGCCAGATGGAGTCCTATTCTGTGAATTGCTGACCGAAATCGGGGGATATCGGTATCTACTGACCTGATGATTGACAGTTCATGCTGGATGCCAGTTCCGCCGAGTTCGGTAACCATACGCTATGAAATCAGAATGGAAGGTAGTATAAAATGGTCAGCCGTGGCAACGAGTAAATCGAATTCACATCGGCAAGATCTTCTGATTTAATATTCGGATTTGTGCTGTTCTGGTAAATCCCGCCCACAATCGGGTCGATATAACGAGTTACTACACGGTTCTCATCGGTACCCAGTAAGAAGTTAAAGCGGATATTGAACACCGGATAAAACAGACCGATCTTGGTGGGGATGTTGATGCCAATACCCAGACCTGTGTTAACGCCAAACTTTGTGCGGGTAAGGGTGCCATCGTCAATACTTGCATAGCAAAGTCCGGCCTGAGGCAGAAAGTTGATTTTGCTGTAGGGGTTCAGTGAGTAAAGGGCAGTAAACTCGGCCATTATCGTGGTAATGGGATCAAGCCCGAAGTCCTTGGCCGGTTTAGTGTTCTGGGAATAAAAACCCGAGGCTTCCAGAACTACGTTTGTTGACAATCCGTAGGTGACAGTACCGCCTATGGCTGACAAGCTTTCAAATGAAAACGATCGCTCCGGTCCTTCACCGCGCTGATAATACGTCCATCTTGACGGGTCAGTAGGTACGCTGGTACTGCGGTAGTTGTATCGTTGAAGGAACTGCTGAAGTTCCACCACGGTTAAGGTGCCAATGCTCAGTCCAACACCAAGGCGCCGTGGTTTAATCCATTTTTCCCATGCTACACTGTCAGCGTAGTAATTGTCAAGAGCAATTTCCCAGTCTCTGTCAAACGGATAATCTTCATCGCGTGGTGGTGTAGGCTGTGCTACTGCCGTAATCGTACAAACTACAATCAGTGCGCACAGGGCAAAGAATTTCTTAGCAGTTGTAGTAGAAAAGTCGATAATCTGGTCCATGGAGAGTCCTTTAATTTCGGCAATCTTGCCGGCAACACGTGCAACATATGCCGGTTCGTTTCGCTTTCCGCGATAGGGTTCAGGAGTTATGTACGGTGCATCGGTTTCAATCATAAATCTGTCGGTTGGTACGTAGCGCACCACGTTGGCTAAAGTCGAACGCTTAAAGGTGATATTGCCTGTGAACGACACAAGCATTCCAAGGTCGAGCGCCTTCCTAAGTACTTCTGTATCGCTGCTAAAGCAGTGCAGTACGCCTTGTAACGTACCGTCCTGTTCGTCATGCAGGATATCCAGAATGTCGTTATCAGCTTCACGGTTATGAATGATGGCGGGGAGATGATGTTTTTTTGCGAGTTGCAGTTGTGCCCGGAACCATTCTTTCTGGGTCTCGGCAGGGGCAAAGTCGTAATGATAATCCAGGCCAATTTCACCAATTGCAACAACGCGGTCTGCCAAAGCCCCTTTATCAATTTCGTTAAGTTCTTGTTCCGGCAGATTGGCAACGTGATGAGGATGAACGCCAATACCTCTGTATAACCGGGGATCGCTACTGGTAATGCTTATCAGATTATCGCGATGTTCAGGTTGAATGTCAGGGATAATGATTGACGTTATGCCGGCATCCCAGGCGCGTTGAAGAACTTCGGCACGGTCAGCAGCGAATGGTGTGGTATCGATATGTGCATGTGAATCGATCACTGCTTCATTTGCAAAAGAGTGGTGGTAATGTCATCGATTTGGGTTGCCACCTTAACCTTATTCCACACTTTTCGAATTATGCCTTTGGGATCGATAAGGAAGGTAGTCCGTACGACGCCCATGTATTCGCGACCGTACATTTTTTTAAGTTTCCAGGTGTTGTACTTCTCAAGAACTTTTTTTTCGGGATCAGCCAGCAGGATGAAGTTCAGGTTGTTTTTCGACCTGAATTTCAGGTGTGAATCAACATCATCGGGGCTGATACCAACAACCGTGACGTTCTCACGGGCAAGAAGCTCCATATTATCCCGAAAGGAACATGCCTGGTTGGTGCACGTTGGCGTCATATCCGCAGGATAGAAATAGAGCACCACCCAGGAGCCGAGAAGAGTTTTCAGCGAAAATTCCTCGCCGGTATCTGCAGTAAGTGTAAATGATGGTGCTTTTGCACCTACAGCCGGTTCCATGCAATGTATCCCAAAGTGATCTACAAAGCTACGCCTGCCGTTGATTACATGCCGACGTGTTTAAACTCTGCGTGCGTTGAAAAGTGTACAAATCACTTCTTCGATGGGCAATGGCGCGTCAGTATCAGCATCACTACCGATCTCATCGGTAGCTGTAGTGGCATCATCGTTGTTCGGCCGGGCAGCCAGGATTTGTACGCCGATAGCAGTGCCGTACACCTTTGCAAGATATGCTTTGAAATCGGCGAGTTTATCCTGTAGCCGGTGTGCAAGGATATCGGCAGAGGGTGTAAACGCAATGCCAACATCGGTAATCTCAACCTTTATTAAACCCTGTTGTACAACCTGGTGTAAAAAGATGAGATTCTCAGGCAGCCCGGCCATTGCGCTTTCCCATTTTCCTGCTATCTGATGTCGGGTTAATGAATTGGCGGGTGTTCCAAGTTCACGGATCCGTGCTGCAAATGGTGAAAGGGGCTTGAGAATCTCGCCCGGACCGGTACCCTTAGGTATGGGTGCCGGGGCTGTGGCTGCCGGGGGCCTGGCCTGAGGGCCAACACGCAATGCAACGGGGATGCCTCCAACGGCCGACTGCGGTGTAGCACGCAGGCGCGACAGGAGTTCGCCAAGGTCAACACTCGAGTCCAACGAGGCAATCTTGATTAGTGTAAACTCAAAGCGCAGCCGTGGCTGGGGCGGGTTCTGACGCAGTTGCTGTTCGCCCTGGGCAACGACCGACATCAGGCGAACCAGGTCGGCATGACTGTATTGCTCTGCTTCGGCAAGGTATTGCGCCCTGACAGATTCCGAAGCATCAATAAGGTTGGCGGTTTTTGTGGCGAGAACAGCAAGAAGGTTACGATAGTGCTCCAGCAATCCAACCAGGCACTCCTGCATATCATAACCGCGTTCAACAACGTCGGCCGCCAATGTAAAAATCTTTGCGGTATCGTGAAGGCGGGCTGCAATGCTGATCTCAAAAAAGAAATCCGAGTCAATTAAATGCAGCGCAGTGGCTACATCGGTCATTCGGATATCAGAACCACAGAACGACACAATCTGATCGAAGATGCTTTGCGAGTCACGCATGCTCCCGTCAGCTTTCTTTGCTATTGCAACCAGCGACTGTTCGTCGATTGTGATATTCTCTGCTGCTGCGATCGTCGTAAGATGCTGCACGATTGCCGAAACCTCCATGCGCCTGAAGTCAAAACGCTGACACCGGCTTACAATGGTTGCCGGTACCTTGTGGATTTCGGTTGTGGCAAAAACAAAAATCAAATGTGAAGGGGGCTCTTCCAGTGTTTTCAGCAAGGCGTTAAACGCTGCTGTAGAGAGCATGTGCACTTCGTCGATAATGTACATTTTGTACTTGCCGCTTACCGGTGCATACTTGACATTATCACGGAGTTTTCGCACATCGTCAACACTGTTGTTCGACGCTCCGTCAATCTCAGTAACGTCGATACTCTTGTTTTCCAAAATCTCAGTACACGATGAGCAGGTATTGCACGGTTCATAATTTACCGGGCTGATACAGTTCAGGGCACGGGCCAGGATTCGAGCACACGTGGTTTTGCCAACTCCGCGAGGTCCGGTGAACAGGTAGGCATGGTGTATGCGGCCGCTCTTAATGGCGTTCACGAGCGTTGTGGTGATATGTTCCTGTCCAACAACGTCGGCAAACCGGTTTGGACGCCATTTGCGCGCCGTTACAATATATTGTTTTGTGTCAGACATTGCAGGTTATTTGTTAAAGTACCGTAAAATGCGAATATGAAATTTAAGAATCTGCTCCGGTTTGTATTTCTTTTTGCCTTTTCACTGAATGTGGTTACGGCATGGTGTCAGCTTCCCCTGTTATCAGTTCAAACCTACGACGGTATACCAATGGTGCAGGGCTACCTGCGTGTGCAGTTTCAAAGCCCCTTTTTCGACAGTACGTGGCTACCCTCAGGATTTACTGTTGCATACCGCTACGTTGAACCTCTGGCCTTGTTCAGCACCTTTCCCGATTATGCGCCAACAGATAGAAGGCAGAGCCAGCTACAGGCGCGATGGAACCTGGCACGGTGCGCAGTTGTGCAATATACAGGAATCGAAAACCCGCGCTATGTGGCTGCACGGATAGCAAAACTCAACAACGTCACCCTTGCTGAGCCTTGGTATCCGATGGACGTTAACTACGTGCCCAATGACCCTTTGTTTAGCGAGCAGGAGGCTCTTCAGGTTATCAATATGGAAGAGGCCTGGGATATTACCAAGGGAAGTCCGGATGTTGTTGTTGCAGTTATCGATAACGGTGTAGATCAGTCGCACGAAGATCTGAAACCGGCGCTGTGGACCAATTCCGCCGAAATACCACTTAACAATATTGATGATGACAATAACGGAGTGGTAGATGATTATCAGGGGGCTAATCTAACCTGGCAGCAGGACGGAACCCAGCCGGGTGTTACAGCCAACACGGGATCGGGCGGCCATGGTACTAACGTTGCCGGAATCTGCAGTGCAAAAGGGAGTAACGATAAAGGGATTACAGGAATTGCGCACTCATGCTCGTTGTTTCCGATTAAAGTAGCCCCCCGCGGAACCGGATCGATTCTGTATGGTTACGATGGGTTACTGTACGCTTCGCAGATGGGTTTCAAGGTGGCCAATTGCTCGTGGGGCTCGCATCCCGGACAGGGTATGGCACCACGTCCGTACAGCGCCATCTCAAACCTGATCACCGACTACTGCATCGCACATGGTATGGTAATTACCTCCAGTGCCGGTAACCATGGTAATGGATTGCAGGGTGCCGGCTGGAAAGAATTTAACTACCCCGCAGCCTTCGATGGTGTTATCGGAACAGGTGAACTAACAACCGGTGATAAGGTCTCACCGTCTTCCGGACTTGGTACCAACGCCGATATCATGGCACCAAGCAATGGTGCACTTACTACTGTGCATGGTGGCAGCTACAGCTCGCAAGGTATAAATGGGACATCGTTTGCAGCTCCGTTTGCGGCCGGGGTTGCAGCCCTTATTGTTTCTAAGTATCCCAACTTCACGGCACAGCAGGTTGCGGCATTGTTGCAGGTTACTGCCGACCCCGTTGTTACCCTGAATTCAGCCTATCAGGGTGTTTTGCCGGGGCGCATTAATGCGGCAAAAGCCCTTGGTACTAATCCGGAAACTGTATGTGGCTTTAGTATTGAACAGGTTCAGATTACAAATACGGCCGGTACCGTGATAACCAGATACACTACCGGTGATACCATTGACATTCTGGTATTTCTGAAAAATCAGCTTGGTACGGCATCACAGATAGTTATTACTCCGGAGCTTGCCGACGAAGCAGACTGGTCCGTTAGCTTTTCAGGCAACCCCCTTACCGTAAACGAAGTAACACCGGGAATACGGATAACCGCCGGACCATATCGCGTAGTTCTTGGTGAAATAGGTAAGCTGCCGCTTGTTTTTGAACTGCAGTACCGCAACAATGAACAGTTCGGCAGGCTAAACTGGAATGTATTCCCGGGATCAAAGATGACGACCATTGAAAACGATAAACTAATTTATAGTATCGGTGATCACGGAATGTTTGGATATGCATCAACAATGACGAACAATACCATTGCTGATGGCGGGGGTGCGGGCTGGAAAACAGGGAATCAAAAGTTCAGCTGGGTTGGTGGTTTACTGGCTGCCGAAGCAGACACTCGGGCAGTGAAGGCGTACAATAACCGTGATGACAACTCAGATTTTGCGGCTGAGCAGCCCTTTGCGGCACCTCATCCAACATCGGCAGTGCTCACAGACTCCGTGTTTCCAAACCGTAGTATAGGCCTGCGGATACGCGAGCACTGCTGGTTTCCCGTGAGCAGTAACGCCGCTACTGTCATTGATATCGAAGTTGAGAATCATACTGCCAGCCCCCTCACAGATGTTGCAGCCGGTTACCTTTTCGACTTTGATATTGGTCCGTCCGGTGCCGAGAACATTACTCGTCGTGCGCAAAGTGCAATCCCCGACAATCCGGCGATAAACGGTGGCGCCCTGTTGTTTGAGCGCGACGGGTTCCCAATGGTAGTCACGATTGCAGCGTACACAAGTGACCATCCGGGTGTGCCGCAGGCAGTTGGCATGCCCACATGGGAGATCGTTGATGACAGTGACAGGTTAACCGATCAGGATGTCATTAACCTGCTTAATTCGGGTACGCCTGACAGGAATAATGCTCCCGACGATATGTGCAGTGTAGTGGGCATGAGATTCCCGGGTGTTCTACAGCCAGGTGAGCGCAAGGCCTTCAGTATTGTAATTGGCGTAGGTAAAACAGAACAGGAAGCAAATCAGGCAGTGCGGGAGACAATCCAGTCAGCAACAACTGTTCGTGAGGTTCCGCACAGCTCACTGAGCGTATGGCCTCAGCCTGCACGAGAGAGTATAGCAGTAATCCTACCGGCGGGAACCACGAGTGTGGAGGTTGCTGACGCTTTGGGCAGAACTGTGTATAGCTCTCGAACGTTTGCAGACCGGATTACAATTGGAACATCGCAGTGGCCCGCAGGGTTTTACACGATACTGGCAACAAGTAACCGTACCATGGTCAGGCATCCGCTTGTGATTGTCCGCTGATTTATACCGTATGTGCCAATGACAAAAATCTTTGCTCTCATATTGCTGTGTGCAGGTGTTCTTCACGCAGAAATCGTTGTACTACCGTCACTCTCCGGTAACGTCAGCGAAGGGGTTGTGGCCGGCCGACTCAAGGTGCGGCTCACGAAGGGTGTACCCGAACACCTACATCCGTCAGTTTTAGCAAGCTACGGTCTGCGTATTCTGTACAGAGCACTGCTCCCGGAGCAATCGGTATGGTCCGATACCGCAATACGGCCGCTCGGTATTAACAAACTATACGATCTGGAGCAGCAACTCCTTCGGTCGTACGTTGTTGAATTTCTGTCCGGTGAGCATCCCTCGATAATGGCTGAAAAGGTTGCACGTACCTGTACCCTTGTGGAATGCTGCTCTCCGGTATATGCTGTTACACTCACCGGAATACCAAATGACTCGCTGGTTAGCCAGCAGCCCATGCTGGCCGCCATTCGTGCTTTCGATGCATGGGATGTTGAAAAAGGAGATTCTTTGGTACTGATAGGGATTAGTGACAGCGGAGTACTGCAGAGTCATGAAGACCTTGCCGATGCTCTGCACGTAAATCCTGCAGAGATTGCCGACAATGGAATTGATGATGACAGCAATGGATATGTGGATGACTATCGGGGTTACAATTTCTGTACTGCCGATGACGGAACAATGCCCGGCAACACGTACAACTCAAGGGAAGGGCATGGCACCGGTGTTGCTGGAATCTGCGATGCGGTTGTTAACAATACCATCGGTATTGCCGGTGTTGCAAACAACTGCAAAATGGTTCCGCTGAAAACAATGCCCGATAATACAGGCTGGATTGTGTACGGATACGAGTCGCTGGTGTACTGTGCAGTAAATGGCATCAAGGTTGTGAACTGCTCGTGGGGTTCGTCCAGCCGGTCGTGTTTTGACGAAGCCGTAGTTGCATATACAATCGAACGAGGCACCGCAATTGTAGCAGCCGCCGGCAATCACGGCACAGCAGCCCCATTTTACCCTGCCTCGTATCCCGGCGTGTTAAGTGTAGGCGTATGCGACCCCAGTGATAATGTAATTCGGATGACCGGACACGGGCCCACTGTTGATATCATGGCACCCGGACAGTATACATTAACAACATCCAACAATGGCGGGTACGGTAGTTTCTGCTGTACCTCCGGATCCAGCCCCATTGTGGCGGGTGCTGTTGCCCTTGTCCGCTCGCGCCGGCCCGATCTGACACCCGTACAGGCCTGTGCCGTAGTGCGCGAGGCGGCACAACCGGCACCGTGGAAGACCATACCGGCGGAAATCATGCGCGAGCTGCTCCCCTATGGCCGACTTGACGTATTGAATGCCGTGACCGTAAATCCCGATAGCATCCCCTCGTTTGAATGGGACAGCGTGATCATTACACCATTGAGCCCGGATACCCGGTGGGGAATGGGGGATACGATTAGTGTAGCACTGCATCTGACAAACGTTCTGTACGAATGCACACTGCTAAATATTGATAATATCCGGATTGTCGGGACGGCTGCCAACGCGCTGCGAATGCTGTCACCAACCACAATCTCGTACGGCATACCCGTCGTAAACTCGCAGACCGTCACAATTGACGGGATTACCTGCGTAGTTGAACGTAATGCCGACACCACGGCGTACATCGTTGCCGACCTGGTTACTCAGACCTCGGCAGGAGCCGTCCATAAACGACCGCTGGTAATCCCGGTCACTCCCGCCCCACCGTTCAGGAACATTGCCAACACGGTGTTTGCAACATCGGTGGGCGACAACGCCAGGATCGGCAAGGTTGATTCTGAAAGGGGCTTTGGCATTGGCTTTACCTACAAGAACTCATGCGGTCTGCTTCCGGAATGCGGACTTATGATTACGGCTAATAACCAGGTTGTAGATGCCGTTCGTAGTGAAAAAGGGTCAAATAACCATTTTATACCGATAAAAAGATTTAATAAACCCAAGCCCCTTTACGGAATCGTTTCTGACCTGGCAGCACCGGCACCGCAGCGCATAGGTGTAGAAGTAGGTATGAACATATCAGCCGACACGGCAAACCAGGGTATTCTCGTAATAGATATCACGGTGAAGAATATATCTGACAGCACGCTCAGAAACGTTGGTGTTGGTTGGTTTCAGGACTGGGATCTTGGCGAAAACCCGGCGCACAATTCCGTTAACGCACTACTCCCTGGCTTTAGTAATGGCGTGCTGATAACCTCGGCTGACTCATTAGGCCTATCTGTGTGTTCCTATGCACAAACGCCGTATTCGCAGGCAACGGTCGTAAAGGCAGGAGTCAATAACCAAACCACGTACGATGGATTTACAGACGCCCGCAAGCAAAACCTGTTACGGGGACGGGAGAACGCCGAATCGTTTACCATGGTTGATGCAGCATGTGTAACAGGCGTGTATTTTCATGATCCCATCGAGCCCGGTGGAATGCGAAGTTTGCGTCAGGTATTCCTGGTAGGCGAAACGCGTTCTGATTTGGTGAGGCTCATTAACAAAGCCGAACAGATGCACGTTGAGCCCGAATTTGGTTTTTTTGACAGCAATATCGCAAGCAACCCATTCCCCAACCCGGCTCGTAATCAGTTTACCCTGCCAATACGGATGCCTGAAACAACCACGGTTACTGCACAGATACACATTGCCGACCTACAGGGCAGGATAGTCCATTCACAACAAGTAGCAATACACGGGAATTCGTTGGTAACGGTAAACTGTTCAGAGCTCAGTTCCGGTACCTATGATGTAAGGGTTTGGGCAGGCCAGCAATTCAACCATGCATCGCTTGTGATAATCAGATAGCCATTATTACGGTACGCATTAAGTCCTATTTTTGAGCCATGGTTCAACTTCAACGTACCGGAGCGGTTGGGATTATCCTGATGAACCGTCCGGAAAAACGGAACGCGCTGAGTCCGGAGATGGTACAATCTCTGCAAAGCAGCTTTGAACAGGCAGCCGCTGACCCGGGCATTCGCAGTATCGTGCTAAGAGGTAACGGCCCCGCATTTTGTGCCGGAGCTGACCTGGCATACCTGCAGAAGATGGCAACCAACAGCTCGATGGAGAATCTTGCTGATAGTTTCGGGTTAATGACGCTGATGCGAACCATCAGTGAATGCCCAAAGCCGGTGATTGCCATGGTGCACGGTCCTGCCATTGCCGGCGGCTGTGGTCTTGCCACGGTGTGTGATTTTGTGATTGCCGGTACCGGGAAGGCTCGTTTTGGATATAGCGAAGTTGCAATTGGATTTGTCCCCGCAATCGTAATGGTATTCCTCCTACGAAGACTATCAGACACCCAGGCACGTCGGCTGGTTTTGTCGGCCGAAATCATACAAGCCGACGAAGCGGTTCGAATTGGCCTTGCAACCAGGCATGTTGCCGATGATGATCTTGAAAGCGAAGTCATGCACCTGGCCGAGCATCTTGCAGGATTAAGCGCTGACTCGATTGCTTTGAGCAAGCAGATGTTTACTGCCTTACATGGGATGAGCATTGATGCCGGGCTTAGCTACGCTGCAACTGTAAATGCGTTTGCCAGATCAACGCAGGACTGTCAAAACGGAATAGCAAACTTTCTTAACAAACAGAAAACATAGAATGAGACTACTACAAAGAATAACCGTGATGGTATTCACATTGTGTGCGTTTGCCACTATGTTGGCGCAACAAGCTACAACCAGAGTAGAAGGTAAGGTTACCGACCCTGTTACCCACAAACCGGTGGGATGCTCGATGACGTTTGTAAGTGCAACGGGAAAGAAAACCAGTATTAAGTCTGCCGACGATGGCTCGTACCTTGCAGTTCTTAATGAAGCAGGCCAGCACAAACTGCTTTTTACAGGCTTTAATGTGTACAAAGCCGAGTTTACGGTTGATGTTCCGGCTTCCACGAAATTTCAGGAAATCAAGCGTGATTTTCAGGTCAGAGCATTGCACACAGGAGATGTACTAGTCGAAGGCAGGATGTTTGAGAAAAACACCGCAACGATTTCGGCGAGCGGAAAGAGCCAGATAACAGCTTTAAAGGAAACACTGACCAAGAATCCGCAGATGACGGTCAACGTAACCGTAGTTCCCGATGAAGACCGTGCAGCCGTAGCGCAATTCCAGGCTGAACAACAGTTTCTTGCTGACTCGGCGGACTGGGTGAAGGCCATGACGGCGTATGAAAAGAAATACCGGAAAGCAAAAACAAAACCCGAGCCTCCAGTGCCTCCAGTACGTGTTGCAGCCAGTGTTGCCGACCCCAATGCTGACCTGCTACAACAACGTAAGGCGGCCATCCAGCAGGAACTGAAGGATCTTAAACACTCTGACCTGCGAATAACGTACGTAATTGGTCAGCTACCTGCATCTGCTGTGTATGTGCCATCGCCACCCGCTCCGGTTGCCGCTGCATCAAAAACAAAAAGCAAGTCAAAAACTGATAGTAAACCCAAGCCCCCTGTCCTGCCGGCAAGTAACCACTCCAATCTGATTATCAGTATTGGACAGGTAAAACGCCTATTTGAGTAACAGGCGCGGGCCCGGTTGATGCTTGTTGAAATCTTTCCACCTCCGGCACCGGATCCGACGGTTATATTACCAACATCTGCTACCGGAAGTAACACAATTGCTTCATAAACGTCTGTAGCAATGAGTCTCTCCCTTGTTAAAGGAAAAAAATCATGGAAGGCAATTTTTCAAATCGGTTGCACGACGTTCTTAGGCTGAGCAGAGAAGAAGCTTTTCGGCTTGGACATGACTACATTGGCACTGAACACCTGTTGCTGGGTATCATCCGCGAAGGCGAAGGCGTTGGAATTAAGATTTTGCGGAATCTGAATGTTGATCTGAGCAAGCTCAAACGTTCGATCGAGGATACAGTGCGTTCCATGAGTGGTCCGCTTACCATTGGCAACATCCCACTAACCAAGCAGGCAGAAAAGGTTCTTAAGATTACATATCTCGAGGCGAAACTTTACAAGAACGATGTAATTGGTACAGAACACCTGCTGCTGAGTTTACTGCGTGACGAAGACAATATTGCAGCACAGATCCTCTCGCAATACTCGGTTACCTACGATACAGTTCGGAAGGAACTGGACTCGTACCAGGGCGACAAACCGGCCGATCCGGCAGGCGGCACACCAAGGTCAGAAAGAACCACGTCAAAAACAAAGGTACCGGAGCGGGCAAAGACGCCTGTGCTGGATAATTTCGGCCGTGATCTTACAAAACTTGCTCTGGAAGACAAGCTGGATCCTGTGATTGGGCGCGAAAAAGAAATCGAGCGCGTTGCTCAGATCCTCTCTCGCAGAAAGAAAAACAATCCAGTCCTTATCGGAGAGCCAGGTGTGGGCAAAACGGCCATCGTGGAAGGTCTGGCACTCAGGATAGTTGACAGAAAGGTGTCGCGCGTTTTGTTTGATAAGCGCATCGTAACGCTCGACCTTGCTGCCCTGGTTGCCGGAACAAAATACCGGGGGCAGTTCGAAGAGCGGATGAAGGCCGTTATGAACGAACTGGAAAAAGCCAAAGATGTTATCCTGTTTATTGACGAACTTCATACCATTGTCGGGGCAGGCGGTGCATCCGGATCGTTAGATGCATCGAACATGTTTAAACCTGCACTCTCGCGTGGCGAGATCCAGTGTATTGGTGCCACCACCCTGGATGAGTACCGGCAGTTTATCGAGAAAGATGGTGCGCTTGACAGACGCTTCCAGAAAATCATGGTCGATCCTCCGTCAGTATCCGAAGCAGTTCAAATTCTGATGAATGTGCGCGACCGATACGAGAAACATCATGGTGTCCGGTACAGCAACGAAGCCATACTGGCCTGTGTGAACATGGCTGACAGGTATATTACCGACAGATTTCTGCCGGATAAGGCACTGGATGTACTGGATGAAGCGGGTGCTCGCGTTCACTTGTCCCACATTTCCGTACCCGCCAACGTCCTTGAACTGGAAGAGAAAATTGAACAGGTCCGTCAGGAAAAAAACGTTGTTGTAAAGTCGCAGAACTTTGAAGAAGCCGCACGGCTTCGCGATCTTGAAAAACGATATCAAACCGAACTTGAAGCCGCTAAGGATGCATGGGAACAACAAGGCGAGCAAACCATTCACGATGTTACCGAAGATGATATTGCTGATGTTATCGCAATGATGACGGGTATCCCCGTAAACCGTATCGCCGAAAGCGAGAGCGAGAAACTTCTGAAGATGGCCGACATTCTTAAGCAACAGGTTGTTGGTCAGGAAGAAGCGGTTGAACACCTTGCAAAGGCAATCCGGCGCGCACGCGCAGGCATCAAGGATCCCTCACGTCCTATTGGCTCGTTTATGTTTCTTGGGCCAACAGGTGTTGGCAAAACTGAACTGGCAAAAGTTCTTGCACGGTATATGTTCGATTCCGACGATGCACTTGTGCGGATCGACATGAGTGAATATATGGAGAAGTTCTCGGTGTCACGTCTGGTAGGTGCTCCCCCTGGCTATGTTGGCTACGAAGAAGGCGGACAGCTAACAGAGAAAGTTCGCCGCAAACCCTACAGCATCGTCCTGCTTGACGAAATCGAGAAGGCACATCCCGATGTGTTTAACATTCTGCTGCAGGTGTTTGACGATGGACAGCTTACCGACGGACTTGGCCGGCGTGTTGACTTTAAGAATACGATCATCATCATGACCAGCAACGTTGGAATGCGCGATGTTAAAGCCGGTGGAAGAATTGGCTTTTCGACAAACGAAGAGACCGATACCTACGATAACGTGAAGCATACCATCGAAGAAACAATGCGCAGACTGTTTAATCCGGAGTTCCTGAACAGAATTGATGAGTATGTGATTTTCCGCCCGCTCAAAAAAGAACACATGGTTTCAATTATCGATCTGCAGCTGAAAGACCTCTACAAAAGGCTAGCTGCGCGTGGCATCACCGTAGAGATTGCCAAGACGGCAAAGGAATTCCTTGCCGATCACGGGTTTGATGAGAAGTACGGTGCCCGCCCGCTGCGCCGAACTCTGCAGCGCTATGTGGAAGACCCGCTTGCCGAAGAAATGCTGCGTGGCAATTATCCTGAAGGAACAATAGTGAAAGGAAAGCTCGATAAAAAAGCCGGACATTTGGTTTTCACGGCTTCTAAAGCAAAATCTGCTGATGAAGAAAAACCTGAAGAAGCAGAAACTCACGAAGAATAATAAACAGTAAAAAAACGCATACCAAAGCCCCTTTCTCAAAAGTAAGAGTTCAGTTTTTTGAATGTGTTTGGCCAGCTACAGATTGAAGTTGCCAACAGACAAACCAGCTTTTGCCTGCCTGTGCCGGTGAAGCCCCCGTTCTGCTTGATGTTGCCAAAGATCGTTTCTACATTGTATGCTTGTAGTATTCTTTGGCGAATGCCTTCATCGCTGGTATGATTGGCTCGGGCTTTTTGTTTGTAGTCTGTGAACTGATGATTGATCTCGATGATGCGGTTGCCTTATACCTTATGATATGCGCTTCGTAGCGGGCAGCCATGGCAGTGTTGCGTCTGGCAGAGAATGATGATTTGCTCAAACCCGTTGACGTTTTCTAGTCACACCCACAGTCGGCAGTAACGATTTGCGGCACTTGTCAATACAAGTAGTGATAACTGTTGAGATGGGAAGGAAGCATCAGCGTATCGGCAGGGTTCGGATAAACGTTGAAATTGAGAATGACCTGATTAATCGTACTGATTTGCACATTGTAGCCGGGTTTAAGTTGATCGTTGTGCAGATGGTCGTCATTCATGCGCATAAAGGTGGCATCGGGATTGGTTTAGCTGCAACTGTTTCTGCCATCCATGATCTGATCTTTTGCCTGGTATTCATATAGCCTCTAGCCTCTTCGGATTGATCTTCTTAAAGGAGTGAAAATCAAAAAAGCTGTCCTTTTTAGACAGCCTGTTGCACTATGAGAAGCACCGCTGTAATCAACACCTTATCAGTAAGCAGTTTACCGACTATCATTCAACCGGCAATAAGCAAAACTTATGATTACCAGATGCAGAGCATGTTAGAGAAAGAACAACAATAGTCTTAGGCAAATTATAGCAGTAGACCGTTATAAAACCATCAGATCCCTGAGTGAATGGTGGTGTAGTAATTTCGTCACCACGGATATTCCAAGCTCGAAGATCATTGCTGGTACATCCTCCAACATTCCAATGATAGACACCGCTCGTACTGCAAACCATTAGCTCTTCCTTTGCAGCAATAAGCTTGACTTCTTGATCAATACTGGTTATCGTTGGGCAATAGAGACGCATGAACTGACATTTATCTTGGTCTGAAATGCCTTTCGGATTTGTTCCGCTAGTTGTAGTAGAAGTCATTATGCCTCTAGAGGGAGCACCAGTCTGATCGCAGCGAAGTGTGTTGTTTGGTGGATTTTCTGCGTCTGGATGAATTAATCCTGCCCAATGTCCTATCTCGTGAGTAATAACATCACGAATACTCCAAACTTGCGCCAAGTTGTTTAATGCAGCATTGCCTGGTCCCGTGGGTAGTACCGGGCCAGTATATAACATACGTTGCGCAGATGGTCCAGCACCAACTGGAGACCGAAAATCCTCGGTATTATTTAGTAACATTTGTCGCCGTCCAACGGGAGTAGGTACACCATTTTCATTGTAACAACCTAATTCACCACAAGACTGAGGTGGCGTAGAAAAAACACTCACCTGCTGTTCTCCGAGCCGGAACGTGCCGGCTGTAACACCACTAAAGTCGCGAGGGTTTCTTGTCCATCGTATTTGAGAGCAACATGTCGAATTAATCTGCATGTTCGGCGTTGTATTCCCGCAGAGACAGTTCCATGCCTCTATGGCAAGATCAACTTCAGCTTGTAATTGTGCAGGGTTGTAAACGACTACATCTACACCGTTTACATCTCTGATATAGACAGTTTGAGGATCGTCCGGTCCGGCAACTACTCTGGCACAAAGTGGGAACAAATTCCGAAGAGCAGTTTTGCCAGGTATGTTTGTAGGAGTAGTGGTGCAGATCACTTCTGGCTGACCATTGATAAATGGACAGAACCGGTACGGGAACTCCTGGTTACTGCATGCTTGTACCGAGCCATATTGCCCCCAAGCTCTGGCAATCCCCACTGTTGCCAACAGTATTACATAGAGAATTCTCATAATTAATTTACCAAGGAATGTATTGTTAAAATACGCGTTCGAATAGCTTCAACAGCAGACGACAAAGTAGGAGAATTACCTACTCCAAAAAGATTCATTGGATCAGAAATCGAACCTGACGTAACCTCGAACACGCCAGATTTGGCACTGATCGGGTAGAGTGGCATCATCGTCATGTAGGCCGATGTTGATGTTTGGCACAGTGTGCTAAGTCGTAAGAACACTAAATACTGTTTTGTGGGCATCGGTAAAGCAGCAATGACTGAACCGGAATCTGCAGGCAAGCCATAATTCTCTAGTTGTATCCCAACCTGCTCACGGCTGATATCAAACCAGTTGCAATCTGGAGGAACCGACGCACCTGTTCCTCCAAGATTATAACAGCCGGGCAACGTTTTTCCCAGAATAGTATCAACTACATTGAATCGAACGATACGTGCATGCTGTGCGAATGCTGCGGATGTATCACTACGATCCGTCACTGACGTGACATTGATAACGAGAATGTAGTCGCTTCCCAAGATTGCTTCGTCAAGCTCTGGTCTGGCAGAAAGCCCTCTGGCCGATGCGACCAGATAGTCACGATAAACATTAACGAGACTCATATATGAAGGTGAACCTCCCTGAGTAAGTCTTAACAGTACCGGATCATAATCAACAAGTGATAGTAAGTACTTGGCGGCATACTTAAGTGTGTCATCCCAGTATGTTCTTGCTCGAAAAAACGTCTCAATTTCTCCGTATGTTTTGGCTTTGCACAGACTGTCTAGCCCAATGTGACCAACAAGAACATCCAACGGCATGCTGGTCACTAACGGTGGATACTGCGTCGGAAAGCTGAAGGTGTAATACTCTGAATCGAATTGCGGATAGCAAGGAATCTGTGCACTAGCAGGCAACATGATCAATGTAACGCCAAAAACAGTACCAATCAGTGGGTAGCACAAATACAACCGAAGTGTCTTGAGGCAATGTTTTATCGAATTACTGTCTCCCATAAGTTTATCCTTGCTTAAGGTGCCTAAATTATGTATTACACCAGAGAAAATAAATGTTAGAAAACATACCAAACAAAAATCAAATAAAACAAAACAAACTACTCAATAAATAAATTAAATATGTTTGGCCAGCTACAGATTGAAGTTGCCAACAGACATACCCGCTTTTGCCTGCCTGTGCCAGTGAAGCCTCCGTTCTGCTAGATGTTGCCGAAGATCGTGTCAGCATCGTATGCTCGTAGTATTCTTTGGCGAATGCCTTCATCGCTGGTAAGATTGGCTCGGGCTTTTTGTTTGTAGTCTGTGAACTGATGATTGATCTCGATGATGCGGTTGCCTTATGCCGTATGACATGCGCTTTGCAGCGGGCAGCCATGGCAGCGTTGCGTCTGGCAGAGAATGATGATTTGCTCAAACACGTTAGCGTTTTCTTCGATGGAGCTGCCGGCGTTATTCATCTGTTGTCCCATCGGGCGGACGTAGAAGTCGTCTGCCGGGTTCCAGTACAGCTGCTCGACAGTAAACGGGTGGTTCTTTTTTTGACAAGCACCGTGTTGTTCCTGATGAAAGTAGCAGTATCGTACGTAAGCGGTAAACGTTGTATTCATGAAAATCAAAAAAAGCTGCCCTCTTGAGATAACCCCTATGTTTTTGGATATCAAATGCGCCGGTTCGTTGTAATATCGCAGTCATGTTAATGAAGTACGGATTTATTTCGCTTTTAATAACGGTGCTAACCATCGTTACGCTGCCTGGTAAGGTTCAGGCAGTTTCGGGTGACAATGCCCCCAACGCGCCTTCGGGTTTTGAGTGGTTTTCAATGCCCGAGATTAAGGCTAAGTTTTTAAAGCCCAAAGGCTGGTTTACGCACCACGAAACTATCGAAGGAACAGAATCGTATTCGATATCACTCGAAAACGTTGAGATTGAAAAATCCTTTCGAACCGGACTTTCGGTGAACTGCGTAAGCCACGTATCGGATAAAGCCAAAATGTGGGCAAAGCAATATGCCCGCGCTTTTCATGAGCTAATAAAAAACGATACTACCGTAACCCTGATCAGCGAATGGGAAAACCCGCAGAATCCGTTTGTCGTGTACGGCATGCAGTACACAAAAACAACGCCCGGCTTAGATACCGTAACAATACACCAACTGCTGATAGCAAATGAGAAAACAGACAGGCTGTACGTTGTTTCGTTCGAAAGCCCTACGGATTTGTGGGGAGCAGCCTGGAGCCTTGGCAGTGAAATGGTAACCAAGTTTATACTCGATGAAAACTTTTGATGATGTAGCTGCGTACCTGCAGCAGCAGACAGAGGTGTTTGGCAGAACTACCTGGGTTACACTGACAGCACTGCCGGAACCACACGAATTACACAGCCCATTGGCCGGGAATACTATGGATACACCGTGGACCGAAGCCGAAAACCTTGACGCAATGCACAAGGCAATAGAAAACTGCATGAAATGTCCGCTGGGCACCACCCGCATACGTCTGGTTTTTGGTACCGGTAACCCGAATGCCGAGATTATGGTGATTGGTGAAGCTCCCGGTGCTGACGAAGATGAGCAGGGTTTGCCCTTTGTGGGCAGGGCAGGCCAACTGCTTACAAAGATTCTGGAAAGCATTGATTTGAACCGGGCAGATGTGTATGTGGCGAACATCATTAAGTGTCGGCCCCCCAATAACCGGAAACCAACGCCATTCGAGATTGAAAGCTGTGAACCCTATCTGTGGAAACAAATCGATTTGGTCAGGCCACGGTTTATTCTTGCGCTGGGTTTAACCGCTGCCAATACGCTGTTAAAAAACAAAAGCAGTATGAAAGACCTGCGCGGCATCATTCATAACTATCACGGAATTCAAACCATTGTTACCTATCACCCGGCGGCATTACTCCGAAATCCCTCCTGGAAGAAAGAAACATGGGAAGATGTTAAGTTTCTACGAACACTCATTAACACATCAAACACATGAATATCGTTGTACTCTTGGGCGGACACAGTCCTGAACGAAACATTTCGCTGCTGAGCGGGCGTGCCGTTGTAGGTGCGTTACGGACGCTGGGGCATACGGTTACACCGTACGATCCCGCCCTTGGCATTGTTACCGATGAAGCCCTGGCCCAAGCAACTTCTGCACCGGTAGATGCTGCTCTGCTACAGTCGCTCGATATTAAAAAAATATTGGAACTTCCGTTAGCACCCGAGCTGCAGTGTGCCGATGTAGTTTTTAACGTACTGCATGGACGCTACGGCGAGGATGGCTACGTACAGGCAGTTCTCGATCTGCACAGTATTCCCTACACCGGAAGCGGCATGCTTGCCAGCGCCACCGCAATGGATAAAGCCCTTTCAAAAATGCTGTTTCAGGTTGGCGGTATTCCAACACCGCACTGGGTAACCACAACACCCGATCAGGCTTCCAACATCGAGATGATCTCCGAAATTCGAAAAGAGCTTAATGGTCCGATTGTTGTAAAACCAAATAACCAGGGCTCTACAGTTGGGATGACGATTGTGCACAGCGGCATCGTTGAGGACATTGCTGATGCTATCAGGCTTGCCGGACAGTTTTCAGATCTGGTGCTTTTGGAGAGGTATGTACCCGGCCGCGAGCTTACCGTGGCGGTGTTAGGGGGCGATGCCCTGCCTGTAATCGAAATTGTTGCCGATGACGGTTATTACGACTATCAGCACAAATACACCAAGGGGAAAACCCAGTACTTCTGTCCGGCCGACCTTTCGGAGGAGGTGCGTGATCACGTAATGAGTCTGGCCGTTGTAGCCCATAATGTACTTGGCTGCAAGGCAATCAGCAGAGTGGATTTCCGGCTTACCGACGAGAACATACCGGTGTGTCTGGAAGTAAACACCTCGCCGGGATTTACCGAGCTGAGTTTAGTGCCAATGGCGGCACGTGAAGCCGGTATTGAGTTTGGAACCCTCTGTGAAGAAATAATCCGGTTGAGTACCGAAGGAGCATAATGCAGTCGATTAAACTAACAGGTATCGGCAACGCCCTGGTTGACATGGAGTTTAACATCACGGAAGCCGAGCTGGATGGCTTTGGCGTCCGCAAAGGCGGAATGACGCTTACCAACGTACAGCGCCAGCGCGAGATCCTTGAAACCCTGGCGTCGAAAACCCCTCACCGAAGCTCTGGCGGATCGGTAGCGAACTCGATGATTGCCTTTGCCCAGTTTGGCGGAACTGCCGGCTTCATGTCGGTACTTGGTGCAGATGCCACCGGAGAATTTTATGCAAACGAGTTTCGCGATCTTACAATCGAGTTGGCAGCCGAAGCAGTTCCGGGAGCCGATACAGGGTCGTGTGTTGTGATGATAACGCCTGACGGCGAACGAACCATGAATACTACGCTTGCAGCCAACACGTTGTATTCACGTGACCTTCTGGATTCCCGCATATTGCAGGCATCAGAATGGCTGCTGCTGGAAGGATATAAGGTCACCGAAGAAAGCGGAGCTGAAGCGCTCGATGTTGCTGCGTACACAGCTGTTAAAAATGGCAGTCATGTGGCGTTGAGTTGCTCGGATGCCTTCATCATTGAATCGTTTGCAGACAGGCTGAAGCCGATTCTGAAGAATACCGATCTTGTTATCTGTAACCAGTTCGAGGCACAGGCCCTTGCAGCCGAGGAAACCGCTGAAGCATCATTCAGGGCGCTGAAGCACAGCTTCCGCAACGTTGTGCTTACCAAGGGTTCAGCCGGTTCGCTGATTCACTGGTTTGGTACTGATGCCGAAATTCCGGCTTATCACGCCAACGTTGTGGATGTAACCGGTGCCGGCGATATGTATGCCGGCGCCTTTATGTATGCCGTACTTCACGGATACAAACCTGAACATGCCGGCCGGCTTGCATCGTATGCAGCGTCGCGAATCGTACAGCAGTACGGAGCCAGACTGCGTACCGACCACGTTCAGATCCGCGATACAATACTAAACCAGGCAACCATCCATGGTGTGTAGAGGAATTACCGTACGGGACCATATTACGCAACTCACGGGCATCCTGGTTGTACTTGCGGGAATGGTTAGCTTTCCACTGTCAGGTCAGGCACAGAGTGGCATGGCGCTCGACGAGATGCTGGAGAAACTCAAACCCTACTTTGCCGACGAGTTGCTGGCCGACATTCAGAACGTTGTTCCCCGGTCGGCATTCAGGGTATGGGGCTGGGATGTAGGCGACTTTACTGGTGACGGCTTTAATGACCTTGCATTCAGCATTTACCGGGCAAACACCGGAAAGAAGGAGTGTCAGGTTTTCCTGCTCGGTGATATCGACGGTTATCTGATCAACGTAGCCTCCTATACCGTACCCTTTGTGCGTTTGCCCCTGGAAGTTGGAGTTGTAATTAAAGATACAACATGCTTTATTGCCAAAAAGCGGCGTGATGACGATTGGAGCGTTAACGGTTATCGTTTTGACCGCGGCAACATGATTCTTGTTGATGAATTTCGGTCGAATGCCGTTTTAAACTACGACCACGAAAGCTACCGAAACTACCTTACCCTTCAAACCTCGGAACTGTACTCCGGAAGGAAGGGAGAACTTCTGTTTTCCTCGGATTACCTTACGATTCCCTGTTACGAGCGCAGCCGGCAGATGTACGGTGGCATCACTACGCAGGCCCGCGTGTATTCCATCGATGACGTGCAGAGCGGAACGTTTTGGTGGCAGGGGGCTTCGGATGCATCGTTTGTTACCCGCTTTGTTTATGATGTTGGTGACCTGTACCTGATGGTTAAGGTTACCGATGATTCGGTTGTTACCGGATGGTGTGACACCTGCGTAGCCGACGAAGTTGAAGTTTGGTTCGACGTTACACTCCCAACGAAGGAGCAGCCCAGCAGGACAATAAAAAAACTTGATAAACGCAGAATTGAAGCAAGAGAAGATGCCGATAGTGCCCTGTACGGCTTCAGAGTACGTCTGGGTGACTTCCTGGAAGTGCCACCGACGCTGACCCTAAAAACAACCGACGCGTTAAGCGATGTCCAACAAGACGCATTAGAAAGCGCACGGGCAACATCGGCTCAGCAACACGACGGCTACGTTGTAAAAATGAAGATACCCTTTGACCTCCTTGGCTTTGGTATTCCGCCCTCCAACCCTGCCGAAACAGTTGAAATTGGCTGTACCGTCATTGTAAAAGATGCCGACAATGATTTTCGGCCTGACGAAGTAACAATCCTGGCCACAAGTCCGATTAAGCCCCTTAACCCCTCTACCTACGGGGCTTTACGGTTTATCGGAAGCAACACCGCCTACGGGGAATCACAGAATTTTTTCCGTGAGGACGTACTTGAAAACCTCAGGGAATTGGGTTTTTAACATAACCCCGCCTAATTTTGCCGACATTTGTTTTGCCATTACATGCACAACCTCCGGGATACCAACGCAGAAAAGCATGCCAGGGCGATACAGGAAGCGGCTCCCTATCTTTCATTAGGGGCGCAACTGGCAGCTTCGGTACTGGTTCCGGGAGGCATCGGATGGTATATCGATTCCCGCATGGATAGTACGCCATGGGGTATGGTAATCGGCCTTTGCATTGGGTGTGTGGTTGGCTTGGTTCAGTTTTTACGGTCTGCGAACCGCCTGTTGGAGCGCGACCATCACCGGAAGGAAAAGAAAGGGTAATGGGTGGACTTCAAGGGGCCACTTGCATCGGTTCTTGCGGCATTCGGCCTTAGCGTGTTGAATGCCGTTATTGGTTTCATTGTAGCCCGCTGGGCGTTCGGGAAGGAATTAAATACCTTCCTTGGAATTGTATTTGGTTCCTTTGGTATTCGCTCCATCATGGTTATCACCTGTATCTGGCTGTGCCTTGGCCCACTGGATATGCACCAAACCTCCTTTGCTATCACATTTGCCATCTCGTCATTCCTCTTTTTAATGGCCGAAATCTTTTTTTTTCATCAATGGTACGAGAAGCAGAAAAGAAAAATCAGAAGACCCGTTTCTGACCTCTTAAAAAAAAACGATGATTTAGTGCCTCACTCCCTCCTGAACTACTACACTGCATGAAGACAGATTCGTTACAACCTTCCGACCATGTAGCCGGAACACCGGAAACGACCAAGGTAACGCCGTTAACCGATGGCCACGACCTTGCTGAACACCCTGATGAAGTGCTCGGCTCCAACGCCATTATGCACCTGATCGAAGATCTGGGCGATCATCATGAAGCAAATATGTTTTTTGCCCATGTACGGCAACTGCCTGTTATCCTGGTTGACGACGGCTTTCATTTTTACAAAAATCCCGCGGCTCTGGAAGAAGCCGGTGTTTTTACAATGCATGGCGGACATCCCGTACGCAAGTCCACAGGCGAACATCCTGCACTCGACCTCTCGGTGACCAACTTTGTTGTGTATGAGTGGATTGCCATTGCGCTGATTTCCACTCTGTTTATCCTTGGCACACGCCGATACCGTTCCAAACCAAAGGAAGAACCCAAAGGTCTTCAGAACCTCCTGGAATCAATTGTGCTGTACGTACGAGACGAAATGGTACGTCCGAATGTTGGTACCGACAAACGGTGCGACCGGCTGATGCCCTACATCACCGGTCTGTTCTTTTTTGTTCTGGTGCTTAATCTTTTTGGTATGCTGCCCGGCAACCATGCCGCTACAGGCGCTCTGGGACTCACCGGCGCACTTGCTCTGACCGAACTCGTGGTTGTTAACTTTATTGCCATTAAGGATGCCGGTATTAAAACCTGGCTGCTGCACCTGCTGGGCGGGGCACCCTGGTACATGGCCCCGATCATGGTACCGATTGAAATCATCTCGATGTTTACAAAGCCATTTGCCCTCATGATCCGTTTGTTTGCAAACATGACGGCCGGGCACATTGTTCTGATAGCGCTGGTTGGCCTGATTTTCTACTTTGAATCGTATGCTGTAGCACCGCTCAGTGTTGGTTTTGCAGTATTCATCAATCTTCTTGAACTGCTGGTGGCCTTCCTGCAGGCATACATCTTTGCCATGCTTACCGCCGTTTTTGTTGGCCTTGCCCTGGGCGAACACGTTACCCACGACTCACACAAACACAATCACGACAACGAATTAGCAACAGTACATCCACATTAATACACTCAGGAGAATAACTATGGAAGCAGTCGCATTTGCATGGCTCTCAGCCGGTTTAGGCGTTGGAGTCACGGTTTTCGGTGTAGGTACCGGTATCGGACGTTTGGCCGCAGCCGCCCTTGAAGCCAGCAGCCGTCAGCCCGAAAATGCCGGTGACATCCGTACCACGATGATCATCGGTGCAGCACTTATCGAAGGTGTTGCGCTTCTGGCAGGCGTTATCTGTATTCTGCTCGCACTGAAAACGCACTAAAGCTTGTACCCCGCGTACTGCGCGGGGTCTAAGTCAGTGTGTTCTGCGGCAATGTGTGGCCGGGAACACAGTGATTTAGCCCCCTGACAAATAACTGTTAAACTTACTGACTACGTTTATGCCAAATTTTCTGAAACTTGACCCGGGTTTGGTGTTTTGGACACTGGTGAACTTTGGCTTGTTTGTGTTCATCATCGCAAAGTTTGCGTGGAAGCCGATGAAGGCCGGTCTGGCAGCTCGCGAGCAAAGCATCAAGGATTCGATAACGGCTGCCGAAAACGCGAATGCTGAGGCACAGAACATTTTGCGTGAAGCAAAAGAAAAGATTTCCGGTGCTCAGGCAGAAATGATGCAGATCGTTCGTGATGGGAAGTCGCAGGCAGAAGAGCTGATCCGAAAAGCTACCGATGAAGCCGATGCGGTGAAACATCAGAAATTGGTAGAAGCTCAGCGCGAAATCGAACGTGAGAAGGATGAAGCGATTGCCCAGCTTCGCAACGAGATGTCAACACTGGTTGTTGAAGCCACCGAAAAACTTCTCGGGCGGACGCTGAAGGACGATGACCATAAACGAATTGTTAACGACTTTGTTCAAGAGATCTCCAAGAACTAACCTATGTCTGTTGTTGCCATTGCAAAACGGTACGCACACGCCCTGCTCATCGAAGCAAAAAAGACGCAATCGGAAGATGTTCTGCTGAAAGACTTTGCGTTGATTAACGCAGCCATCAGCCACTCTGCAGACCTGCGAATGCTGCTGCGGAGTCCCATTATCGAGTCATGGCGCAAAAAAAACGTCATCCGTGAAATTTTCAACAGCACTGTCTCGGAACTGATGCTAAAGTTTCTGCTCCTGGTGGTTGATAAACGACGTGAACAGTTTATTCCGGAAATCGCCACGGCCTTTTCTGAACTGGTAGATACCGAACGCAATATCACCAGAGTGGGGGTAACAAGTGCTCACGAGATCGATGCCGATTCACAAGCATCACTTACCAAGGTACTCTCATCAAGAACAAAAAGCACGGTAGAAGCTACCTACAAAACCGATTCATCGCTGCTTGGCGGTGTAACCGTTACCGTAGGCGATACCGTCATTGATGGTTCGTTGCGCCACAGGCTGCAGGAACTCAAACACCGACTTGCGAATAATTGATTAATAAGTTAAGGAATTACAATGGCTGAAGTCAGACCAGAAGAAATCAGTGCGATTCTCCGACGTCAACTGTCGGGATTCGAAAACGAAACCGATGTGTACGAGGTGGGCACCGTACTGCAGGTAGGTGACGGTGTTGCCCGCGTTTTTGGACTTACCAACGTGATGGTGTCGGAACTGGTGGAATTCCCCAACGACGTTGTGGGAATGGTTCTTAACCTTGAGGAAGACAGCGTTGGTATTGTGCTGTTCGGCGATGACTCGCTGGTACGCGAAGGAGACCAGGCACGCCGCACGGGCAAGATCGCATCAGTCCCGGTTGGCGAAGCCCTGATCGGCAGGGTTGTAAACCCGCTGGGACAACCCCTGGACGGGAAAGGGGCTATCAAAGCTGAAAAAATGTTCCCGATTGAACGCAAGGCCCTTGGCGTTATTGACCGTCAGCCGGTTACCGAGCCGCTCCAAACCGGTATCACTGCCATTGATGCTCTGATACCGATAGGCCGAGGTCAACGCGAACTCATTATCGGTGACCGCCAGACCGGAAAAACGGTGATCGCTATTGATACGATCATTAATCAGAAATTTACCCACACACCCGAAGCGGCTGCGCTTGGTATTAAACCGGTTTACTGTATCTATGTAGCGATTGGACAAAAAGGTTCAACGGTTGCCAACGTTCTGGCTACTCTTGAAAAGTACGGCGCCATGGAATACACCACCATCGTTACCGCGTCGGCATCTGACCCCGCTCCCCTTCAGTTTATCGCTCCATACTGCGGTTGCTCCATGGGTGAGTACTTCAGAGACAGCGGCCGGCACGCCCTGGTGATTTACGACGACTTGTCCAAACAGGCCGCCGCATACCGTCAGGTTTCACTGCTGCTCCGCCGTCCGCCGGGACGCGAAGCCTACCCGGGCGACGTGTTCTACCTGCACAGCCGGTTGCTGGAACGCGCTGCTAAGCTTAACGATAGTCTGGGAGGGGGCTCGTTAACAGCGCTTCCCGTAATCGAAACACAAGCTGGTGACGTAGCTGCATACATCCCTACCAACGTTATCTCGATTACCGACGGACAGATTTACCTGGAACCCAACCTGTTTAATGCAGGCGTACGTCCGGCGCTGAACATTGGTATTTCAGTGTCGCGGGTAGGTGGTAACGCACAGATCAAGGCAATGAAAAAGGTGGCCGGACCGCTGAAGCTCGAGCTGGCACAGTTCCGAGCTCTTGAAGCATTTGCCAAGTTCGGCTCAGACCTTGATAAATCAACACAGCAGCAGCTACGGCGCGGTTCCAGGCTGCTGGAAGTGATGAAGCAGCGTCAGTACCAACCGGTATCTGTAGAAGTCCAGGTGGTTGTGATTTATGCCGCTACAAAGGGTTTGATGGATGAGTTGCCGGTTGACACCGTTAAAGAATACGAAACAAAACTTGTTGAGTATATGCAGACTGCCCATAAGGATCTGCTTGCAAAGATTGCTTCCGAAAAAGCGCTTACCGATGACATTGTAGCCGGGCTTGACACCGCCCTGGCAACATTTGGCGAACACTTCATGGCTACAGCCTGACCACAGGAATTAGCACAATGGTGATTCTTACAGGCGGTGCAGGGTTTATTGGAAGCTGGATTCTTGCAGCGTTAAATGAGCACGGC
Source organism: Ignavibacteria bacterium (assembly GCA_015709655.1). Taxonomy (NCBI): domain Bacteria; kingdom Pseudomonadati; phylum Ignavibacteriota; class Ignavibacteria; species Ignavibacteria bacterium. The sequence continues at coordinate 1,279,481 of CP054181.1, read as the reverse complement.
ATCAAGGACATCATTGTGGTTGATTCGCTCCGCACGGGTGATAAGTGGAAGAACGTAGCAGGTAAGTCGTACAGAAGCATCATGTCGAAAGAGCATTTCAGGAGTCGCATGGATGGCAACGACTGGGGCACGATTGATGCAGTTATTCACATGGGAGCATGCTCTGCCACAACAAGTACCGATAACGATTATTTGTACGATAACAATTTTGTTTACTCAACGCAGGTTGCCGAGTTTGCCTTGCGCCACAACGCACGATTTGTGTACGCAAGTTCGGCCGCAACCTACGGAAGCGGAAATAAAGGCTTTTTTGATACTGAACGAGACCTTAGACCGCTGAACATGTATGCCTATTCCAAACATCTTTTTGATGAATGGATTCGCGACAACCATCTGGACACGGAATGTGTGGGTTTGAAGTTCTTTAATGTTTTTGGTGCCAACGAATACCACAAGGGCAAACAGGCAAGCATGGTGTGGAAGGCATACACCCAGCTGAAAACAACAGGCAAGATTCAGTTGTTTATGTCGGATACCCCGGACGTTGCCCACGGTAACCAAACACGTGACTTTGTGTACGTGCGCGACGCCGTCAGCGTGGTACTAACACTTGTTGCCAACAAGGAGATCAACGGAATTATCAACCTTGGCAGCGGCATCGCAAATACATGGAACCACCTGGCTGAAGCCGTTTGCATGGCAGCAAACGTTCCAGCGGCGATAGAGTACATACCCATGCCGGAATCACTGGCAGGGCAGTATCAAAATCACACCTGTGCAGACCTGACAACGTTTCGGGCAAAGATGCCCGGGACAGCGTTTTATACTCTGGAGGCGGCAGTTAACGAATATGTTACGCAGTACCTGGCTACCAGTTGGCCGTACAGATAACAGACATTACAGCAATATTTGGAATGTAAACTCACGTATAACCCGTACCGACACAGCACTTTAGATTATGGCTACATTACGAGAAACCCGAAACCGTATCGTTGCAGTCCGCAACACATCGAAAATCACTCAGGCAATGCGCATGGTTGCTGCTGCCAAGCTGCGCCGTGCTCAGGATGCAATTACGGCCGCCCGTCCGTTTGCCCGGCAACTGGAGAAGATTCTGCGTAACCTCGCCATGGCCGAGTCGGACTTTGTACACCCGTACTTTGAAGCACGTGCCTCGGTGCAACATATCGTAATTGCCGTACTGTCATCAGACCGCGGCTTATGCGGCGCATTTAACGCCAACCTGTTCAGGGCAGTTCAGCACAGGATTGACAAGCTGCAGGCACAGTATCCCGGCGCAGAAATTAAGATCGTAGCCGTTGGCCGTAAGTCTGTAGCCCAGTTCTCCAAAATGTCGCACGAAGTTATCGCCAGTCACCCCGATGCCTTTTTTAAACTGGAGTATTCAACGGCAACCTCGATTGCCGACCACGCATCGGACGTGTTTTTAACCCACCGTGCCGACATTATTGAACTTATTTACAATGAGTTTGTTTCAGTTATCAAGCAGGAAGTAAAAATCCTTCCGCTGTTGCCGATTATTCCCGCTGCACAGAAAACTGAACACTCAGGATCGGCAGTTGATTATATCTTCGAGCCTACGCGTGCCGACATTCTTGAATCACTCCTGCCAAAGTATCTGCATACCCAGGTTTGGCGCGCACTATTAGACTCGAATGCTGCCGAACAGGCAGCCCGAATGGTTGCAATGGAAAATGCTACCACAAATGCACGAGATCTGATCTCGTCGCTACAGCTTATTTACAACCGTGAGCGACAAGCCGTTATCACAAAAGAGATGTTGGAAATTGTAGGCGGCGCCGAAGCGCTGGTAGCCCACTGATGTTCTTCTCGGTTCGGTCACTGATATTAACAATCGTTACCGTAGCACTGCTTACGGTATTGTATCAGGCGCACCTGGGGACACTAAACGTTTACGCCCGGGCGTACGACTCCCGAATCGGGTTTTACTCCGAGAAATTGGATTCGCTGATGCGTATCAGCTCGTGGAATACCCGGATGCTGATGCGGCACGTAGCCAACGCCCATATTCCGCAGTGGATAGCTGCAAATCGCAGGGCTACAGACACCATCCTGCTTCCGCCACCGGAGTATGCCAACAGGTACATATCGGTGCAGGCATCCTGGACCGATCCCAGGATTTTTACATACATGGCCGGATTTACCCCTGTTGTTGCATGGAACGATACTGCACGGCGTGGAATGGCAAATGCATACATCGCTCTTGAGCCACAGGCAATTACAATTACCCGACCCGGGGGCAGCATTAATATTGACTCGCTTCTTCATGAATATCAGGCAGCAGTACAGCACGGTTCAGTAACCACTCAGCCGCAGGCAGCACCATGAACCCGGGCTTTATCACATTACTACTGGGTCAGATTGTGGCTGGCATGGGGATCATGGGGGCTACAAGAACACGGATGCCCAGAAGCATCGTGCTTCCTGTTGCCTTCCTGTTGGGCATGTTTGTACACTCCGTCCTGTTCTTCGGCGTGGATCTGTTCCGGCTGGGATTAAACGATACCATGCTGATTGCCACCGGCATTCTGGCTGTTGTGGTGCCACACCTGTGGTGGAAGCATTGTAACGAATTTTACAAATGGCTGTTCAGTAAACCGCGGTTAACTCTCACGATGTACGATGTGGCAATGATGGCTTTTGTAGGCTCAACGGCTTACTACGTGATATGGGCAAGCTGGTACTGGCCGGTAACGCCGTTTGATGCCATGGCCGGTATTGACCTTGTAGCGCGGCAAACGGTTGAAGAAGGCACAATCGTTAACAGAGTGTTTACCGAGCCACTGCTGCAAAACAACCTAAGCAACCAGCCGTTCTATGCACCATTTGCTATGCTGATGCAGGTGATGTACCGAATTGCCGGGTTTGCGTACGGACAATTATGGCTGGGTATGACGGCGTTTTTTGTGTCATGGGGTTTCTGGGGAGTCTTACGTCAGGTTGTCCACCCGTTCCTTGCCAACATCCTGTTTGTGCTGCTGATCTTAACACCGGAGCTGCTGGGCTACACCTATCTGTTGCAGACGGACTATTTGAATGCTGCGTACTGGTGCATGGCTGCTATGCTTACCTACCTAACCTTCGAGAAGAAAACAGCTACTGCGTACTGGCCTGCAGCCATCCTGCTGGCAGGTGCCGCATGGTCACGGACCGAAACCGTCATCCTGGTATTCCTTGCTCTGGCGGGCCTTGTCCTTTTATGGCGGCGTACCCTTACAGCCGAAAATAAAATCACGTTTCTGGCTGCATCCGGTGTTTTATCCCTTCTCATGTTTGCACTCTGGAACGGCATCTTTCTGCAATACTACCTGCCGGTGCGCCCAAGCACGGCATCCCAGCTTGTAGCATTTGACGTATCGCGGTTTGTACAGGTTACGTTGGACTTCTTTGTAAACGTTCTCGCCAACTACGGACTATGGGGAATTACCTTCCTTGCATTTGTTGTCGTACTTGTTATCGGCATTGTAAAATACCGGTCGGCAGGATCGGTGCAGCTCCTTATCTGGCTTGGAGCTGTTGTAACAGGATTACTGCTGGTTGGAACTGTGTTTTCGGCGGCCATTGTAGAGCAGACTTTGCGGCGCGGAGTTTTTAAGCTGGTGCCAATCATCTATCTTTACATTGCTGCAAGTGCACTCCTTGCAGGCTGGAGTTCCCGAATGCGGACGTGGGAGATGAAACAGTGATGCCAGAAAAGCTGCTCTATATTGTTGGTACGGCTGCTGCAACCTTGATTGTGTTGTGGATGGCAAGCGCAGTTATTGCCCGGCTATTTGTCAGACGGTACATTGGGAAACTGCTCAGATCGGTTGGGAGGGAATCGTTACCCCGATTTAGTGCTCAGCGAATTACGTCGCTGCCCGTTGCCGTTCAACGGTATCTAACCTATGCTTTAAAGGAAGGTCAGCCCAACATCCGGTATGCTATACTAAAGCAAACCGCTGAGTTCAGGCACGGTGCCAACCGTCCGTGGATTTCTGTACGCGCCACCGAATACCTCTCCGGCATGGAACCCGGCTTTGTATGGGATGCCGTACTCAGGCATCATGCTCTGTGGTGGCGTACTGCCAAGCTGGGGTATGTACAGGGGACAGGGAAGGGGCACATCAAATTGTTTGGTGCGCTGACGTTGGAAGAATTCCAGGGCAAGGAAACCAACGAGTCGATGCTGTTTAGGTTCCTCAGTGAGTTGGTATGGCTTCCCACCGGACTTCTGCCCACACACACGCTGCAATGGCGGCACATAAACCACAACACAGCGTTGGCAGTAATTACCGACGGGCAGACCCGTATTGATGCTGAATTCCACGTTAATGAAATCGGACAGGTAGAAAAAATTACCACTAACAGTAAGTACCGTGACACCAAGAGCGGCTTTGAACCTACGAGCTTTACCATGCTCTGTAAGGATTATGCCGAAGTTGAAGGTGTGATGATACCACAGCAGGTCGTATTTGTGTGGAATCTACCCGAGGGCGACCTTGAGTACGGCAAGTTTCACGTTACAGATATCGTGTACCATTACACCTAAACCCAAGCCCCCTTCCATCATCACGGGGGAAACCGGCACTTTACAGTGCCTTACTCGAGCAACACATGAGCACAAAAAGCAGAAGTATTTATCGGTGTTCACAGTGCGCACATGTGACCACAAAATGGGTGGGCCGCTGTCCGGCCTGCGGCATGTGGGAAACCATGACCGAGGAGACCGCACCGTCAGCCAAACGGACGCGGTCCAACGCCGGTGCCAGGGCAGGTGCTACCGTCCCGTTGCCACAGGTTCAGGGTGCAGGCTATGTGCGTGCAAGTACCACCATGGCCGAACTGGACCGGGTTCTGGGTGGCGGCGTAGTGCCGGGAAGCGTGGTGCTGCTGGGCGGCGATCCCGGTATGGGTAAAAGCACCCTTGCCCTGCAGGTGTGTGCCGCCATGGGCAGTCCGCAGTCACCGGCATTGTATGTTACCGGTGAAGAAAGCGTGTACCAGATAAAACAGCGGGCAGACAGACTGGGCATTACCGGCGCCATCGAAGTACTCCCCGAAACACATGTTGAAACCGTTGTCCAAACCGTTCATGCACTCCATCCCTGCATCGTCGTGGTGGACTCCATACAAACAATTACCTGCGAAAACCTTGAAAGCAGTGCCGGTACCGTGGCGCAGGTGCGTGAAAGCGCTGCGTTGCTAACAAAACTTGCCAAAACCACCCACGTGCCGTTGATCCTGATTGGTCATGTTACCAAGGATGGCTTTATTGCCGGACCCAAGGTGCTGGAACATATTGTGGACACCGTGCTGCAGTTCGAGGGCGAGGGAATGTATGCGTACAGGATACTGCGGTCACTAAAAAACCGCTACGGCTCCACCAACGAAATTGGTGTGTTCGAAATGACGTCCGGCGGACTCCGGAATGTGTTAAACCCGAGTGAAGCACTTGGAGCACTCCGGCATGCCGGTGAGCCCGGCATAGCTATCGCCGCAGTAATCGAAGGCACACGTCCGCTCCTGGTAGAAGTTCAGGCCCTGGTAGTATCCAGCGGATACTCACAGCCACAGCGGGTTAGCACTGGCTACGACCTGCGCCGGCTCCAGCTTCTGCTGGCCGTTCTTGAACGTCGGGGCGGTGTGAACCTGCGTCAGCAGGACGTATTTGTTAAAGTTGCCGGTGGCCTCAGCGTGCAGGACCCTGCCGTTGACTTAGCCGTTGCCATGGCAATCACATCAAGTGTTGCCGATGCGGCAATACCCGCCAATACTGCCTTTGTTGGCGAGATTGGTCTTGCCGGCGAGGTCCGCCCCGTAGCCTTCAGTGACGTTCGCACCCAGGAAGCCGTCCGCCTTGGCATCGAACACCTGCACATGGCCCGGAGTACTACACCAAAAAACGGTGAAACCGGTGACCGGAAAAATATATTACGTCTTACAAACGTGATTCATGACGTATTCAGCGGAACTATTCCAAATCAAAAACGTAAACAAGGATACGGGGGAGAATAGAGTGAAACGAACCGATGAAGAATTACTGGCAGAACTGGTTAACGGCGACGAAACATGCTTTGTTGAGCTTATGCAACGATACATGGATCCCATTTGCAGCTTTGCCTTTCGGTTTGTTGGAAATTATGACGATGCAGTTGACATAACACAAGAAACCTTTGTACGAGTGTACCGATTCTCCCACACATATAATTCCGACGTTCGGTTTACCACCTGGCTGTACACCATAGCCGCCAACCTGTGCCGGTCAGAACTGCGCCGGTATCGCCGAAAGTACGGTGTATCGTTTTCGGAAATGAATTCCGGTACCGATGATTCTGCCGAATGGGAGGTTGCTGATACCACGTATAGTCCCGACGAGCGGATAGACTCCGACCACATTGCACAGCAGGTGCAGTCGGCACTTATGAAGTTACCGGCGGCCTACCGCGAGATGGTAATTCTGCGTGACATCCAGCAACTATCGTACGAAGAAATAGCCGTAATTGCCAGGGTGGAGCTTGGTACTGTAAAGAGCCGGATCAACCGCGGACGCAAAAAACTGCAGGAACAGCTTCAGGGCTTGTATGTGGAAGTATTCGGAAGTTCAGGAGAAAAAGCATGAGAACCATCCTTGCACCGGTAACCGTTCCGCCGGATTTTACCCATGGCGTCCTTACACGAGTCATGCTTGCCCGACTTCCCGAGGTGAAGGCACCGGAAACGTTTGTAGATCAAACACTTAGGCGCATTCGGAGTAACCGCTGGCTTCCTGTGGCTGCCATCGCCCTGGTGTTCACGCTTGCCGCCGTGAGTTACTCAATTTACTCTGCGTCGAATCCCATTGTGGTTGTTAGAGGCCCAAGCCCCTTGCCCCATGTTAACCTGCACAACCTTACCCCCGCACCAGTACACGAGATGCCCGAAATCAGCCAGCCGGCAAAGCCCCGGAAAAGGGTTCGCCAGATGCGGGTGATTACCGGTGAGTAGGGAAGGTGCGTAAATTGCCGGTTCACGTACGAACTACTGCGCATGTTTGAGAAAGATTTGGACAGAGCACGCAAGGCTCTGCAGCAACAGTTAACAACCACAGCTCCCTACGTATCCTTTGCACACATATCGCGAAATGCCGAGGTGCATCTGGCCTACCGTACCTTTTTTGGCGCCGAGGTTGCATGGTGGCTATACGAAGAACGGGCTTTGCGGACGTCGAACCCGCGATTCGACACTACCGACCCCGTGCTGACGGAACTGTTTGCAAAACTTGACGAAGCCTATATCCGCACTGCGCGTTTTGACCATGAGGAACTTGCCGCCACCATGGAAGCAGCAGTAAAAACCCGGCTTAACTTTTTATGCAGGCCTCGTACAACACTCAAATGGTTCGTTTTCCGCGGCGAACCCACCAAGCCACTGCATGAGGTACTCCTGCGGCTGAACTATCTGCATGACTACGACTACCTTACCAATGGTATCCGCTCATGGGCAGCCCTGCGCGGTGCCGATGGCAGCCCCACCATGGAAATCCTCTCCATCGTGGAATTCGAACGCATTGTTGAGAAAATCGACAACGACGCCATCCTTGACCTCTCGCAAAAAGAATTCGTAAAGATGCTGGACCCGCTGTACGAATACTTTGCTGAAATCAACCCCGAAGCCCCACCCCAAACAATACCCACGGAAGCCGCCATCATTTTTTTGGACGATAAAGGGGCTGTGCCAATATCACAGGAACTGGAACGGTTGCTGTACCGCGAAGACATGCGGTGGCTAACGCGTACCCGCTTCCTGGAGGTTATTGACAAGGTTATTCTTGAAATCGAAGAGCAAGGCGCTGGACAACCAACACAACCGGCCAACTCTCCGCAACCGGATACCGATAATCCCGATACTCCGGTGTCTGCCGAACCCGCTATGGAACACCCGGTAGTGCCGGCACCGGCAGCAACAATGCACAGTGCTGCTAACGGCGCAGACGCTGCCGAACCCACCGTACCGGCCGAACCCTACCCGCCGGCTCAGTCAGAACCCGACGACGCTGGTACCCGTACCTCAGCCGTCCACACGACCAGCGCCAGAATTGAACGGTTTCACCGTGAAGCCGACGCCTACCTTCAGCAGCGGTTTTTAGACGGATTGTTTGCAGGCAACCTTACCAGGATGGATGAAACCGTTGCCGAAATTTTGGAAGCCGGTCTCTGGCGCGATGCTGCATCACGGTTAGACCTCTGGTTTGCCCGTCAGGGAGTAGATCCGAACTCATCGCTGGCAATGGATTTTTCGCATACCCTGCACATGGTGTACCGATGAAGTTTATCGACAGTGCTACCATCACCGTTGCCTCCGGCAACGGCGGCAAAGGTCATATCAGCTTCCGACGTGAAAAATTCGTCCCCCAGGGCGGGCCCGACGGCGGCAACGGCGGCAACGGCGGCAACGTAATCCTGGTTGCCAGCAGGCAGTTGGGAACCCTGATGGACTTTACCTACCGCCGCACCTACAAGGCAGATCACGGTGCCGAAGGCGGAAAAAACCGCTGTACCGGAAAGAGCGGTGCCAACATTATCATTCGCGTACCCTGCGGTACCGTGGTACGGAATGCTGCAACAGGCGAGCAGATTGTTGATATGGACCGTGACGGTACCGAATTTACTCTTGCCCGTGGCGGACGCGGCGGCAGGGGCAACAGCGAATTTGCCACCGCCGTCAACCAGGCACCCCGATACGCTGAACCCGGCACTCCCGGCGAGGAGCTTGTTGTGGAATTAGAGCTTAAACTCCTTGCGGATGTAGGACTTGTGGGATTCCCCAATGCCGGCAAGAGCACATTTATCAGCACCGTTTCAGCCGCCAGACCCAAGATTGCCGACTACCCCTTTACCACCCTGGTACCCAATCTTGGCATGGTACGGTTGGGCGAAGGCCGCTCCTTTACCATTGCCGACATTCCCGGACTTATTGAAGGCGCTCATCAGGGAAGGGGGCTTGGGCACCAGTTCCTCCGGCATATCGAGCGCACCGCCGTCCTGGTGTTTATGATTGACGCAGCCAGCCCCGACCCCGCCGCCGACCTTGATGTGCTGCGTACCGAACTTGGAAATTACTCAAAAGAACTTGGTAAAAAACCGGCAATTGTGCTGCTTACCAAGGCAGATACCCTGAGTAGTGAACAGCAGCAAGCGCTGGAACAAACAGCCTTTGTAAAGGGTACATCTGCACAGTTGATTTCGGCAATTACCGGTCAAGGTGTACACAATGTACTCGAATTATTATGGAAACCGGTAGCGGAACAACGCAGTGCCACCAGTGAACAATAAACTTGGCACAATCATTGACAGACAGAAACTGCTGCATAGTCAGTTTACCGCAAACCCTGTTAAATCAGGGGGGTAGATTGATTGTATAGTGTGACCTGTGAAGTAGCTTTCACAGGTGCTTCATTCATCATCACTAGATTTTTTCATGCATTTGATACATGAAACATTGCTGATCAAAAACGCTGTCGCCGGAGCAGAAATTTTGCGTCGGTGCAAAGCTTTTTTTGGCGTGTTCGATACAACTCGGTATTTTAGCGGAACTTTAGTGAAGCCGCTTACCCGGTTGGGGGGCGGTATGCTCCGTTTCATTGATCGAAGCGGGGAATGGACAGTATGATACATCGTTACAAACGGGCCGGATTGAACCCAGTCAATCCACACAACAACATTGCAAAAACACGGCGCCAACGGCGCCTATTGGCGTTTCCGACTGTTAGAGACACTATTCAGATGCAAACAGAAATAACCAATATCAATCATAATATTTTTTCGGAGGATCGTATGAACTCCTTTGGTTCCGCAACTCCTGGTTCGCAACGGCGTTCCGGGTATGTGGTGCTGACGTTCCTTCTGGCACTATTGCTGGGAGCCGTCACGCCGCCAAGTTTGTGGTCGCAAATTTCAATTTCGGCCAGCCCTGGGTCGCCGCAATGTCTTGGAACATCGTTCCAGCTGCAGACCACGGTTACCAACCGCCTCGTGCCCCATCCCTCGGCGCCTGCCGGCGGTGCATGGGCAGCTCCGCTTGCACAAGGTGCCGGCGGTGTTGGCAACGGTGCTGTGAACAACATTGTTCTTGGTGACGACCAGCTAACGGGCGAGCAGAACCCTCAGCAGGTAGGTGGCGGCAACTTCATATTTAATTTTTATGGAGAGCTGATCAACCTTACCAACGACGGGTTTTATCTCAGCTCGAACGGGTTCATTACGTTCCTGAACAACCTGAACACCGGTATTAATCCGGCCGATGTTCCCAATGCGGCTGCACCAAACAAAACCGTTATCCTTGCCAATATTGACCTTGACCCGGGAGCGGGTGGTGCCATCTGGTGGCAGGTACAGCAAAATGCGAACGGTAACTACTTAGTTATCACGTTTAACAACGTCCCGTACGTAGATCCATTCCAGGCTAATTTGTTTACCGGCCAGCTTATCATTTACGAAAACGGGTATGCCGGTACACCCAGCCGAATTGAATGGCGGTTAGATAACGTACCTCAGCCCGGTGGAGTCATTGGTATTCTTGCCGGCTTCGAGAATGAATGTGGTACCACTGGTGACGCTGCCTATAATGACGACGGCGTTGCCTTTGGTGCCGTTAACGATGCTTTATACACGTCGGACCCGGTCACCGGTGCAGCGTATGCCCATGTATCAGTAGCATTTTATGATGGCGCTACGTTGATGGGTACCGTGGCAGCATCGCCCAACCCGCCTATTACTCCAACCTCTTCAGTTAACTATAGTGTTCCGGTCGCATACCGCGGTGTAGGCACTCACACCTACAAGGCAGTTGTAACCTACACCTATTACGGCTGCGCAACCGAAACTGCAGAAGATGACATGACATTTGAGGTGGTTGCAAACCCGGCCACACAAGTTATTACAAATCCCGCAGCTCCACGTTGTGGAGACGCAACGGGAACGGCAAGCGTTACGGCAAACGGAACAAATACCTATACATGGAGTGCAGCACCTGCAGCTGCCGTTGCCTCGTTTACTCCCAATGGTACAACCGCAGCCGCAACAACCACAATAGCATATAATAATGCATCATTAAGTCCAAGCGGTACAAGTGTTACCCTGACTGTTGTAGAAGCCCTTTCGGTAGCTCCGTTCTGTGCGACAACGAGTACAGGTGTTGCATATACAGTGTACCGGACACCGGATGCACCGGTAATAACCGGTAGTGGGGCAAACAACGGTGGCATTAACCCGCCGGCACTTCCAGGAGCTAGTGGTAACCCATGTGCCGGTACAGCTCGTACCTATACTGCAACTGCAGCCGGTACTGCTGGTGGTGCAACACACTACCGCTGGCAGCTCAGTGGAGCGCCTGCCGGAACGGTAATTGGCGGTACAACCGTCACCGGGGGTGCAGCCGACATTGTTACCTCTACGAACAATGTATTGATTACGTGGGGTAATTCTGTCACAAATGTTACCGCCACCCTTGTAGCAACAGCTTCAAACGGTACCGGTGGTGCAACAGGCGTCTATGGTTCACCAGGTGCACACCGCTCATGCGTTGGCCCGGCCTCGGCTGCAACGGCCATCTATATTAACGGTGTACCTGCTGTTGCACAAGTTGTGCAGACGGTTCCTGTATCTGTACCTCCAACCGCAGCAGCAACAACCGTATGCGAAAATGAAACCCGTACGTATTCAGTACCGTTAACAGCAGGTTCTACATATACCTGGACTGTAACCAACACATCGAACGTACCTGTTGCTGCCGGCCCAACAACCTATACACTGGTCACCGGTGCGCCACCAAACAACAATTCAGCAACAATTGACTGGAACGGTGCCGCTACCTATCGTGTTCAGTGTACAGAAGTTACTTCCGGCGGATGTACTACCGTGCATACCTTCCACACAGTAACAGTAAACATTCAGCCTCAGCCTGTGTTATCAGCTCCTTTACCGGCAGATCAGTGTACCTACATTGGTGGACCAATTGAAAATGGACAGAACCTGGCTCAGTATGCCTATACTGTTACTGTTACGCCGGGTAAAGGTAGTACCACCGACCGCTTTGACTGGGCTGTGACCAACGGTGTGTTTGTATCTACGGCACTTTCAACGGTAACGAATATTAACGCCGTTGGTGCCAATGCAACCCAGCAGGTACGTTGGACTTCTCCGGGAGCCCAACAAGTTTCAGTAACTCAAACCATCGTCGCAACCGGATGCTCGAAGACTGTAACGCAGAATGTTAACGTCGTGGCATCACCAACACCAAAAACAATTACCGGTCCGGGGTATGTAACCGGTATTGCCGGAAATCCTTGTGCCGGAACCGGACCTCATACCTACCAAATTGGTGGTCCTTGGCCTAATACAAGTACATGGGCGATAACGGTACTTTCAGGTGGTGTATATTCTGTAGCATTGAACCCTGCTACAGGTCAATTCGGAGTAACCTGGAATGCCGGTGTAACCAGCGGTCGTATCCGGATTGTTGAAACCGGTCCTGCACCAGGAAGCTGTGCAACAGAGCGTGAGTATGCAATTTCCATCAACCCGCAGCCAAACGGCACAATCTCGGTTTCGCCAACAGCGGTATGTAATGGTGCAACGGCAACAGTAACGTTCAACCCAACGGGTTCAACAGTTCTGCCGGGTGCAACGTATTTATGGTCAACAACAACACCGGCTAACGTTGCCTATCTTGGTGCCACCAACAATCCAAGTGCAACAATTTCGCTTACCAACCCTGGACCGGGTACCGTATCCGGTAATGTTACTGTTAATGTAACCAACCCGGGTGTTGGCGGCTGTACGCAAACCTTTACCAATACGATTTCAATTATTCCCAACCCAACCCTGGCAGCACCAACGGTGCCCGCTCCGATTTGTGTTGGTGGATCCTACACTCTTACCGGCAATGCTTCCGCTTATCCCGGTGGTGGCGTAAACCGCTACTGGCAGTTTACCATCACGCCGACCGGAGCACCGTATTCGGGTGCCACTACGATCACCTCGTCGTGGATATTAAGTAATGCTGCCACCGGAAGCTGGACTACCGCCGTAATAGGTGACTCATCAGTTGCTGACATTCTTGCCGGTGGAACATTTAACCTTACCGTAACGGTAAAGGACAGTTTAGCACCTGCAGCATGCGTAGTAACACAGACATTCGGACCAAATACTGTTACAGCACGGCCCACACGTCCGCTGCTGAACCTGCCGGACCCGCAAACCGTTTGTGACGGAATTTACCCCCAAGTTTACACGATTACAAACTATATCGGTGGTTATACCTATTCGATCGTGGCACCAACATCTGCCAGCATCACGTATGGGTGGGGACCTGGTGTTGGTCAAATCAGTATTACAGACTGGGGAGGCACTGGAGCGCGCATACTGGTATTGCGTGCTGACGATGGTACGTGTACCCGTGACCAGCGTTACGACATGAACGTTGTTGCCTCGCCTGCCAACCCGCAGCCGGCACCGGTTATCACTGACGCAACACAAGACCAGGTATGTGTTGACTCGATGTATTTTGCCACACCGGGTGTAGTAGGTCCGCTGGCAGTTGATCCAACCCGGATTATTACGTACAGTGCACCCACCCCGCTGGCAAATCACTGGTATCAGTGGTATGTTACCAACGGTATTATTATCACCGGAACACCGGGTGCTTATACAAGCGTAGGCACAAACACAACAGCAGCACTGAATGCTACATCGGCAATGGTGGTTTGGACCGGACCCACACCGGGCAAGGTTAAGTACTTAGTATTTACCAGCGACCCGAACAGTCCGCCGCCAGCACCCTGCTTTGCAACATCAATTGAGCCAACAATCACCCTTCCAATTGTTCCCAATGTACCGCTTACGCTTACAACAACGTCGAGCATGCCCGGCGACAATGTTTGCGAAGGCAACACAATTGACCTGATTCTTTCTGGAAGCAAGATTGGCTTATCATACCGTGTTGAAGAATGGAACGGAACTACCTGGAACGATGCAGGCATCGCACCGGTAGCCGGTACAGGAGCAGCAATCAACATTACTGTTCCCGCATCCGTACTTACCATTACATCATCGCCAATTACTGACCACGTTTTCAGAATCACTGCTCGTGATCAGGCATTTACACCCGATATCGCTGGTCCATGTGAATGGCTGCGTACATCGGTTACCCCGTCTATCACTGTCCACGTTTTTGACACACCGAACGACATCCCGGTTGTAAACACAACACCGCTGGTCTGTGACGGCGACAACGTGGTTATTAACGTAGGAACCGTAGGTCAGCCAACGCAGACACACGTGATGTATGAACTGTGGCGCGGACCATTTGGCGGACCATTTGCTTATACCGGCATTAGCGGCATGGGTAACGGAGGTATGTTACCACTTACAGATAACACAACAACCGGCCTTGGAAATGGCGGCCCGTTACTTGCAGCCGATAACTATCAGTATGAAATTCATGCCTATATACCCGTAGCACCGCTCGGACCACCAGCAGGTGGCTGTCCGTTTACAATGACGGCAAAACCGGGTGCACGCATCTTTGAATACCCTGCAAATCCGACGGTTACATTTACACCGAATCCGGTCTGCTGGGAAGAAGAAATTACTGTTAACCTTGCCAACACACAAGCAGGTGTAGAGTACGAAGTCCGTGCAAACGGATCGTTCCTCTCGCCACAGGTAATTCTGCAAGGCACAGGCGGAGCAGTTTCAACAACCTTTAACTCGGTACTTATTCAGCCGACCAATCCTTCCGGATCGGTGGTTATACCAAACGTCGAAGTCGTAGCTCGGTTAGTAACAAATGTTACATACCCGCGTCCGATTCCACCGTCGGCATGTCCGATACCGTACGGAACAATCAACTACACAGTATGGGAAAAACCTGTAGCAGTTGTTACCGGACCGGCTACATCATGTGGTCCGTCCACAGCAACCTACACGGCTGATCCGGTTACACCGGCTCCTCCAATGTACTTTGACTGGTTAATTACAACCGTACCTCCGGCTGGAACCACACCAACCTCTGCAACATCGTCAGCATCTGGCACAGTGAACCCATTTGTGGTTAACTGGGGAATCCACCTGCTGAACTGTGACGGAACATACAACCCGCTGGCTCAAACCATCCGCATGATTGCAACCAATGCATGGGGATGTACAGACACAGCATTCTTTAACCTAACGATTGAGCCCACCGTATCGGATGCAGACATCTTTGGTCCAACATCCTCATGTATCTACGGCGGATTCGAATCACACCTTGACACATTCACTGTTGCCAGACCTGCACCCTGTGTATTCCCTGCCGGAACAACGTATCTGTGGACGATGCCTACGGGCGTTGTCAGCGGTGCCATCCGCAGTGGTCAAAGCACACCAACGATCGTAGCCGAATGGTACACCACCGGCGGCACGAACATTGGAACAGTTCAAGTTGACGTTACACTGCCACCATCGCATGGCGGTTGTACAACAACAATCACGCACGACGTAGTTGTTTACCCGCTGCCACAACCTGTGATCAACGGTCCAACAACCGTATGTCAGGGCGACATGGGCAAGGTGTACATTGCTGACAACTACCCAACCGACACCTACAACTGGCAAGTCATTGGCGGTCAGATTGTTGGTGGTATGGGCACCGGCGTAGTTGGTGACACAGCCAACATCAGTGGTGTTGGACTGAACACCATCTCCGTTAACTGGAATGATACACCAAACCCGAACGCATTTATCCGTCTGACCCAGGTTTCGGCTGCCGGCTGTATGAACGTTACAAACTTCTTTGTAACAGTTGCACCGACACCGGTACCGGCGATCAGCGGTCCTGAAAAGGTGTGCGACAACTCAGTTGTTACATATTCAACAGCCGACAACTCGCCAAACAACACCTACAACTGGACAATTACCGCAGGCAATGCCACCATTCAATCCGGTAATAACCAGGCTCAGGTATCGGTGCTGACCGGCGACATCGGTGGTGGTAACAGCTTCACAATTCAAATAACAGAAACAGTTCTTGCTACCAACTGTTCCGAAACAGTTAGCAAGGTTATTTCGATTCTTGAAAAGCCAAACCCAACCATTACCCGTGTATCACCGGCAGGTGGTACCGTAGGCGGAGCATGTCTTGGTCAGACAGTTACCTATACAACCTCTGACCCTGTAGCTCCTAACCCAACGTACTCCTACAAGTGGTCCGTAACGAACGGAACAATAACGGGCAATGATGAAGCTGCTTCTATCGCAGTCAACTGGAATTCAGTTGGTGTTGGTACAATTACACTTAACAAGTGGCACACCGGCAGCCAGTGCACCACAACAGTTACGCAAAACGTAAACGTAGTGGATGCTCCGGCACCAACAATCAGCGGTCCGCTTACCGTATGCGGCTTAAGCACACATACATACAGCACGCCGAACGTGGCCGGAAACACCTATGCATGGACGATTAGTGCTAACGGAACAATTACCGGAGGAGCTGCTACCAATGCTGCAACCATCCAGTTTAACAACCCCGTTCCGGCATCAACTCTTCCTGCTACAATCAGTGTAACAGAAACAAACACAGCCAGCGGCTGTGCCGCAACAGCATCGATTTCGGTTACCATTACAGACCAGCCACAAATTGCAGGCATCAACCGTGTTTCACCGGCAGGACCGGCTAACACAGCCTGTAACAACAGCTCCATCAGCTACGGTGTATCAACCTACACTGCAGGTGCCGGATACACATTTGCATGGTCAGTAACCGGTGGTACCATTACGGCCGGAAACGGAACCGAAACGATAACGGTACAGTGGACAAACGTTGGAACACAAACAATCACAGTAACCGTGACGAATCCGTCCGGTGACTGCTCCGACACCGAAACCCTTAATGTGGGCGTAACCTATCAACCTGTTCCGGCAATCACAGGCAACGCAATTACCTGTACCGGCAACACGGAAGTGTACAGCACGCCTTCGGTACCGGGCAGCACATACTCATGGAGCTTACCAACAATGGGTGGCAACATCCTGTCGGGTACAACCTCGCATGAAGTAACCGTAGAATGGATCCTCTCCGGAAACCGCACCGTTCAGGTTGTTGAAACAAACGGTAACTGTACCGCAACAGCCACTCTGACGGTATCGGTTGGCAAGACGCCAACATCAACGGCAATCTCACGAATCAGCCCGGCTCCGACATCAGCAGTAGCAATTGCTTGTGTTAACCAGGTTATCACCTATTCAACCCCGCTCAATTCCGGTTACACCTATCTGTGGACGGTAACAGGCGGCAACTTTGTTGGTGGCGTAAACAACACCAACCAGGTACAAATTGAATGGACAACTGTAGGTGCACAAACACTCACAGTAACCGAGACAACCCCCGGAACCAACTGTTCGAAGACTGTATCGCAAACCGTTAACGTTGAAGATCAGCCGAACCCGACCATTACGGGACCGTCCATCGTATGTACACAAGATGTATCCACCTATAGCGTAACAGCTGTCTCCGGACACAACTATAGCTGGACCATCAGCGGTGGTGGTACGATTACATCGTCAGCCAATTCAAGCTCGATCACGGTTGAATGGACAACTGCCGGAACCTGGACAGTTGACGTAACGCAAAGCAACGCAACAGGCAACTGTACGGCCACTGCATCACTTTCAGTCACTGTTGGTGCAACACCAACCGACACTGAAATCACTGGTGCAGCAACAGTATGCTACGGCAGCACGACAAACACCTACAGTGTTTCGAACGTAGCCTCACATACCTATTACTGGACCGTAACAGGCGGAACAATTACTTCTGGTCAGGGCACAAGCAGCATAGCTGTTCAGTGGACGGCCATTGGCAACCAGACAGTAACAGTTGTAATTGGTGAAACCGGTACAAACTGCGAAGTAACACTCGTTAAGAATGTGTCGGTTGAAGACCAACCCGCACCGTCGATCACCGGATCGGCTGCAGTATGTACCGACGACATCGTAACCTATGCCGTTAACCCTGTGGCAGGCCATACATATTCATGGTCGGTAAGCAGTGGCGGAACAATTACCAGCGGTACAAATTCACATTCAATTACCGTTGAGTGGACAACTGCCGGCACACATACCGTGAGTGTAACACAAACCAACGGTACCGGTAACTGTAGCGCAGTTGCAACCCTTAATGTATCGGTTGGTCAGACACCTGCTCAAACCGACATTAACGGTCCGGCTACTGTTTGCCAAGGCTCAACACAGAACTACAACGTCACCAACATCGCCGGTCAGTCCTACGTTTGGACAGTAACCGGTGGTACAATCACCAGCGGTGCAGGCACCAACTCCATTAACGTACAATGGACCGTGCTTGGAACCAACGAAGTAAAGGTTAAGATCTCTACAACCGGCACAAACTGCGAAAAGACACTTACGCTGAACGTATCGGTTGAAGATCAGCCCAACCCGACAATTGCCGGCCCATCAGTTGTATGTACAGGCGACGTAGCCACATACTCTGTAACGGCAGTCAGCGGTCACAGCTACCTGTGGTCACTTGGTGGAACCAACGGTACCTTTACCTCCGGAACCAACGCACCTACGGCTACCATCGAATGGCTGACGGCAGGAACAGAAACAATTACCTTGGTACAGACAAACGCTACCGGTAACTGCTCCGCTACAACCTCAATGCTTGTAACCATTAATCAAACACCGGTACAAACCACCATTGCAGGTAAAGAAACTGTCTGCAACGGCTCGGTTGAACCATACAGCGTAACCAACATCGCCGGTCAGTCCTACGTTTGGACGGTTACCGGTGGTACAATCACCAGCGGTGCAGGTACCAATGCTATCACAGTACAGTGGACGGCAATTGGCGCACAAACCGTGAAGGTGAACATCAAGACAAACGGAACCAACTGTGAAGTTGACCTTTCGAAGAACGTAACGGTTGAATTCCAACCGGCACCATCCATTGTTGGTGATGCAAACGTTTGTACGGAATCCGAAGAAACATACTCTACCACAGCCAATGCAGGCAGCACCTATGCCTGGACGGTAACAGGTGGCGTATTTACTTCGGCAACAACCACACCAACCGTAACGGTGAAGTGGACAACAGCCGGTACACAAACGCTGACTGTAACAGAAACAAATGCTTCAGGCAACTGTTTTGCTACAGCCACCCTATCGGTAGTTGTTTCTCCGACACCATCCACAACCACAATTGCACGCGTAACACCTGCTGGTCCTGTTGACCATGCTTGTGAAACCGATACCATTACCTACAGCACACCGTTTAATTCTACGAGCTCGTATCAGTGGACGGTTACCGGCGGTACCATCATCGGTTCCAGCACAAGCAATCAAGTTGTTATCAACTGGACGCAGCAAGGCAGTCAGACACTTACCGTTGTTGAAACAACAACAGGTACAGACTGTGAAACTGTGAAGACGCAAAACGTAACTGTAACCTACAAGCCAACACCGAACATTAACGGTGCCAACGTAGCATGTATCAACAAGGATCATGTGTACAGCACACCGTATGTAGCCGGCAGTGCCTACGAATGGGAAATCACCCCGTCGAACGTATTTGCCCCGATTGTTGGCTATCCGTATTCGAATTCAATTCAGATCAAGTGGATCCAACCAGGCTTGCACACTGTAAGTGTAACGGAAACAAACATTGCCGGTGGCTGCTCCACAACAGCAACCATGCAAGTACAGGTGAACGAAATTCCAACACCGTTCATCAACAGCACAACCGGCTATGGCAATCCGCCAGCACGTCGTCCGGGTATCGTATGTAACTACAGCACGCATACCTATACAACATTTGCAACACCTGGCAACACGTTCATCTGGACGATTACCGGTGGTACGATCATCTCAGGTCAGTACACCAATACCGTTCAGGTAACATGGGGTCCGGCTGGTCAGGGTACTCTTGCAGTTCAGGAAACCATTCCTGGCTCTGACTGTATCACCACTGACAAGGACACATTCGACATCCGCCCAACTCCTACGCCGAGCATCTCGGGTAACTTTAACCCATGCGGTGCCTCCACGCAGCAGTACACAACACCATTTGTAACCGGCAACAGTTATCAGTGGGTTGTTGTAGGCGGTACAATCACCAGCGGTCAGGGAACCAACACCATTACGGTTGCCTGGCAAGATCCAAGCTGGCCGAACACCATTAGTGGTTCTGTTCAGGTAACTGAGTGGGTAACCGACGTTCTGCCAAGCATGAGCTGCATCAACTCAGACACAAGAGGAATTAGCGTACGTCCGAATCCGCCGGTACCAACGATTACAGGCCCATCTGTAGTATGTGCTACCGATCTTAATGACAACCCGGTAACGGACAATACGGTTTCGTACAGCACAAGCATCCCGGCAATGGGTAGCAACCAGGGATACATCAGCTACGCATGGAGCGTTTCAAGCAACGGTACAATCGTTAGCAGTTCAACATCATCGTCGGTTAGCGTTCAGTGGACAAACACCACCAGCGCACCAACTGTTGGCACGATTACGATTGTTCAAACCTCGTCGTTTGGCTGCACCAGCACAGCTTCCCTGGATGTAACCATCAACCCGGTACCGAACCCACGCATCAGTGGTCCGGCCGAAGTATGCTTGAATACACAAGGTACGTACAGCACTGTAGGCACAGCCGGCAATCAGTACTCATGGACTGTTTCCGGTGGCAACCCGATCCTCTCCGGTCAGGGAACTGCTAACATCAACGTACGCTGGACAGTTGTTGGTACACATGCCATCCGTGTAAGAGAAACCAACTCCTACGGATGTTCTTCGACCAACGAGTTCATGGTAGTTGTTCACGAGCTCCCGAGCGTAACAATTACAGCTTCGGGTCCGACAACCTTCTGTCAGGGTGGCGACGTTACCCTTTCGGCACCAATCGGCTTTGCTTCCTATGTATGGAGTAATGGCGAAACAGGCCGGAGCATCGTTGTTCACACCTCGGGCACGTACAGCGTAACCGTTACCGACGAGAACGGCTGTTCGAACACCTCGAACGAGATTACCGTGAACGTCTTCCCAAGCTCGCTGCCAATCGTAACAGTAAGTGGTCCAACCACATTCTGTGAAGGTGGTAGTGTAACACTCACCGCTCCGAGTGGCTTCAGCGCCTACCTCTGGTCAACCGGTGAAACAACACAACAAATCGAAGTAACCAAGGCTGGTGAATACTCAGTAACAGTATCCGACGGTAATGGCTGTACCGGTACATCAACGGTAGTTGACGTATTCGTTAATCCGAAGCCAACACCAATCCTTACTGTTATCGGCCAATCCACAATCTGCTCTGGTGACAGTGTAGAAGTTCGTGCCCCAGCCGGCTACGTATCCTACACATGGCGTTCAACATCAGGTGAAAACTATGGCACTGGTCGTTCGATTTGGGTAACACAATCTGATACGGTTTACGTAGAAGTTGTTGATGCCAACGGATGTACAGGTGTTTCCGACACGTTAATGTGCACCATGAGCAATCCGGTTCCGCCAATCGTAGCATCGAACGGCCCGAACGAATTCTGTGATGGTGGTGCAGTAGAACTCGAAGCTCCGGCAGGCTATGCCAGCTACTTCTGGTCAACCGGTGCAACAACCCGTAAGATCGTTGTAACTGAAAGCGGAACCTACTCGGTAATTGTAACCAACGAAGTAGGCTGCTCAGCAACCTCGCCTGAAACCAACGTTGTTGTTAACCCAACACCTGATCGTCCGTCGATCAAGCGTATGGGCGATACTCTGACGGCCGTATCAACACAAGCACAAGCATATCAGTGGTATCTTGATGGAACCGCTATTGCCGGTGCAACCGAACAACAGCTTCTTGTTCAGAAGACAGGTGATTACCGCGTAGAAATCTCTGATAACAATGTATGTAAGGCTCTCTCGGATGCATATCCGGTACGTCTCACAGATGTTGCTGAAGATGATGTGGTTGCAGGATATCGCGCTGATGTCGTGGTATTCCCGAACCCAACAAGCGGTGCATTCACCATCGAATCGAAGTCCATCGAAGCCGGTAACGTTCATATCGAACTGGTAAACAACATCGGTGAGGTTGTTCTCAGCCTTGACGCTGTTGCCAACGGTGGTCACTTCAAGTCGAACGTGGAAATGGGTACTCTGGCAACAGGTGTGTACAACGTTGTAATTACCTCGGGTAGCCAGCGCTGGACGGTACGCCTTGTACGTCAGTAAGACCTTCAGATAGCTTAGCATGGTAAATCAGAAGGGCATGTCCATCATGGATGTGCCCTTCGTTCGTTTATACACCACCGAAACAAATGTGAATGTTATATGTCATCTGCTTATCGTAATCAGGTACTACAATCCATGAATAATCTGCTTATCGTAATCAGGTACTACAATCCATGAATAAACTGCTCATCGCTGTTGTCGTTGCTGTTGCCATGCTGCTCCCGTATCCGGATGCCCGGGCTTCGTCGTCCGGTATCGTCGGCAGATCTGTCCTGACTCAACCGGGCTGCGGTAACTCGTCGTGCCATGGCACTGTATCAGCCGAGGTCCAGGTATCGCTTCCCGGTACTGTTAATGGTAAACTGTACGTATTGCCGGGTGCAACGGTGAGTCTGATGCTCCGCATTTCGGCTATCGGCATGAAGGCTGCGGGCTGCGATATCTCGGTTAAAACTGAGGTAAATGGTAAAACAAATGCGGGGACACTCATTGCACCTCAGGGGTCGGGGCTTTGGACGATGAAGGGCGAGCTGACGCATACGTCATCTAAAAAAGCAACCAACGGAGAAGTTGAATTTAACTTTCAGTGGATGGCTCCCTCTGAGGAAGGCACATGCTACATTCATGCGGCTGCTAATGCCGCAAATATGGATGGAAGCACCAAGGGTGATAAATGGGCCTTCCTGGAACCGGTTGAAGTACAAGTAAACGCAGCAAACAGCGTAGCCGAAACCGTAAGCCCCCTACCATCAATCTCGCCACTGCCCGCCCATGACAGAGTAACTGTTTCTGCACCAGCAGAGCCTGGCTCAACGGTGGACGTAATAATTTTAAATGCACTTGGTGAATGTGTTGCACGGCATACCGAAACTGTTAGCAGGGCACAGTATGTGTTTACCTGGGATTGTCGTACAACAAGCGGACAACCCGCGCCCCCGGGCGAATACATTGTTGCCATTTTGAATAAACGAAATCTGTACTCAGGAAAATTGATTGTGGTTCGTTAATATCCCCATGACGTTGTCCACCAGAACATATCGCGGTCTGCTGCTCGGCATCATTAGCGTATTGGTCACACTGCCAACATCTGCTCAGTGGGTTAAAGCATCACTGCCACTGCCGTACAGTACCGGATACTACCTGGACGTATTCTTCCTGAAGTCCGACCCACGGTACGGATGGGCATGTAGTATCGAAGGTTATGTTGTGCGCACCACCGATGGCGGGATAACATGGCGCGGTTCCCAAACATCGCGTAAGTTTCTGGAGTACATACAGTTTCTTACCCCGCTGATCGGCTATACTTCGGGTCCGGCAGGCTTGTATAAAAGCACCGATGGCGGCGCCACATGGCGTGATATTACACCGCCCGACCCCAACGGTGAGCAAGGCTGGGGCAGCTACTTCCTGAATCAGAATGAAGGAGTGTATCTGGTAGGGGGCTGTGCCACAAGTGTTCAGGCGTTCTACAGGACCACGGATGGCGGTGTTACCTTTACTGCGAGTTATCAAACAGAACCACGCAGCGGCTTATCCGATGCTCTGCTGTATGATGATGGCAGCGGCTACGCTCTAAGTAGTGGTGTACTTTGGAACACCTCGGATTATGGACGCTCCTGGCGGAAATATGCTAAAACACCCAGGAAGGTGTGGCATGAAGAATTGTCGATTGTCGGGTCCACCATTATGATTCCGTGGACCGGTGAAGACTGCGCAGGAGCCGGATCAAAAAAGGGTGGAATACTCCTCTCGCATGATAAAGGTTTAACGTGGACCGATGTTAACATTGGGGAAGCAATGTTTGGTACGTTTTTAATTGATGAAAAACGTGGCTGGGCCGTAGGCGACAATAAAACCGTTTACTATACAAGTGATGGCGGTCTCTCATGGATAAACAAGAATTGTGGCGTTAGCGGTAACCTTGACGACATTTTCTTTATTGGTGACTCAGTTGGCTGGATCGGCGGCAGCGGGTTGTACAAGTATGTACCGGTACGGGACTTTAAAACGGTTTCGATAATGCCATCGGACACTACCTTAACGATTTGCAGAACCGACAGCGTCCTGCTGACGGCATCTGCCGGGTATGCACTATACACATGGTCAGACGGCGTACAGGGGCAGAGCAGGTACGCCTCCGCTGCTGGTACATATCGCGTGGTCGCGTATGACACCTCGACCTGTTTGGAGTCATCTGATTCAATAACGATACGGCATTATCCCGAAGATCCCGCCCAGATCATTGCTCCCGTGCTGGAAGTATGCCAGGGCGACAGTGTCAGACTCGAGTTCAAGGGGAACGCTGTTAGTCAGAGGTGGAGTACTTCTGACACTGCTAAAGTTATTTATATCTCAACAACCACCAGTGTATCGGTTGAATACACCGATGTATTTGGGTGTTCGTTTACGCTGGGTCCTGTTGCCATTACAGTTCATCCAAGGCCTGACCCCGTAATTACTACAAACCGGAACACTACAATTTGTCGAAGCGAAACGATTACCCTTTCAGCTCCCGAAGGGTACACCTCGTATGAGTGGAGTAACGGGGCAACCAGTAAGGATATCACAGTTTCACAACCCGGTGAATATACCGTACGAGTTCAGGATCAGTACGGATGCACTGCTACGTCTGCATCAGTGACCATTGTAGTGCTGGATATTGAAAACAGAATTGAACTGATGTCGGCACTTACTCCGGCCTTTGTTCTCCCTGAAACCACCGTGGGCAGTGCTCGCTGTGCAGATGTGCTTATCAGAAACAAGTCCACCAGCGAAGAGCTTGTTATCAGCAGGCCACTGTTGGTACATAACCTGTGGATCAGCATTCCGCAGGCACAGTTGCCAATCCGTTTAGGCCCGTTGCAGACCGGCCGGATCACACTGTGTTTTGCACCTGTTGACACCGGTGCCGTTGCCGATACGCTAATTCTGCCAGACACCTGCAGTCCGACAATCATCCCGGTATTAGCTCGCGGAGCCGGGGAGTTTTTCAGTGGCACCTCCCGTTGCGACGTAGCCATCAAGACGTTTGTTTACAGGGCGGGCGTCTCTCACTACCTCTCGAATCCATATCCTCAGCCGGCAAACAGCTCTGTGCAGCTCACGATTAAGCCCGCTCTGCAGAATGTAAGGGCAGTACTGGTTGATTTTCTGGGCAGGCATGTGGCCGAAGCAGAGGTAACCGTGTCAGGCTCTGAGACGGCGATACTCTTCCGCACTCACGGAGTTCCTGCCGGAAGGTACGCTGCCATACTGATGGGTGACCAGGGAGAAATGACCTCGGTACCGGTAGGGATAATCCATTAGGCATTACCTGAAAAAACAGTAGGTTTGCAGAACATGAAATCAACAAATTCGTTAAATGTGATGATGTGGTAGATGAAATTTATGGCTACAATTGTATCTCTAGACCCACGGGTTACCCGTTTGGGAATTCCCGCAGACGCACCTGCCCAGATACCAGAAAAGCAGGAGCTTGACCAGCTTCAAACGTACGAGGTATTTCATCAGCAAAAGAGTGGCGCACATCATACCCATGTAGGCAATGTACACGCACCCAATGCCGAAATCGCCCTCCTAATGGCCAAAGAAGTGTATGGACGACGCGGGCAAACCTACAACCTCTGGGTAGTGAAAACTTCAAACGTGGTAACCATGGATAGCAGCGACGCAGACGTATTTGCAACGGCACCAGAAAAGGGGTATCGCGATGTAGCTGCCTACATGGTACGCGAAAAGCTGGATGCATTTAAGAAAGAACAGCAAAACCGACAGTGAGAATGAAACCATATTCGTTTCATCCGTCAGCCAGTTGTGATCGCCGAAGTAATTCAATTGAGAACCATACCCTATACTTGAAAAGATTATGAATACCGACGTTGTAAGTAAACTACTGTTACGCATTGCCGACGATGAGCTCATCATTGCCCATCGTCACAGTGAGTGGACCGGGCTTGGTCCGATTCTGGAAGAAGATGTTGCGTTTTCGTCAATCGCGCAAGACAAGCTTGGCCATGCTCAGGCCCTGTATGCCCTGAATCATGAGCTTTGTGGTGGCCCGGCACCCGATCAGGCTGCTTTTCACCGCAGTCCTGAGGAATTCCTCTGCTGTCAGTTCGTAGAGTTGCCAAATGGAGAATATGACTTTAGTTTGATGCGTCACTTTTTATTTGATGCCGCCGAATTTCTCCGGTTTGAAAACCTGCGTAACAGCTCGCTGGAGCCGTTAGCGAAGTTAGCCGTGAAAATCCACAGCGAGCTGAAGTATCACCTGTATCACGGTAAAACGTGGGTTACACAACTCTCCGGTAATGGTACGGCAGAAAGTAAGGCAAGGATGCAGGAAGCGCTGAACTATGCCTGGCCGTATGCTCTGGGAATGTTCGAAGGTGGAGACCACGATGTCCCGATTAAGTCCGGCAAACTATCAGTTCCGGAATCTGAGTTGCAGAAGCTGTGGCTTGATTTCGTGGTGCCGGTGCTCACTGAAGCCGGCTTAACCATACCGGCAGATGCTAAACCTGTTTATGGTGGACGCCAAGGCAAGCATAGCGAATATCTTGCACCGTTGCTGGAAGAGATGACGGAGGTTGTTCGCATCGATCCGGAAGCGGAGTGGTAAGATGACGAAGGAGGACGTGCTTGAAGCACTGCAGGCAGTAAAAGATCCTGAAATTCCTACCATAAGCGTCGTTGACATGGGCATTGTAACCAATGTTAGTGTTGACGGTGACGCGATTGCCGTAACGATGACACCAACGTTTGTGGGGTGTCCGGCTATCGACGTGATGCGCTCCGACATCGAGGAAGTCTGTAAGGGGCTTGGGTTTGCCCGGGTCAGCGTCCAGGTTACGTTTGACAAACCGTGGTCATCTAACTGCATCAATGCCCGTGGCAGACAGGGGTTACTCAAGCATGGCCTGGCGCCACCTGCAGAACACAGTGGTAGTTTAGGGCCGGAACTGGAAGAACTAAACCATATCCCGTGCCCGGTTTGCGGCAGCTCCGATACAAAGCTGGTGTCGCCTTTCGGTCCTACCCTCTGCAGAAGCATTCACAAATGCAACAGCTGCAAGGAAACATTCGAGGCATTCAAGCCTGCATAGGACGTTGCAGCTTTTTGAACAGCGTACAGGTATGGTTGGGTTACAAGTGCAGAGATGCCTGCACATAGAACTGCGTTCCTACCAGCCCGGGGATCAGCATTGGGTTCAGGACGTTTAACGCATTATTCATACCGGCACCAAGCATCAGCCGCGTTTGTCCCAGGAGTACTGTATGTGTTACTGCGACATTCAGCACGGTATATCCCTTAACATATTCGTCCGGACGATCCAGTACCTTCCTCGGCGGATTGCTCATCACGATGCCGTTTTTATCGAGGGATTCATCGCCATAGCCCCCTACAAATTGTGCCCGAATATTGGCACTCCATAATTTGCCGGGAGAATCGTATTGCAGGCGAACGGAGCCACTGTGCTTTGACCGGTTCCAGAGTCCGCCGTATTCGTTAAGCGTTAGCTTATGGGCAATTGTGCCGGCTGTACCGTTCCTAATTGCATTTACTACTTCATCATCGTAGGCATCCAGAAACTGATAGCCGGAACTCAGGGTTATGGTGCCAAGCTCAAGGTTGGAAAATGCAAGGTGGATATTTGCTTCAATGCCCTGGGTAGTAACTTTTGACAGGTTGCGGTAACTGTACACGCTGCGCTCGTCAACAATCCCGTACGGGTAGTATTCGATCAGATTTTCAAGGTCGTTTCTGAATAACCTGATATCGGCATTATAAGCAAGAACGGCAAGGTCAGAGAGTTCGGCTAAACCGTCATCGTACCGGATCCCAAGGTCGTACGATATACTGCGCTCCGGCTGAAGTTCAACGCCAAGCAATTCGGCGCCGATAAGGTCGTAGCCCGCACCCGGCAGCCTGTTGGAGAACGACACAAACAACTGTCGGAAATCAGGTGCCTTAAAGCCTGTTCCCACCGATCCGGTAAATCGGAAGTGGCTGTGTGGCTTCCAGAGCATTGAGAACCTGGGGCTCAGAGCCGCACCGTAAACACTATTACCGTCAAAACGGGCACTAAGCACATACGATATCCAGTCAGTAGGCAACCCTTCCCACTGGGCAAAGCCAACCCAGGTGCGATACATCAGCGGGTTGGTATTTGCGGCGGTATCGGGGATGTATCGTGTTCCTGAAATATCGTCGTAAATAAACTCGCCACCCGCAGTTAGTCTGTCGGCCTCTCCCATGATTAAATCATACTGTGCATACAGCCGGGCAATACGCCGGGTCATGTTATCTATTTTACCTGCGGCACCCTGATCAACGTCAAAATTATAAAGTTCTTCATAATCGGAAGCATAGGCAGTAAGCTGTAACCGTGCTGCATTCTTTGTGTATTCCACGCCTACGGTTGTGCTAAGATCTGACTGTTGCACGCTGCCGCTATTCTTGGAAATCTGACCCTGCACGCTCTCGATAAAGTCGCCTTCAGAGGCCGATGTAAAGTAGCGTCCCCACCCCTTAACAAGCCAGTTCCTGCTAATCTTGTGCTGCATCTTCAGTTGTGCCGTTGCATCGCTAAAGCCTGCATACGGAATGGTCAGGGTATCCATTACTGTTTGGAACTCCGCCGATTTCCGAACGTTAACAAAACCACCGATTTCAGTATTGGGGCTGCCCCAGCCGCCTTCCAGTCTGACTTCTGCCGGGCCTTTGGAAACATACTGCGTATGCACGGAACCGGTGAAACCGTCGTCAGGACGTTTTGTAATAATGTTGATTACGCCTGCAAGAGCTTCACTGCCGTACATACTTGAGAGGGGGCCTTTCACGACTTCAACTCTCTCGATATTGCCTACCGAGAGCCGCGTAAGATCGATGATCCCTGCAACTCTGCCAATTACCGGCTGACCATCGATTAAGATCAGGGTATAGTCCGGGCCCAGACCGTTCATCTGCACGCCGGTGCGTACGTTGCCCTGCATCAGCAGGCCATTCTGCTCTTTTAAGAGGTCGGCCATGTTTACCATTGCCGTTGCTCTGATTTGTTCTTCACCAATGATCTCAACACGCACCGGAGAATCCTTCAGTCGCACATTGTTCCGTGTTCCTGTAACAACAATCTGATCTGCCTGAACGGAGCGCAGGCTGTCAGCCAGGGAGCGATGTGCCAGGGAGTCCGGTCCGGCGGCGGAGAGGGTGCAGAATGAACAAAGGAGTGCATACAGACAAGTTGCGGCACAGCGTGGGTTGAGCATCGCACAAATTTACGGCTGTTAGGTTGTGGCAGGTGCGTTATTACGCAATCGGATAAACTATCGTACCCACAGGATATTTGCGGTAGCAAGGTGCAGTGCTGAGTTTACAACAACGATATAGGGTCCGCTGGCTACGTCATGCATTGAAACCGGAACCACAGTAGCACTGTTTTCGCCAAGCTCCCTGGTGACGGTACAACGTTTTACCATGCTGCCGTCAGTAGCAATCAGTCTGATCTCAAACAAGCCGGGCTCTCCGCCTTCAATGTAAACATCTACACGGTCGTTTATCGGTCTGGGCTGAATGGTTACCGTTGTCGTTGCAAAAAACGTGAGTGCCCGTTCCTGCAGACTGCATCCTGTGATGAGTAACCGGCCGGGTATTCCGGTAGTGGATGGGCAGGTAACGCCGGTCCACCGAATATCTTCCCAGGTGATCGGAGCATCGGTGATACCTCCTGAGAGCACAGTTCCGTAGAGTGTATTAATTCTCTGCTGACTGTTAACGATTTGAATATTATCCTGAATCAGCCTGACAATCTGGTCGCTGTTCCTAAATGAAAAAACCGAGGGCCCGCGATCCAGGTGTGTGGGAGAATAGGCTGCTGCCGGGAACACCAGGCTTGCACGTAGTGTATCGGCAAACATTGGCAGCAGAACCGGGTCAACATTAACAAGAATCGGAATTGCAATGTTGCTGTTTCCGGCTTCGGCAGTAACGGTACCAATACGAATCGAAATTGATGTTGTATCAATAACATAAACTGTGATATAATCGGTGCCCGTACAGTTGTAGCCATCGGTGCCCGTAACCTGATACGTTGTTGTGATGCGTGGGGATGCAATGGGATTGGGAATAGTGGGGTCAGACAGTCCGTCAGTGGGCCACCACCGGTACGTGACGGCACCCGTTGCCAGGAGCTGTGCGGCACTACCCGAGCAAATCCGCATATCGTTGCCTACCGAGACCAGTGCAGGTGCAACAAAAACAGTGGTGGAGTCGGTGCCCACGCATCCGTTCAGGAACACTACAAGTTTGTACAACGTTGTAGTTGCAGGGTTCGCAATAGGGGTTGCCGATGCCGGATCGTCAAGCCCCTCTTCGGGGGTCCATCGTACCGTACTTCCAGGCGGAACAACGGCATTAAGCCGAACCGGTGTGCCCGGGCAGGTATGTACTACGGGTCCGGCGGAAATCATTGTCATACCGATAACACTGACCGTGACCGAATCGGTGACAACGCAGCCGCCCATGCCGGTTGCAGTTACTGTGTATGTGGTTGTTTCGGCGGGCCACGCTCGCACCTGGCTTCCGGTGTCGGTGCTCAGCGACAGAGCCGGCTCCCAGGTAATGGTTTGTGCGTTAGAGGTAACGGAAATTTGAACCGTATCACCTGCACAAATCTGTAGTTGCGCGGGAAGGCTGATTGCAGGTCGGGGGATAACGTCAATAAAAACCGAATCAACTGCCCGACAGTTGCCACTTACAGCAAGCACGGTTACCATTGTAGGCTTGTTTACAATAACGGTTGTTTGATTTGTTGATGAAGGTGTTACACCCTCACCCAGCCATTCAAATGTGGAGCCTCCTCCAACGGCGGTAAGCAATACAGCATCACCTTCGCAGACGCTTGGTGGCGCGTTGATCGTAACGGCAAACGATGTTTCGACGTTTACGCGGACCGAGTCAGTAACCGTGCATGCTCCGTTCGTCATCCGAACATAGTAGGTGGTAGATTCTGTTGGATACACTACCGGTGTTGGCGATGTGGAGTCGGTCATGTTAAGTGCCGGTGACCACACGTATGCAGTGGCACCGGATGCCGACAGTGTAGCGGGTGCGCCGGGGCAAATTGTAACGCTGCCGCCTGCCTTCATTTCGGCGGGTTTAACCAGTACCGTGGCTGTATCTGAGCAGCCGGTGCTATTGGTAGCAATAACGGTGTACACAGTGGGTACGGAAACCGTAACATAGGGATTTGCTATCTTCGGATTGCTTAACCCCGTGGCTGGCTGCCACCGGTAGTCTTCGGCCGCGCCAGCCTGCAACTGGTACGGGACATCCTTGCACACCTCAACACTGTCGGGCAGCTCCAGATCCGGTGGATCACTCACGGTAATAACAACCGTGGTGCTATCACTACCGTACTGGTTGGAAACGGTAAGCGTTGCACGATAAACACCCGCAGTTTTAAAACATACGGTTGGTGACGGAATTCGTGATGATGATGGAATACCACCCGGAATATCCCAGCTGTACGCATTAATGTTTCCCTGGTTTTTATCGCTCAGCTGAACACATCCGTTTGCACAGGTAAAGGCAGGTTCCGAAATGGCAAAGGGCAGGTTGCACGAAACATCAAACGGGATATGTGTAGTGAGGTTCCAGTTCATCGCTTGTGGCAAACCCGACCGGCATTCGCCGTATAAGGTGACGGCATGTTCAGTGATTGATGGAAATTCATCATCGGGTTTAGGAATCGAACTCAGAAATTTCTCACCGAAACGTCCGATATAAATAGCACCGTCAGGTGCAAGTTGCAGAGGTGTGAAATTGGCGGAGCCATTAAAAGAGCCAATAACAGTCCGGGAAGCGATAATCGCATCGCTGCTTCCCGCCTCAAGATCAAAACGCGAAATGAAGATACCCGGTGTGGGCACCAGTGTTGCAGTTGCAATGAACAGATACCTGCTGCTGCGGGAGAAGGCAGCACCGTAGTGGATACCGGTGTTGTCGGTACCAAACAGGTTGATACCGTTAAACAAGGCTCCTGTTGAGCGTGCGAACTGAAACAACTGGGTAGTACCGGATGGTGATGTTATAACAATGTGCCGTCCGTTGGGTGATGCCTGCATTTGCCCTGCATCACGAATTTCGGGCAAGCCAACAATGTTGGACAATACCGGCTTTACGTTGATACCATCTGACTTCAGGTGAAACGAAATAAATGACGCAGCATCCTTCTTTCGTGCGATGATCCATAAGCCCCCTTCATTACAATCGGGTACAGCGGTAATATGTTCTGTAACATCATGTGCCAGTAACACATCACGCACCGCAACATCACCGAACCCGTTGTCGCGTCGCATGTCCACGATTGAGTACTTCAGGCACATGCATTTATCCGACGCCGACGTTGCCGTAATTGGGGCTGGAGTAAAAATGCAGTACACATCCGATGCCCCCGGCCACTGAACTGCCAACGCACTCTGGCTGGTTGAAGCATCGCCGTGAAGCCCGGTTCCGTTTGGCATTGGCAGGTGCATTTTGTTCCACACCGTCTGTCCGTCCGTATAAAACAACAGTGTACCCGATCCCGGATCAGAAATTGTGGCGCACCCTTCCTCGGTATGGATACGGGAGTCGGTAAGGGGCTCGGGCATACCTGACCGAAAGGTAACGCCTGCCTGATTACCGAAATACCAGTTCCAGTACACCCGCTGCGCAACACCATCGGTACCCACGAGTAAAAAAACAAGGGCGGTGATTCCGGCTGTGAGTGCCTTGGTCAGGTGAGTAATGGCAGGAGAATATGGTAAATATGAACACATTGTGTGCAGACATCATTCTCGTCTTGCAATCGTATCTGCAGGATGTACGGTGGCTTAGTACAAGTTTATGGTTTTTTGCACTGAAACCTACAGGGAAGTGCAATTCATGATTTCGAATACCGTAATTTGATGCAATGGAAGATGTATGATGGAGACAAAAATACTTGTTGTTGACGACGAAGCCGACATTGTTGAGTTAGTGTCGTACAACCTAAAGAAGGAAGGCTTTACCGTTATCACGGCATCGAATGGCAGGGAGGCGGTTCAGCTTGCTGCCGATCATAAACCCGAGGTTGTGATTCTGGATGTAATGATGCCGGGTATGAACGGCTTTGAAGTCTGCGCAGCATTACGGTCGGCCCCCGGCACAGCATCGGCTTCGGTTGTGTTCCTCACGGCGCGGTCAACAGAAATCGACCAGCTTCGCGGCCTGGAGCTGGGAGCCGATGACTACATTCAGAAACCGGTAAGCCCGCGAATACTTACAGCCCGGGTCAGGACCATCCTTCGCAGGCGGGCAGCACCGATACGTTCAGAGGTGATTGTTGCACCGGAAACCATACGGGTGGGCTCAATCACGATTCAGCGCAGAAGCTATACCGTGTGGGTTGACGGTAAGGAGGTGTTCTTTCCAAAGAAAGAGTTCGAGTTGCTGGCATTTCTGGCAGCCAATAGTGGCAGAGTGTTTTCGCGCGAAGCATTGCTGCGCGAGATATGGGGTGAAACCGTACAGGTTGTTGACCGAACGGTAGATGTGCATGTATCGAAAGTTCGTGAAAAACTTGGTGCGCATGCGGCACTCATCGAAACAGTAAAAGGTCTTGGGTATCAGTTTAAAAATGTTTAATACGTATCATTGCTATGGCAGCCAGACCTGAACCGTTACGCAAAATAGCAGTACTGGTTTCTGTGTCGGTACTGACGCTTGCCTGTGCTCTGGCGGGCGTGGTCTTGCTACTGCCGGTACACCTTAGTGGGGTTACGCTTGCGGTTCTTGGTGTTGCGTCGGTGCTGATCCTTGGCGCTTATGGGGTAATTCTGTATTCGCTGATATCCCGATTTGTTACACAGACGATACTAAGTTCACTGCAGGAAATTTCTGCAACGATTACGGCAATAACGCAGGGAGCCGTCAGCACCCGCATTACAGCTCAGAGCACCGTCTCGGAAATCAACAGTTTGGTAACGGCAATCAATGCATTAGCACAGAAGACATCCGGTGACATCACAGAGTTGCGCCGACTTGAAACTGTGCGAAGCGAGTTCATTGCCAATGTGTCGCACGAGCTTCGCACGCCCATCTTTAGCGTCCAGGGATATCTGGAAACACTGCTTGACGGTGCGTTGGACGATCCGGAGGTGAGCCGTCAGTTCATCGAGAAGGCATACTACAATGCCCGCCGATTAAACGCACTTCTGAGCGACCTTATTGATATTTCCAGAATTGAAAGCGGCGAACTCAGAATGAGTTTCAGGTATTTCAGTGCTACGGAATTACTGCAGGACGTTGTGAATACGATGGAACTGCAGGGTGCGCAACGCGGAATTACTCTCAGGCTGCTCTTACCGCCCAACAAGGCACTAAGGGTGTATGGCGACAGGGAGCGGCTTGTACAGGTATTAACAAATTTGATTGATAACGCAATCAAGTATAACACCGATAATGGATTAGTTGATATCAGTGCTGAAAAATCAGATGGTGTTGTACGAATTGCCGTACGTGACACCGGTATCGGGATTCCGCCTGAACACAAACAACGTTTGTTCGAGCGGTTTTATCGCGTAGATAAAAACAGATCCCGTGACGTTGGTGGCACAGGGCTGGGTCTGGCAATCGTGAAACACATACTCGAAGCTCACTCGTCCACCATTAGTGTAGAGAGCGAACCCGGCCATGGAACAGTCATTGCGTTTACGTTAAAGGCGGATTAGCGATAGACGATAACAGGAACCGACGTTATCCAAGCCCCTTTAGAAATCACAGCTGTATAAACACCGGGCACAAGATGCTGCACGTTGATTTCGACGGACTTGTTTTGATAGTGCCAGGGTGCATACTGCCTTGCTCCGTCGGCAGAGTAAACTGTGACATCTGCCGGTATCGTTTCTGCAGCGAGTTCAATTCGTACAGCGTTGCTTGCAGGCGTCGGGAACACCCGTGACGGCATCTGATAGGCGATATCCTGAACGGTTGTTAAATGATCCCATGTTATATCGTCGATATAAAATCCATCGCTGTTGTTTGCGAGGTTGGACTGAAACCGCAGTCGCAGGTACACGGTATCAGGCGTCCATCGAAGGATATGGAATCCGGAGCGCCAGGCATCGGCGCCCTTGGTTGTATCGGCCCAGCGTGCATCCAGCGATGAATTCCACCAGGCAATTTGTTCCCACTCACCATCCATATTGCTGCTGGGTAACATCTCAAGAAACACGGTGTCGGACGGGTGGACGAACGCAGCCACCTTCCACGAAAGTTTAACAGCATCATATTCCGGAACGAGACCGGCCACGTGTGGATACAGCATAACTGTGTCGCGCATCCGTTTGTCATATCCGGTAAAGGGCGACTCGGTGAACGAGGCAGGTTTTGAATAACTAAAGTTAGTATCAAGTCCCCAGTTGCCTGACAGCACCCGGAAATTGGGCAAGGTGTCGAACCGTTCGGTCTGCCAATACAAATTTCCGGTAAATGCAGTGACGGTATTTGAGACAGGGCTTTGGTTTCCTGCGGAGTCCACAACAAACACCGTGCTATTAAACCAGCCATCAGCCGGTGCAGCTACTGTAAATTCCTTTACCATGCCGGTATCAGAAGAATTTAAAGGAACCGAAAACGGTACGGAGCCAACCGTGCCTCGAAGTTCAGCCATGTTAATCAGAGGTGTTGTACCATCGAGTCTGAGCCTGGGCAGGCGTACCGTAAGATTCATCATAGGAGGAACCGGATTGCTGGATCCTGTGGCAGAAAGCAACACCGGAGCACCTGGAATTTTAGAGCCACCTGCAAACGCAGAAGCCTTTCTGGTAACAGACGTATTTTCTCCGGATACTACCGTAAGTGAATAGTGGTACTCCTTGTAAGCGGTAAGCCCTTCGTCGCGAAATGACGTTGTTTCGAGTGGCAGAGTAGCAATTACGGTTCCCTCGCGTGAAAGTTTGTACGTGGCTGTGCCTGTTAGTGGTTGTTCGAAAACACGTTTGCTGACGGCGCTCCACGATACATCGATAGCTGTAGGAATGTCGGGAATTGTTTCGGCTCCGAACGTGTCGGGGGCCTTTGGGGCCCTGGTATGGACAATCGCGGTGAAGACGTCGCTATCGGCAGTATTAGAGGCTGTTGTATTGCGCATATCAACCCACGACGGATACACGATACCGCCATAGAAATCGCATCCGCTGTAGTCACCTGCGAAGGTTCTTCCCTGAAAAGGATTATTGCGCAGATCGTTTTCTGCATCGCCAACTCGTTTATCAACCCAGGTTGACCCACCGTCAGGCGAGTAGCTTACATAACAGTTAACCAGCAGGTTTGCCGAGTCGTCGCGGGAATCAAAATACATCACCGCAAGGTCGCCGTTCAGCGGATCCAATGCTATCCAGGGCCAGAACTGGTCGTTCGTGGTATCGGAGTGGACGAACACCGGTTTAGACCATGATGCACCTGCATTTGTTGAGCGTGAGAAGTAAACATTTGGATAATTATCGGCTGACCAGACAAGGTACAGCCATCCGCGGCGTGGTCCGTTGGTGTTGTCAACGCACAGGGTTGGGTACGCTTCTGCGCGGACAGATTGTTTTACTCTGCTATTAACAACGCCGGCGACTTCGCGTTTTTCGCCGAAGGGTTTATAGTTGAACACGACGGATGGATCTGAAAATGTTAAACCGCCGTCAGTACTTCGGGCAAAGCGAATGGCGCTTTCGGTACCGCTATTCCACACAAGGTACACCGAACCATCCGGACCTGTACGTGCCAGCGGAAAGCTTTGACCGAACGTAGCATGTTCACTCGTACCCGGGAACCGGTTACTTACTGCAACCGGCGGTTGCCAGGAAAGACCTCTGTTGGTACTGTGTGCAATAACAATCTGGGTAGAAGAATCTTTGTTGATCACCCGTTTCCATGGTATGTAAAGTCGGCCGCGGTATGGCGATGTGATGCAGGTATCGGCGTGGATGTAGTATTTATCTTCAAACGAGCTATCAACAGTTTGTGGTCCAACATGCTCGATAACAGGGATGTGTGTTTTATGCCACGTTAGGCCGCCGTCATCGGTAAGAGATACGTAAACGCCATTCTCGCCAAACTGCGATTTGGTAACGTTAAAGCCGCCATAGCACAGATAGCCCCTTCCCAGGTGATCGAAGCACACCGAAGGATCGTTGGTAGAGCGCCATCCCTGGTGGGGATATCCCAGACTGACATTGTTCCAGGTTTTGCCTGCGTTGGTGGTGTAGTATGCCCAGGTTTGGCTCTCTTTGCGGTAGTCCACTGCCGAGCCGATCAGGTTGTCAGGGTTCAGTGGATTAATAGCCACCGAGCTTTCGTTTTGCATGGGCTGGGCATCGTCTTCATCGGCAATGAGTGAAACGTTTTCGAACTGTGATGGGAAGGTGGTTGTACCCTGAACAAACGGAACTTTCAGGCGTCGGTACTTTGAAATCTTTCCTGCATCCGGTGTAGGATGAGCTGTTTCCATACTTCGCGCCCGAAGCGTATTAAAACCATCGGTATCGGCTGCCATCAGGTTCAAGGCCGATCCCGTCAGGAATACAAGTATTGCAATAAGCGTCAAACCCAGATCGGCTGCAAGGTGCTTCCAGTTTCTCTGTTTCAGAATCCGAAGTAGTTTTTGCTTTTGTGTTGGCGGCTGATTCTTGGCATCTAACAGCATGGCATTACCTAACGTTAACAAATTCGAGTTTGCCGGAGCGTCGGCAGCGATCTTAGCTGCCTGCTGAATATAATCCAGGGCTAACGAAGTATTGTTCTGAAAACCTGCCACCAGTGCGCGCATGTTCAGGGTGTACACGCGCAGAGCATTTGTATCGGCAGCAATTTGTTCTGCATGCATCAGGTATTCTTCGGCTTGGGAGTATCGTTCGATACCGGCGCAAGCACGTGCCAATAAGCAGTGCCGCAGCACCTGCTCTGTGGTCGTGATGGCGGGATGTGTGGTGTGCAGATATCGTAAGGCCTGGTCAGGCTTGCCCTGGATAATTGCGTCGGCAGCCAGGCGCAGCTGTTCACTGACGGGAACCGAGACCCCGTTTTGAGGCAGTGCTGCATCATCCCGTTCGGTGTTTTGTGCATCATCGGCCGATGTTACGGCATCGGGCATCGCTGAATCCAGCTGCCGCAATTCTTCCAGAATGATAGCGGCGGTCAGGTCTGACCCGGTCTCTGATGCGTACCGGTAGCTTTCGGTGAGCATTTCGGTGGCAACGGTATCGTTGTTGGCGGCAATGCTGTGTGCGGCAATCAGCATTGACAGTTGATCGCGAATTGCTTCGATAGAACTGTTGCTGCGCTCAGCCGACAGTATATCCACAATGCGCTGATGCAGCTCCTTCTTTTCCTCATAGCTAAGAAAGTTTACGAAATAGGTATAGGGCAGGTCAGCAGTAAAGAAAAATGTTGTCGTCTTAACACCATATCTGGTCCGAAGTCCGACGTTCTGAACGATACCGGTTGCCCTCTCGATACTGCGCAGACGGCGAATAGTGTTCACAACGCTTGTATTGGTAAGCGCAGCAACCAGAAAAGCTGTAAACTCACGGCCTTCTAATGCGCACAACCCAAGGAACGTTGCATCATCATCCGAAATTTCATGAAGTTTCTCCATGGTAGCCGGATGACTATCCATGCGGATACTGGTTGACTGCAGCACATCTTCTTTCAGGGTTCCGTTGGCCGAGACCTGGCCATGCTTTTCCCAGTATCGCACGTATTCATGCACAATACCCGGCAACCCCGCACTGCGTTCGTGGATTACCGTAAGCTGTTCCGGAGTAACCACAAGTGAGGGGGCAATGCTATGCAGCAATGCCGGAAACTCGCTAACGGTTACCGCACCCAGTTCAAGACGCACAGCACCCGGTTCTTCGGACAGAGCGGTTAGTGACAGGTTGTGTTGTTTGGCAGTTGCCGCATTAAAAGCCCAAATAATTAAAGGGGCTTTTGGCAGAAGCATAAGCCGGCGTAAAACCTCGATACTTTGTGGATCGGACCAGTGTCCGTCATCAACCAGCAGAACAAAGGGCTGCTGCTGGTGGGCTGCAGTTAATGCGTCGATGCATTCATCAACAGCAGCTCGTTTTTTATGAGCCAGAGCAGCAGTTTCGCGCTGGAATTCCGAAACATCCTGCCGAACCGACTTAATTGCATAAAAAATATCACCCGCAATGGGCAGGGAGGCAAGCAAGCTCATGCCGATGTTTACGGCCAGCCGTTTTTTGGCTGCCTGGCCGCTGTTTTGGTATAATCGCTCGATTACCAGGCCAAAAGGTTGTAGCGGCTGGATTCCGGCAACATTAAACGATCCAATGGGCGGACGGCAGTCAACGCGTATTGCAGCGCTGCCAAGATAGTGTTCGATTTCGTCCAGAATAAACGATTTACCGGCCCCCGCCTGACCCCGTATGAAAACAACGCTGCCGGTGCCCTGTTCCCACTGACCGATGGAGTGAGTAAGGAGTACCGAAGCCTCCTGCCGGGCAGTAATCTGTATGCTCATTCTTTTGTATCTCCGCGTTGTACTGCCAGAAAGGCTCGTAGCAGTTGCTCGGTTTCGTGCTGGGAAGCAGCATCAGCATAACCCGGATACGGTGCGCTGGCTGGAACCACCTGGCCGTCGTCGGCCCGGCCATACATAAGCACCGTTGCATAGGTGATCAGCAAAATGAACTCCAGACCCAGTGCTCCAAGTACAAAGCTGGGATCGGTTGCCGGCAGGAACTTAATGCCTCTAAGCCCGATGACGATGATCAGGACGGCTGCACCAATATACACGAAGCCAAGCACGGCATTACTATACTGATCAGTAAAATACTCCCGCATGTAGAACTTAACGGCATCGTGTGTTTTAAATAGCTGACCAGGTCCGGCTGAATCGCGCCAGAGAATGGCCTGGCGCAGCAGGTTGAGGTCGGAAAACAAGATTTGATAGGTGTCGGCAATCTCGTGCAATCGACGTAGGTCGGCCTGCTTAATGTCCCGGGTTACCTGTGCTATTTCATCGGCAGAGTGGTCGCCATAAATTTTAACTGTAAGTTTATTTAGCACAACAACAATTTCCCGTTGGATTTTCTGGCGCAGGAAACCGCCGGGGATCACTATGGTAAGCAGTGCAGCGCACACAACGCCGCCAACTGCAACAAGCGGGGCCAGCGCAATTAACGGCTGAAAGATGTACTCTGCCCGTGGTTTACTGGTTTCATGCTGCTTGGGGTCGATCAGAGCCCACGTTGTTAATCCGCCGGTTGTTACAATCTCGTCGGCACGGTTATCGGCCATACGATACAGGACCTCGGTGCCGTCGCGGACCACTTCGTTGCGCAGAAAGCCCTCGAAAAATGAGTTTAGAATTGGGACGGCAACGGCGAGCAGCAGCGTGGCAGTGCAGAGTACAACCAGCATATAGAAGGTAATCTGCTGAGCAAGGGTATGCTCACTTAATTCAACAAGTTTTGTTCGCGATGATACACTCATGTATCCAAGTTAGTAACTGATTAGCATTGTTAGTGTATGTATTATGCGAAAATCGGAATTCCTGAGTTTGGAGAACCGGAAAACATGTTGTTTTGGACTGGTTGCCGGAAATAAAAAAGGCCTGCCGGCATGCCGGCAGACCTTTGAATGTTCAGCAGAGAACAAGAGTTCCGGACTATTGTTTGCCCTTATCATCGTCAACAACGGTGTAGTCAGCGTCTTCCACATTGCTGCCATCGTTGTTATCGGCAGTGGTGTTGGCGCTTTGTTCAGGCTGCTGGGCCTGGGCATTACTAACGTCCTGATACATCTTGGTGGAAGCTTCGCTCCAGATCTCGTTCAGTGCATCCATTGCGGCTCGGATATCCGCAGGATTATTCTTTACGGAATCGGCCAGCCTGTCCTTGGCCTTGATAATGCGGTCGCGAGTATCGATGTCTAATTTATCATCGAAATCTTTAAGCTGTTTCTCGGTACTGTACACCAGGGCATCGGCCTGGTTGCGGAGTTCGATTTCTTCCTTACGCTTCTTGTCTTCTGCAGCATGGTCTTGTGCTTCACGTTTCATCCGTTCAACTTCGGACTTATCCAAGCCGCTTGAGCCTGTGATACGAATGTTTTGTTCTTTGTTTGTTGCCTTATCCTTTGCGGTAACACTCAGGATACCGTTTGCATCGATATCAAAGGTTACTTC
Organism: Ignavibacteria bacterium; assembly: GCA_015709655.1. Classification (NCBI taxonomy): domain Bacteria; kingdom Pseudomonadati; phylum Ignavibacteriota; class Ignavibacteria; species Ignavibacteria bacterium. Next base: position 1,237,975 of record CP054181.1, on the reverse strand, counting down.
GATTTGGGGAACACCGCGTGGTGCCGGCGGAATTCCATCAAGGTGAAACTTGCCGAGAGTCTTGTTGTCGGCAGCCATTGGACGTTCCCCTTGCAGAATGTGAATTTCAACGCTTGGCTGACTATCACTTGCAGTAGAGAAGGTCTCGGTTTTCCGGTGTGGAATGGTTGTATTTGCCGGGATCATCGGTGTCATCACACTGCCCATGGTTTCGATACCCAGAGACAGGGGTGTAACGTCCAGAAGGAGCACATCCTTCACATCGCCTGCCAGCACACCGCCCTGGATAGCAGCGCCAACGGCCACAACTTCGTCGGGGTTAACGCCACGTGACGGTTCCTTGCCAAGGAAGTTCTTTACCAGTTCCTGGATTTTGGGAATTCTGGTTGAGCCCCCTACCAGAATCACTTCGTCGATTTGCGACGGTGTAAGGTTGGCATCGCGGAGAGCAGCTTCAACGGGTTTGAGTGACCTGTCGAACAAATCGGCGCACAACTGTTCAAAGGTAGCACGGGTGATGTTGATGTTCAGGTGCTTTGGCCCTTCCTGTGTAGCCGTTACGAACGGCAGATTCACATCGGTTTGTAGCATCTGGCTGAGTTCAATTTTAGCTTTTTCGGCAGCCTCGCGCAAACGTTGCAGGGCCATCGGATCTTTCCGCAGGTCGATACCTTCCTGTTTTTGAAACTCGGTTGCAAGGTAGTCTATCAGGCGCTGATCAAAGTTGTCGCCCCCCAGCTGGGTATCGCCGTTGGTACTTTTAACTTCGAACACGCCTTCGCCGATTTCCAGAATCGAGATATCGAACGTTCCGCCGCCAAGATCGTACACGGCAACTGTTTGATTGTGACCTTTTTTATCAAGTCCGTATGCCAGGGCAGCAGCCGTTGGCTCGTTAATGATGCGGCGTACCGTAAGGCCAGCAATCTCGCCGGCATCCTTGGTAGCCTGGCGTTGCGAGTCGTTAAAGTATGCCGGAACAGTTATCACGGCTTCAGTGATTTTTTCACCCAGATAATCTTCGGCCGTCTGTTTCATCTTTTGCAGAATCATGGCGCTGATTTCGGGCGGTGAGTAGTGACGTCCGTCAATATCCACACGGGCAGTGTTGTTGTCACCCGCTACGATTTTGTATGGTACAGACTTAGATTCATCGGAGATTTCGTTCATCTGCCTGCCCATGAACCGTTTAATGGAGTACACGGTGTTGTGCGGGTTTGTGACTGCCTGACGTTTAGCAGCCTGACCAACCAGGCGCTCACCGCTCTTGGTAAAAGCCACAACGGATGGTGTGGTGCGCATACCTTCGGCATTTGCAATCACCACAGGCTGTGTGCCCTCCATAACGGCAACTACCGAGTTGGTGGTTCCCAGGTCGATTCCTATTATTTTACCCATAAATATCTTTCGTTATAATGTTTGTAGTGAATGCTTCTGTATAAAAATGGAAGGGGGCTATGGCACATAATGCAAAGCCCCCTAACAAAACTTACTGAATAGTAACTTCGGTTTCCCTGGGTTTTGCTGGTTCCACCTTCGGGATCTCGATGTTAAGGACTCCGTTGTCGAACGAAGCCTTTATTGCATCGGTATTCAGATTGTCGGGCAGTGTAAAGGTGCGTGCAAAACTACCGTAGCTGCGCTCAACGCGCATGAAGTTTTTACCCTCCTGCTTGTCTTCACGTTTTTTTTCGCCGCGAATGGTAAGGATATTACCATCGGTTACCGTGATTTTAACATTGTCTTTGGGAATGCCTGGTAACTCGGCATGAAACGTGAGTGAAGTTTCAGATTCGGCAACGTCAACCCGCGGTGTAAAATCACCCATCTCGAACGTAATACCGGTGCGTTGAACATCGCCAAATGCTTCGTTTACACGACGTGCAAGTGAATCGAATGTGCGGAACGGATCAACCTTTATGATACTCATCATGGGGCTCCTGAAATATGTTGTTGGTACAAATGATTTTTGAAATGTGGTTCTCATGGTTCGGTTCTTCAGATTTAGTTTTTAGAGACACTTAAGGGTCATGGAAAAGCGTGCCAAACCAAGAAAAGCGTCAAAATGACAGAATACCGTGCACTGAGGCAGCCAAAATGACGCGCCATGCTGTCGGGCTGCCGTTTTGACTGACTGCAGCATGATGTAAGCTGAGGTGTTAACATTTTGATAGCTGGCGGTGAGGTGTTCGTTTACCTACCACCGGGGGCGTGTGGTATGGCAGTAGGTTAGTGTACAGCAGTCACATTAACGCGCTGAACCCCTTTTACAGTGAGTTCAATGCGGCGGTCGGCGGCTTTACCATGGTATTCGCTGATAATCTCAAGGATATCGTAGTCGATAAAATTGCAGTGCGTACCATCAATGGTAAGTCTGCTATCTGGTGGAATACGATCCAGCGATTTTCGAAGATTTACCTTATTCAGGAAGGTGACGTTCGTATTGAGTTTTATCAGGTAGGTATCGGTGCCATCATCAACAGTTTCGCTAATTCGGTATTCGGCTTTGAAGTTGTTTTGGACAATGTAGTAGAACGAGAACAGTAAACCGATAGACACGCCGACAAGCAGGTCAGTGACCAGAATTCCGACAATAGTCACGATAAATGGAATAAACTGTCGTAATCCCAGACTCCACATATTGATAAACAACTTTGGCTTTGCAAGGTTGTAGCCTGTTAGTATTAGAATAGCGGACAGCGAGGCGTATGGAATTTGATTAAGTACAAACGGGATCAGCAGAATGGCAAGCAGAAGGTAGGCTCCATGGGTAAAAGCAGACAGTCTGGTGCGTGCACCGGCGTCGACATTTGCAGATCCACGAACCACAACTGCTGTGATGGGTATAGCTCCCAGCATACCGCAGGTAATATTGCCAATGCCCTGAGCGACAAGCTCGCGGTTGATCGGAGTAATACGGTTTCGCCTGTCCAGCTTGTCGGTTGCTTCGATACATAGCAAGGTTTCGAGCGAAGCGAGCAATCCGATTACAATACCATCCTTGAGGATACCGGTATTAGAAAACAGCTTTGAAAAATCAGGGAACGAGATGTTGGCAAGCACATTTTCAGGGATACGTACGAGTTGAGTTGGTTTAAGGACCAATCCTGACGAAGGTACAAACACAAGCAGATTAATAACGATACCAATTACCACAACCAGGAGTGGCGACGGAACGATAAAGCGCTTTCGAATAGCCTGTATATTGAACAGAGAAAGAGTAGCAAGCGATAGCACGCTGATGATGATAACGCCAACCGAAATGTGGTCACTAAAGTAGTGTGCGTTTTGTTCAAAGTTTCGCAGGTCAAAAAGTTCAAGAAACCCACTGGTCCAAAAATTAGGCTGATCGTAACCAAGGGCGATTGGTATCTGTTTAGAGATGAGCATGACACCGATGGCGGCCAACATCCCCTTGATAACAGCCGACGGGAAGTAGTTGGAAATAGTACCTAATTTTAGGATACCAAGCAGTACCTGGAATAGGCCAGCTACGATCACGGCAAGCAGAAAGACTCTAAAATCGCCGAGTGAGACAATGGAGGCAGCCACAACGGTGGTCAGGCCTGCAGCAGGCCCCGAGACTGCGAGTTGTGATCCGCTGATCACGGACACCAAGAGTCCGCCAATCACACCTGACAGCAGTCCGGAGTACAGTGGAGCCCCAGAAGCAAGAGCGATACCCAGGCACAGCGGAAGGGCAACCAGGAAGACAGTCAGGCCTGCCGCTAAATCATACCTAAGCCACATTATCCGATAATATCTGATGGTCCGCTTCATAAACTGCCGTATGTAAATAGCACAAAAATACTGCCTTTATAAACGAAGGGAATGAACTTAGGATGGCTGTTGTGCGCTCGCCACGGCCGAGACCCATCGTACAAAACAGGACGGAGGCACATCGTGCCCTACACGACCGAGACCCATCGTGCCCTACACGACCGAGACCCATCGTGCCCTACACGACCAAACCACGCCAACATTCAAAGCGGACGGACTACGGCCCTTCGGGCCCCACCCCCACCTCCACCACCATCGTGCATTACCACCTACCACTACAGCTCGGCCGGTCGGCTACGGTGCGCAGCCTACATAAAAATCCATAGGAATTCCGGAGCAATTGCTTTCAGGTATAGTGGGAGAATAATAGGATAGCGTGACCCCGCCCCCCCCCCCACCCCGGCCCCAACCCCACCCCCGGCCCCCTCCCCAAACTCCTTCGGACTTTAGGGAGGGGGAGACAGAATCATAAGATTTATTAAATCTTTTAATGGTCAGAACGTCGGGGTTCACGGCCGTGCGTCAGCAATAGACAGGGATTGGTTCCCGCCCCAATTGATTATGATGATTTATTGGCGTTTCGTACAGAGTGATCATGCGGAGAGGGCGACCACACGGGTCGCACCTATGGTATTATCGATATTTATGTTGTGCCGTGGTGGGCAGATGCCATCTTCTCCAACGGGTTCGTGATATTGTTTATGATGTTTGGTGATGGGCGACCACGTGGGGTCGCACCTATGATTCGTATCGTTATTTATGTTGTTTCGTGGAGGGCTGATGTACTCTTGACCGACAGCCGGGGAATCAGCATTTAATTTGATATCAGGTACATGTCATACAAGAGTCTTGCCATACTACTTTTATCACATTGATACACTTATTATTTATTGCTAGTATTGATGCGATGTATCGTTTAGCATGAGGTAAATGAGTATTCATAATCAGTTGCTGCGTATTCGAACGTGCTAATTCAGTACCGTGATGAGAGCACATAACTAATATTCCAATTTATAAGGAGGTTGCGTGTACAAGATTATTTTGAACATCATTATTGTATTGTTTGTGGGAGTGTTCATGGCTGCTTGCGGTGATTCCGCAAGCGATAATCCAGTGCTAATTGATGCAAGAGAGGTAGCTAAGATGCGGTGCAAGGCAAGAGAGATGATCAAGAACGCACCAGACCGTGTAGCAAAGGAAGAGGGCAGAGAGCTGCGGCGCAGAGCAAAAGAATTACGTCGAATGTACAAGGATAAGTATGAGAAAATCGGTAAAGGAGAAGAATTCTCTGATTTCTATCGTGCAGAAAAGAAGAAATGTAGGGAAGAAGCAGAACCTAAAGATGATGATAACGAATAATACATGAGTTGTAAACCAAGAGAATCTATCCATTGCATACTGTGTAACAAGAACCAGCTGAACATGTACCAGATATTTCCGTTCTCAGCATCGCTTCTCATGGACCAGGAATATGCGATGGATCGGACTTGCTCATACAAAACAAGCCAGAACTTTAACTCACTAAACATTCAATGGGGAATGACATGAAAAAAATATTTGTACCTCTTTTTGCATTTGTGCTTATTGGCTTAGTATCAACCGGATGTGGCTCGTCTGAGAATGACGCAGCGGAGAAGGTGATGGAAACTGCAACACAGAATACACCAACAACAGGCGGCGATGAAGCAGCATCTGGTGCAACCGCTGATGCAACAGCGAGTGCGTCTGCCGGAGAAAGTCAGCCATCCGAAGATACAGGTTCAGCAGAAGCCGATGCCAAGCGCTTAGCCGAGCTGTACTGCAGGTCAGCAAACCTTGCCAAGAAAGCTCAAACTGATATGTCGGTGCTTCAAGAATCACTAAAGCTTGCCCAGGAAGTGACAAAGCTTACTGAAACATTTAAAACGAAATACAGCTCCGGCGCTAGTGCCGAGGTGTTTTCACGAGTGTATCTCGAAGGAATCGCTGGTTGCAATTAGCAAACCGCTACTGAAAACGTAATGAATACCAGCATACGCTAAGCCTGTAGATTAGGATCTATCCCTACATTCCAAGGCCCCCTGCACCTGCATCGTCCGAAGACCACAACTCACCGTACCGATGCGTCAGGGGGTCTTATTTATTGCGTACACCTTTTCTGGTTTGGTTACCGCTCTGTATCTGGATTGATGCTACTTTTGTTGTTGTATGGCAACATCCATAACAGACTCAGAGCACCGGAACATGGTACTGAAATTCATACGTTCCAGCATTGCTGAGAACAAACTATACTGGCTTGTTGGCGGCTACATCGTGGCTTCTTCGGTTTTGATGGCTGCAACCGGTATTGACCTCTGTATCCCATGTTTGTGGAAGTCGGTGTTTGGTTTCAGTTGCCCAGGCTGTGGATTAACGTCTGCTTTTATTGCCCTTTTAAAGCTTAATCCGACTGAAGCTTTCTACAGCAATCCGATGATATTTCTGCTACTGCCGTTCGGTGTTGTAATCGTTACAAAAAGTTATAAACGATTTAAAGTAGCGCAGACTACTCCATAACCACTCTTCTGGCACCCAGGTAGCGCGGGCCCCAGTATGAATCGTTTAGACTTGAGATAATAACACCCTTTGAAGTCGAGCTATGTATAAAGGTGTTATCGTTAACATAAATGCCAACATGGCTTGCACCTTTCGAGACAGTTCTAAAGAACACAAGGTCACCAGCTTCCAGATCATTGCGTTCTACAAAGCGTCCAAGAGCATACAGTTCAGTAGTGGTCCGCGGAATGTGAATGTTGGCAGCAGCAAAGCAAAAGTTGACAAAGCCGCTACAGTCAAAACAATCAGGATCGTCACCGCCGGAACAGTACGACGTCCCGCGTAAGTCAACGGCTCGCTGTAAAACTGTATTAACGTTCGGGCTGCCGTGCCAGGTTACAGTTCGTGTGGACGAACAGCCGGCAATAACAATGACTGCAATGAACACACACACGCCCTTGATATGGCGATAGGCTGAGTGGCTGTACGATTTTGCCAGTACAATTCCAACTGCTGAAGGGGCTATCACACAGTGAAAATAACCATGCTTTGGCTATTAACGAACTATGCCGTGGCCTTGTTAGGGGGGAACAAAATCGAAGCAATGATACTGAGAGCTAAAATCACGGCTATTACACCTAAAGAAACCTCAATGGGGATGTGCCACCAGTGCTGGATAAACATTTTAACACCAATAAACGAGAGGATAATGCTGAGACCGTACTTTAAAAAATGAAACAGACCCATGACGCCGGCAACAGCAAAGAACAGACTTCGCAAACCCATTACAGCAAAAATGTTGCTGGTAAACACGATAAATGGATCCTGGGTGACGGCGAAAATTGCAGGAATACTGTCAACAGCAAATATCAGGTCCGTAGCCTCGATCACAAGCAGGACAACAAAAAGCGGTGTGAAAAATTTGTGTCCGTCTTTTTTAATAGAAAAGCGATCCTGATGATAATCCGGCGTTAACCGCAGGAATCGGCGACTGAACCGTACAACAACGTTTGATTCAAGGTCCTGCTCGTCGTCGCCCGGTAAAGCCATCTTGATGCCGGTAAATATCAGGAAGGCACCAAAGACAAAGTAGATCCAGCTGAAGTTTGAAATAAGTGCAGAACCAACAGCTATCATCATACCACGCATGACAATTGCACCAATGATACCCCAGAACAGAACCTTGTGATGGTACTGCGGGGCTACACGGAAATACTTGAGAATCAGGATGATCACAAAGATGTTATCTACCGAGAGCGACTGCTCCAGCAGGTACCCTGCAAAAAACTCCGTGGCGGCCTTTGGGCCTTCCAGGTAATAGATAAGTCCGTTAAACGAGAGTGCCAGAGTAACCCAGAATGCCGTCCACCCAAGTGCGGCACCAACTGACTGAACAGCAGATTTTCGATGAAATACAAACAGGTCTAATGCCAGCAACGTGCCTACCAGTACGAGAAAACCTGTATAAAGCCAGAACGGAGGAATAAGCATGGGACGGAATAGTTGTTAAGAACACTCACAAAACTACATAGTAGCTAACTTGCCCGTTATGAAACAACCAGTAATTCTGATTGACGGCTTCTCGCTGGTTTTCCGTGCGTACCATGCCTTGTTGTACACCGGAATGCAAACCCATACCGGTGAACCTACGTTTGCCGTATTGTCATTTGCAAATATGATATCGTATCTGCTCGAAACATACAAGCCAGAAGCTATTGCGGTAGCCTTTGATACGGCAGCACCAACGTTCCGGCATGAAGCGTTCCCGGAGTACAAGGCTCACCGCGATGCGTTCCCAGACGATTTGGTGCCCCAGCTTGCCAGAATTAAAACCTTTCTTGATTTACTGGGGATCCCTCGGATTGAGATGCAAGGATACGAGGCTGATGATGTGATTGGTACGCTGGCCGTCCAGCAGGCAGACCAGGGGAATTCGGTGCTATGCGTTACCAGCGATAAAGATTATTTCCAGCTCGTGAATGATAAAATTCACGTTCTCCGACCCGGGAAGGACTCCTACGATGTGTATGAACCGGCAACAGTACGTGAAAAATTCGGTGTTCCGCCACATCAGGTTGCTGATGTGCTTGCCCTGATGGGTGACTCATCCGATAATGTCCCCGGTGTAAAAGGTATCGGAGAAAAAACGGCACTGCCCCTAATTAAAGAATACGGTACCCTTGAAACTCTATACGACGCACTCGAAACTGTACAACGAGCCTCGGTTCGTAAGAAACTTGAGGAATCCCGCTCGATGGCATTCCTCTCCAAACACCTCGTTACGATTGATACAAGGGTACCACTACAGCCAGAGTCTGTCCACGTAAGGCGGACAAGTCCCGATTACGTCGGCCTGGACAGCCTATTCGAAGAACTGGGGTTTACCAGCCTGCGTTCAAAATACCGTACCCTTGCTGCCGGTGAAGGTGCCAACAGGTCCAACGAAATACATAACCCAGGTACGGATGGGTTTGGTTCCAATCAAGGTCCAGTCCACGTAAGCCACACGCTGCAAACACTCAGTGATGTAGAGCACAGCTATACCCTGGTAGATACCTACGAGGCACTCGATTCGATGCTGAATGAGTTTGGTACGCCCGACTGGCTGAGCGTTGATCTGGAAACAACCGGACTGGATGCAATGCAGTGCAGAATTGTTGGTATAGCACTGTGCGTTACGCCCGGTACTTCGTACTATATTAATGTTAATGATGTTGATGAGCAGCAAACCTCTCCCGCCCTCTTCGACACTGAGGTAGGCACCGACGGATTACCGATAACAGCGGTAATCAATAAACTTAAAATACTGTTTCATAACCCAAAGGTAGGGAAGGTAGGCCAGAACCTTAAATACGACGCACTGGTTTTACGTAGATACGGAATTACACTCGAACCGTTCGCATTTGATTCGATGCTGGCGAGCTATATTCTTGATCCGGACCTTCCGCACAATATGGATGCTCTTGCCGAACGGCTGTTGCAGTATAAAACAATCCCGATTACAGCTCTTATCGGCGAAAAACGGAGCTCACAGAAAAATATGCGTGATGTAGATCCTACCCAGGTACGTGACTATGCCGCTGAAGATGCCGATGTTGCATTGAAACTTTCACTCGCACTCCGGACCGAACTGCAGAATCAAGGCTTGGAAACGCTGGCTCAGACAGTAGAATTCCCAACCGCAGAGGTTCTGGTGCAAATTGAATACAATGGTGTGTTCATCAATAAAGGGGCTTTGGCAGACCTGGGAGAATATATGCGTGCCGAGGCAGCACGCCTTGAGCAGGAGATTTATACCGAGGCCGGTGAAAAATTTACTATTAACTCGCCAAAGCAGCTTGGTGAGATTTTGTTCGATCGGATGATGCTGCCTGGTAAGAAACGAAATAAAACCGGATACTCAACAGATGTTAGTGTTCTTACGGAACTTGCCGAGAGCTATCCAATTGCCCAGCTTGTTTTGGATTACCGGCAGGTTGAAAAGTTGCGTAACACCTACGTTGAAACATTACCAAAACTCATTAAATCCAATACCGGCAGAGTCCACACATCGTTTAATCAGACGGTTGCTGCAACAGGCCGGCTAAGCTCTACCGACCCCAATCTGCAAAACATACCGGTACGCACCGAGCTTGGTCAGCAAATTCGGAAAGCCTTTGTGGCTCAGCACCCTGACCACGTGATCATGTCGGCCGACTATTCACAAATAGAGCTGCGTATCATGGCTGCAATGTCGCAGGACGCAAACCTTCTGGCAGCCTTCAAACATGGCGAGGATATCCATAAAGCCACGGCAGCCATATTGTTTGACGTGCCGATTGATGCCGTGACCACCGAGCAGCGCCGGATTGCAAAAACAACCAACTTTGGGATCATGTATGGTCAGGGGGCTTTTGGTTTAAGTCAGAGGTTAGGAACCTCACGGCAGGAAGCTCAGGAAATCATTGCAAATTACTTTGCCAAATATCCGGGGATTCGGGGTTTTATTGATGACACGATCCGGTCAACCCGCGAACGGGGCTACACAACAACATTGCTTGGACGCAGACGGTACTTCCCGCTGATTAACAGCAATAATAAAAATCTGGCCGCCGGTGCCGCACGTGCATGTATTAACACACCAATTCAGGGTAGCGCATCCGACATGATGAAGCTTGCTATGATAGCGGTTCATCGTACCATGAAACAGCAGGGCTTTAAAGCACTGATGATACTGCAGGTGCACGACGAGTTGTTGTTCGAGGTACACCGCTCCGAGGCCGACGAGCTCCGAACAATGGTCCAAACCACGATGGAGCAGGCAATGCCGCTTCACAACGTACCCGTTGTGGTAGAAACCGGCGTTGGTGAGTCATGGTATCAGGCGCACTGAAACCTTAGGGATCCACGCATATTCCCCAACTGGTAGCCGTGTTGAGTATTTTTGTTCATGACCCTGCTTGCAGCCCTTATCCTTGGCATCATCCAGGGGCTTACAGAATTTATCCCCATTAGCAGTACTGCCCACCTAACATTGGCAGGGACCCTGATGGGAGTTATCGACCCGAACAGGCCTGAACAGTGGACGGCTTTTATTGCAACAATACAGTTAGGTACACTGGCAGCAGTGTTCGTGTACTTTAAGCACGATGTTCTACGGATGATAGTTGCCTTTTTCACTGAGATCTGCAGACCCTGGCGTGTGCCGGTATCCGAATGGTCGGGAGACGCCCGCCAAACCTTCCTGGTAATCATCGGCACCGTACCCATAGTTGTGATTGGTTTGGCAATTAAGGAAATTATCGAGGGATCGTTTACAAAAAATCCCATTGTAATGGCCGTTGGCCTGATCGGAATTGGCTTGCTTCTCTGGATTGCCGAACGCCGCGCTACGATGGCGAAGAAACTGGATGCGGTGTCTGTTGCTGACAGCATCATTATTGGTCTTGCTCAGGCGCTTGCTCTAATCCCGGGTGCCTCGAGAAGTGGTTCAACCATCATGGCAGGGCTTTTCAGGGGGCTTAATCGTGAGGATGCTGCACGGTTTTCTTTTCTCCTGTCGATACCTGCGGTTCTGGGTGCGGGTGTGTTTGAATTTCTCGGTGAGGTCAAGTACATCTCGTGGGAATTAAACGGAGCTGCCTTACTTCTTGCCACTATTGTATCGATGATCAGCGGATATTACTCTATCGGCTTTCTTCTGCGGTACTTGCGCACCCGGAGTTTGAAGGTGTTTATTATCTACAGACTTGCCCTGGGTGTGGTTTTGCTGGCTACGGGATGCCAGCCAACAACACACAGTGAATCGGGTACTGCCGAAATACAAACCGAGCAGGGTGTATCTGTGCCCGCAACTGTTAACACCATATTACCAGATAGCGCGGAAATCACCAATTATGCCGACGTGATTACGTCGATGGGCACGTTCAGAATTGGTCTGTACGGAAACGATGCCCCCCAGACAGTTGAGAATTTTATGAAACTGGTGAAAAAGAAATATTATAACCATACCCTGATTCACCGGGTTGTGAAGGACTTTGTAATTCAGATGGGTGACCCCACTACGCGCGATCCACGGATGCGCGCTGAATGGGGCCGGGGTGGTCATACTGCGAATGGAAAGCCCCTTCCCGAAGAATTAGACAGCTTACTGCCGTCGGCCAAATTGGGTTATCACCCTGGTGCTGTGGCAATGGCACGTAGGGCAGAGCCCGGGAGCGGCACGAGCCAGTTCTTTATTTGTTTGGATAAGGCCAAAAACCTCCCCTACCAATACACGATTTTTGGTAGAATTGTAAAGGGGCTCGATGTAGTGAGAAAGATCTCCGAGGTAGAAGTAGAGCCGGGATCTTTCGGGGAACTGGATCCAATACCGGATAAGCCGATTCGGATAAAAATAATACGACAAGTTAACAGGTTCGTTCACTAAGGAGCAGCAATGCATAAATCATTGATTTTATTCACTTTGTTCATGGGAGTATTTGCTACGGTCGCAGTAAGTGCTCAACCAAGTACAACAACAAAAGCAGTAGCAGGGAAAAAAATGACGCAAGACACATTTGTTATCAGTGTCCGCCAGGGCAATACAGATTTAGGGAAAATTGAATTGGTTCTGTGGCCTGATGTGGCACCGAAACATGCAGAGTTTTTTGCTGCCCGCGTTGCCGAAGGATGGTACAATAAATCAGCATTCCATCGCGTGATTCCCGGCTTCATGATTCAGGGAGGCGATCCGAATTCAAAATCACAGCCTCGCAACACATGGGGCACCGGCGGCTATCCCGAAAAAGTACAGGCTGAATTCAGTAATAAGCGTCATGTTCGCGGAGTTTTAAGTGCAGCACGGACAAATGACCCGAACAGTTTTAGTGGACAGTTCTTTATTTGCGTTGCAGATGCAACGTTTCTGGATGGACAGTACACTGCCTTCGGCGAAGTGGTTAAGGGGATGGAAGTTGTAGATCAGATTGTTTCAGCTCCACGTGACCAGTCGGATAATCCGTTTGAAAAGATAGAGATGACGATTGTCAAGAAAGGCTCATGAGTTTTCCAGCAGCTCTTGTTGTATGGGTATTGATTTCCTCATCGGCAGCATTTGCTCAGACCGATACAACTCTTTTGCCTATCAACCTGGGACCCAATGTTAATGGTCCTTATGACGATATACTGCCGGTAATTGAACCGGACGGGAAGACCTTGTATTTCTGCAGGAGCCACGATCCGAATAACGTTGGCGGTGCACGCCAGGATATCTGGTACAGTGAACTGCAGGCCGACGGAACATGGGGTGTTGCTAAAAATATAGGACCACCATTAAACAATCGTGACAATAACTACCTGTGTTCCATTACTCCAGACGGAAATACAGTTCTTCTGGGTGATAGTTATGCTGACCCCAAGATGAAACACAGGTCGGTGGCAATCAGTCATCGTACTGCTTCAGGATGGTCACAGCCCAAATCACTCCAGATAGAAAACTACTTTAATAATAACCGCTTTGGTGAGTTCACGCTTGCAAACGACGGTAAAACCCTGATCATGGCAATCGAGCGCCCCGACTCGAAGGGTGGTAAGGACCTTTACATTTCGTTCCGTCAGACCGACAGCTCCTGGTCTGAACCAAAGAACATGGGTGGAGTGGTAAACTCAATCGGGCACGAAGCAACGCCATTTTTGGCGTCGGATAACTCGACACTCTATTTTGCTTCGGACGGCTTTGGCGGCTTTGGTGCTTTTGATGTCTTTGTTACCCGAAGGCTGGACAGTACGTGGACGCTGTGGAGTGAACCCGAAAATCTTGGCAGCTCCATCAATACAGCAGGCTGGGACCTCTACTATACCATTTCGGCGGCTGGTGACTTTGCGTATTATGTATCGTACAACAACAGCTACGGCGCCGGCGACATCTTTAAAATCAGGCTTCCGGAAAGCAAACGGCCACGTCCCGTGGTCCTTATCCGTGGCAGGGTACTCAACAAGAAAACGCTTGAACCAATCGAAGCTGATATTGTGTACGAGGATTTGTTAACCGGAAAGGAACTTGGCATCGCACGTTCTTCTCCAGGTACCGGCGAGTATAAAATTGTGCTGCCGGCAGGTTCAAAGTATGGCTTCAGGGCGTCTGCCGACAGTTTTATCTCGGTCAATGAAAACATTGATCTTACGGGTATCGAGGAGTACACCGAGATGCACCGTGACTTGTATCTGGTTCCGATCGAGCGCGGAAGCGTTGCCCAGTTGAACAATATCTTTTTTGACTACAACAAGTGGGACCTCCGTCCGGAAAGCCGATTTGAGTTGGACAGGTTTGTCGAGGTATTACGCAAGAATCCGTCGCTAAAAATCGAGATTGCGGGTCACACCGACAGTGTGGGTTCAGAATCATACAACCTGAAACTGTCGGACAGCCGAGCCCGATCGGTCTACGACTACTTAACCACAGTTGGTAGTATCGAGGCATCGCGAATGCAGTCAACAGGATACGGAAAAACACGTCCTGTGGCAACCAACTCAACACCTGAAGGCCGGCAGCTAAACCGGCGGGTTGAAATTATCATTTTAGAGAAGTGACAGTATGAAGATTACACTGCCAAATGGGGATGTGCGCGATTTCCCGTCGGGCGCTACCGGTATGGACATTGCGCTGCAGATTTCGGAAGGGCTTGCCCGCAACGCTGTTGGCATTTTCGTTAACGGAAAGCAATACGATCTGTCGCGCGAAATAACCGAAGACGCATCTGTTAAAATTGTAACCTTTGATGATTCGGAAGGTAAGGAAATCTTCTGGCACAGTACTGCACACTTAATGGCAGAAGCACTCGAAGCACTGTATCCGGGCGTCAAGTTCGGCATTGGGCCGCCTATCGAAAATGGTTTTTACTATGATGTGGACTTGCCGGACGGAGTGTCCATCAGCGTTGAAACGCTGCCGCTCATCGAGAATAAAATGAAGGAATTGGTGAAGGCAGACAGTACGTACGAACGTATCGAGGTTTCGTGGGATGATGCAGTTGCTTACTTCCGTGAGAAGGGCGACGAATACAAGCTTGAACTTCTGGAAGGACTGAAGAACAGCGAGATCACCTTTTATCGCCAAGGAGGGTTTACTGATTTGTGCAGAGGCACACACGTACCCAGCACGGGCAGACTGAAATTTCCGAAACTGCTCAGTGTTGCCGGTGCCTACTGGCGCGGTGACGTGTCGCGTAAGATGCTCACCAGAATCTATGGTATAAGCTTTCCAAAGAAAGCTCAATTGGAAGAATACATCCTTCAGCGTGAAGAAGCCGAACGCAGGGATCACCGTA
The DNA here is from genome assembly GCA_015709655.1 of Ignavibacteria bacterium. NCBI lineage: Bacteria > Pseudomonadati > Ignavibacteriota > Ignavibacteria > Ignavibacteria bacterium. The sequence goes on along the minus strand of CP054181.1, from coordinate 1,222,895 downwards.
AGCTTGGTAAGGAGTTAGAGATTTTTACAATCACACCAATGATTGGTGGCGGACTGCCGGTGTGGCTGCCCAATGGTACTATTCTTCGGCGCAGACTGGAGGAGTTCCTGCGCAGTGAACAACGTAAGCGAGGGTATCAGGAAGTGATTACCCCGCATATCGGTAACCTGGAGCTGTATAAAACTTCCGGACACTATCCGTATTATGCTGACTCGCAGTATGACCCGATTACCGTTGATGATGAGCAATACCTGCTTAAGCCAATGAACTGTCCGCACCACCACCAGATATTTTCCTCTAAACCCCGATCATACAGAGATCTTCCGGTGCGCCTTGCCGAGTTTGGTACCGTGTACCGTTATGAGCAAAGCGGCGAACTAAACGGTCTTACCCGTGTTCGTGGCTTTACCCAGGATGATGCTCATATCTACTGCATGCACGACCAGCTTAAGGATGAAATCAAGAACGTTGTTGAACTCACACAACTGGTATTTAAAACGTTTGGCATGGACGTGTCTACACGGCTAAGCTTCCGCGACGATAACAGCGATAAGTACGGCGGCGACATTAGCCTGTGGGAACGGTCGCAAGCCGAAATCAAGGAAGTTGCCGACGAAATGAACCTTGATTACTTTATCGGAGAGGGCGAGGCTGCGTTTTACGGACCCAAAATTGACTTTATCGTCCGTGACGCTATCGGTAGAAAATGGCAGCTTGGAACGGTACAGGTTGATTATGTGATGCCGGATCGCTTCCAGCTTGAATATACTGGTGCCGATAATACCAAACATCGTCCGGTAATCATTCACCGTGCCCCCTTTGGTTCAATGGAGCGGTTTATTTCTATTCTTATTGAGCATTATGCCGGTAACTTCCCGTTCTGGCTTGCTCCGGTTCAGGTGAGCGTGCTACCAATTGCAGAACCGCACAGAAGTTTTGCAACCGATCTTGCAACCGAGCTGGAACAGATGGGCCTGCGTGTTCACACCGATCTGCGTAACGAGAAAATCAACCGTAAGATTGCCGAGAGCGAACAAAAGAAGATCCCATTTGCACTTGTGATAGGCTCTAAGGAAATTGAACAGGACAGTGTGGCCTTGCGTGAACATGGCAAGGGTGACCAGGGTTTGATACCAATAGCGTCACTCAAGGATATGCTGGCACGGCTGAATGTGCCAGGAGCTGATTGACTGCGTGTTGGCAAAGACTTCAAAACACGGCAGACGTACCTGGCAAATCACAATAGCCATTCTGAGTGCAGCGGCATGTGTATTATTTGCCTGCTACCTGTACGTTGATTCACAAACCAACAGCCTGGTGTACACCATCGAAACAGCACCGTACAGCAGGGTTGGCCTTGTACTGGGCACCAGTCGTGCCCGAAGCAGCGGTGGCTTCAACAGCTACTACTTAGAGCGAATGCGGGCAGCTGCTGAGTTGTATGCTCGCGGAAAGGTAAAGCTGCTTCTGCTGAGTGGCGACAACCGTAGTGTTGACTATAACGAACCTGCCATGATGAAGAAAGACCTTATGCGCATGGGAGTTCCCGAGAGTAATATTGCCATGGACTTTGCAGGCTTTGATACGTATGATTCGATGATTCGCGCACATAAGGTGTGGGGAATGGACAGTGTTATGGTCATCTCGCAGGACTTCCATGTACGCAGGGCCGTGTACATTGGGAATCGCAGGGGTATGTATGCCGTTGGAGTTGCCACCCGCGAACCTGCAGGCTGGTTCTCGGTTGCACAGCTGCGCGAAGTGTTTGCACGGCTTAAGATGCTTGCCGACGTACATATCCTGCATAGTCAGCCACGATATCTTGGACCCAAGGAGATCTTTCCGGCCGATACGGTCGGAGTTCAATGAAACAGAAAACGCTGATATTGGCAGGCTTTGCTCTCCTGTTGGGAAGTGGTACGTTTTTGCTGACGCAGAATGTTGCCGCAACCGGAGGCCTTGCATACGGCTTACTGCTTTTGCTTTCACTGATCCCCAAGGGGAAAGTAGAGGTTTATACCGGACTGGTAACCAGTCTAATCGTAATGATATGTTCAGTGCCGGCTGTTCCCGTGGTTGTACGGATGTGGCTTGGTTCGCATCAACAACCTACAGCCGTTGATTATATTTTTACAGTTATTGCCGTAATGGCATTGATTCACAGTACATGGAGTATTCGATGGATTCTCTTACACCGCAGCAACAAACAGCCTTAGCCAGGAAATCACAGGAGTTAGGTTTAGGAACATTCAAGCGACATATTTTTTTATGCTGTGACCAGACTAAACCCAAGTGCTGCTCCAAAGAGCAGGGTCTTGAGTCATGGGAATTTTTAAAAAACCGTCTGGCTGATCTTGGCCTTACAATGCCTGGAGGAATTAACAGGACTAAGGCGAACTGCCTGCGTGTATGCATGTATGGTCCGATTGCTGTTGTTTACCCCGAGGGAGTTTGGTATCACAGCTGCACTCCCGACGTGCTCGAAAGAATTATACAGGACCATCTGATTAACGGCACGGTGGTTGAGGAATACAGGATTCCAACTGAACTTGCCGGTCAGGTTTGAACCAGAATCTACGAGATCTGTTTCAGGAGCCGCCGGGTGGCGCTAATGGCATTACCAAAAAACTGTATTCCTTCAAGGCGCATTGCTGCTGCATGGTCGCGCTCGTACCGGTAGAAGTCATTAAGGTGACAAAACGAATAGCGAATCACGTACTCGTAGATGTCTGCGGGCTCGTTTGTTAACGCCTGTTCAACAGTAGCTTTATGAAAACATCCCGTTGCAAGTACCCGTGAAACATGCGGATGAATCCACATCACCCAGTCACCATTGCGGTGGCTTTCAACTCGAACAGTAACTTCGTATATCATGCAGTCTGAGCCCCTTTCCCGTTACCTGTTTTCAAAAACCACCTCAGCACAAATGAACCAACAAGTGCAGATGCGGTAGAGCCGGCCATTACGCTTAGCTTGGCAACATCTAAACTCTCGCCTGCCGGGAACGCAAGGTGTGCCACAAAGAGAGCCATGGTAAATCCAATGCCACATAAAATCGAAACACCGTAAATATGTTTCATGGAGACCAGGTTTGGAAGTTCTGCAATTTTAAAACGTACAGACAACCATACGGCAACAGAAACGCCCAGCTGCTTGCCCACAAAGAGTCCGAGGATAATTCCGAGACCTACCGGGTGCAACAGACTGTCAACCACCGCAGTATTAAACACGACGCCAGCGTTAACCAGCGCAAACAGAGGCATGATACCGAACGTAACGAATGGCTGTAAGCCGTGCTCCAGACGGTGGAGGACGCTGTTGCTGTCGGTACACATTTGCTTGAGCGACGCTATGTGGTCAAGCTGTTCTCCCTTGTCTTCGTTTTGTTCGATTTTATCATCAATCGAACGAAGCAGCATTTTCCCTCGTTTTGTAAAGGCAGGTATATCAATACGTGCAGTAGCCGGTATGGTTAAGGCCAGCAGGACGCCTGCAATGGTTGCATGAATTCCCGAAAAGAGGATGGCAATCCACAGGCAAACACCAAGGATGCCGTACAGACCAAGGTTATTACTGCCCGATTTGTTTAAACCCCAGAGTAAAACCAGAATTACGGCGGCTGCAGTTAGTGCGGTAAGGTTTAATGCACCGGTATAAAAAATGGCAATAATGAGTACGGCAAACAGGTCATCGATAATCGCAAGTGCAGCAAGGAACACTTTAAGACCAATGGGCACACGCTTCCCAAGGAGTGCCAGAATCCCAAGCGCAAATGCAATGTCGGTAGCAACCGGAACACCCCACCCTCTTGCATCGGGAGTGCCGTGGTTAAAGAGCATGAAAATCAAGCCAGGGAAAATCATCCCGGCAACGGCTGCAATGGCGGGAAGAGCTGCTTTTCGGGCGCTCGAGAGCTCGCCGATTAGGAGTTCACGCTTTATCTCGAGTCCCACCACAAGGAAGAACAGCACCATAAGGCCGTCGTTTACAAAATGCTCCAGCGAAAACTCAAGGTGCAGCGAGAACAGCTTCAGGTTAATTGGCTGGTGCAGGAAGGCTTCGTATGATGAATGCAGAGCCGTGTTCGTCCAGATAAGTGCAATAACGGTAAACGATAAGATTACTATGCCGGCACTTGACGAACGTTGGTAAAATGATTGAAAGGACGACTGGATTTGTGATGTAATTCGGGAAAGAGTACTCATTTCTGATTTGATAGTAGCGTGATACAGTATTGTTTGTAGGCTGACTGAGGCATTAAGGCAACGGTCTGCTCATAATCAGCAGCGGTGATTAACCCGGTTTGAAGAGCGATAACTTCAGGGCATGCAATCTTAATACCCTGACGCCGCTCCAGCGTTTGCACAAATGCGGATGCTTCGATAAGAGACTCTGGCGTGCCGGCATCAAGCCAGGTGACACCGTTATCCAAGCGCGCGGCAACCAGTGTGTTGTTTTGGTGATAAACATTGTGAACATCTGTAATTTCAAGTTCCCCACGGCCACTGGGCCGAAGTTCTTTGGCGTACAGTGCAGCATCGGAATTATAGATGTACAGACCTGGAATTGCCAGGTTGCTGCGCGGATGTTCCGGTTTTTCTTCGATACCGGCTACGCTGCCGTCAGGGTTTAGTTCTACAACACCGTAACGCCGGGGGTTTTGAACGGGATAGGCAAAAATCCGGGCACCGGTATTGCTTTCAGCGGCGTGACGAAATGCCAAGCCTTCGCCGTGAAAAATATTGTCACCAAGGATGAGTACGGTATTTGTACTGCCAACAGTATTGTGAGCGATGATAAGAGCTTCGGCAATGCCACGCGGACTTTGCTGACGGGCGTACTGAATGTTGATGCCCAGCCGTGAACCGTCGCCCAGAAGGTCCTGGTATGCTGCCAGATGATTGGGTGACGAGATAAGCAGAATATTGCCAATACCCGCCTGCAGAAGGGTGCATAGCGGATAGTACACCATTGGTTTATCGTAAACCGGCAACAGCTGCTTGGAAACGGAAGCTGTAAGCGGGTATAGTCGGGTACCCGAGCCCCCGGCAAGCAATATTCCGTAGGTCGACGTCACCTGCAAAGATATGGTAAGGGGCTATGCAGTGCCTGTCTCACCCTCGAAACTTTGATGTCGGACAAGTTGGGCACGAACAAGGAAAATGACGTTTTCGGCGATGTTGGATGCATGATCAGCCATGTGTTCCATGTCCTGCAGTGATAAAAGCAATTCTGCCCCGGCTGCAACTGTGGCCTGGTCAGACGTCATGATGTCAATAAGCGTTGCGCGCTTCTGCAGATATAGTGCGTCAACAGTATCGTCGGACGGCAGGATGTGAAGCGCGAGCTCCGGATCGTTTGTGATAAAGGCATCCATGCTGGATTTAACCATAGTGTACACAGCATTGGTAAGGGGCTCAATATCAATGGTGCGGGACAGTTCGGTAACCGCAGGGGTGTCGATAACGGCCTGAGCGATTTCAGTAGCAATGTCGCCGATGAGTTCAAGTTCGTTATTAATTTTTATTGCGGTAAGCAGTAACCGTAGGTCAACGGCAACGGGTTGATTTAGAGCAAAAATCCGCTGGCACTGCTTGTCGATTTTCAGGTCGAGCTTGTTTACTTTTTCGTCACGTTCGGTAACGATGCGTGCCAGCTCAAGGTTGCCTTCCTTCAGAGCACGGAACGAGAACTCAACCTGTTCTTCTACCAGTGAGCCCATCCGGATAAGACGGGATCGGAGTTTATCGAGGTCTTCTTCGAAGGATCTGTTCATTGTATGGTAAGAAAGTGTAATTGTGAAATATGCGGATGGGATTATTAACCGAACCGGCCGGTAATGTAATCTTCGGTTTCTTTCTGGGCTGGACTGGTGAACACGGTTTTTGTTTTATTGAATTCAATTAATTTCCCCATCAGGTAGAAGCCGGTATAGTCACTTACCCGTCCGGCCTGCTGCATGTTGTGGGTAACAAGGACAATGGTGTACATATCCTTAAGTTCTTCGATCAGGTCTTCTACCTTGGCGGTACTAATGGGGTCGAGAGCGGAACACGGCTCATCCATCAGCAGGATGTCCGGATTGATTGCAATGGCACGCGCAATGCAAAGACGCTGCTGCTGACCGCCTGACAAGCCCAGAGCCGAGTGGTGGAGCCTGTCCTTTACTTCGTTCCAGAGTGCTGCACGCTGCAGGCTGGTCTCCACAATCTGATCCAGTTCTGATTTCTTCTTTTTGTGGTTGAGTGACAGGCCATAGGTAATGTTTTCGTAAATGGATTTAGGGAAGGGAATCGACTTTTGGAAGACCATTCCCACGCGTCTGCGTAGTGTTGCCACATTCACAGACTTATCGTACACGTTTACACCTTCAATGGTAATCGAGCCTTCGGTACGAACTCCGTCAATCAGGTCGTTCATACGGTTCATGGAGCGTAAGAAGGTACTCTTGCCGCATCCCGAGGGTCCGATAAACGCCGTAACCTTCCGTTCAGGTATTTCCAGCGAGATGCTGAACAGAGCTTGTTTAGCTCCGTAAAAAACCGAGAAATCTGTTGCCTGAATGATGGTGGGGTGGTCTTTAGCCATAGTTCTGTTATCTGTTTTTTCGTAATCGTGACCGTAGGTAGATGGCGCCAAAGTTTAATGTAAACGTCAGGGCAAGCAGTACTACGGTTGTTGCATATTGCAGGGGTAGTGTAGCTTCTACGTCTGGTGACTGTGTTGCTAATACGTACAGGTGATACCCAAGGTGCATAAACTTGTCGGTAACCCCGTCAGGTAGCGATCCCGCACTGTAAGTAACACCCACGAACAGGATAGCAGCAACTTCGCCTGCACCTCTGCCTACGGCCAGGATACTGCCGGTGAGGATTCCCGATAACGCATTGGGTATAGCAACTTTAATGATTGTCTGCAAACGGGTTGCTCCAAGCGCCAGCGATGCTTCGCGTAGCTCACGTGGTACTGACCGTAAGGCTTCTTCCACCGAAACAATTACAACGGGAAGAGTAAGAATTGCCAGTGTTGCCGAACACCACAGCAGCGATCCGTCGGCAAAGATGCTCGCACCGGTTACGGCGTCCAATCCCTTGCCCACAAACTGAATAAAGAAGCCAACACCAAAAAGGGCAAACACAATCGAGGGTACGCCGGCAAGAGTATTTACCGCAAAACGGATGAACTTGGACAAGGCAGAACCCTGCCGGGCGTATTCGGTTAAATACACGGCTGTGATTGTACCCAACGGCACCCCCATAAGCGTCATCAGAAGTACCAGGAAGGTAGTCCCTGCAAGTGCAGGAAAGATGCCGCCCTCGGTGTTGCTGTTCCTGGGGTATTCAGTTAGAAATTCCCAGGTAATATGTGCACCGCCGTGCACGGCAAAGTCAGCCAGCATCCCAAGGATAATTCCAACAACAGCTACGCATGCCGTAAGTGCAATACCTAAGGCAAATGCGCCGAGCAGACGCTTTGAAAGCGGAAACTGCGTTGCAAACCGTCCAGTCATCAGTGTCCCTGAAATTTTTTAATGAGTCTCTTCTTCACGTAATACTCCGTTACCGAATTCAGCACAAAGCTTACTATCAGCAGGAAGGCTCCAAGCAGGAACAGCACGCCATAATGTTCAGAGCCCCATACTACTTCACCCATTTCAGATCCAATGGTGGCTGCCAGTGTACGCGCCGGCATGAACGGGTTCCAATCACCCAGTGGTGCATTGCCGGTTGCCATTATTGCAATCATGGTTTCGCCAAAGGCGCGTCCAATTCCCAGGATTACTGCCGCAATCACCCCGGGAGCGGCTGCCGGCAGCATCACCCGGTAGGCAGTTTGCCATTCGGTAGAACCAAGAGCGAGCGAGGCCTCACGAAGTGTACGGGGCACAGCTGAAAGCGCTTCTTCGGAAAGTGAATACACGATGGGAAGTACTGCCAGCGACAATCCGATGCCACCAACCAGAGCGTTCAGCCGGAAATCCAGATGGAACATGGTCTGCAGCACACTGGCAAGCGTGGTTAAACAGAAAAAGCCAATAACAACCGAGGGGAAGCCGGCAAGTAATTCAATAATTGGTTTTATAAATTCACGTGTTTTGCGCCCGGCAAAAAACGCAGTATAAATGGCAGCAAGAATACCAAGAGGTGCACCAAATAAAATCGCAATCAGCGTAGTTTTTGCCGTACCAACCAACAGTGGCATCACGCCAAACTGATGATGCTCGCCAACAGGCTGCCATACCGATCCTGCCAAGTTGTTTGCCAGGGACGTTTCCCGATGAGAAGGGGCTTGGTCAGGCGCAGGGTTTACATCGTCAATGTCAGCCGGCAGCTCACCGGTTTCCGCATTGTAAATATCCGGATACAGTGGATTCCTTGGTGAGTAAAAGAGATGTCCGGTAGCGTTGTTGGCAGACACTGCATCTGAGGGCGCCGCTTCCATAGGCGGAGGATGGGGCGGGGCAGGGCCATTGGCGGACGTGACCGCATGTGCCGGGGCCGGAGCGGAGTCTGCCGACGAGAACACGGTGAGTGCCTCACGGAAAACAAATAAAAAAATAAGAAAAATTAGCATAATAGATACTGACGCAATGCCGCGAATACACCATTCTATGATGTGTTCAGCGCGTTTCGGCGATTTTGATGTGAACCGGTTTACTGTCATTGCTTCATCACCGTATAATAACCGGCATCGGTAACTACACGCTGTCCTTCAGCCGACAAAACCCAGTCAATAAAGCTTTTTACGATGCCGGTTGGTTTATGATTCATGTAGAAGTATAGAAACCGGGAAATCGGGTAGCTGCCGTTGCTGATGGTCTGCGTGTTGGGAAGAACATACGGCTGATCGGACGATGGTGCTACGGCAACGGTACGTACTGACTTGGTGTAGGCTGCACCGCCGTAGCCGATTGCGTTTTTATCCTTTTCTACAGCGTTGATCAGTGCTGCCGTACCGGGCATGTGTTGAACGGCATCGGCAAAATCCTGTTTTTGAAGTACGTTTTCTTTAAAAAACTCATAGGTGCCGGAGTTATTCTCCCTTGAATACACGATGATTTTAGCATCGTTACCGCCAACGTCCTTCCAGTTTGTGATTTTGCCCGTAAAAATCAGTCGTAACTGATCAAGAGTGAGTTTTCGCACCGGATTTGAATTATGGATGTAGATGCTGAGACCATCGCGTGCAACCCTCACTTCCAGTCCGCGGTAGCCTGTGTTTTCTTTCAACTGTGCCACCTCTGATTTTTTAATCGGGCGTGACGAAGCACACAAGGTGGTTGAGTTGTTGATTAGTGCGGCAAACCCTGTGCCTGAGCCCCCTCCCGTAATCTGAAATTCGACCTGATTATGGCCAGGGTACCGTTCCGTCCATAGCTGCACCAGTATCACCATGGTATCTGACCCCTTAATGGTGATACGGTTGGAAGCGGATCCGGACAGCACCATAAACAGCAGGACCGAGGCAATGGCGTGGGTAGCAAAGCGCATCATCAGATTCCGGTTTCCAGGTTTAATAAAACATACAACGGAAAAGGCTTCTGCGTGCTGATATCTAAAGTATTCACCTTGTACGAACCAACCTCCAGGCTGGTTTTAATGCGATGTCCGTTTATGTAGCACCCTACCGTAGCTGCGGCAGTTTCAATGTGCAGTGCTTTATGGGTCTCACCCAACACATTTTGAGCATCAGTGTTTACCGTAGCAAACCGAGCAGCAACAAATCCGTGCCACGGTGTTGTGTACGAAACCTGTACAGTATAGCCGGTTGACAGATCGTCAAGCAATACGTTTTCCGACATTGCATGCTGCTGCTTACGTACGGCATACTCGGTATAGAGTGCGAAGCCACTGTATTTAAACACTGCATCGGCAAAATATGCACGATCGGACTCAGGCACGTACGTGACCGAATTCAATCCGGTAAACCGCTGTTCGATGCCTACGGCATGGGCTGCAGCGCCAACCGAGAGCTTTGGAGTGCGTTCGCGGAGGAGATCTCCTTCGAATGTATCGCCGTTTCCCGTAAAGCGTCCCAGAGGAAGATATTCCAGACGTCCGGTAACTGCCGGCAGGCGCTGTATGCCTGCTGTTGCCTGTGGCGGGAGGGCTGTCGTGGCTGCAGCCCGAAGAGTTAGCCCCTGCGAACCCGTGAGAATATTCCAGGTTGCGTGAAGTCCCGTTTCACGGCCAAGCCCCAGGTAATGGTGTACCGCAGACCTGTCGGCCATCTCAAGAGAGCCCGATGAAATCAGGTATTGTCGCTCGCCCGGTAGCTTCGTGCGTCCCACGCCAACCTGCAAGGTTGGGTTAAACTTCCAGTACACCATGGCATCACGCAGATAGTTGTAAACACCCGACGCATCTGACGGAGCAAGTTCAATCTGAAGCAGGTAGGAGAGCAAAGGATTAAACAGTGTACCGTTGAACCGCAGCCGCAATTTGCGTATGGTGAGATCGGCACTGGAGTTACCGGTTTGGTGCGAATTGCCATAACCGGGATTCTCGCTGGAATACCGTAACCAGGTCTGCATCCTGAACCGTACCGTCATGGTTACCGTTGAATCGGCATTCTGAATGGTGATCCCCCGAGGCTCTGCCGTTGTGTTCGGAACAGGCTGTGAAAACGTCTGAAGATCTGCGCCTGTTGTGCATAGCAAAAGCATAACCCATACCCTGCTCAGAAAAAAACGCTTCACAAAAAACAATTCGGACTCCTCTGGTTTATTGGCAAAATCACATGGATTACCGATGCATTCAAAACTATCCGAAAGAATTGGCCATGCCAAGCAAAATCGGTCATGTTACGAATTGGTAATGTTGGGTATGCCAAAGCCCCCTAAATTCGCACGTTATGAAACGAATAGCTGTGTTTACCAGTGGCGGTGATGCACCCGGAATGAATGCCCATATTCGCGCGGTACAGCGCGTAAGCGAAAAACGAGGCCTGGAGCTGATTGGAATCACAGGCGGATATTCGGGAATGATTGCCGGACATTTCGACCTGCTGGACAGGATGCATACCGCCAATATCGTCAACCGCGGTGGCACGATCCTAAAAACCAACCGTTGCGAGGAGTTTAAGCAGCCGGACGGACGTGAGAAAGCTGCCGGAATGCTAAAAAAACATGGCATCGAAGCCGTGATTGCCTGCGGAGGTGACGGTACGTTCCATGGTGCCCATGCGCTTGCAACTGAATTTGGAGTACAAATCGTTGGTACACCAGGGACGATTGATAACGACCTGTTCGGCACCGATTTCACGATTGGATACGATACGGCTATCAATACCGCAGCAGAAGCAATTGACAAGATCCGCGACACTGCCGACAGTCATGGCAGAATATTCTACGTTGAAGTTATGGGCAGGCATGCAGGCTTTATTGCTATGGACGTAGGAGTAGCGTGCGGAGCTGAGTTTATCGCCGTTCCTGAAACACTAACCGATGTAGAGCTGCTCTACAAAAGAATTGTTGCCCAGGGAATTGAAAAACGCACCATTGTTATTGTTGGAGAAGGCGATGAACTGGGCGGTGCCCTGAAACTTGCCGGCCTGGTTGAAGAGCGATACGGTTTGTCGGGAAAAGTTTCGATTCTTGGACACATGCAGCGGGGCGGTTCGCCCTCTGTGCGTGACCGCGTGCTGGCTGCACGCCTTGGCGCTGCTGCAGTTGATGCATTGCTGGAAGGAATTTCCGACGTAATGATTGGCGAACAGAATAACAATGTCAGCCAGATACCACTGCCGGAAACCTGGGCCAACCGGAAGTCAGTACCTCCGTATCTGCGGGATCTGGCCTCACTGCTTGTTTGAAAATTTCACAGATGGTAAAACCATTTCACTACTAAACCAATTGAGTAATAGATTCTGAGGTAATTATGACGCCCACCTTTTTAACGCTCATTCAAATGTTCCAGCTGGAGGGGATGGTAGCATTGGGTAAAATGCTGAATCCTGGTACAAACCAGATAACAAAGAATCTTGATCATGCCCGGTACATCATCAACATATTGGAAGTGCTGGATGAAAAAACCGCCAATAATCTCACTGATGACGAAAGGCGCTTTCTGGAGCAAACATTAAGTACGCTCAGGCTAAACTTTGTTGAAGAAAGCCAGCGTCCGTCGGTTGCCAATAGCGGAGAACTTACCTAATGCTCACGTTTGCCTTGTTTGCGTTTCCGGACCGGCCCAATGCACATACCTGGGCATTCCATGCCGCTCAGCGTCTGGTTGAGGAAGGGGCTGGGGTTTACCTGGAAGAACAACTATCGGCAGCTGCTCCTCCGGATTTATTATCAAAAGTTTCGATTTGTTCCATAGCCGAACTGGGCAAGTTTGCGGATATTGTTATCACCTTTGGTGGTGATGGCACGCTGCTGGCTGCTGCGCATGTGCTTATTGGGACTGACGTCCCAATAATGGGCGTTAACGTGGGCAAGCTTGGTTTTCTTGCCGAATATCCTGTAGCCAAGCTTGATGACGGTATTATGGAATTGCTGAAGGGTGATTACAGAATTGTTGACCGGACAACAATCGAAACAGAGTGGGAAGACCAGACGGCTTGCGCATTAAACGAAATTGTTGTCGAACGCTCGGCAGGTGCCAAGATTCTTACCATCCGTACCTTCGTTAACGACCACCTTGTAGCTGATTTTCGAAGCGATGGAGTGTTAGTGTCAACCCCAACAGGTTCAACAGCCTATTCGCTTGCTGCGGGCGGTCCGATTATTGCTCCAAGTGCAAATGTTTTTTGTTTGACTGCAATCTCGCCGCACACGCTTACGGTGCGTCCGCTTATTGTTAGTGACACCTCACAAATCCGCTTTGAGTTGCCCGAAAGCGGTTCAGACGCACGAATCGTAGCTGACGGTCGTGTTGTGGGAGTTATGAAACAGAAGAACTCGTTAACCATACGTCGGAGTAACCATTTGCTGAAGCTTGTTAAGCAGCCCGATAACACCTATTTTGATCTGCTCAGAGAAAAGCTGCTTTGGTCAGCCGATGGCGTAAAGAAATCTTAAACTGTCTTATCAACATCATGAGCACGCAAATACAGGGAACTATTGTTGACGTAGTACATCGCCGTATGTATGGTGGCAGAGTTGTGGTTGATGGTACGCACATCGCAGCCGTTGAAGCCGACAATTCGGTTACCGTTGGTCCGTACATCCTTCCCGGTTTTGTTGATGCACACGTTCACATTGAGAGTAGTTTGCTTATTCCCAGCGAATTTGTCAGGCTTGCCGTTCTGCATGGCACTGTAGCCACTGTAAGCGATCCGCATGAAATTGCAAATGTGTGTGGTATGGCCGGCATCGAATTCATGATCAACAACGCTGCTGGCTTACCGTTTACGATTGCATTTGGCGCACCAAGCTGCGTCCCTGCCACTATCTTTGAAACTGCTGGTGCCGAAATCACTGCCGACGATATACGTACGTTGCTTGCCAGACCCGATATCCGATATCTGAGTGAGATGATGAACTGGCCCGGTGTTCTGAACGCTGATCCGGGTGTAATGGAAAAAATCGGTATCGCTCAGAAGTACGGCAAGCCTGTAGACGGACACGCTCCAGGCCTTACCGGAGAACGTGCCCGCGCCTATGCGGGCTGCGGCATTGCTACAGACCATGAGTGCTTTACGCTTCAGGAAGCCCTCGACAAGGTTGACTGCGGCATGAAGATTCTGATACGCGAAGGATCTGCAGCCAGGAATTTTGATGCACTACATCCTTTGATAGGACAGCATCCCAACAACGTTATGTTCTGCTGTGATGATGCCCACCCTGACCTGTTGATTAACGGGCACATCAATAATCATGTGCGTCGGGCTCTTGCTCTGCGGTATGATCTGTTTGATGTTCTGCGGGCTGCCAGCTACAACCCTGTACAGCACTATCAGCTACCCGTGGGTTTGCTTCAAGAAAACGACTCTGCCGACTTTATCGTGGTGGATGATCTTGCCTCGATGAAGGTTCTGCAAACGTGGATTCGCGGTACCTGTGTGGCTGACAACGGCACATGCCTGATTCCAAGCACAACGGCTACGCCAATAAACAACTTTACTGCCACACCGATTACGGCTGCCGATATTCAGGTGGACGCTACCGGCACAGTACGAGTGATCGTGGCTCATGACGGGTTGCTTACCACCACCGAGGAACATCTGAGTCCGTCGGACCCAGATGTGCTGAAACTGTGTGTTGTTAACCGCTACACCAAGGCGCCGGTTGCTATTGCCTGGGTAAGGGGCTTTGGATTACAGCACGGAGCCATGGCCTCATCGGTAGCCCATGACTCGCATAATATTGTTGCCGTAGGATGCACCGATACGGCCATTGTTCAGGCTGTAAACGCCGTTATTCGCGAGAAGGGCGGACTAAGCGTGTATGACGACCATTCAGCATCAGTACTGCCGCTCCCGGTAGCAGGCCTGATGAGCACGGCTGATGCCGGGAGCGTTGCAGTGCAGTACGTTGCTCTTGATGCAGCAGCTAAAAAACTAGGCTCCGAACTCCGAGCCCCCTTCATGACTTTATCGTTTATGGCACTACTTGTAATTCCAAAGCTTAAGCTCAGTGACAAAGGTTTGTTTGACGGTGAAAATTTTTCGTTTGTATCAGTTTCAATTTCATAGTGATAATGACAAAAGAAGCGCCAGTACCCAGATTCCCGATTGACAGCGAAGTAATTCGGCTGATACAGATTGCCATTTATGAAGACCTTGGATCGGGCGATATAACCACTGAACTCACGATTGACCGTGATACACAGGCTGCCGCCCGTTTTGTACTCAAATCTGACGGCGTAATATGTGGATTGCCGGTCCTGAAACTGGTATTCAGAGAGTTTAGCAATGATGTTGATTTACGGGTATTGGTAGAGGAAGGAAGCTGGAATCCAGCCGGTACCGTGATCGCAACCATTGGAGGCAGAGCCCAGGCATTACTGGGCGGTGAACGCACGGCCCTGAATTTCATTCAGCGTTTGAGCGGCGTTGCCACGCTTACACGGAGATATGCCGACAGGCTGGAGGGTACCAAAACAAGGATCCTTGATACGCGCAAAACAATTCCGGGATGGCGGTTACTTGATAAATACGCTACCGTTGTGGGAGGTGCGCTTAACCATCGGTACGGCTTGTATGACATGGTGATGATAAAGGATAACCACATCACGGCAATGGGTGGAATCACCGAAGCAGTAACACGGTGCGTTCAGGAATTACAGGGCCGCAGCTCGATTCGTATAGAGGTCGAAGCACGGTCGTTGGATGAAGTACGCGAAATCCTGCAGTGCGAAGGCGTACACCGCGTCATGTTCGACAACTTTACGCCACAGCAGGTTGCCGAAGGTGTACGCATCGTAAACGGTAGGTTAGAAACCGAAGCCAGTGGTGGAATAACCTACGGAAATATCCGTGAGTATGCCGATGCCGGTGTTGACTTTGTGAGCGTAGGCGCTATCACCCACAGTGCTGCTGCACTTGATATCAGTATGAAACTCTTTGTACCCAAGCAAGCATAGGCGGGTTAGTTCTCGGGACCATGGCTGGCAAGAATTCGGAGTGCCAGCGTACGGATTCTTGATCGCAGTGACTGCGGACTAATTACGCGCACCTTGCCCCCATAGCTCATTACCCATTGTGCCAAGGCATCGTCGGGCGACACTGTCAGGAATAACTGTCCTGATCCGTTCGGTAGTGTTTTAAACCTCTGACTTGGATGAAGCTCTACCGATTCAAAGTGCGGTACCAGTTCACTTGCTACCTCCAACGTAACCAGAGTGTCCGGTTCCGGCAGTACTGACTGACCCGGAAACCCTGCCTGAGGCGCAAATAACACCGGAACAGGTCCCTTTAGAACGTAGGTGTGCTGTTGAGCATCGTATGCAATTGGAATATGCAGTGTGTTTATAAGATAGTTTATATCACGTGCTATCGTTCTTTGGCTCACTTCCAGCTGAGCTGCTACCTTACCGGCCGTTACTACCTCGCCATTTATGAGCGATGCCAGGATAGACTGTACTCTATAAAGTGCAGGCCGTGACAAAGAGCGAACCCATGGAGTGTAACGTATGTCTCGTAGTATGTACGATGCTACGTCGAGTCCTATGTCATAAGTTGTCATACCCCCTGTTTTCAGTAAAATATAATTGCACCGGTTCAACCTATTTGAGCATAGTATGAACAGTGGAGCCGGTTGTGACTCTTTAGGGGATGTGTAGGGGGCTACAACTCTTTGCGGAGGCGTGCGACGGGAATTTTAAGTTGTTCACGGTACTTGGCCACGGTACGTCGGGCCACAACGTATCCAAAGCGTTTCAGGTCCTTGGCAAGTTTATCGTCGCTGAGCGGTTTTGATTTACTCTCGGCATCAATAAGTTCCTTTATTTTTTGCTTAATGATGCGTGTGCTCACTTCCTCACCGTCATCGGTAACCAGTGACTCGCTGAAAAAGTATTTTAGCTCAAAGGTTCCGAAGTGAGTCTGCACGTACTTGCCATTTACAATTCTGCATACGGTACTGATGTCAAGTCCGGTGATTTCGCTTACGTCACGGTAGATAAGGGGGCGGAGTCCTTCCGGACCTCGGATAAAGAAATCCCGCTGAAGCCCGGCAATTGCCGTCATCACCCGCAGCATTGTGCTCTTCCGCTGGCGGATTGCCTGCATCAGGAACTTTGCATCTTCGTATTTCTTCCTCAGCCATTCACGGGTTTCCTTGTTGAACTTGTGAAATCGGGCTTCTTTCTTCAATCGGTCGTACGCATCGCTTACGCGCAGCACGGGCAGGCGGCTATCGTTAACGGTAATGATAAAGTCCGATCCGTCCTCGGTTGGTTCTACAGTAAAGTCCGGAGCAATGGTATTAGACTCAGGGCCAAACGTTCCGCCTCCCGGACGCGGGTTAAGGTTTCTGATAACATCGATTGCCTCACGCAGATAGTCCTCGGTAACGTCCAACTGTTTTGCAATAACCGGGTAGTGTTTCATCGCAAACGGTTCGTACGCATCAGTCAGAATCAGCAAGGCCAGTTTTTGTGCTGCATTTGCTTTTTTTACCGATTTAAGCTGTGCTACCAGGCATTCCTGAACCGTTCGTGAAGCAAAGCCGGGTGGGTCAAGATTTTGAATACGACTTAGAACACTCTCAGCCTGCTTCAGTGAAAGGGCCTCCAACATTTCAGAAATCCCGCTGATAATATCACGCTCGTACCCGGTGTTTGCCGTGCCAAGCAGCGTAGGGGCCTGAATTGCAAGATTGTGTTCGGCAATTAAACCGTTCACTTCGGCAACTAATTCAGTAAGCGGACGCCGGAGGTAGCCGTCCGAGTCCACATTCCCAATGATGTAGTCGGCAAGGAGTTGTTCTTCGGCTGTCAACGGGAGAAACCGAATCTGTTCCCTCATCTCGTCTTCCAGGCTGGGCATTTCACGGAAGAGGTAGCTGGTGGTGTCATCGTCTTCGTCTTCCGACGGATTATAGTCGGAAGACCGGGCTGCAGATGGATCTTCGCCCCACAGCAGCTTATAAAACTCAAATCCGTCTGACGTGTCCTGGATCTCACTGTGGGTTTGAATGATTGATCCGGTTTGATTCCCATAAACCACCGGCTGAGGAGCTGATTCGGTACCGGAGTCATCGGAAATGACAGAAACCGGTTCGATAGCGGTAGTCTCGAAATCAGCCGTTTCGCGCTGCTCCTCAAGCATAGGATTGTTTTCGACTTCAGAATGGACGTGCTGCTCAAACTGTAGGGCTGAAAGTTGCAGCAGCTTCAGATACTGAATCTGCTGGGGAGTCAGCGTCTGCTGTAATGACGTCTGGAGATTTAACCCAAGCTTCATGGATTATCCTCCTTCATTGTCCTTGCTACGTGAACCATGGTGCCGGCTACCTCTTCTCCGTATGCCCTGGTTAATGCCTCACGGAGCATTTCTACCAGCAACGTTCCCGTTTTCTTCCCATTCTCCCGGCCAGGTGCACACTCATCAAAGACCTCGTACCGCAGATAGGGACCACCAAAATTGTGGACACGAATCGGGAACAGATGGCATGACAGTGGCTTGCGGAAGGTACTTTCCCCGGCGTGATACGCCCGCTCGAACGAGCACTTGGCAATACCCCCTTCCCACGAAACAAATACACATTCGGCATTGTTAACGCAGACTGTTTCCCAGTTCCCGTCGCTGCCGGTAAGCCCTCCTGATGAATCCAGTATTGCCTGGTTTGCTGAACTTAGATATTTCCTGGCAACCGGTGCGGCACTCTGAATTCGCTCTACCTCGGCATCGGCAACAGGTGCTCCGCCACCGCCTTTTAACGTACAGCAAGCCCCTTTGCATTGAGCTACGTCACATAAAAACTCAGTGCTTAACACATCAGATTCTATCAGAAGGTTGTCAAGCGTAATCATCGTACGTTAAAAATAGCACGATTTTTGATAGAACCAATGTGTTTTAATCGCTGAAGCCAGATTTTCTTTAACGCCGGATCGCTGGCAGCCGTTGTGTTTACTTTGACAGCGATACTTTTTTCACTTTGTCGGGGAATAGCTTCTCGAACTTTTCCACCTTGGGGCGGACAACGAAGGAGCAGTAGGGTTGCGAGCCATTCTCATTATAGTAATTTTGATGATAATCTTCGGCAGGGAAGAACGTTGTGAACTGACGCACGTGTGTTACGATTGGACCGGGCCAGGTTTTCGCTGCTGTAAGCTGCTCAATATAGGCGCGGGCTGTATTCTCCTGTTCCGGTGAATGATAGTAAATAACGCTTGCATATTGCGGTCCAACGTCGTTTCCCTGTCGGTTAGGAGTTGTTGGATCATGTGCCGAAAAGAATACCTGTAAAATTTCGGCAAATGTGATTACAGATGCATCGTACTCGATTGTACAAGCCTCTGTATGATTGGTGGTGCCGGAACACACGGCTTTATAGTTGGCTGTCTCGGGCGTACCACCGGCGTAGCCGCTTACCACTGAAGTTACACCCTCCAGTCGTTGAAAAACAGCCTCAATGCACCAGAAGCACCCTCCGGCAAGTGTAGCAGTATCCAGTTGATGAGTTTTCATTGTTGTGTGATGATTGATAAGGGGCTTGGGCGGACTTTTGGCTTCGTGGCAGGATGCCGACAGTACCGCGATGAATAGAATCAGCAGCAGCATTGCTTTTTACGATTTACCCGGGTGTACAGTGGTTCGCATTACGTAGCTCATTTCAGGAACCGGAAGGTTTGCCTCGTCAGTTACACGGCGGATTACGTTGTTGGTTTCGCTGAGTACGCGCACGTAGTCGGCCGGTTTGCAGTACGGACGTACTGCCAGGACGGCTCCTGCAAGAGTAAAGTCCATGACCCAGATTTCAGGCTCGGGTTTATCAAGCACCCCGGGCACAGCCTGTATAGCGGTCCGAAGGCGTTCAATGGTATCGTCAACATTGGCAGCATGAGCAAGCTGCATTGTACGTTCAATGCGCCGGTACTGAATGTCTGTAAAGTTTTGAATATTATCAGAAAATATATTGTTATTACCCAGGTAGATCTTCGTTCCATCGGACGCTGTTATTGTGGTCACAAACAAACCAATTTCATCAACCACTCCGTTGGCACCGGCAGCGCTGATAACATCGCCGACTTTAAATGGACGCAGTACAAGCAGAAACGCACCGGCAGCAAAGTTTGCCAGCAAGCCACCCCACGCAGTTCCGATAGCCAGGCCAAGGGCAGCAAGTAGTGCCGCAAACGATGTTGTTTCGATACCAAACTGCGCCAGAATACTGACAATTAGAAGAATATTGAGTCCAACAGAAATGATGGACCGCATATATTTCTGCAGTGTTGCGTCGAATTCCTTTGCGGCAATGGCACGTGAAATTCCCTTTATAATTAGGCGGATAACCCACCGGCCAATAATAAAGGTGAATATCGCGCCAACAATACGGAGTCCGTATGTTATCGCAACGTGTTGGATCTCAATCCACATACTGTCAAAGTTCATAGGCTTTAAACGGTGTTGGTAAAGGTGGGAAAATCACTGTCGATATATGGCATACATGGCTGCCATACCAAGCAATGCACTTATAATGCTTCCGCATACTGATGCAATGATATACGTCGAGGCTAGTAAAAGATGTCCGGACTGAAATAATAGTATTGCTTCCGCCGAAAACGTACTCATGGTAGTGAATCCGCCACAAAAACCCGTTCCCAGGAACAGCAATACGGTGCGAGACTCGTGTGAGTGGATGACGGAAAATGAAGAAAGGCCTCCAAGTATGAACGACCCCGCAATATTCACGATTAGGGTGCTAACCGGAAACCTGCCGGTGTGGTGCGGAAGGAGAGCGGAGACCAGGTAGCGGGTCCCACTCCCCAATCCGCCGCCGGCAATAACAAGAAAAACAGATTGTACCATGCTATGTTTTTTGTGTGTGACAGGGCAAAACAAAACTATCACGGTAATTTTGATGAATTCGACATTATTTTATCCAGGCGCACCATGAACAAACGATGTTGCATTGTGCTGGCGAGCTGTGTGTTCGTGATGTTTGCAGCACACGCTCAGGCCCAGAGCGACTACTCTCATACGGCTTCCTATCTGGTTGATCCATCAGGCGAACCCCGCGAACATCCCCTTGATATCACGTCAATGAAACTTGAAGTTTCGTTCGAGCCCGAGAAATCTCTTGTTCACGGACGAGTGGAGCATACGTTTACGGTTTTACAGAAAAGCGTTGATTCACTGGTGTTTGACGGCATCGCCATGAATATTCAGCAAACTCTTCTGAACGGGAGGCCTGCTCGGTACACCGTGAACGACAGCAGCGTTACGGTGTATTGTGAAAAACCGTTAGCCTGGACCGACACAGGGTCTGTTCTGTTTACCTACACGGCACAGCCCCAAAAGGGCCTCTACTTTATTGGCTGGAATGACCCTACCGGAACAATGCGACGTCAGATATGGTCACAAGGCCAGGCAATAGACCACCGGCACTGGATTCCATTGTATGACGAAATGAACGACAAAATGCTGACGGAGGCTATTATCACGTTTGACTCAGCCTATACGGTTATTTCTAACGGACAACTGGTGGGCGTGACCGAGAACAGCGGAGCAACCAGAACCTGGCGGTATCGGATGAAGAAGCCGCATGCATCATATTTATTCATGATTGCCATCGGCAAGTATGCCGTAACAAAGGATACTACCAGCACCGGTGTGCTGCTTGAACAGTACTGGTACCCAGACCGTCCGCAAGACGCCGAACCAACGTACAGGCTAAGCAAGGAAAGCATGGACTTCCTGGAACAGGAAACAGGAGTACCCTATCCGTGGGAGATCTACAGACAGGTGCCGGTTGCCGACTTTGTGTTTGGGGCAATGGAGAATACAACGGCAACGATTTTTGGTGACTTCTTCCTCAACGACGCACGTGGATGGCTTGACCGTTCGTATGTGGGAGTTAACGTCCATGAATTAACTCATCAGTGGTTTGGCGACCTGATTACAGCTCGAAGCAGTCGTTCCGTATGGCTGCAGGAAAGCTTTGCCACGTACTACCCCCTGATCTTTACTCGCCAAACTCACGGTACCGATGAGTATGAATGGGTACGCCGGGGGATGCAGAAAAGTGTGCTTGCAGCAGGTGAGAAGGACCGATTTCCGGTTGTGCATGTAAAAGCCGGGACTACGCGTATTTATCCGAAGGGGGCTTTGGTCCTTGATATGATGAGTACAGTGTTCGGTCATGACGAACTGCGACGGGTGATACATCACTATCTTAAAAAACATGAATATCGCAATGTAGAAACGAATGATTTGTATCTGGCATTTCAGGATACTCTGGGCCTGAGTCCCCGGTGGTTTTTTGATCAGTGGCTCTACAAGGGAGGTGAACCAGCGTTTGATATCACAATGCTGACCGGAGCACGTAACGTTACCAAGGGGAGCGAAGCCGTTACAACGCTAACTGTACAGCAAACTCAGCTTACCGACAGTTACACCGGATGGTTTAAAATGCCTGTTGTCTGCGAGGTGTATTATACTGATGCGAGCAAGGACAGCGTCACTGCCTGGGTAAACGGACAGACCACAACCATCGAGATACCCAACCCACGCAACGGCCAGGTTCAGTTTGTTTTGTTCGATCCGGGATCGGCAATCCTAAAGAAAGTCAACTTTAAAAAGCCATTCGACATGCTCCTTGCACAGTCCAGAAAAGCACCGAAAATGATTGACCGCTACGATGCTCTTACCGAGCTGGCTGCTGATTCGGTCCATACCGACCAACTGTTTGATGTACTGCAAGACATCGTGGCTAACGAAAAGCATTATGCCATGCGAATGGAGGCAGTAAGTATTGCTGCAAAAAAAGTTCAAAATGGCAATGACCAGTTCTGGCAAATCATCAAGGCCGGATTTCAGGATAAACACGTGGAAGTGCGCAGACGCGCCGTGGGGTCGAGCCCCGAAATACCCGCATCGTTAAAACCCGAGCTCGCCGAACTGCTGTCCGACTCATCGTACCGGATCGTTGAACAGGCATACAGAAAATTGTGCACATGGTTTCCTACAGAGGCAGACAGGTTTACTAACCGGGTAGCCGGTGTACGCAGCCCCGGTGCCATAATTGAGATTGCAATTGCAGAACAAAAAGCAGGCACTGCTGACAAGCAGGCGCTGGCAACCCTTTCCGATTATGCTAGTCGTCGGTACGACTTTGGTACCCGCCAGAATGCCTTTGCCTCGATGGTTCGCCTGGGAACAACAGATCTGGCCGGAATGGTTGCCGTGGTTGACGCTCTGGAGAGCAGAAACGGACGTCTGGCACAGTCGGCAAAGGACACGCTGCAAAAACTTGCAGCACAGCTCAAAATGCAGGCGCTCGCCCGAACGATCCTTCAGTCAGAGCCCCTTTCAAAAGAACAAAAAGCGTTTTTACAAATTCTCGTGAATTAGGTTGATGGGGATAAGTTATGAAGGGTCAGCATCTTGCAATACAACGTTGAATCCTGAATTTGGTGTAATTATTGCTAAGTGGGCTTGGCTCCGGATCGGAGCATATCCAAGGCTTCATGGATCATTTACCATCGGCAGTCCCCGGTACGGGTATTCGATGGAACATGGAGCAGCGTAAAAGTGTACAACACGAACTAACTCTGAAAGTCATCATAGAGGAATTGCCATGAAGAAACATCATACCTTGCTATTGTTGTTGGTTGTTCTGTTATCGGCTGTACCGCTTGTTTTTGCAGGGCAGACGGCAACTGATCTATCATACAACGTTGAGTCGGTAACCTATTCTGAAATTGTTGCCGGGACGCAGCTTGCGTCAGGAAGTGGTATCAGCGGTTACTCGAGTACCCAGACTCTGCCGTTTACTTTTGGGTTTAACGGTGAATCGTACACGGATGTCACCATTTTCGGCAACGGCGAGGTTCAGTTCGGTTCTGCGGGGACAACCGCTATTAAGGCATGGGCACGCTCGCTGGATGGAACAACCCTGAGTGAACTGCGCGTTCAAACGCTGGGGGACAGCCCGAACAGGATTTATGTAATCCAGTGGAGCAATGTTACCAGGGCACCGGCAGGATCCACATCTGACTCGTACAATTTCCAGATTCGGCTGAACGAAGCAACCGGTAAGGCACAGGTGGTGTACGGAACGATGACTGTTACAGGTGCTGTAGGCGCGCTGATCGGTGCTGTAATGCAGAACTCACAACCGTTAATTCTTACGGCACGTAATGAACTCAGCACATGGTTGAATCCGCGGCTTAATGCCGGAGAGTCCATAGCCCTTCAGGGATGGGCTCCATCATCGGGGCTTGCCTATACCTTTGGTGCACCCGAAGCGGTTGACGCAGCCATCGTGAGCTTGTCGGCGCCATCGGGTAAGTTTAACCCCAACACAAATCAAATGGTAACGGCCGTTCTGCGGAACACCGGTACCGACGCCATTGATTCGGTAGAAGTTGCATGGAAGGTGAACGGAGCAACAAGGACTGGTGCAAGGTATTTTGCAGACCCCGCAATTCAGCCAGGTGAAGAAGTATCGATCAATCTTGGAACGGTGAATTTTTCTAACGGATCGTATAATAAAATTGAAGTATGGTCTGTTAACCCCAATAGTGAGGATGACGAGAATCCCGGCAACGACAAGCTGGTTACATACATGGCGCCTCGCACATCGGGATCGCTGTACGTAGCACCAACCGGTAATATCGGCATCTTTACCAGCTTCCGCGACTGCATCAATCTGCTCAGTGTTGGCGGTATCTCCGGAGATATTACAGTGTATGTGTACAACGGTACGTATAACGAACAAATTATTATCCCGGAGCTTAATAACTCATCTGCCACCGGTACTGTTACGTTTAAAGCAGTTGCTAACAATACTCCCATCATTTCGTGGACACCGCAGCGGTATCCTGATGATAACTATGGTGGCTATGAAGCGAATAAAGCTGAAATCACACTACTTGAAGGCGCCAGTGTTGTCTTTGACGGTTTAATGTGCAAACTTGCCGGAAATCAGCAATGGGGCGGTCATATTAATGCTGAACAAGCAGGAAAGGTTACCATCACAAACTGTGTATTTGTAGGCCCAACAAATGCTTTAGATATGGTGGATCCGGTGTTTTCGGTTGTTCTTGATGGCGTTGGACCCTTTACCGTGCATAACAACCAGGTGCTCTCGATGCCATTGGGCATAGCTGTTAGCGCAAGTTCGCCGGAGGTGAGCAGCGTTACTGGGAACACTGTTGACAAAACGTATCTGAGTGGTATCATAGTAGAGTCTGACAACCTGCTGATTCAGAAAAACAAGGTCCTTGGACTGTCCGGTGCACCATATTTCTTCGGATTAGGGGCCTTTGGTGCAGGAACAGTGAATGCAAACCTTGTTCAGGGCTCTGCCAAGGGAGAGAACAACGCAGCAACCGGGATCGAAGCGCAATCGAATGACGGTGCGTCACAGGGACCACAAGGGTTGCTTGTTTCAAATAATATGGTACTCGTTAGCTCAACTCTCCGTACTACGGGGCTCCGGTGTGAAGCAAACGCCGTCAACGCTGCCACCAGAGTACTGCATAACACAATCCGTACCGCAGGAACTGCCGGTGGTGGCAGTTCTGTAGCCGCCTATTTTGTTGGCGAAGGACTGCTTGATATTATCAACAACATCTTTGACAATACCGATTCGGTTAATGGTGGTGGTTACGCGATTTATCTGAATGACCTCAGCACTAACGGCTTTATCCATGCTATGGACTTTAACAACTACATGGTTAAAGGTGACACAATTGGATTTAACCAGGTAGCGATTGAACGCAATGGTACCGGTGACCCGCTTGCTTCATGGAAAACCTCAACCGGTGCAGACCAGAGTTCAACGTCGGTTACTGTAAGCTTTGCAGGTGAGGCCGATCTTCACCTGAAAAACATACAGTCCGAGCTGTTCGGATCGTCTGCCGTTACCCCAACCGTCCCCAAGGATATCGATGACGAGGTCCGCCAAAAGCCGTATAAAGGTGCCGACGAGTTATATCCCCGCGTTGACATCCTGGAATCACCGCAAAGCAGATTTGCCTGCCTTGGTGAAGCCGTAACGCTTGTTTGCGTTTCCAGTGTTACCGGTGGCGCTGCTACTGTAACCTATCAGTGGTATAAGGATGGCAAGCTGCTTCCCAATCAGACATCAAACAAGCTGATTATTAACAGCGTTGGTTACACTGCCGCGGGCGTGTACTCCTGTAGGGTACAGGTTACCGATGGGACGAATACTCGGTATGCCGAATCAGAGCCTGCCGTTGTCATGGTTGTGCGACCAACATCAATTGTAAAGCATCCGCAAAGCCAGCCGGTTGCTATGGGAAGCACCGTGGTTCTGGAAATCGAGGCCGAAGCCGTTGGTTCTATCAGTGATCCGGTTCCCTCGTATCAGTGGAAGAAAAGGTATTGGGACAAATCAATCAACGGATACGTAGATACTAATGTTGTTGACAATTCACGTATCACAGGTTCACGGTCTTCGAAACTTACGATCACTAATCTGCAGCCTTCCGATACAGCCAATACGTATGTATGCTATGTGATAGCATATTGCGGAAACGCTACGTCTAAGGCAGCCCGGCTCTTTGCACCAATGGTTTATGCATCAACTTCCACGCTGCTGGCTTGCGAAGGCGGAGTTGTTAACCTGGAAGTTCTTATTCAGCCGGAAGACATTCCGGGTACGTCAAAGTCATATCAGTGGTTCCGCGGGACCCTTCCGCTGATTGATATTCCGGGTACGCCCGGCGTTACCGGTGCAACCAGCAAGGCGCTTCGGATTACAGGTGTTACACAGGAGGATGCCGGTAAGTACACCTGCGTGATTTCATTTAACGATATTGGTGTTGAAATCAAGTCGAACGAAGTTGACATTCCGTTTTCAACAAAGCCTACGATTACTATTCAACCGATTGGCGATACCTTGTGTGAAGGAGAAGTGCTCAATATCATTGTTCACAGCTCAGGTGTTAACCTTAAGTATCAATGGCTCAAGGACAGTACCAGAATTCCGGGTGCTACGGGTCCTGAATATATCATGGAAGGGGCTCGGGCATCGGCTACCGGCGTGTATGCTGTGGTTATTTCCAATGATTGCGGCGTTGATACAACGGAATTCGTTAACGTGGTTGTTAAGTCACCGGTTGAGATTGTAGAAGAACCCCGCGATGCCGCCATTTATGATGGTGATTCGATAACCATCAGTGTTACGGCAACCGGCTCCGACACCGTGCGGTACCAGTGGTATAAAGATGACTCGCTGATTGTTGGCGCCACAGAATCCGCATACGTGATCGACTCAGCAACAGGCAACGATCAGGGTGGCTACTACTGTATCGTAACTAACGATTGCGGCGAAGTACAGACGATTACCGCACGGCTTTCAGTAACCGTTGGAGTTGACGAAGGTGACGCTTTTGTTGCTGGGTACTCGCTTTCTGAGCCTGCTCCGAACCCAACCAGCGGCAACCTGAACATCAACTACGCTGTTAAAACCGAGCAAACCGTGTACGTGCACCTGGTCAATACAATGGGTCAGACAGTTGCTACGCTGCACAATGGAACGGCTCATGCAGGTAACAACCAGTTGGTTGTGAACCTTGAGAAATATAATATCCCGGCCGGTACGTACTCGCTGATTTTAAGCGGCAATGGGGTAACACTATCACGTCGGGTTGTTGTTATCCGATAACGATAGGCATTATATTTAAAAAAGCAGAGAAAGGGGCTACGGCCCCTTTCTTTCTATCAAAGTGCTCCAAGCTCGTGAGTCCTATATGCCGGTAGAATGAATCCGGCAAACAACAGGTAGAAGGTCACCAGCCCCTCCCGTAGTTGTCATCCCGAAGTTCGCAAACAATCAGTGATCAGCATCCGATAGCCAATACGTTTACGGACAGGGTTCAAGCCCCCTTTCATCGGACAAAGTCCCGGCATTATCGTAAATCAATAACCTGCCAGCCCTTTGGCGCAGTAAACGTAAAGGCTGACGGTTTCACCTGAACCCTGGTTTTTATCGAGCGGATGGTCCACTCTGTTTCGTGCTGTCCATCAGAAACCACGATCCTGGTGATGCCATTCTTCTTGTTCAGATACACATTGGCATACTCAACGCCGGCAATGGCAGCAGACTGATGTGGAGGCGTTAGTCGGATACATGCCTTCCCAGGTACGGAGCTTACAACAGACGGAACATAAATGTTCATCAGGACAAAGAACATCTGATCCAGCGATGCCGTCTGACCTGCGGAAGAGACTGCGTTTATAACAACCGTCTTGGTTCTCTTGTTTATCTGCCATACAGTTGAATTATCGCTGATGAATTCCTGGTCAGGAAGGGTAATTCTGTAACCCTTACCTTTGACGGCAGTAATCGTCCCTGATGCAACTCCGCTCGAAAATGAAATTTCTGCTGAAGTTATTCCACCGTATGTATTTCTAAACTGCTTTAAAAGTTTAGTATTTGTGTTTGCAGAGAGTACAGGGACCACAGCCAGTAGCAATCCCACAATGATACCTGCAGATATGGCGTGCCGGAACCCAGTGTGACGATGAAGAAGCAACGTGTTCTCCATGTTACCGAACCTTGGCGGTAATTGCACCGCGCGTACCTTCGTAATATTTTAATTCCGTATCAATTGAACCAATCGGAATCTGGGTGCGCACCTTGATGGGGATCTTGCGTTCATCGTCTGAAAGCCACAGAACAAGTCGCCCCTTAAAACCAAACGGACTGCCTGCAGCAATTTTCGGCTCAACCACAACACAGTCAAACACACCGGCAGTGACTTCAATACGCTCTCTGCCTAATACGTGAACATCCAGCGGGTGCGTTTTCCCGCTAACGAAATTGTGCAGTTTAATGATGTCCCCTTTGTGAGAATTTTTGAGGTCGAAAGTTCGAACATAGTAGAATGCCGATACAACATCGTGTACAAACTCCGGAGTGTCAAACGTCCCATCCGATGTTTTCGCCTTCCTGGAATACTGGTCAAATTCAGCCGAGTAATCTTTACTGTAATTACGTTCCCGAATTTGCTGGGTAAACTTCCAGGGGAAAATACCGTCAACATCCACGTATGACCGGTAGGTGTCTCGGACCTTATACAGAAAATCCAGGCTTTTATGACTCGCCACCTGGAATGATATCTTGTAGCACGGGCGCCCCTGGACGTATTCCACCTTGTCGGCGATATCAAAAACAGCAGTGCCAGCCGAAATAAACTTGTATCCTACGTCGTAGGTTAACCTCTCTCCTAAGCCAAATGCATTATTCGGAGTGTACCGTAATGCCGGACTGGTTTTCTCGTCGGAATTAAGATTACCGGTAAGAGCAGGGAGCAGGGCGCAGACTACAATTAAAAATCTCACGGATTTGCAGACGTAAGGTGGCATAATTACGTGTTGGCTGCCAGGTACTCAGTTACCATCCGGCAACTCTTACTGAAAAATACAGCATACATTTCATCACAGTATGTTTAATTGCAGTCTGTGTTTCTGTTGTGCTGTTTTCTCCATACCCCCCATGCACTTTTTGTGCCATGCCTGTTCATGGTATTGGGAAGGGGCTTGGGTTTATGGCAGAAGAATTGAAATCAGAACGTAAAGGTGTGCCTGGTATAGCTGGCCAGCCGGACTACGCAGATGCAGGAATTGGAGAAGCCTGCATTGAGAGCTATACCATTGTTGTGGGCCTGGCAGGACTTGAACCTGCAACCGACGGATTATGAGTCCGGCGCTCTAACCAATTGAGCTACAGGCCCCGAACATGTTAGTTATTAAACAATCCAACAAATATCCCGACTTGTGCGTTGAAGCCGGAAATATTAATTCCGGATGGTACATCTGTTACAGTAGAAGTTCTGTTACCTTGCCAATCATCGCCAATAGCCTGATACCTGTACATACCGGCTGCACGAACCAGAATAAACGGTGTTAGGGTGTACTCGATGTTTAACCGGAATGGGACTGAGTAAACCGAGCGGTTAAGTTCAGAAATCATGTCAGGTAATGGTGTTACCGTACTGTAATCCGTCCACGAACGCTTATCAGCTCCCTGGTACGTGGTCAGTACCTGAGAGCCAAACCCAAAGCCGGTTCCGGGTGCAATAACCAAACCCGTTGTAACAGGAATTACGTAGTCCAAATGAATTGTACTTGTGTTGATCTGGTATTCCATTGTTCGTTTGATACTGCCATTGTCGACTATACCGGATGGCGGGGTAACGTCAGCACTGGTCGAAGCCACGGAGCCCAGCCAGGAAAAACCGGCGCGGAGATTAGGTACAGATACGATGGCTCCGATCGAGCCAAACACTTCGCCACCCCAAAACGTCATCGTATTAGAAAGGTTGCCCAGTCCAAGCTCGGAAGCCCGAACATTAATGTCATCCAAATTCTGAAAGCCGAAGGTTGGTGTTGTGCCCACTCCAATGGCAAAGTACGGGGCAACCTCTTCCTTGACCGGTGCCTCTTCAAAATCCAGCTCATCCAGCCTGTCGTCTTGTGGCGCAGCGCTTACTGCAATAGCGCCAAGGAGGAATATTACCACGTAGCTAAAAAAAGCGTTTGTTCGGTGCATTGCGTTGACAGTATAACGTTTGCAAAAAATAAGACATCAAAGATACGAAGACGAATCGATGACGCAGATATGTAGTTTGCAATCATGAAAAATGTTGCAGTAATACTTGCCGGCGGCCGTGGTCCGGGTTTGTGGCCACGTGGCACCGATAAAATGCCGAAACAGTTTCAGCATGTTTTAGGCAATGGAACGATGATTCAGAATACCGTGCAGCGCATTTCGCCATTAATACCGGCGGAGCAGACATGGGTTGTAACCACGCAGCAGTTCGAAGGACTGGTCCGGGAGCAATTGCCCGAGTTGCCCGAAGGCCAAATCGTTTGCGAGCCGTTTGGCAGAAATACGGGGCCAAGTATTGCTCTTACAAGTACCCTGTTAAAATTCGTTTACTCTCCCGATACTGTTCTTGCGTTTCTTCCCAGTGACCATCTGATTCAGAACAGCCATGAATTTCAGGCAGTATTGAATCAGGCATGCCATGCGGCGAGAACATCCGAAATGATTGTTACGATTGGTGTGCTTCCAACCAGACCTGAAACAAACTACGGCTATATTCAGGTAGGTAACCCGTATACTGCCAACGGTCAGGCTGGGGATAAGGTATACTACGTTCATACGTTTGCCGAAAAACCAGACCCCGAGACAGCATTGCGCTTCCTGAATGCCGGTGACTTTGTGTGGAACTCGGGAATTTTCGTTGCCCGGATCGACGTGCTGCTCAGGGCAATTGCGACCTTTCTGCCCGACCATGCACCGTTGTTTGCGTCTCTGGAACGGCACATTAATAAAGAAACGTATCATGCTGCTCTCGAGACAATCTTCCGGCAAATCCGAAGTATCTCTTTTGACGTTGGTGTTATGGAAAAGGCTGAGAATATTCTGGTTGTGGATGGGGCTTTTGGCTGGAGTGATGTGGGTACGTGGGACGAAGTGTACCGACTTGTAATGAAGGATGGGAAGAATAATGTTCTCGAAGGCAATGTAATCGCACTTAATACCGGCAATTCGCTTATCAGTGCACTTGGTGGAAAGATTGTTGGTGTTGTAGGAGTTGAAAACCTGGTTGTTGTTGATACAGAAGAAGCACTCATGATATGTCCACGCGGCCAAACCAACCAGGTTCGCGAAATTGTTGATGTACTGCGCAGACGCCATATTGGATAGCACCATGGTTGTTGTTCTTGCTCTTTGTGTTGCCCTGTGTCTTAGTCAGACTACCACGTTTGGTCAGCCGGACTCCGGCGTGGTGGCAGCAGACTCGCTGCGTGCCCGTGCTGGAGTTCTAATGCGGGAGTGGGAGGCTGAGTGGCGTGCCAGCGACAGCCTACGAATTACTGCAATGCACAAGCGGATGAAGGCTGACTCGATTCTGCGCAGCATTAAAACCCTAACCGTGGCGCAGCCATCAGCCGGTGCGGGTGCCAACACAGTTCAGCCTGGTGTGCCCGATACCACCGATATCATTCTGGCTACACTGCAGCTGCAGGCAGCTACCCGAATGGCCGCACGGAACCTTGCCGAGGCTCCGGTAAAGCGCGGACAAACTCTGGCTGACACCGTCACCCTGGAAGTGCTGCGAATGGATGCTGATACCGGCGTGGCATCGTACTATGCAGGGAAATTTCACGGGAACAAAACCTCGAGCGGTGCCACCTTTAACATGAACGATTTAACCTGCGCTCATCGCTGGTTGCCGTTCGGAACACGACTTCTCGTTACGAATATCGAGAACGGACGCAGCGTTGTGGTTACGGTAACTGATCGGGGGCCGTTTAAGCACGGACGCATAATTGATGTTTCAAAAGGGGCTGCTCAGGCACTCGACATGATACGCAAGGGTACCGCCACGGTTGCGATTCAAATTCACGAAGAGGCAGCTCCGGTGCCGGATAACTCTGCAAGCACAGTTGAACCAAGCACTCCAAACTCAGAGTAGATACTAAACAAACGGAATTTTAGTTACTTCGGCCGGGAATGTTGTGCCACGTGCCTGAATGGATATCTGCGTTCCGGGTTCTGAAAACTCAGCAGCAACATATCCCAGGCCGATACCGGTGTTAAGCATAACGGACTTGCCGCCACTGGTTACAGCACCCACAACAGCGTCACCGACAAGAATCGGATAATCCTTTCGTGGCAGTAGCTTCTCCGTCTTCATCACAAAGCCGACCAGCTTACGTGTAATGCCGGCATCCTTGACTGCAGTTATGGCATCACGTCCGTTAAAGTCACCTTTTTTAAGTTTTGTTATCCAGCCCAACCCGGCCTCGTGTGGCAGTGTATCTTCGGTAATATCGTTGCCATACAGACAGAAGCCTTTTTCCAGGCGCAGTGTATCGCGTGCTCCAAGCCCGATCCAATCCAGGCCAAACGGAGCCCCTTCCCGCATTATTGCATCAACAACATTCTTGCACACCGTATCGTCACCCTTGAAATACAGCTCGAAGCCAATCTCGCCTGTATATCCGGTGCGAGAAATAATCATTGGCACGCCGGCCAGTGTACCATGGGTGAAGGTGTAGTAGGCAAGGTCTGAAAGTACGGTAGTGGTTAGAGGCTGCAGAGCGTCAACGGACTTAGGACCCTGTACGGCAAGCAGGCTATAATCGTCACTTTCGTTCGTAACGGACGCATTTGCAAAAGCGGCTGCATTTTCGGTTACCCAGCTGTAATCTTTGTCGATATTGGCACCATTTACCACAAGCATAAACAAATCCGGCTTTAGGCAGTACACCAGCAAATCGTCAATAATCCCGCCGTTATGTCTGCACATTGCCGAATACTGAATCTTACCCGGCTCCAGCTTTGATGCATCGTTGGTGGTGAGTTTTTGAACAAGGGCCAGCGCATCGGGTCCACCAATAAAAAACTCACCCATGTGCGACACATCGAACATGCCAACGCCGGTACGGACCTTGCGGTGTTCTTCCAAAATTCCTGTCGGATACTGTATTGGCATGTGAAATCCGGCAAACTCTACCATTTTTGCGTTTGCTTCTACATGAAGTGCGTGAAATCGGGTTTGTTTCATAGGTTAGTATTCCTTGTTTGGACGGCAAATATAGCCGTCAGGCATCGAAGCGGAGGGCAACATGATTAATCTATTATGGGGCGGTATTACTGGTGCGCTGGGTTTACTGTGGCTGATTATGGAATCGGCACTTGGGAGATTTGAAGCCGGCACATCTGCCGAAGTGCAGGTGTTGTGGCTTCTGCTTTGTCCGCTCGGTGTTATCGGAGCCATGGTGCACCGGCGGCTTGCAGGCACTACTACACCATACGGCGATACCGTACGCAACGGCATGTATGCCAGCGTGTATGGCTCGCTTGCACTGTGCGTTGTCTGGTTGTTTTTTTACAACGTCCTCATGCCTGATTACCTGGAGGTTGTCCTTCGGGGTACTGAACTCAAGTACCGTCACATCATCTCAAACCAGGAAGCACTCAGGACCGTCCTGAGTGCAAAGGCAGTAACGCTTTCAGCTCCGATGATTTACATCCTTGGGACGCTGATTCCGCTGGTAACGGGCTCAGTAACGGCTGCTATAGCAGCTATCTGGCTGCGCAACCGACGGTAGGGGGCTTTGGCTGGCGGAGAGGAAGGGGATACTCACTATTATTACGATGCCGCTGCCGACGGTATTGGCAGTCCTGGAAGAAACACTCTTTCAAGCTCTTCACTCACGGTGTACTTTACATGATATGAATCCTGGTTTTCAACGAATGCCGACAGGATATCAAGGTGCCACGGCGGTAGCAGTGTTACGTGAATACCGTCCTGAAACACTATGTTGCGTGATGTTATGCGGAAGGTTTTCTGAATGGTTGCAACAATGTCTGCAATGATCTCTGACGCCTGATCTTCTGCCTCCGTCTCAATGAGCACGTGCATATGGTCAGCCAGCACATGCGAAGCGTGCAGTACCGAATTCCTGCGTACACAGCAGCGACGAAGTTCGCTATGGACCATCTCGGCACTCTGCACCGGGAATGATGCCGACGTTTGCTCGGAAAGAATAAGCAAGTGAATTCCTACAGAACTCATCATGATAGCACCCTGGGAAATGATGGGAAAACATGTATAGGCTGGATGTACCGTGTGATGTATCAAACGTGACAATCCGGAGACGACCGCCAAAGCCCCCTCCCTGACTAGGTGCATGAAGCCACCCTAAAAAAAAAAGTGCAGTTATATTTAGATTTAGTCTTAATATGAGTGTAAGTTTGTCGCTCATTTTCACCATCAAAATCGATTAGGACGTTATGATATACAGGATTTTAATGCTTGGTGCAGTTGTTGCAGTGCTGACATCATGTGATTCGTCGCAGCCAGCTAAACCTACAACAGACTTGGTAGTTCCGGAGATTTATGACAGTGCCTCATGGTCTGCAAATACTGCTGAAGCGTACCAGATTAGGGCAAATCTGGACGCACTGCTTGGGCTGCTGAAAAGTGCACGAAAGGTTGATGTCACACTCACGAGTAGTCAGCTCATGCAGGCATACCAGCCACTGATGCAGTACACAATACCGTCGGAAGTTGACTTTATCGGCCAGTTTTTAGAAAATGCCGCAATGGCTTCGGGAAAACTTCACACTGGCAGTGCAGAGCCAACTGACGGTACTGTGGGAGGAGTGTACGGCGGGTACTTGTTTGACCGGTACGGACGCGATGTTGACGAGTTCGTACAGAAAAGTTTATTTGCAACGATGCAGTACTACCAGGCAACACTGCGGTCAAGCGGTGTTGTGTTGCCCAGCACGGTTGACCAAATTGTAGCACTGTTCGGGGCAAATCCAACATTCCCCAACGGTTCGGTAAAAGCTGCACAGAAAGATGTATTTTCGGCGAACTATGCTGCTCGGCGTGACAAGAATGACGGCAACGGATTTTACTCCAGGTTTAAGAAGGCAGCTCTGACTGCACGTGCTGCTGCTGAAAAACCCGAAGTGTACGGCAATGAATTAAACGATGCTCTCAAGGAAATGCTCCTGATTTGGGAGAAAAGTCAAATGGCCACTGCTATTAACTATTCGTACCTTACCATTACCACCCTCAGTGCGACCCAGGTGGACGATGTAGCTCGTGGTAAGGCAATGCACACATTTGCGGAAGCGGCCGGGATAATACGCGGCTGGAAATCAGTTCCCCCGTCAAGCCGTATGATTACTGATGCCACACTCGACGAGCTGACCCAACTCCTGCTGATATCCGATGCCAATAATCCAACGTGCTATAAGTTCTGGCTGGAACCAGCACCATACCTAAATCGATTAGAGCAGGTAACCAAAAAGCTCCAGGCGGTGTATGGATTCAGTGATGCCGAAATGGAAGATTTCAAAACAAACTGGGTATCTGCCCAGTCACGCTAACAAATAACTATGATGATGTTTGGAAAGGGGCTTTGGATATCGGTGGTGCTGGCGGTGATAGTTGCCGGATGCACAACTGATCAGCCTGCTGCCGATACGTTTGACCGTAAGGCAATGCTTACCGGCATGGCCGATAAGCTAATAATACCGGGTTATAAGGCACTGCTGGACAACACGAGATTGCTGGAACAGCAGGTACAGGATCTGCCGGCCTCTGTTGATGCTGCCACAGTTGATTTGATGCGGACAACCCTGAGGCAAACAATGCTGCTGTGGCAAGACGTTGTAGCATTTGATTTTGGTCCGGCCGAAGGATTGTATGGAAATTTATCAGTCAACGTTGGTACCTTCCCGTGCAGTGCTCAGAAAATTGAACAGGCAATTGCCAACGGCGATACAACGCAACAGGATTTCAATCGTGACAAACGAGGGATTTATGCGGTGGAATACGTACTGTTCCATGCGGCTTCCCAGGAAGTAGCAGCAGAGCTCTCCGGTACTGGCGGACAAAACAGACGTAACTATCTTAGCCGTATAGCACACCTGTTGCGACAGCAGGTAGAAACGGTGTATCAGGCGTGGACAACAGGTTATCGGACCGAGTTTTTGTCGAAAGACGGAACCGATGCCGGCAGCAGTACCACAATTCTGTTTAACGCTATGAACATTGGTTACGAGCTTATCAAGAACTACAAGCTTGGAATACCGTTGGGTTTGCGTGCTGGTCAGGCAGGACCCGAACCAACCCGTGTTGAGGCATACTATTCCGGAATGTCGATGGAACTAATTCGCCGACAATACGATGCTATTTTTAGAATCTGGTCGGGAACAGACTATCAGGGCGTGAGCTTTAACGGTTTTGAAGAATACGCGCTGTCGGCTGTAAACGGTTCGCAGCTTGTAGCCGGAACTCATCGTCAGGCTGACTCGGTATTAAAAGCATTTGCTGCGATACCGCCTGCAATGCCGTTAAGCATCATGGTAACCGATAACCCTCAGCCGCCCACGGCACTCCAGACAGAATTGCAGAAACTTACCCGGTTCTTCAAGAGTGAACTATCGTCACTCCTGGGAATTTACATTACCTACTCCAGCGGTGACGGTGATTAGTGCGTTGGGACGGCATACCGGCAGAATTCAGCAAGCCATAGCAGGCTACGGTAACCTTCGGGCACCGTCAACCACGCTTGCCGTGATACGCATTTTGTTTGGAGCCACAATGGTGGTAAGCTGTGTCAGATTCATATCCCTGGGATGGATTCATGACCAGTACATACAGCCAATGTGGCATTTCCCGTATGATGGATTCGATTGGGTGCAACCCCTGGGTGCTACCGGAATGTACATGGTGTTTGCAATAATGTTGTTGGCAGCCATCTGTGTTACGCTGGGTGCATGGTACAGGATAAGTAGTGTTTTGTTCTTTCTAACGTTTACCTATGTTGAGCTGTTAGATAAAACATATTACCTAAATCATTACTATTTCGTAAGCATCATGGCGGCAATGCTGGCCTTGCTTCCAGCTCACACTGCATGGTCAGTTGATACCTGGCTGCGTCCGCGAATCAAACAGAATACCGTTCCGCGGTGGATGGTTGATGCCGTGAAATTCCAGATCTCGCTGGTGTATATCTACGCAGGTCTTGCCAAGATTAACTACTCCTGGCTTATAGAGGCAATGCCATTGCGGATTTGGCTGCCGGCCAACGATACTCTACCGATTATCGGACCGCTCATGACAGTCTCATGGATTCCATGGGTATTCTCGTGGGCAGGCATGTTGTACGACGTAACGATACCGTTCTGGCTGATGAATAAGCGTACCCGTCTGTTTGCCTACTGCGCAGTGATCACATTCCATACAGTCACTGGAATGCTGTTCCAGATTGGTGTATTTCCGCTTGTTATGTCGAGTCTTGCCTTGGTTTTCTTCTTCCCGTCGCAGGTGAAGGTAGAAGCAGGTGTGCCGGCGGTGCAGTCCATGGCACTGTCCCCACCGCGACTACAGCGAGTGATTGCAGGCGTCCTTGGTGTGCACCTTGTTCTTCAGGTGCTGCTTCCATGGCGGTACCTACTGCAAACAAATGACGTATTCTGGGACGAAGCCGGCTACCGCTTTGGCTGGCGCGTAATGCTGATGGAGAAGGCGGGAACTGCATTGTTTAGTATTACGGACAGGAAAACAGGACGCACAACGTACGTGAACAATTCGGATTTTTTAAATGCACATCAGGAAAAACAGATGGCAATGCAGCCCGACATGGTGTTGCAATATGCTCACATGCTGCGAACATACTTCAGTGAACGCGGAATGGTAGACCCTATCATTAAGGCTGATGTATGGGTTACTCTGAATGGAGCTCCTGGCAAGCAGCTTATCGACCCGAATGCTGACTTGTCGCGCATGAAGATGGGATGGACATCGAACGAATGGATATTACCAAGGTAGGTGCTGCGTGAACATCGGGAAGAAGGTACGTAACACTCTAATATCGGTTGGGCTGGTTGTGTTGGTCGTTTATCAGACTGCCGGCAATACACTGTCTGTTCAAAGTGCTGATGCAGATGATGCCGACACTGTTACGCTTCGTAAAGTTAGTGTGAGTGGAAACCGCAGCAATCACTTTATCATCTCGCCTATTGACGACGTTGGGATAGGTGTTATCAACGCCGGAAAGAAAGTCGAGCTAATCTATGTTCAGGAATTACCCGCCAACACCGCTACCAACAATGCCCGTCAGGTATTTGCAGGCATTGCCGGGCTCAACGTCTGGGAGAGTGATGCACTTGGATTGCAGCTTGGAATTGGTGGCCGTGGCTTGTCGCCCAGTAGGTCGAGCAACTTTACAACGCGTCAGAACGGTTACGACATTGCTGCCGACCCTCTGGGATATCCCGAAAGTTACTATACGCCTCCCATGGAAATGGTTGAACGCATCAATATTGTTCGTGGCGGCGGCGCATTACGGTACGGAACACAATTTGGCGGCATGGTTAACTTTGGCTTACTAAAACCAAACCGCAGCAGTGCCCTGCATGCCCGTGTTTCTGCCGGTACCGGGAGCTACGGACTTGTTCACGGATCGCTTGTACTCAGTGGAGCGGCAAAGGGGCTGGACTATCAGGGATGGATGCAGTACCGGCGCACTGATGGCTGGCGAAGCAATAGTACCGCATATCAGGGTACAGGGCATACACACCTTGCCGTATCTCTCTCTGACTACGTTCGCATAACTGCCGAGTTTACCGGCATGCACTACCTGGCGCAGGAGCCGGGCGGTTTGTCGGACAAAATGTTTGATACCAACCCCAAACAAAGCGTGCGAGCACGCAATTGGTTTACTGTCAACTGGAATATTGCCTCGGTTGGAATTAACGCGATTTTGGACACCGCTACAACGCTGAATTCAATTTTCTCGGGCATGAAAAGCTCTCGTACTGCCCTTGGAGATCTGAACCGAATAACCATGATTGATATGGGAGGTCCGAGAACCATGATAGATGGAAAGTTTATCAACATCTGTAATGAAACAACGCTTACCCACCAATACCGGTTATTTAACCAGACCTCAGCCATTGCCGTAGGAACGCGCTTGTATTGGGGCTCTACCGAGCAGCAACAAGGTGATGCATCGAGCGGCTCCGGCCCCGATTTTGCTTTTTTAAATCCGGATGCATTAGAAGGCAGCAGCTACGACTTCCCGATCACGAACGCCGCAATCTTTGCTGAAGGTCTTGTCAGTCTGGGAGGCGGCTTCTCTGTGATCCCCGGGCTTCGGTTAGAGCGCATTGATACGCGCGCACATGGATGGTACCGCACCATTATCCGTGACCTGGCGGGTAACAGGATTGTGGACACTGTTACCAACGAAGAACGCTCCCGAAACCGCGTAATCATGTTGGGCGGACTTGGAGTTCAGTGGCGCAGTGCCGAGGGGTTCGAAGTATATGCCAATGCCGTTCAGAATTACCGGGCCATCACGTTTACGGATCTCCGCGTAGTGAACCCCAATTTGATTGTAGATCAGGATATTCATGATGAAAGGGGCTATACTCTTGACGTAGGGTCGCGTGGCCAATTTGCTGACATCCTTGCCTGGGACATCAGCGTGTTTTATCTGCGTTATAACGACAAGATTGGCGAGGTAACCCGCAGCGATCAGCCCCCTTTATACCTCCCGTATCGATACAGAACCAACATTGCCGATGCATTCACCCAAGGCGTGGAATGTGTTGCCGACATTAACATACTGAATGCATGGAGTGCCATTGGTATAAGCAGGATGGACGAGTGTCCCCTTCAGTTGCATTTATTACTAAATGCAAGTGTACTCGGTGGCAGCTACGAACAGTCAGCAGAGCAGGCCGTCACTGGCAAGGCTGTAGAATTTGTCCCTCCATATCTCTTGAGAACCAGCATACGACTTGAATGGGACAAACTTGGCTGCATGA
Source organism: Ignavibacteria bacterium (assembly GCA_015709655.1). Classification (NCBI taxonomy): domain Bacteria; kingdom Pseudomonadati; phylum Ignavibacteriota; class Ignavibacteria; species Ignavibacteria bacterium. The sequence goes on along the minus strand of CP054181.1, from coordinate 1,182,931 downwards.
TGACGTACTCGCAGGTGGGGCAGCAGTATACCGACGCTACGAACACCACGCACAGCGCATCGGCAGTAACGGGCGTTATACCCGAGTATTCTGTCATTGATTTTTCGGCTACCTATACAACACCCCGCATCATTGTCCGGGCATCGTTAAACAACGCACTGGATACCAACTATTTTACCCGGCGGGCAGCAAGTTATCCGGGTCCCGGTATTATTCCCTCAGACCCCCGGACTGTGGCGCTTTCGATTACCGCAAACCTCTCCCTATTCTCACGATAACATCGGATTGCCCGAATCATCAGCAAACATGAAAGGTACATTCATCACAGTTGGTCAACTCCAGCTTCAGTAATTTGCCACGTTATTAACGGCACATTGAAAGGACAACCATGGGAATACTTTCCAGATTATTTGGCGGTGGCAGCTCGAATCTTACTGACGTGCTGAATCGCAACCCGATTATTATTGACGTTCGAACATCGGATGAGTTCAGGATGGGTCACATCCAGGGATGCAAGAACATGCCACTGCAGCAACTCGACACTAAAATTGCATCGGTACCTAAAGACAAGCCAATCGTATTTTGTTGTGCCTCGGGTGCTCGAAGCGGCGCCGCCACCCGTCTGGCACGGTCACTTGGATACGAAGCTGTGAACGGTGGCTCGTGGGTAAGTGTGCAAAATCAATTAGGGAAGTAGCTATGAGACCGATAAATTTTATTATTACTGTGGTACTACTGTTTGTAGTTGGAACAGCCGGAATGGCTGCTCAGGAAATGCAGGAAATCACTCCCGTAAAGGCCCGTGAAATGGTTAAATCCGGGAAAGCCTCCTTATTAGATGTACGAACACAGCAGGAGTGGGACCTTGGGCACCTGGAGAAAGCATCGCGTGTGGATGTGATGGACAAGGACTTCAAGAAAAAAATCCAGTCACTTGGACTGGACAAGAAAAAGCCACTGATTGTGTACTGTGCAACAGGCGGGCGAAGCGCATATGCAGCAGATGATCTTATTAAAATGGGCTACAAGGTTGTGTACAACATGGTTGGCGGCATTAAAGCATGGCAGGCAGCCGGACTACCCATTGTTAAGTAGCAGTCTGCATGCATCTCCTGGAATAAAAGAGATGTCACAAAAAAGGTGCGGCCCCTTTCATGTTTTTAGGCTGATGTTTATGAAGAACGGGATACTATTTCAATGTACCTTCCTCAACGAAGCCTTTTGCATCAACGGAGTTGGTATCGATATAGCTAAAGATCCGGGCTTCCATGCGTTTGGATTTTCCCTTGGGGATCCTGGCAAAGTAAGCCTTAGCTGCCGACGATAACTCCTTGCCGTCCTTATCGTAAAACACCACCCGAACCTTCGGGTCGATAAGCGTATACGAAGACCCGTTCGTTACGGTCACGGTTACCGTATAATCTTCTGCCTTCGTTCGTTTCCAATTAACCTGCACCGGACATTTTGCAAATTCTTCGGCATCGCCGGCAAACGTGCTGATGCCGGCAGTGATCATGAAGCAAACAAGGATGCTGAACGTTATAATTGATTTCATAGCCGTAACTTACGTATCAGCATTAAACCAGCAAAATTGTACCCGCTATTGAATCACTGCGTCGTGTGTTCGCAACGGAGCACTATTAGTCAATAACCCCGACCAGCCTCATGACCATTTCACTTCAGCTACGTCCATCCGAAGCAGCCGACCCTGCCTTTGTGCGTGCGCTTGCATTAGAAGAGGCAGGGCTTAGTGACAACGGCGTGTATGTGGTAACGGTCATCCGGCGTGCCATCGACGCGCGGCCTAAAATGCCCCGGGTTGTAGTTCACGTAGAAATCTCAACGGAACCGCACCCCGTACCCAAGCCCCTTTCAGAACTCAGGCAGGCGAACCCCGAAAAGCGTGTTGTTATTGTTGGCGCAGGTCCGGCCGGGTATTTTGCAGCACTGGAGCTTCTTAAATATGGAATTACCCCGGTGGTGGTTGACCGCGGGAAGAACGTAAGAGACCGGCGGCGCGACCTTCGGGTGCTACAGCAGGAAGGGATTGTTAACCCACACAGCAACTATTGTTTTGGTGAAGGCGGCGCAGGGACGTATTCTGACGGCAAGCTGTACACGCGTTCTGATAAGCGCGGTAATGTGCGAAATGTTCTGGAGCTCCTTGTTGCCCATGGAGCAAGCAGCAATATACTGGTTGAATCGCATCCGCATATTGGATCGAACAAACTCTGGATGGTTGTTCAGCGATTACGCGAAACGATAATCGAGTATGGAGGTCAGGTACACTTTAATTCATACGTAACGAAGTTTATTGCTTCGAAAACTAACCCGAACCGTATTGTCGGTGTTTACATTGAAAACGGTCAGGAAATTATGGGTGATGCTGTTATTCTGGCAACAGGTCACAGTGCACGGGATATCTACAAGCTTTGTTTGCAATCCGGTATTGCTATTCAGGATAAACCGTATGCGCTGGGTGTTCGCATTGAGCATCCGCAGGAGTTTATTGATACGGTACAGTATCACCACAGCCCCAGGGATCCATTCCTGCCACCCGCCAGCTACAGTCTGGTCTGTCAGCTAGGCAATAGGGGTGTTTTCACGTTCTGCATGTGTCCCGGCGGAATTATCGTACCAGCTTCCACCGCGCCTGGTGAGATTGTAGTAAACGGTATGAGTATGAGCAAGCGAGACTCCCGATTTGCCAATTCAGGGTTGGTTGTTGAAGTCAGTGGTGGTCTATCATTACAGTGCGAAACGGAGCAGAAGGCATTTGCAATGGTTAGTGGATCTACGCAGAAGGCACCAGCCCAGCGAGTTTCGGATTTCGTCAACCGCAAACGTAGCACCTCGCTTCCCGACACAAGCTACATTCCTGGTATTGAATCGGTTGATCTGCACAAAGTACTGCCATCCGACGTATCAATACGAATTGCAGAAGCCATTGTGCAGTTTAATACACGAATGCGCGGATACCTTACGAACGACGCCATTGTTGTAGCCACGGAAAGCAGGACCAGTTCGCCGGTGCGCATCCTCAGGGATAGCAAAACGCTGGAATCGGTTACCATGGCAGGCCTGTATCCATGTGGCGAAGGTGCGGGCTATGCCGGTGGTATTATGAGTGCTGCCTTGGATGGGCAACGAGTAGCCCGGGCGATTGCTAAAACTATGTAACATAAACCCCTGCAGCCCATTCCTCAATGTCCTGCGTGTTTTAGGGGGCGTGTGAATATCTAAGAATATTTAATAAAATGGATTTTGGTACACGGCTAGCAGCACGCGTCACCGAGGGGTTGGTCACTTGCTACGGTTGGTATGAGCTTCCGTTCCTGCCTGCGAAAACATGGCAAACCGATTGCAAGCTTGTCCGGTTCTTGTGGAAAAGCTGTGAGGCCTGCAATACTGTGACTACAGTTACCTTGTGATGGACTCCGCAACAACGGCTGGTTTGCCGATACGGAACAAACGGTTCTGACCGAGCCTGTTTGAACTACCGTGTAATAAACAATGACAATTTGTAATTGTGATGGACCTCCAGTGCTCTGTATTATGCGTTTAGTTGAATGGAAGTCAGATGCTTTGTCGGAACCCTCTGTGCCAACAAGAACTTATACACAATTCGTCGTGTCAATTAAACTACTAATTGAGGGCGTCATGGAGTTGGAAATGTTAGAGGTTCGAGTGGAGTGGTGTGAAAAATCGGTCCTGTTGTAAGTTGAGACGGATGTTTCAAAGGCGGACTGATGAGAAAGAGCCATTACAGCTACGTGCCAAACCGCCTCTTTTGTAAGCGAGTCGCATGCTCATGCGTCTATGGGGATTCCGTCAAAATGGCCCTTGATTCCGTCTCGGCGAGCAAATTTCCGGCCACGGAACCACACCGGAACCTCGCGGGAACCTTCGTCGAACCATCACGGAACGCTACAAAGCGATACCAGAAGGTCTCTTGGTGAGAATCTCCTTCCATCGACGAGAAAACACCTCTCATCGATGCTTTGTGACTCCATCAGCGCGAAAAACACGTCCCAATGTGTCCATTTTTATCGGACCACTTCATTGATCGACGGTACCTGGATTCGGACAGCATCGCTAGTTGGACTCGTGTACTCAAAGAGTGCTGGTTCGGCTATCCGTTCGCACCCGAATCCAACGATCACGCAGTGTACGGCGGCTACACCCTTTGCTTCATTTGACCATCGGAACGTCCGGTGAGCGAAGTGGATGTGCATCCCATACTTCTGCACGAGGTGCTTCCAGAGAATCCCGACCTGCTCACCCTGTGATATGGAATTTGTGCATACGAAAGCACATCGGACAGATGTGCCATGAATGGCTTCGGCGGCCTTTACGTACCAGCCGGTGACGAAGTCCATGACGCCGGAGCCCGAAACTCCTCCAAAGAGCTTCTTGATCCGTGTGCGCTGCGTGTCCGACATCATCTTCGAACCGATGAACGGAGGATTCCCCAGGATGAACCACTCCACATCAAGCTCTTGATCGAGGATCTCCTTTCGCCAGTCTACGTCCAAGGCATCGCCGATTCGGATCGTTGGTCCGTTGGTAAGGGGCAAGCGGACAAAATAGGCACCGAAAGCCGTGGCAAGTTCGACGTTCATGATGTGGTCGATCAGCCAGAGAGCTACTTCTGCGATGCGCGCGGGGAACTCCTCGATCTCGATGCCGAACATGGAGTGTACGGACAGGCGTGACAGAGCGGAGACGTCGGTGACCATCTGCCCCCTTCCAGAGAGCTTGCCGAGGGCATCAAGTTGCTTGAGGATCTCCGTCTCAATACGACGGAGTTCTTTGTATGTGACGATCAAGAAGTTACCGCAACCACAGGCGGGATCGAGAAACCGCATGCGAGAAATGCGATCGTGCAATGCACGGAGACGGGACTCCGACGAACGAGCCTTGACCAGTTCTGCTTCGATCTCGTCCAGGAACAGGCCGGAGACAACCTTGAGGATGTTCTTCTCGGAGGTGTAGTGAGCGCCGAGGTTACGGCGGTTGACAGCGTCCATCACACCCTGAAACATCGCACCAAAGACCGCTGGAGAGACGTAGGTCCAGTCGAAGTTGGCACACTCCAGCAGCCGTTCTCTCAACTCACGATCAAAGTTTGGTGTCGGCAGCGTTTCAGCGAACAAGCTGCCGTTCACATAGGGAAATGCTTGGAGATCTTCGTCGAGGTTCTTAGGGCGCTTGTCAAGTGGGGTGTTGAGCAACTGAAACAAGAATGACAGTTGTGGTCCCACATCCATGCCATCTTCACGGGTCTTGGTCTCAAGGAACGACACGAAGGAATCTCGGTTGAAGATGCCTGTATCATCGCCGAAGAGACAGAACAGCAGGCGTGTCAGGAAGACCTCAAGATCGTGACCGTCGTATCCTGTCGCCTTGATCGCATCATGCAATCGTCCCATCAACTCGGCAGCGCGGACGTTTACGGGGTCTTCTTCCCGAAACTTTCGTGTGGCATAGCCGGAGATGAAGCCGAAGACGTCGATTCGCGTCGGGAGATCGGCCAGGGCGACCTCTGTCTCTACGTGTTCTACAAGGTCATGCACACGGATGCGCTGAAAGTCGCTGACGATCACGTACCGGGGCAACTCAGAGTCTTTGAGGCCGGGGAAATAGTCGATCGCTTGCGTAAAGGCCTTTGCGAGATCCTTTCCAGCGGACTTGTGTTCTACGATCAACAGTCCCGGCCAGAAGAGGTCGATATATCCGGCCTTGGCACCGGCCTTGATGACCTGCTTTTCGAAGACGGCGACCCGCTTGCGGTTGACGCCAAAGACTTCGAGGAAGTTATCCCAGAAGGTCTTTGCCTCGGCGTCTTCAGATGTCTCATCCTTCCAGCGCTCAGCAAATGCGGCGGCTCGATTGCGTATGTCGGTGATGGCAAGCATGGCCGAAAATACACTATCCGCCATCTGCTGGTTTCATGACATCGACGGCTTGCATGTGCGCCGGTTAGACGACCACGGTCATTGCGAGGTCGGCAATATCCCTAAAATAATGACTGCTTGATATGTGTTTTCACTTACGTATGTTTACTTACCAGAATGTTGCCATTTTTCGTTCGGTTGAATTTTTTGCTGGTGATCTTCGGTCGAAGAACTTATTTTTGACCAACGGTCGATTCCTTATTCATCGCTTCGGAGGACGATAGATGAAACGACAACCGTCCTTCCGGGCAGTATCTACACTCTTCGCAACGGTGCGCCTAAGCGCTCCATTCACGCCAAAGTTCACCGTCTGACCTAGCGTTCTTGACGCGCGTCAATCTTAGCACATCGTCTACCCACACATCAGTCTGGCCGTTAGTGGCATCTTCAACCCACTGACGTAAACCGCCACCACCGACCAGACTTGAAGCCTCGACTCTTTTCAACGGGATGCGGGAGGGATATATGATCGCCACGAGCTTGGGAGGCCGTAGGCAATGGAACGGCAGACATGTCGTGCTGTTCGGCGTGCGATTGGTGTTGCTGGCCTTTGTACTCAATTGTCAAGCGATAGCACGCACATCGCATGATGAGGGGACCGTCGTTCTAAGGTACTATGACCTTGTGAACGGATTTGGCGAACTGCACGATTCACATGACCAGACTCTTCAAAGTGCGGCTCGATTTCCAATACATGGCGAGATCCAGCTCGACTCTATTCGTTTGAAGGTCAACGGCAAGCTCAATGACTCTGCTATTGTTAGAATCTATGGACATGAAGGGGGCGCACCCGCACCAGTATTAGGCCTAGACCAATGCGAGCCGAAAGTGATCCGCAAGTCGACCAATGGCGTTGAATACTGTTTGATTGCGTTCGATCCCCCAATCAATCTCGCTGGTGATCAGTTCTTCGTCAGTATGGAGTCGATGTCGGGTAAGATGGCGTTGTTAAGTGATAACGTCGCGCGTGCTCCAATGTGTTTGTGCGAGGGAGAGGAGAACTTCACACTTCAGTGTGTACGTCGTGAAGATGGGCCTTGGCAGACCATCAATAGAGCATATCTCGTCGATGCCTACGTTCAGAGTAGAGACGTAGTAGCACATGAGTCATACTTTCACTTTGGTCTTGACACGATCTATTCGGGTTCCCCCGAAGTTATTCCGGATGCAACGGAACGCCCCTTCATTGCAACTGTGGATTTGAACAGGGATGGTCAAGGAGAGATACTGACGTCCAAGGGGCTGCTTCACTCACGTGGTCCGGCACGTCAATGGCAGCTTGACTCAACCGTCAGCACTGCGCGACTTGGCGTTGAGATGATCTTGCCCCGTCGTTGTCGCAATGGAGATTTCGAGCTCATTGGCATCCGAAGATCTTCACACGATCGAATTGCAGAACAGCGGCGAACGGCAGACGGCGTACGCATCCGCGTGCTCGAGATATCGGACGAAGCGGCTATTGTTAGTGTCGTTGTAGCAGACTTCAATACCGATCGGTCCGAAGATGTGCTAGTAGCGAAGTCAAATGGAGCGTGTGGCTTGTTCCGGTTCAACGAAAGAGATGAACCGGAGAATGCAACACCGCTGATTCTCAAGAGTGAGCAATCGCGTCACCTTGTCCTCCATAATGTCGTTGCCACAGACGTGGATGCCGATGGCGACGCAGATATCGTTGGCGTATGTACTGAGGAGGGCAGTGCGGCGACTATTGTTCAAGCGATCAACCAAGCTGGAGGGAACAGTGAAGGTGTCACTCATCGACTCGAACAATTCACGGTGCTCCACGTGCCTTATGGAGTGTCCGGTCTCTATCTGCGCCCGACCATCTCGATAAATGGAGTTGTTGATGCGCAAACCAGCGAGGACCACATCGTTGGTGCAGGGATTGCCATCAACATGGTACGGATTCCTTCCCCTCGGCAAACCGAGATTCCTATCGCTGATCAATGGAGTATGGATGTTCTTTCAAGGTTGCCCTTTGAAGATCGCGTTAGTGCCTGCTCGTGGCCAGATCTTGATGGCAACGGCGTTGCCGAGTTGATGATGACAACGGGATCAACATGTAGGCCTCCGAAGTTGTATCGTGAAGACCCGACGGATCGGCGACTTCAACGCGAGTATCACACCGGACTAGAGACGTTACGAAACGTACGCGACATCTGTTGGGGTGATATTGACGGAGATGGTGCTGTCGATGGTGTGACCCTCTCAGAGGGGAACATTGTTGTGCTCTGGAATCAAACACGACAGAGCCTGCCGGCAAGAAGAAGAGTTGAGCTACAGCCATGGGTGCGGGGAATAGAAGATGGCGGCCGGGTTTGCATCACTCAGATATCCTCCGGCAGAGGATGGGACGTTCACGAACGCCTACTGGACTATCCTCTTGTCCGAAGTGACCTGGATAGTGTATGGGTACACACCACGGATATGAGACGTGAACGAACTAGTTATGCCTCATTTGTCGCGGTGACACCTGCGCGCAGGACAGAAAGACACGCTGATGGTGTTGACGAATGCCAGCCTAAAGTCTCGGCCAATCCTTTCAATATCGGCATCACGATCGACCTCATCGGTCGTGGCGAGATTACAGGCGTATCAGTGTACGCACTCGATGGAGTGCTTGTGTGGTCCCAGAGTATTCCTTGTCACAGTGCGTACTGGGATGGTATGAATTCTAACGGGTCGAGAGCAGCTGCAGGCAGCTACGTAATTAAGGTGGATACGAGAAGTTGTACAGGTATTGTGCGAGTCGTCAAAGTTGATTGAGGGAGTGAGATGAGAGTATTTAGATCCGTGCTGCAACGCCTGCTATCGACGTCGATTCGTAATGTCGTCCGTAGCATCGCATACGTTGTGTTTGCGCTTGTTTCTGTGGTTGAATCGCAAGCCCAACTACTGCCAAGTCCGTCGGTCGATCCGTTCACCGGCACGTTCCGATGTTCGATTCCGGTGATCACAATCCCAGGGCCACATGGTGGTGGATACACTGTGTCGCTAAACTATTCGAGTGATATTCAGGCGGAAGCAGAAGCGTCCTGGGTTGGTTATGGTTGGAGCTTAGAAGCGCCAAGTATTACACGATCATGTGTCGGCGTCCCGGATGATCTTGTCGGCGGAACGATCAAGCAGACGCTCAATTCAAAGATCTGTAGTCAAGCAGCGACCCTACAGGGCAATATGGAGATCTTGTCATCTGAGAAGATCGGCGCCGGTTTGTCACTCACCGCTGGATGCAACACAGCCACCGGCTTTGACGCCATGGTTTCTGGTGGACCCAATATCTGTTTTTCTGCCGTCAGTGTAGGGACATCCATCGACACGAAGGGAAGATTCGGTGTTGGCATTGGCTTCAGTCTTGTGCTTGAAACCCACCAGGTGGATGTCGATTTGCCTCAGGGAGTTGTGGGCCCACTTGCACAGAAAACCGAGGCCTATAGTGGAGCGGGTGCAGGAACTAGTCTGTTTACCTACGACCCCACGTCGAGAAACAATCCGGCGATCGGCCTGATGTATCCCTTCCGTGGTGAGACACATGTCTATAATACCACGTTCAAGATGGGAAATGTTGGTGGATGGGAAACAGGGGCGACAGTGTCGTTCACGACGATGGCGACACCACAGCGCGACTTGACCGTCAATGGTTACCTACACTCAAGTGAACTCGGACTAGATGCAGCGAAGTCGGCTATTTCACAGGATTACTTGGTAGACGGCGAGCGGCAGTTATCCTCGGGAGATCCCAGTAATGCCCAGATCCCCATGCCCCTTCCGGCATACGACAAATTCATCGTGTCAGGCACAGGTAGTGATGGAACCTTCCGTGCGCACCTGCCTTTGCCACTCCGTTTACGCCCCGTTAGTCAGATATCGACACTGTCGTTGTATAGCCTGAGTGCAAAGGTGGCCGTTCCTCTTGGCGGCGGTATAGGTGCATCGTTGCCAATCCCTGCCGATTATACGCTTACCGTTGGCGACCACAATGGTGACCGCAACGATGCGAACTCTGATATCCTGCTTGTAGATCAGGGGATGTACGGTGCCTCGATGAGGCCATTCTTTAGATTCAATGACGATCCTGCTGATGAGGTAAGATATGCTACATCTGACGGACCAATTGGGGTATCAATGGATGGGCCGGACAAGGGCACGTATTACCCGATAAATCGGGGGCGGTATCCCAATATCAATCGCAGCATCGAGTGGCTCACATTCGCCGATCTCCGACAGCTGCAGTCTAAGAATATTGATATCAAGCGTTACTTCGGCTTCGTTGGCAAGAACATGAAGAAGTCGAATTGTTTTGACGCTTGGGACACAGACGCTGAAGTCGACAACTCACTTATTGGATTCTTTCGAATCACATCAGAATCCGGCGTTGCCTACGAGTTTGGCGCACCGGTACAACGCAGTTATGAAACGTCTCGCACCTACACGGTCCCGGCGCATCAAGTGCAGCGTGCCCCTCAGCGCATCTACTACATGAATGATGAGGAGATCAACGGTAAGGTCTTGCAGGCCTCTGAAGATCGCCCCTATCGGTTTGTGTATCAATGGAATGCGACGGCTATTCTAGGCCAGAACTATGTGGACGTCAACGACAATGGTCCAGATCAAGCAGATGCAGGTGCGTGGACGAAATTCACCTATACCGAGCCTGCGCTCAGGTATTGGCGCATACCCTATAATGGCTATCTCTTGGACCGTGGTGATGTCGATGACAAGGCAGACGACAAGTTCACCTTTATGGACGGCAAGTCCGAAGTTGCGTATCTTAAGACAATAGAGACAGCAACGCATGTCGCCTACTTCTATTCCAGCAGTGATCCCAACCAATCCGCTAGCGGTGAGGTCTGGACAAAGATGCTGCGCAAAGACGATCACGAACCAGCCTCAACAAGTGATGCCGAAAAGGCCCCCTCACCTCGCGACCCTTCCTCGGCGAATAGTCAGTATTTGACGAGGATCGAGCTATGGAGCAAGGGGCCTGATGGTACGATCGGGAATGGCTCATTGCTCAAGACTGTCCACTTCGTATATGACTATTCTCTCCAGCCCGGCAATCCGTCATCAGAGGCCATATCTGCACTGCCGCAATCCACAGCGTGTGGTAAACTTACGCTTCGCCGCATATGGGTTGATGATCGTCGCGTTCGTGAACAAACCATAGAGCCGATCGATTTCTTCTATCAATATCCAACGACTGGAACAGGCGGCTCGACTGTAGATCGCGATAATGTCAAGGATGATTCGCCAAGTATCCTCGCGTCGCGTTATGGCAATGCACTAATTCCGACAGTGACGGATGAAAATCCATCGCACAACGCCAACTCCGTAGACGCATGGGGGCAGCCTACCGGAGCGCAGCCGACAAGCAGTGATGTTCCCGATGCGGAACTGCTTCGCATGACGTCAAAGCAGAAATGGCAGAGTGCTGTCGCAAACAAAGACGATGCCCCATGGAGACTCAAAACAATTCGGCTGTCCAGCGGTGCCCGTATCGTGCCAGTGTATGAACAGCGAACGTACTCATGGGTTCAGGATAATAGTGCGGCTATGTTGATACCCCTCCGCAAAGAATCGGGCGACTGGAGTAGATGCACGTCAATTCCTGGGTCAGCAAATGCGCTATATGTCGACCTGGCAACGATGGGCGTAGGAGCGCAAGACCATGAAGACTACATCGCGTTGTTGAAAGAAAAGTATGAAGCCTCACGGGAGCCGATCTACTTCAAGTTCTGCTATAGAACGAAGGAAAGCCAGCCGTGCCCTCCCGATGAGACGTCAGACCGGTTCTATGTACGAGGGTATGGGCGCATCACACACGTAAATCCACAGCCCGTAGTCAAGGATGGCCGCTCTTGTGTCGAATTCCGTATTGGCCAAATGAATGACGTACCGTGGACGAGTAGTTCATTTAGCAGCATGGACAATGCGCATGCAACCTCTCCGTATCGCCTTGCAATTCGACACTGGAAAACGTTCCTGAAAGGTAAGGGCGCGTGCCCGGATCACTGCAGTGAGCAAGATGCATGGACGATGCTCACGCTGTTTGGAAGAACCTTGGAGTCAATACCGTTTGTCATAAACAGCCTGTTTCCAATAAGCGAGGAACTACTTCCAAGAATTGACCCTGAGCGTTGTCTGGTTAGACTGCCCATGTGGCAGCCCAAGCGCGGCTGTGGCGTGCGCACGAAGCGACTTCTCACGATATCGCCATCCGGTACCTTGGAGGATGGCGACCTGAGTGCGGTTGGGACAGAGTATATCTATGAGGGTATCGACGCGACCGGCAAGACAGTGTCGTGGGGTGTTGCTACATGTGAGCCCACATCGCTGCGAGAAGAAAATCCGTTGACGCGGATCGCGCAGAGGTACTGGAGCAGAGCGGCCGATCACATCATTGATGAGAACGAAATGGCGTGGGCAGAAGAACGCATCCCCGATGCGCTTCTACCCTCACCATCGGTTGGATATGAACGTGTGATCACTAAGTCGATCAATACACAAGCCAACACCCCTGGGTTTGCCGTCGCGGAGTTTACGACCTCCAGGACACAACCGTTGGTGCGGCGGCGACAAGTGACAACGCGACATCATGTCAACGAGTTTGATCCGGTGAACGTTGCGATGTATAACAGGTCTACGCTGGACTTGGAGTTGCATCAAGAAGCATATTATGAGCTGTATAACTCGCACGGCCTACCCGTTTCTGTTCAATCATATACGGGTAATTATGCCGAACCGGCAACACATCACTTAGTCCGATCGACCCAATACATTTGGAAAAGCCCAGGCGAGCCCGTCTATGCGTTTGACACGCTGGACCGCCCATTACGGCGTGTGCGGCGCGGCGATGCCATGGACGTCGTGTTCGAATCCAGAAAGATCCGTGAAAGTCAAGATCTGACGCGTCTAGACCTTTCGTGGGCATCGCCACTCATCTTTGGTATCTCGGGTATGTATAGTGGCATCGAGCATGAGATCCGTTCCTATGCATCCACCGTGCTTCACCGTCGTAGCCCACACTTGCTGAAGACGATTACGTATGATCGAGGCTTACTGGATACCTCGGAGATCGTCGCTGTTCATGCGTTGTCGGGCTTTCCGGCGATCGTAAGCGGTGCCGATGCATATCGTGGTTCGTTGTCTCCCCGTTCAAATCCCAATGGTGCTCACGATGGCCGCGTCGCGTCCATGAGTATACCTGCCTTCAAGACGTACTCTGAGCTCGGCCGCAAGACCCTCCAGGTTGCCGCACGATTCGGCGCGAGCATCAATACGCCATCGATTGGTACGGTGTCGATTACGTATCCATCGGCGAACCACTACCGCCTGTCGCCGACGACAACCCTTGATCTTGCAGAGCGACGAGAAAACCTGCTAATGTCAGTGGCCGTGGGTGATGAGTATCAGGTATATAAAGGCAACGAACTGAAGCACGTTATTAGAGTGACAGATGTAGCAAACGGCGGGTCCAACGCGGAACTGGCATTTGACCTCCTCAGTCCGGGGCCGACGATCATTGAAGAGTCGCCCGACTCACTGCGACTTATCCGCTCTGGAAAGAGAAACAGGCTGACCGAGTCAGCAGAAACGATCGTCGTCTATGGATGGGATCCGACAGCCGCTCAAGGGACGGCAAATACCTTGTATGACCTAGAACAAACTCTTGAAATGTTCATGGATTGGGGACGTGTTGGTAGTATCCTAGGAAACACACGCCACATCAACCCGTTCGGATATTATACACCCCAAGGGTCCTTTGAGCCACCAGTGGGCCCGCCTGTGGGGGCTGACATTGATCCCTTCCATCGCCGCGCAGATCTGTCGGGCGGTGTTTGCCCCACGGATCTATCAAAGTACTGGGTTGCTGTAGATGCAATCAATCCCTATAACGAGACTGGACCCAAGACATTTACGCTCGGCCTCGTCAATCCATCGGCGCATGCCAACCCAGCCAATCCTGTATATCAAAGTGATTGTGGAGCAACATACGATCCGGTCTGGCAAACGTGTGGATATCCCATCTATAGAACCGATTTTTTAACACCGTGCCCAGTTCCGGAGATTTGGGTTAACGTTTCGACGAGTGGTCGTTCAAGGGACACATACACGTGGGATGCATGGCGTCGGTTTCGAGTAGGGGACAGAGGTACAGTAACCGTAGGAACGCAGGGACCTAAACTATCTGATGCAAACAAGTCTCCAAATGGACTCTACTTCAGAGCGACGGGATATACAGGACTGAGCTTGACGTCAATTCGTACGGTTGATGTAGATGCGCCGACGCTTGCATACACACTTGTTCCTTATAAGGCTTGGGATGTCGAAGTACCAAATACTAGTAGAGTGGCACGACAATGGCAACCGGTCACCGCTTGGACATACGAAAGTGCGCTCACTATTGATGCGTCCCATGTAGCAGGACAGGGGACGAGAGCGGTGCAAGACCTTGCCGGAACATTCGAGTTGCCGGTACCCTTCGCATCTTGGTCCGATCCTGCGACGAGCCAGGCCATCCTGCCTGTTTCGTTCCCTGTTGATGCGTGGACGCGTGGTGCAATGGTTGCTGGTGTCGATATGAATGGGAGCGTGGTAAAAGCTGTTGACAATGCAGGCCGGATTTCAGTTGTGCAGCGAGACCCTTCCGGCAGATTAGTGCAAGCGGCATTTGACGTTGCTGGCATCAGCACCCTCAGCTCAATGCCGTGGTACAATGATTGCGAATCAGGGCTGGCCACTGTCGCTCACTCAGGAAGCCGGTCAATTGCCGTTCAGGCTAATGGCAGCGTCTCTATCGATAAACCCGCACATGTCGGTACGATCAGCGCGAGCGGTGATGTGCTGATACGGCTGTGGCTTCGACCGCAAAGCGCGACAACGGATAAGGTCGTTGGAACAGTCTCTGTTGCAGGTAGCACACTCACTGAAGGCGATTCGCTTGCCTGTTCTGACGGCTGGCGACTCATCAATGTGACCAGGTCTGCCGTTGCATGTACCAGTAGTGTTGCCATCAGTTGCGTCGGCGGGCCTGCCGTTTATGTTGATGATGTGGTCGTTCAAGATCCGATGTCATCGTCAACGTGTATGACCTACGACAAGGAATATCGACCTACAACGGCGCTAGACGAGGACCACTTTGCCACTCTGTGGCACTATGACCAGAGGGGCGCGGTGGTCTCCATTGAACAAGAGACGGTGACAGGACGAGTGGCGCAGGCTCACACTTTTGCAAATGGTCCTAGGCGGCAACGCATGGACGGAGCTCTACATGGTGGCGCTTACACCGCTCTCAACCCGACGCCGTTCAGCGTCAACGGGTGGGAGAATGATCTCAACGATATACTTCGAGATGTACAAGACGCAGTACCACCGATAAATCTGCCAAGCGGTATCGGCGCGAAGGAGCGTCTGTTGGATGCAAACATCAGTCCAGATGGTATTCGTTCGTCCACACTTATTGATGGCTTGTTGAAGCCAAAACCGTCTAGCGATTCAACGGGTGGGAGGCCAAAGCCATGAAGAAGTATGTAGCATGCTTGTGTTTCCTTGTCGTGACTGCCACAGTGCTAGTCGCACAAGAGAATCGTAAGGAGACGGAGAATCTACAGCTGTACTACTATAGTGATCCTTGTAAAGGGATTTGTCCAGGTGGGACTTGGAGTAGCACAGAATACGAGTTGACACTTCGAATTTCCCCCATCGGTCCTGGGTATCCTGTACCGACCAATGCTCCGGAGGAAGAAGCATGCACAACGACGGTCAAGTATCGGATCATTGACTGTAGTGGCGAGAATCAGAATCCTAAGCGTACCGTGATACAGTTCACGGCTGTGTGTACAACGTGTCCGGGCGATGTGACAAAAGCCATTAAGAATGCAGTTCTGCGGTTGCTAGCAAAAGACAATCCGGGCGGGCTCTTAAGGACGACGGATGGAGCGCAGTCGATATCCTTCTCACTACCTGGCTGCTGGTCAGCGTACACATGTAGCGAAGGATGGACGACCAATAGAAAGTATTGTGCTCTTCCATGCGCCAATCCAAGTCCATACATGAGCAACACGCGGACGAGCTGTTGTGTGTACACGTTCGAGGTCGCCAGGGCAAACTGCGACTACTCTGTATCGATTATTAGGCAAGCAGACCACAACCCAACCTCATACACGTGCGATAACAATGTAAAGCCGTCTATACCGGACTGTATGGCTCCGCCTGAGGAATATGACCTAGATGGTACGATCGGCAATTGCAAATCTAGGTGCTTTCAGATCAGTGATGCAGACATTGCGGGTATCAACGCTGAATACGAGGTGAACCCATGAACCTGGTACACCTACAGATGTTCACTCGCAGACGATTGTACGCTTGTAGTCCGAAAGCGATCAGTATCGTACTATTCTTAGCCTTTTACTGCATCGATCTGTTCGCGCAAGGAGGCAATGGACTGGTAACGCCGCCAATCGTACGACCGTTCCCGACGGTGAACAGGACGATCAGGTCAACGATCTCAACTGTGACACCTCAACCAACTCGTCTGCAGGATGACGGTGAGGTGGCTGTGCTTCCCACAGGAACGTACGAGGATACCGACAATGAACGGCATGTGCGAAGGTGGCGTGTTCAGGTGTACTTTCATGCCGGTGGCGACAGGGAAACTTATGAACTTGGTCCGGATGCTTGGACGGGAGCAGTAAAAGGTAACCTCGTGGCTATAAAAGCTTCTGATCCGAACAATCCTGTTGTTCTGGCGTCGGACGTTGAACTTGAGCTGAGTCAATCAAGTCCGGAGGCGGTGTATCTAAGTTCGTATTTGGCTCCGGAACTCCACCCTTACCACAATAACCCGTCAGCCGATAGATATACTCAGATTCGCTTCGAGCTAGACGCCACCGATGGGTACACTCCATCCGCCACTGCAGCGGTTAATCTGCAATTCAGACTGACGCTCTCTCTTGAAGAAACGTTTGTACATCACTTTGATGCCAATCCTAGTGAGGATGACCGACTTCATTGTGATGTAGCTGGCGGCACGTTCATTACCTCGCCGGAGTTTTCATGCAATCCTTCTGCATCTCCAGACAAACGCAGCGTCAAGGTAACAGGCACGAATGTAACACTACAGTGGACGGCGCCACCCGATCATCCCGGTGCAACGTATGACTTTGTTCAGATCGAGATCGTTCGTCTCCACAATACCAGCCTGGCCAACGCGAATGTTGGGTACAAGGTCGAGGCTCTGGTAGACTGGAATACGGCACTTCGGTACGAAGTCGCCATCGATAAATCCGAGAGGTCAACCAGCGGCTCGATTACGATCATCCCGCACCAAGGTACAGGTTACTATCTGTTTCGTGTTCGTCCAGTCACGTCACGATATGACGGCAGAACTTCCCATTTGATGAACTATGGCCCGTGGTCTCCTTCCCCTGATCAGGGCGCGCAAATCACTATAGAAGCCTGCATCAACGACTACTCGGTTCACGCTCTCGCCCCCTACAGAAACATTGCATCCTTTTGGTATCAAGAACCAGATCAATCGAAGCCCTTTGTACACCAGATGGCTATCCTACGTGACACATCGCGAACGTCATTTGTCAGTGACAGTAGGGTCTATCTTAACGCCATTGGCCAAACCATACAGACGCAATCTCTTAGTAGAGGCGATCTGGCCACGCTGATCACGCAGAACCCACCGCCACCCCATCCCATTGTGATCGGCTCCCAAGTAGTCTATGATCTCGAAGGGAGAGCTTCGCTGGCTACTATTCCAAGTCCACTGCTGGCCTCTGGTGGCAGTGACTGGAAGCAATCGATCGAGTTTGTGCCGCAGGCGGTCACAACGACCGGTGGGTCTCTTTACGGCCCTGAGCACTTCGATGACCTAGGCACGAACCTCAACAACCCTGAAACAGTGTCGCCAAGCTCTCCATTGGCATGGTACAACTCCAACAATAATCCTGACCTCACGATTCCTTCTTCAGGGGGCTATCCGTACGCTAGAACAGTGTACAAAGCTGATGGCTCCGTTCTGGCGGTTGTGCCACCAGGACTTCAGATGCGGCCTCCGGGATCACTCTCTTCCACACCGACTGCTGACATGACCGAAAGGTCAACTCGCACCTATCAAAGTTCGGTATCACAGCGCGAGCTTACATCGATCTTCGGCGATGAAGCGCCGGTCGGCGATCGCATTGTGAAGATGTTGACGGTTTCTCCTGATGGAGTTGCAAGTGCCAGTTACTATGATGGCCCACGGGTGATCGCGACATGCCTTGTTGATGCCGGAGAGTTAGCTGGCAACACGTCTGTCAACGCCGCGGGGAAAACGGTGATCTCCAATGATGGCAACGCGGCTCTTCTCAACCTAAATGGTCTTGCACCCGTTGACTCCCCCACAAAAGAAGTCGTCAATACTCTTTCGGGCGTAACTACATCATTCACCGGTGGCATTCTCACGGGAACGCGGCAGGTGATTGGCTCGATGAAGATCGCCCTGGCAGCTCCAACCCAATGTACGATCACTGTCACACGAAAAGACGGCGCCGGAGCAACAATTCAGCTTGGAAGCTGCACCACACACTGCGAGGAGTGCGTCAAGTATGTTCGCGTCCGTGTCTCTCGTGTTGATGTCCTGCCGGTGCAGATCGTTGACGAACGGGTCATCGACATGACTCCGGCCAAGGTGTGCTCGACGGAGATGAACAACACGCAGACATATACCTTAAGCCTGGGTGTAGGGGAGTACGTCGTTGAGCGTATCTCGGAGTTAGATAGACTAGATCCCAATGGACGTCGGCACGTTGAGAATGTCGTCGATGCACTCCTTCCGGAGTCGGCAGTTCAACAGGGACTAGCAACGCTGCTTGGAGAGAGTCTTCTCGTGCCCGGAAACCCCAACCCAACACTTGAACAGGTCACCGAACATTACAAGTTATATAGGAGTGGTGAGATTGGAGAACCACCTCTGGTCGTTGATGGGAAGAGGACGGTGGCAATCGGTACGAATGGTACTTGTGTAACGGTCGCCCTGCCGGAACTGGTGGAATGCTATCCGTGTCTGACGCAAGAAGAGATCGACGACCCCTTGCTTGATCCCGCAAAAGTCGGTTTCGAAGAGTACGCAAAGGATCAACTTATTCGATCAGGACTGCAACTTCCAGGTGGCATAGAAGCGCGATACAACAACTTCTACTTCTACTGGGATGCTGCTGGAGTTGTCTATCTTTCCAAATACCCGAATCAGAATCCTGACAGTAAGTTGTTTGATCGCATGGTCCTGGCGATGCTACGTGACGAAACATGCACGTACAATTGTCGAGAGCTTTGGGTGATCTGGAAAACCCTGGTTGATGCCAGAATCGCCGACATCCGAAGTAATCCCACATATCTTGGAGACAATCGCTCCCGAGCGATACCGGACATCGTCGAGAAATTTCTTTCTCTGGCGGGCTATTGTTGGGATCCTCCCAACGTGCCGGAGAACAACAACACGATCGACAACGTTGCTGAAGCAGAGAACGCGTTTAGACGCTTGCGTGTTGTGAATCAAGCTCGGCTTACAACATGCCAAGCTCAATTCGATATCAATGATCCGGACTACTGGGACAACGTAGCCGACTGCGCATTCTCGGACTACTCTTCGAAGGACAAAAAACACGTCGAAGATGGCACCGGAGCTACATCACCCAAAACCACTGGTGGAATTGGACTGAATGCCTTCTTCAGGCTCGTGGTCACGTCGATCAAATGTATGCAGCATTGTGAGTCACTCAGAGAGGAGTTCAAGAAGAGTATAGTCGCTGCCGCGCTGCCAGCCACATTGCCGCCCGGTCAATTGCATTGTATGGTTGAGGCGGCAGTAGATGAGTGTAGCACGGCATGCAAGCCCGGCACGGAACAAGATCCAGATCAGATGAGGGCGAACTGGATGCTTCGGATGCGCACCAGAATGATGGGCTACCACAGCATTCAAGTACCAACAACTGAATATCAATGCAACACTGGGTATCAACTGGTCACCAATACGTCTAAGTTGATCGATCTGCTGATCACATACCTCAACGCGGAGTATAAGAAACTGCAGCAGACTAGCGCAACTGAGCAGTGTATCAATCTAGCACCACGCGTATACTCCTTCTTAGCTACATACATGGCGCATGCTAGCATTCCCCTTTGTATCCGTAACGAGGCATTGATCGATGATAATCCGGCCACACCTCAACCAGAAGTGAGACCTGAGGTGGACTGTGACGCAGCCGAAAATCAAGGACCACCGGGCTTCCGACGCTGGACCTTCCGCGTGATTCCCGGCGTCGAAGGGTTGTTCTTCCGTCCAAAAGACCAACACGGGTGCGAACTCTGTGCGCTTTCCTTCACCGGACCACGTGCCCGTCAAGACCTTCACCCGTGGGTAGAGAAACTCAACACCATGGTAGACACGCTATGGGGTGCACAGCTCATGGATCAACACACGGAGCAGGCCTCAACGCGCTACCTCAAAAGCGGCGACTCGCTCCAGACCTATCGTGCTGAGATCAAGAACGTCATGTATCAGTCGTTCTGGTCAACAAACATCGACACGGCATTCGCCCTGGCACTATCATCGAGTCTTAACGACCTTTATCTCAATTCGATTGGAGTCAACGGACATACACAACAGTTTGTGGGATTCCTCCGTGTAGAACAGCCAGTCGTCCCAGGTACAAACCCCGGTCGTGGTCTCTGTATGCTGAGTGCGTTCGATGGCTTCAACTATAGCTATTGAGACTCCTCGGACACGGTCTATCAGCCGTGGCGATCGTTCGGACACTTGATGTTCGACTTCGGCTCTATTGGCGACTCTGTCAGCACCTTTGCACGGAATCTCGCCTTCGGCTGGCAGTTGTTACCATCGTATGGAGACAGCCTCGCCCTTGGCGGAATGTCACTGTTCAAGACCGTTGCCGGAGAAACACAAACAGAGACATTCGGAAGTACAGAGGAAGCAACGGAGCTGCTGCAGTTTTGGAACATGAAGTTCACGCAGCTAATCGGTCGCTTTGAACAGGACCCACGTCGCCGCCTGGTCTTCGTCGACGTATCAACGCAGAAGAAGTATCCAATCGAATCGGTGCGCTTTCACGAGACCTATACTCGTGCGAACATCATGGGGCCTGAGATTGGTGGCTGTTCTGCCAACGCTATCTGCCCCATTGTACCAACATGTGCTATCTGCATCAAGTGGGACACACTTGCCGTGGAAGACTACGAGGATGTCGATCCTTACGTCCCTCCACCCTGTGAGCAGCAGAAGCTCGATCAGATCAAGGCCGAGATCACCGCACGGTACATGAAGGAGATCCAGAAACTCCGTCAGTCCATCATGGCCTCGTACGTTCTGAAGTGCCTCAACGCTAATAATGTCGTCGACAATGTGCAGGCCACCTACGATCAGAAATCGTATCACTACACACTTTACTACTACGACCGCGCCGGACGCCTCGTCAGGACCGTCTCGCCCAAAGGCGTCGACATCAACCCCGCACGGACGATCTCGGCCACACCGGCACACACCTTCGTATCCCGCTTCATGACTGATTCCAGGGGGCGAATGTTGGTCAAGACCGTTCCCGATGGTGGTTCAGAACGATACGAATACGACAAGTACGGCCGTCTGCGCTTTATCGTTGATGCCGTACAGAACGCTGCCACCAGCAAGAGCATGACGTACTTCAAGTACGATGCGCTCGACCGCATCATTGAAACCGGTGAAGTGGCAGGGCTGGGTGATGAACAAGGGCTTGAATCAGCCATCCATTACAATCGAGACAACGCCACATGGCCCACGGCAACTGATTATGAACGCCATGATGTCGTAGTCTACAACTACGATCACCCGGCAAACACGACGGCGGGCAACTCAGCGGAAAGCGGCTGGACACACGTCAGCAACACGTCCGGCCTTGTACAACGTAATCTGCGGCACCGCTTGTCGTGGGCTTATGCCGTGCCACATTGGCCTGAAGATGAGAGCTTCGCTAATCTCTCCAATGTTGTGCGGACGTTCTTCACGTACGACGCACAAGGCAACCCCACGGCAGTGGTCAACGACATCCCGCATTCCGATCAGGCATCGCCCAACGGAACGGCGCGCCTTGTCAAACGGACCGACTATCGCTACGACCACAGTACAGGCGCGCCCCTTGCTGTCGACTATCAAGTGCATGGTGTTGACAACGACGACGATCGATTCCAGCACCGCTACGAATATGATGCCAATGGTCGTCTGAAGATCGTCGAGACATCCCGTAATGGCGTCATGTGGGATCGCGACGTTGTCTATGACTACAACCTCGACGGCTCGCTGCGTCGCGAAACCATCGGCGAAGACAGCGTGCAGGGTCGTGATTACACCTACACGCTCCTTGGTCAACTCAAGGGCATCAACCACCCGTCATTGGATCCCACGAAAGATCCGGGGGCGGATGGAAGTGGTACAGGCAAGCACGCTCATGTGGGTAAGGACGCGTTTGGCATGAGCTTCTACTACCACGAGGACGACTTCCAACGTAGCTTCAACACAGCCACATCACCGTTCAACGACGGTGACCCAGCCATGCTTGGTGTGCCGCATTCGAACGGTGTAGCACCGCACAATTCGTACGCGGGGCTTATGGGTGCATGGTCCTACCGGACACAGGCAACGGGTAATCAGCAAGTGTTGCGTGATGGCGCGCTACTCGGTGAGCGATTCCAGCATGACAGAATCGGTCGTTTACGCTCAGACACGACCTACTCCTTCGACGGCACGAACTGGATCTCGGACGGCAACGGTGGCTGGGGTACGCGATACGTGCTAGACCAAAACAGCAACATGGTCCACATCAAACGTTGGGCTATGACTGGTAGCACAATGAGCGTACTCTACGATGATGCTACGCTGAATCTGGCAGGCATTCAGAGCAATAAGTTGGTTGCGATTGAGGATGCTGCCGGGGATGGGATTTCCGGTTATGAGCAAGAGTTAACGAACGCTGTTACAGGTAACATCGAGACTGATGCTAAAGGACGATTGGTTGAACAGCAACTTGACAACGATGCAAGTGCGACGCAATACACATCGTATGATGTTCCAAAGAGTCTAACGCGATCCATGTCTGTGGTTAACCATGTGCGTGATCCATTCGGTAACATTGTCCGTGCTGACGTGCATAACAACAACGAGTGGAGTCGTGCCTCGATAATAGTGCCTGCGGATGAACATGCTGACCGTGTTGTCTACAATCTTACCGACCTTGAGAGTGAACCATCAGTTCAAGAATGGAGCATTTTTGGTGGATTGTGTCTTGGTGTTCGACGTAGTACAACAATGGGATCCGGTACGGGTAATTTCTATAGAGTTGTCGGCAGTGTTCGCTATCAACTCGTAGATCATCTTGGCTCGATTCGCGCCATCATAAGCGATGTCCTTTCTCTCGAGAACAACGAACCTGCAGTGGGCCTACTTGCTTCCATAGATTACGAGCCATACGGTGCAATGCAGAGCCGGCGATACGTAACGCCACAAGATGAGCCAAATTATAGATATGCGTTCCAAGGGATGCGACTGACCGAAGGCGAATTCGGTCTGGCAGAGTACCTTACGCCATTCCGTATGTACGACGCAAAGACGGGTAGATGGAGTGGGCAAGACCCTATACGACAACCGTGGACAAATCCGTATGAGGGAATGGCTTCTTCGCCTACAGTGAACACTGATGTGTTTGGCTTGCGTCCTACTAGGAAAGAAATGATGGCCATGCAGAATGCACTGTATAAAGGTAAGTATGATCAATTGCTCGGTGGATGGCAGCCTGAGGACAAATTCTTCATTGAACTAACCTGGGACAACGCTGGCTTTCAAAGTATGCTGTTTAAGCGGAACAACCCAATTTCCGGCAAACTAGAGTATGCGTATGTGACGCGAGGTTCGGAAGAGTGTCAGGATTGGGCAGAGAACTTGATCCGACATCCGCTTGGTCTGAGAGGTCAATATGACTTCAGTGTTGAACAAGCAGTGAAGCTAAGCAATAGATTGGGTCCGGATATTGAACTAACCTTGGGCGGGCATTCGCTTGGCGGAGCGCTTGCTATGGCCAATGCCATCGCGACAGGAAGAGGTGCGATCGTTGTCAATCCAGCGGGCCTTTTCATGCATGACTTCAAAAGGCTAGGATTGGACCGTACAAGGCTTAAAAGTGTTGATATTGATGTCATACGTGTCCAAGGTGAAGCCGTCGCGTTTGTACAGCGACTCGCGAATTTGTTTCTCCCAGTTATTGATCCTATGCTCTATCAGATAACTCCTGGGGAGATCACCGAGTTGTCGTACGACTATGAATACAGTTGGGTTGGCACTGATGCATGGATAGAACAAGCCGCAATACGTGTTGGCCTGCACATGCTTGATGCTGCAATCTCGATATTTGGAGACAACCTCCGCACCAATCCCAAAATGTCACCCTCCTCGCCAGTAGTTGTAACTGCGTCAAGAGATGATCCGATGCCGCAGCCTGAAGCCGCAAACAATGGGGGCAGCGGTGGTATCTTGTCAGCGGATCCATAGAAGGGTAAAACATGTCGTCAATAACGAATAGTTGGTTCTAATGAATATGCACCAAATCTTACGGACTCTGCTCGTGATGATATCTTGTCTGACTGTGTCTGCAACCCAAACTGCATGCTTAAATGCAGAGGGTGACAAGTATCGAGATCCCTTGGCTAGGAACACGTATCCACAATACAAGTCGGATTCATGCAAAGCGATCGCAGATGCAATCTGGCAAGGTGACACCCTCCGAATAGCCCAATTACTTGCATCAAAACCAGAGCTTGCTACGGTGGTTTGCGGAGAGTGGAGAGTTACCCCACTGCACTTGGCGGTGCTGTGTCAAGAGGCGGTGATCGTGCGCTTACTTGTCAATGCTGGGGCTGATGTACATCAGCCGGATCGTAGCCGTAAGAGTGCTCTGTACTATGCAACTTGGATCGAGAATAACTGTGAGATCCTGCAGTATCTGATCGAACGGGGTGGGGACCCGAATAAGAAGGAGGTGGCCGCCCCACGATATACGCCGTTTCTGTTCGCAGTTAGCATGCGACATTCCAATGTACCTTGCATGTTAGCAGCTGGTGCAAAGATTCATGTAGAGGGTCATCCCGAGCTCAATGCCATTGCATTCGCACTATGGAAATATGACTTCGCTCTTGCCAAGTTTCTCATTCAACATCCGCTTGCTGATGTCGACGCACCGGCTTTAGATGCTTCTGACAGAGATACTGTCACTATCGACTGGTATTTAGCTCCGGCAAGAAAACACTTCACGCCTTGGCTAAAGTATGAAGATGAATACTACGTTACAAAGGCAAAGGCCTCTTTGAAAGCTATCGATGAGATCGAAGAATTGATTAATACGATGAGAAAGAAGAAAGCGACGTCGAAGTAAACCTTGTATATAGACGTGAAGCGCCACAAGATCGAATATTGAACATATGAGAGTATATACAGCCCGCCTTGCTGCGTGTATTCTCACGCTTCTTTGCACCCAAGATCAGCTATACGCACAATACGATGGTGACTGCACCTGGTACTTTGGTCGGAATGCAGCCGTGTCATTTTCTCAGAGTGAAGTGAGAGCTGGACAGTGGCTTGATTCGGCTTATGCTGGTGCGGGGATGTTCTTGGACCAAAATGGGCGGCCGATGTTGTTCACAGGCTGGCGTACAGTTTTCAATGCCGCTAGTGACACTCTGGGTAACTGCCGCTATGACAATAATCTCGGCAATCCAGCGATGATCATGTTTCGCAAGCCCGGAAGTAGAGATACGGTGTTCGCGTATCAAACATATCACGGAAGATCAAAGGACAACCTGCTCGGTGACTACTTCTTGTCTGAAGGCTCATCGACGATCAATATCATCGACCTTGCGGGAGACAATCACAGAGGAAGGGTGTATTTTGAAGCGGATACGGTGATCTCGGGCCTAAACAATAACAAGAACCCGGACCGAGTTCAGACGGCTGCAAGCGCATGCCTTGTGCCGCATATCAATGGTAGAGACCTGTGGCTTATCGCACCAATGGCATCACCATCGGGCTTTCGCGTGTTCCATGTGTCGAGGGACGGTGTAAAACTCCACCAGGATCTTCTTACGCCTGAGTTTCCACGCGCCTGGTCTGAGGTATCGCTTGGCGGTGTGGTGCATGAATCGCTTGGTGAGTCGAAGGTATCACCAGATGGACGGATGATCGCATCTGTAGGCGGAGTGCGAGGCCGCGTGATCTTAGCCGATTTCGACCCTTCGGCTGGACTTGTATCGAATGCCCGACAGATCGGCGACACGGCGTTCTTCATCAACCTTAACCGTGTTGTGTTCTATCGCGTTGAAGACTTTCCATACACGGCCCGGCCGATCGGCTGCGAGTTCTCGCCCGATGGTAAACTGCTCTACATTGCCCACGGTTCGTATACTAATACGAACGGGTTGCCACCTTTAGATTACGAGATACCATTATTGGACAGTCTCCCCGGCGAACTGCGTCAATACGATGTCACACTTCGTGACGCTGACTCCATCCGCAACTCCAAACAGATTGTGGTGCCATTCAGTAAGATCAATGCGTTCGCCGGTCTTCAGCGAGGACCCGACAACCGGATCTATGTGGCGCAACGAGAGAAGAACTTTGTCAGCCGCATCAATAAGCCCAATGAGAGGGGAACGGCGTGTGAGTTTGAGCGACAGGCTGTGGTGTTCCCGGATACGAATACGATCTGCACGATGGGCTTTCCGACGATGATGCCGACGATCTCGGACTATCAACTTCGTATCCCTGATCTTGATCTGTGCCAGGGCGATACAGCGGTGCTACCACTGCAAGGAACCTTTGTGACGGATTCGGTGGTGTGGAGCTTCGGCGGCTCCGGTAAGGTCGGCGTGCATTACTTCGATCAACCGGGTGCCTATCAGGTGTCAGCAACTATGTATGTGGCGTCGGAACCCAAGCCCCCTGTCTATGCGTGGGTCTATGTGCACGAGAATCCGACGGCAACGGTCACATCCAGAACAAACGAGATCTGCGCCGGAGATACGGTCAAACTCACGGGTGTTGGCGGTGTGACGGCAAGCTGGTATGTCGGCCCGACCCTCGTTGCGGAAGGCCGCACAACGGTCGTGAGCCCGCAACAGACTACCACATATACCTGTATTGTGCGGACGGCCTTTGGCTGCCTGGATACCACACAATATACGCTCACGGTCAAGCCATCGGCGACATTGCGACTCACCGGACCGACGATGGTCTGCATGGGCGATAGCATTGAGCTTAATGCCGTTGGTACTGAGGCGTTTCAGTGGACGTCAATCCCAGTAGATCCCACTATGCAAGTGCAAGGCGGACGTTTACGCGCTCGACCTACACAGACCACTCGGTACGCGTGTGTTGGCACCACCACCGCCATGTGTGACGCCCGTGGAGAACACAACGTCACGGTCAGCCCTACGCCGGTGGTGAGGGCCTCCAACGATACCTCCTTCTGCGAACCTGCACCGTTCATCCTCAACGCCTCGGGTGCCGATCGGTATGTGTGGGTCACGGAAGTGGGCGATACACTCTCTCGCATTCAGCAAGTCAACATCACACCAACAACCACAATGAGATTGAAGGTGATCGGGACCACACTTGCCGGATGTAGCAGCGAGGATACGGTCGTGATCACAAGATTGCAGAATGGCATTGTTACGGTCACCGGAGACACACTGCTGTGCGAAGTGATACCAGCGACGCTAACGGCCTCTGGATCGAACAACATCATCTGGCTTGATGAGCAGGGACAGCAGATCGGCGTTGGACCAACCATCACGGTCACGCCGTCACGCACCACCACGTACCGGGCCGTTGATGCCAGTGGCGGTGGATGTGCCGACACATCGGAGCACACCATTTTAGTGTCGCAACGTCCTGAGCTCGACGTCAAAGCCGAAGATCTCTTCGTCTGCGTCAACGATACCGCCGTGCTGAACGCTTCTGGCTGTGACCGTTACGAATGGTACGCGGAGAATGGGGCATTGATCTCGACCAGTGCGCAGGTGAGATCTGCCATTGCCTCGGCGACGACCTTCCGCGTCTTCGGCTATGATAGCGTCGGCTGTCGGACCGAATCCAACGTGACCATCAACACCTTGCCCCCATCATCGATACATGTATCGGCAGATGATGCAACGTTCAATGTTGCTGACGGTGTCCAGAAGATCCCGATTCAGCTACATGTTCCAACGAGTTATGTCGGTAGCGTCATTGGGCCGATCACGGCAGAGATCTCGGTCCGGCGCACTTCGCTCCATGTTGAGGACTATGATCCGGCCATCATCACCGGAACGAACATCGGCGATTCTGACCTTGTCCTGAGCATGACCGTGCCCATGGTGACCGTTGCAGCGACACCACAGGTACTCACGTCGATCACGGTGCGTCCGCTGATCGATGATGACTCCGTTTCCCGTGTCAGTGTCCGCCTCCTTGATCTTGGCGGCGTCCCGCAGTGCGATTTCGACTCGCTGCAAGACGGCACCATCACGGTGACCGGCTGCGGTCGGAGCAAATACGGCGGTATCACGCTGGTGACGCCCCCTACCTTACGTGTTGATCCCAATCCCGCCACGGACCACATTACCATTAACGCCACGAGTGGTTTGCCTGGAACGCATACGATC
Source organism: Ignavibacteria bacterium (assembly GCA_015709655.1). Classification (NCBI taxonomy): domain Bacteria; kingdom Pseudomonadati; phylum Ignavibacteriota; class Ignavibacteria; species Ignavibacteria bacterium. The sequence continues at coordinate 1,154,246 of CP054181.1, read as the reverse complement.
GAAGTCGTGAACGCAATTGGTCAGCTCGTCTACACGAAGACCCTGCACAACGCCACCGGCGACGTCATCTCTGAATCACTGCGTATCCCAACCACCGACCTCAGTGCGGGCTTACACGAGGCACGCCTGCGGACACCTGTTGGAGTGTTTTCGGCCATTGTGGTGGTCGTGAGGTAGCACTCACGTATATAAAAGGCACTACAATTGACCGTCGCCTTACCATCTATTGACCATTTACGTGGTAGAGTTGACCTTCTGAAAGGGTTCTCAGAACCATCGTAGGAGCTGGCTCATGCTAAATTTCTGTACTTGAGTGTGGAATTTCTGCTTCGAAGAAGGGTTTAACGCCTCCGAACGACGATATGCAACTCCGACAGCGTCAATTGCGGCTTGTTTCGTGGCAAAAGCAACTCCTTCTTAGTCGGATGAGCCTTCACGGGAGTTGTGTCAACACAATTTTGGCGTCAGTTTGGCGCAATATTGACCAAACTTTGCGCACTGCGTGCTCACTGCGCGCGCACGTTATGGCCGTTTTCGACCGATATAGCGATCGATCTCTTGCGGATCGTACCGTACAGCGCCGCGAACATTGGTTTTCGTGATCGCTCCGTCGCGAACGAGACGCCAAAGTGTCACTTTCGAAACACCTAGGCGACGTGCAGCCTCATCTGAGGTGAGAAGAGTGTCCTGTTCATCTCGGTTTGATGGCGGTGGCGCGGTAACCGAGGGTTCAACGGGGATGGTTGTGACGCCAAGGCGTTCCAGACGCTCGTGAAGCGTATGCCGTATGACATGTTGGTAGGCAGCAACGGCATGATCAAGACTTTCCGTGAACATGTGGCGTAGGGGAGCTGTTCCGGCAGTGTTAAGGATGGTCAATAACAGATCGGTAAGTGTCAGATCCAACAAACGACCGCGCACGGTTACAAGATCGCGCACTTGATCGAAGTCGTTGAAGAGCAACTCCGGCAGTCGTTCCATCACGGGCGTGAGAGCGTCGATCGCCAGATCGATCACAGCGCGATCTTTGACAGATTGGAGTTCGACGGAAGCAAGGATCTGTTGATATGCCGGTTCTGCGGCAGCAACATGCTCGTCGGTAAGAAGTATGCATACGAGCAAGTACACCTTGCAACAAAGCACTGGCATAGTGACAGATGAAAGAGAGCGTATCGCGGACTATCGAACCAGCTCAGGATCGATGAAGTTCGGCAGCAAAGAATGGTACTGTGCTGGCGCGGTGGTGTTGATGTGGTCGAGGACGTAGCGCAGCCATTTGTGCGGATCGATGTTGTTCAGGACGCACGTTGCAAAGAACGACCGGTACATGGCAATGTTCTCGGCAGCATCGTGTGATCCGGCGAAGAGCCAGTTCTTGCGGCCAAGGGCGATGGGCCGGATGGCATTCTCCATGAGGTTGTTGTCGATCTCGAGCTGTCCATCGTAGAGATAGGCCAGCAGGTCGTCCCACAAGCGCATGGCATAGCGAATGGCGTTGCCAATGGGAGACTTCGGCAGGGTCTTCTGTACTTCGCGTGCGAGCCACGCTCCTAACGCATTGAGTAGTGGCAAGGCCTTCTCAAGGCGCAGTTCCTTGCGAGCCGCATACGAGAGTCCACCGTCGCGCGCTTCGCGCTCGACGGCATAGATCTGCTGAATGAAGGTCATCGCCATACTGGCGCGGTCACGGTCGGTCGTCAGAGCCTGTTCGAACTTTCGCCGTGCATGGGCCATGCACGCCACACCGGTCACACCGTCGCGAGCCTTGTGGCGATGGTAAACGTGATAGTCGTCGGTCTGCAAATAGCCCTTGAAGTCGGAGAGCATGGCGCGACAGTGCAAATGCCCACGGCCTCGTTGATATTCAAAGTACACGAGCCGCTGTATCAGCGCATGATATCCCCACAAGAAACCCTTGTGCGTGGTGCCGCTCTTGGTGCGGTCTTGTACGGCCAAGCCCGTCTCGTCAACCTGGAGATAACCGGCATTGACGATCAGCTGCCGCATGACGGCATAGAGCGGCCGCAGGTTCTCGGAAGCCAGGTCCAGCCAGGAGGTCACCGTCGACGGCGCGATCTCAGCGCCCAGCTTCGACAGACTCTTTAGTTGGCGGTCGATCGGAAGATGATCAATGTATTTGTTGATGATGATCGTGACGATCAGGTTCGGTCCGGCCTTGCACTTCTCAAACGGTCCCCGTGGAGCGTCTGCGATAATGATACGCACGCGGTCATCATCCGTCGACACAGGGGCATACTTCGGACGAACCGTACGCTTGATGAACAGTGAGGCCGGCGTGAGTTCAAGTACGTCGCTCACCTCTTCGCCGATCCGCATCATCGCCGAGACATCTTCCGACGGCTCGATCACGGTCACTTCGACCGGCAAGTGCGATGGCAATTCGTTGCGACCTGGATGATTCTTCTGCTTGGCTACGCGGCGCTCGTAGGCGATCCTCTCGGTGGCTTCTGCGACCGTTGCCGCTACGGCGTCTTCGTCGACGTGCAGTGGCAGCGGCAACTGATTGACAGGTGTGTCGCTGATGAAGCGCTCGCGCGTGGCGCCAAAGATCAGGCGCCGCAATTGCTCGTTGTGGAACTCGAGATCGAAGATGCGAGCTTCTTGTTTTGCGATCTTGTTCTCACGCTGCTCCAGGAGCTTGACAAGCTCTTCGTGGGTGAGGTGCTGCAGCGCTAAACTCATGGTACGAACTTCGCACCATCTTTGTTGAAATGCTCAACAATGTTCCTAGTATGTTGCGTGTTGTGGCTGCGCTCGGTAGCGCACCTTGCGCCGCACTTCTACAAGCCGTACGCCCTCTAGCAGCATCGCCAATTCATCGCGGCGCAACTCGCGTCCCGAAGCGGCACTCGTCGGATGATCGAAACGGCCACGCTCAAGACGCTTGCAGTATAATGCAAAGCCATCGCCGTCCCAATAGAGGATCTTGATGTTGGCACGCGACCGACTGATGAAGATGAAAACATCGCCAGCCAACGGGTCTTGCTTCAACTGATCGCGCACCAAGCCGCTCAATCCGTCGAATCCCTTGCGCATATCCGCCGGTGCTGTGTAGAGCCAGTAACGAAGCCGTCCGTGATACGGCAGCAGCATTACGACACTTCGATGCGCGTGCCGCTCGGCAGGACGATCACGATCCGCGATGTCGACGATGCGTGTTCCTCTGCCGACATCTCCACAAACGCTGCCAACGGTGACGTCGTCACCGCCGCCGTCCGCTCGGCGTAACGCTTGCACCAATACTGCATCTTGCTGCGGCTGATCCCCATGCTATCGGCGTATCTGTCTCGACTCAGGCCGCTCGCCGCGTACGCCTCAACCACGCGGAACATTTCTTCTGACTTCTTCATGCGCACCTCATTAGATTGTGTGGTGCGAACCTACGATCACGTCGTCAGCGGGTAAAGATGTACTTGCTCGTACGGATACGGTAAGAACGGCATCGATGACGGGCTGCAGAATGCGACGGGCCGGAGCGGCGAAGGACTCGTCTTCGGACAACATCCAACATCCGGCGATCACAAGGTTGGGGTCGAGCACAGTGTCGGCTAGTCCGTGCCGCCGATACAGCGCGCGAAGTTCGCGCAGTGTCCCACGAAAACCGTGACCTTCAAGGTTGAGGCGCAGGGCGTCGATGTCACGTACCGCGGAAGGACGATCCCACTCCTTGATGATCTCGGTCCATGTTTGTTGGATCGCCACCGGCGACTGCGCCATAAGTCGTTGGTATTCGTTGAGGAGAAACTCCGCTCGTTGCTCAACACTGATGCCGTTCTGAAGCATCGTAGACTCTTTGGCAAGGACGTCTTGCGCATGGGTCCAGGCAATGGGATGAAGGGTAAACAAGTCAGCGCCGGTGGTGCGGTTCACAATTGATCCCATGCTTTGGTGACGATGTCGCGAATGGCGTCTTCATCAAGACGAATGTAGTGTTGTTGCAGCATGCCCTTGGCCGAGTGTCCGGTGACCATGCCGATCACGGATTCCGGAACACCAAAACGGATCGACGTTGAAGCGAAGCTGCGCCGTGCAACGTGAGTGGTGAGGAGTTCGTGTTTTGCTTTGACCTCTTCGACACGTTGACCACTCCGATAGGATGACACGGTCACCGTCTGGTTGAAACCTGCCAGTTTGCCTAGTTCCTTGAGGTACTGGTTCTGCTTGACATCGGATGCAAACTCAAACAAGCGCGACGGATATCGTTCCAACAACGTAGCGAGCGGACGGGTGATCGGAATGATGCATTTGGTATCGGTCTTTTGCGTGACGAATCGAATGATGCCCGCCCCCTCATCAAAGTGGCGGGGTTCTAAACGACACAGGTCGCCATAGCGCATGCCGGTGTAGACCTGAAGTAAGAAGTGATCGCGGACACGTGCGAGGCGTGGGTTGTCAGTGAGATCGAGATCACGGATCGTGCGGATCTCGTCAATGCTCAAAGCAATGGAGTCGCCGTTGCGTTTGTCGCGATAGAAGCTCTCGTAAGCCGTGGTGTTGTGATAACCTTGTTGACGTGCCCACTTCATAAAGGTCTTGATGACCTTGATGTAGTTTGATACGGATGCGTCGGTGAGATTACGCGTTGCACTCAGCCATTGCGTGTAGTCGACGTAGAAGTCCAGGTCGATGCGATCGTATTCGAGACGCCGACGGCGAGTTTTGGCCCATGTTTGAACCGAATCCAACGTAAGGCGATACGTTTGGATGGACCGCGCACCGGGGCGCTTCATCGTTACTAGTCCAGAGCTGCTCCGTAGCGTGTATGTCTGAATGAACTGCTCAAAGTCCGCTTCGAAACCGTGTGAACCGAATTGACGGCGTTGTGGATTGAGGAAACTCTCAACTGCTTCGCGGAACGTTACGACGTCAATTGACTGATGTCTGCCAGTTGGTTGTGCATGGTACAGCTCAACGACGAACTGCTCGATCGAGCGTAATCGTCGAGCGTTGAAGTTGACATGAGGGTCGGTAGTTCGAGGTTGTTGTCGCTCCCTATTCCAATGTTTGGGTTCAATGGAAATGCCGGTGCTGAAGCGCAGGCGTTTTCCTCGAAGAGCAACGTTCAGCATGAGCGCTGTGCGTGCGGCATGAGGCTTATCCAGATAGAAAGAAAGGCGCATAATGAAAAAACCGTCAGTAGTTTGTCGGCCCGGGACAATTCATGATCCGGTACTGACGAAAATACTGACGGTTTCTTGAAAGAATCTGAAATCGGAGGAAATGTTAGGTCATTGGCAAATCTTCGCAACTCAATGATTTTACTAGCGTTGCGGTGATTTTCCGTTTCTAGCGATTTCCAGCGATTTCAACTTTTGCACACCCGTAGGGATTCGAACCCCAAACCTTCTGATCCGTAGTCAGATGCTCTATCCAGTTGAGCTACGGGTGCGTTAAGGGCAACGCCGGAACGGCTGCCGGTTAATGTGCTGCTTCGAGTTTCTTTACGTGATGCGCCAGACTGCTCTTCCGGTTAGCTGCTGTGTTTTTCTTGATAACACCCCGAGCTGTAGCACGGTCCAGAATACTGAATGCCGACTTTAATGCACCCTGGGCAACCGTAAAATCAGTAGCTAAGCGTACAGCCTTAACAGCTTCACGCATCATTTTCTTGTTCAGACGGTTGTACAGTTTGCGTCTTCTGGACGACCGAATGCGCTTTAGCGCAGATTTATGATGAGCCATACAAAACAACAATTCTAAGTGATTAAGACAGCAAAGATATGAGGATATCTTGAATTCTGCAAGACCCGGGTAGTCATAGCCCCCTTCGTAGTAGCTTTGTTCATGGATTTAGTTCAGCAGTTAGAAGTTCTTACCACCGAGGCGGTTAACCCGCGAACGGCAGATATTGACCTTCTGGATGCCCGGCAGATTGTTGAGCTCCTGAATGCGGAAGATGCTGGAGTAGCCACAGCAGTTCAGGCTGTACTCGAGCCGGTAGCAATAGCTGCTACAATGCTGGCACAAACCATCATGGATGGTAAACGTATGGTGTACGTGGGAGCAGGGACCAGCGGACGTCTGGGCATTCTGGATGCGTCGGAAATCCCACCCACGTATGGCGCCGACCCCGGCCTCATTACGGGTATCATTGCCGGCGGATATCAGGCGATTTTGAAGGCCGTTGAGGGGGCAGAAGATGATAGGATGGAAGGGGGCTTTGCCGTTAGTGCTCTCCGCGAATCGGATGAGCGTGATGTTGGTATGATTGTGGGCATGTCAGCTTCCGGGCGCACTCCGTTTGTGCTGGGAGCACTGGAATACGGTGCCCGAAACGGAATGTTCACGGTGCTCGTAAGCACAAATAACCCTGACTGGCTACGTGCCCAAGCCCCCTTCGTGAATCTGCTGATATGTCCGCAGGTTGGCCCGGAACCCATTGCAGGATCAACACGCATGAAAAGCGGTACAGCACAGAAAATGATTGTTAACATGATAACTACGTCGGCAATGGTGATGCTGGGTAAAACGTACGGCAACGTAATGATTGACCTTAAGCCAACAAATCAGAAGCTGCAGGCCAGGATGATAAGAATTGTTAGTATGCTCGGTAACTGTTCGGTTCACGAGGCTCAGACTCTTCTTGAGGCCGCATCATGGAATACAAAAACAGCGATTGTTGCGGCTTACTGCAGGTGCACGGTTGCCGAAGCAGAGGTAAAACTACGCCGTGAAAACGGCAGAGTACGGTCGGTTGTTACGCATTTCAATGAAGAAACCTGAATACCACTGCACCTACGACGGAATTACTTTAGAGAGCTATGGAATTTATTGCATCGATCATTGATCTTTTTATTCACCTTGACCAGCACTTACTTCAGCTGTCTGCACAATATGGAGCATACCTGTACCTGCTGCTATTCCTGGTGATTTTTGCTGAAACGGGACTGGTTATTGCGCCATATCTGCCGGGTGATTCATTGTTGTTCGCTGCTGGCGCTCTTTGCTCGCTTGGTGCAATGGACGTATGGCTCCTTCTTGTTCTTCTCTGTATTGCTGCTATCGCCGGTGATAGTGTTAATTACACTATCGGATCACGATTCGGCCAGAAACTGTTTACCTCAAAAACATCTAAACTGTTTAATCAAGAGCATCTGAATAAGGCGCATGTGTTTTACGAAAAATATGGCGGCAAGACTATTATCCTTGCGCGTTTTGTTCCTATTGTTCGAACCTTCGCACCGTTTGTTGCAGGTATTGGCACAATGTCATACCGACATTTTTTCCTATACAACGTTGTTGGCGGCTTCGTGTGGGTTTCCCTGTTCTTATTAGCCGGATACTGGTTCGGCAATCACCCGTTCATAAAAAAACACTTCGGCATGGTTCTCGTTGGCGTGGTACTTATCAGCATAATTCCTATCATCACAGAACTGATTTCAGCGCGCAGACAAAAACCTAAAAAGACATAAATAGTACAATACGTTACTAAGCAAAAAAAACTTTGATTATTCTCTTGCTGCCGTAACTGCCCGACATCAGAAAATGTGGCAGTAGCATTGGACGTAACGGCTGAGTAAATATAAAACTATTTATAAGCCCGGGTTTGCCGCTTACCTGTTTGCGGACATATTGACCAGTTGCAGTGCAATTAAGACAGTACACGGCAAGGTGACAGGACAAACTGTCGCATCTCCTTTAATATCAAGTACTTGTGCAAAATTGTCAGGGTGTAACCTTTTGGATTCTACCTTGTTAGTTGTTGTACTTGATTGCACACTGGATACTGTATTAACCGTGAATATCTGCAGACAAATGGTCTGCAAGTCAGTGCAACCAGAAGTTTCACGATAATAAATAACGCAATAATTGTCAGCTTGCTGAGAACGAATATTGGAGTATTCAAATGAAGAACAGGTCATTACTCTTTTTTACGCTGTGCTGTGCAGCAATACTGCTTGGCCTTAATAGTGAGGTGAGGGCGCAGAGTTATGTAGAGATACCGGGCTTCCCGGGTGGACAGAGATCGGGTAGCTACCATTACCTCTACGAAGGGTATCCCGGTTTGTATCAGTCTATTTACGGGATATACAGTCTGTACGATTACTACAATCGCGGTTATGATGAATTTATCATTTTGGCTGCAGATATGAAAAGGGCCGGACTGTGCGCCGGACCGCTTGCCGGCTTGGGGATGCAGTTTACCAGTGTACCACAAGAAATCAGCGGCTCAATGCGGATTTTCGTGAAGTCAATTGGTTCAAATTATCTGGGTCAGTACAACGGCTCCATTCAAGGAGGCTATCCATATTACTACCTTTACTGCATTCAGAAGGTGGGCGGTGTTATTCAGCCACAAACCGGCGCTGTAGAGGTAATGAATACAAACAGTTGGTCTATTCCGATGGTAGCTGAGGGTGACACGACCTGGGTGGATTATGAGTTTAACACAGGTAATGATTTTATCTGGGACGGGACAAGCAACATCTCGGTTGGACTTCTTAACTGCCGACCAACGAATTTTACTCTGAACGGGCAGTTCAATATCTTTACGATCACTGAAATCAACCCTCCAGCATCAGGCCCGACGTACTATTCGTATTCTCCCTGGTTCCAGGCATTTAACTACTACACCAATAATCCGACAGATTGTAATTATCTAGAATACAGCTATACATGGCCATATATGTACTGGTACAATTATGACCAGAACTTTAACTACACCTATGGGTATTCTTGGTTCCGACCGCTGGTGCGTCTTGCCATTAAATCAGGCGTAACCCAGTCGTTCCCTGATGAGGTTGATCCGCGCCGTATTCTGCGTGCCGGTGATGTGTACAAGGGACAGGACAGAAACCATCCGAAGCCGTCACTCACGTTTTATGAGCAACCCAGTCAGCTGTTTACCGTTACCTATAAAATTGTTGGACCACTCCCCAGCACGAATGCGGTGTACACCGCTACGTGGGGTGGAAATTCATCGTACACGTTCACGGGCACAAGCTCGGGTGAGAAGCAGATCACGATGACGGGTGCCACGGGTTTGTACGCTAATGCCGACGGTTCTTTGAACCTCACCAACGCCACCGGTGGCAGCTATCTGGTAGAGGCTACCGTTAACTCAGGTGCTTGTGGTAAACAAACCTGGTACAAAAACTTTATCGTAGCGTTCCAGAATGACGTTGCGATGTCGCAGATCCGCTCGCCGCAGCCAGTACCAAAGAAGAACCCGCTGAACGTGACCACACCGCTGTCGTGTCAGATTCAGAACGTTGGTCTTGATGACGTGACCGAGGTGGACCTGACGGTTGTTATCCGTACCTATCCCGGTGGCCAGAAGGTCTATGAAGGCAGCACCACCTGGGAAGGAGTGCTTGAAACCGGAGCACGCGCCAGTGTGGACTTCACGGGGGCCCCGTTTGTGCCGACGGCTGTGGGACGCTATAGTGCCGAGTACTGTGCCACTCTTAAGAATGCGTACGATCTTCAGACCGGCAACGACTGTCTGCCACTTGCCGGTCAGAACCACATCTTTGAAGTAAACTACAACCAGGAGGGCGCTGCCGACGCTATTACGATACCGGCCTCCGGCAAGGAATACTACGCCAACCGTCCGTTCCAGCCAACTGGCCAGATTCGCAACAACGGTATTCTTGACGGCTCGAACTGGCCGGTGCTGATGGAGATTTTCCGTCTGCCGGGCATGCAGAAAGTGTACAGCGAGCAGATTGTCCTACAGTCGGTTGACGCTACGGCACCGCAGAACTTTGCCACGGCGGTATTTCCGCTGTTCACGCCCGACCAGGGTGGCAGCTACCGTGCCTGTATGACGCTGAAGACCAACGACCCGGAGCCTGCAAATGACCAGGTGTGCTACACCTTTACGGTTCTGGGCAACATGGAGGGCAAGTACACCATTGGCCTGCTGAATGTTGGCAAATCAAACAACTATGCAACCATCGACCAGGCTGTCAGTGACCTGTACCGCCGCGGCGTGTCGGGTCCTGTTACCTTCGAGCTTACCGACGCCAGCTATACGCTGAGTGCTACCGGCAATACCGGTGGTGTAGCTCTTGACCTGACGGGCTACATCTCTGGCATGAGCGGCACCAACACGGTCACGTTCCAGCCATCGCTGGAGCGGAGCCTGACGCGCGGTTCGATAGAGATCACGCTGAACTCCACCAACGGCATTGGCGTTCTGTTTGGTCAGAACCTGATGCCCACCAACCAGCAGGCGCTGGGGCGTGAGTTCCCAACGGTGCGCGCCTACTCGAACTCAGCGGGCAACTTCATCTTTGACGGCGGCTCGCAGAAGTCCATCCGCGTAACGTTAAAGGCTTCTACCGAGTTCCGTGCTCCGTTCTATCTGGGTGACGGCTCGCAGTCCATCAAGCTCCGCAACATGATCATCGGCAATGCTGCAGGCACCTCGCCGAGCTATGCCAACTCACTGCCGCGGGTGTTGTTTACCAACGGACAGTTCACCTTTGAAGCCGACCAGCGTTCTGTTGGCGGCGTTAGCCACACCTACTCGGGTGGTATCGTTGACCGTAACAAGGTACCGGTGGGTATCACGGGCAACAACTCTGAGCGTCTGGACACCACAGCCGGCAGCGGCAACGAATACAGCGGCAACGAGATCAGCGGCTTTGGCTACGGTATCGTCTCCTTAGGTATCGGCACGCTGCTCAAGGGCGGTGTCAACGAGTTTCGTCCGTACTACAGCACGGGCACCCAAATCAACCACAACGTGATCTATGATGTTGGCCGTGCCGGTATTGCCGCGGGCTATCAGGACAAGCTGCAGGTTAAGGGCAACCGCATCTACGGTGTGGGCAGCAGCTCTGAGGTTGCTGGCAAGGATGGCGCTGCGGTGCAGGGAGCCCCAGCCGCCGACGATGCCATGGGTATCCTCCTTGGCGGTGTTAACCAGTACAACGTGCAGAACGCCGTGGTCTCGGGCAACGAGATCAGCGGCATCCGTGGCACCTACATGAGCCGCGGCATCGTCATCGAGCAGGTGCGCAACGCCTACCAGTCGGTGTCGGCCTCCGGCGGGATGTACTACGCACCGTCGTCGGCCGAGCGTACGCTGGTGACGGGCAACACGGTCTGGGGTCTGTCACGGGGCAGCACCATGGGCAACCTTGGCGGCATCCACCTTCTGACGGGTCGCAACGGTGCCTCGCTGGAGACGCCGGCTTCTGCCGACTACTTCACGCGTGGAGACACGGTGGCCAACAACACGGTGGTGATGACCGATGACAAGGTGCAGAGCACCAGCAGCATGATTGCCGGCATTGCCATTCAGCACGGTAACGGTACCGTCGTGGTCAACAACGCCATCGCCATGCTGGGCTCCTCCACTGCCAGCAAGAGTGTCCATGCGGGTTTACTCTACCAGGGCACGATGTTCCGCAACCAGAAGGTTAACACATGGTATCTGGGCAGCGGCGCCCCTGCGGCCCTGGTGTCGAACTACAACGCCTACTATACGCCGCAGAGCTCGGTAGCCTACATGATGGAGATCAGCGCCGGCAGCGAAGTTGTCTGGGAAGGCACGCCGGACGAGTTTCTGACCATGGACCAGTGGCGTAACTGGACGGGTCAGGACATCAGCAGCGTTACGGGCAACTTTGTCAGTGAATTTGAATATCAGGGAGTCGCCCCGGCACAGAAACTGCGCGTGAAGATCACGCCGCAGCCGCCAATCGGCTCTGTTCTTAACGACCGCGGCATCCGCCTGTCATCGGTGAAGACCGACATTGACGGACAGACGCGCGGCGCCGCCGGCCTGGGCTACGACATAGGTGCCGATGAGTTTGACGGCCGGAGCTACGTCAGCGACCTTGAGAGCATCGACATTCTGAGTCCGAAGTCGTACAAGGCCAGCAGCGGCATCACCAGCGATGCCGAGTACATCATGACGGCCGCCCCTGTTGACGTCTCGGCACGCATCCGCAACAACGGCGGACTGCCGCGTACGGGTGCCGACATCCGTGTGCGCATCTGGCTGGAGAGCCCTGTGAGCAACAACAACAACCTGTCGGTGCCGCAGTGGAATGCCAATCCTGTTGTGGACCGTACCTACAAGCTGGATCTTAACAGCGGTGCCAGTGCCGACATTACCTTTGGCATCCAGGGCTTTACGCCGCAGACCTACCAGCAGTTGCCGACCTATGCTGTTCCGGGCCGTTTCAGTGCCATGAGCCTGAACGTAACGCCGCGCTACCGTGTAGAGGTTACCACGCCGAATGATCAGAACAATGCCAACAACAGCGTCAGCAAGGTGCTGCGCTTCTTCATCAAGCGTTCGCTTACCAGCATCATCGTCTCTGGCCGCAACGTCGGCACCGTCCTTGATGCCAACTCGACGTCCAACGAAGTTGCCGCCCGCCTTAACAGCGACAGTCTGCTGAAGGGCTTAAACGACCTTGGCTTCTACAACAACCCTGCGGGCATGATGTTCAGCTACGACGTTATGGACCGCTCGGCCTGGGAGCCGCGCGCCGTGGACTACACGATTTACCGCACGCTATTCTGGTCCCACGATCAGAACGGCTTCAGCATCAGCGAGCGTAACGACCTGCGCAACTTTGTAGCAGCCGGCACCTCGCGTGACAAGAAGAACCTGGCCGTAGGCAGTCAGGAGCCCACGCGGAAGCACATCGGCAACAGCATTGCCGCAGACGAGAACTTCGTGCACACGGTGCTGCGCGCCGCCCATCAGGCGCCGGGCACACCGCTGACGCCGAACTATGACGGCAAGAAGATCGTTGGTCGTGGCATCGCCCGCAACACCGAGGAGACCATCAGCAAGACGAGCTATGCCGGTGACGCCTCGCCGCAGCCGGCGCTTGTGAAGCTCTACTCTGACGGCACCACACCGGGCATAGCCCTGGCCTCGTACAGCTACAAAAAAGGTGACCGCAGCACCACCGACTCGATTGCCGGCAGTGCCACCGCCTCGCTGACCTCCAACAGAGTGTTCCTGGGCGTGGACTGGCGTCACTACGGTCGCACGGGTGCCTTCACGGGTGTGGAGCGTGTGCTTCGCGGCGTGATTGACTTCTTTGAAACCAACGGCGGCACGGTAGTGCCTGTGGAACTGCTGAGCTTTGACGCCCGTGGCCGCGGCAGCGATGCCGACGTGTTCTGGTCCACGGCCAGTGAGCAGAATGCCGACCACTTTGCCGTCGAGCGCCGTCGTGCCGACGATGTTACCGCCGGTGACGCCGCCGCCTGGAGCACGGTTGCCACCGTTGCCGCCGCCGGCAGCAGCACCGAGCGTCGTGACTACAGCATTGTGGACCGTGACCTCAGCAGTGGCCTCTACCAGTACCGCCTTGTGAGCGCCGACCGTGACGGCTCGCAGTCGCGCAGCGGCATCGTGGAAGTGCTTATAGGCTCTGACGGCACGCTGCTGAGCATCGAGAGCGTGCAGCCCAACCCCGTGCGGACCACCGCCGTGGTCACGCTGCAGCTTGCCGACGCCGGCACCGCCGACATCGCCGTGGTTGACATGCAGGGCAAGACCGTTGCCAGGCTCTACAGCGGCACCCTGCCGCAGGGCATCAGCACGGTGGACCTCTCGGCAGCACCGCTGGCCAGCGGCACCTACACCGTAGTAGCCACCGTTAACGGTCAGACTGTCACAACCACCATCAGCATCGTTAAGTAAAACCAACCACGGGGGCTAAGTATGACGTAGCCCCCTTCATAAAATAAATTAGTATGGTTATGCTAAGCTGAATCAGCTAAATGGTGGTATAGATAAAAGAAAAAAGAAAGATTATAATAAATAAAGCAACGATAAATGTGCAGAAACGGCAGGAACTTGGGTACGAATGACATGCCGTAAATTTGAGCTTGTTGGAATACCATGAACTGTCTTAGTTTTGTTCTGGACGACGTGATGTCGTGTTTAATGATGTGGGCTTCGATATCATCGTTTCCGGCCCTGCTGGCAGAAAAATGTCATAAACCGACATTTTTTTTTATTTCGACTTTAATATTTCCGGTAATGTATTTTTGACAAAACTTCGCTTGGATGGCGGAATTGGCAGACGCACGGGACTTAAAATCCCGTGTTCCGTAAGGGACGTGCGGGTTCGACCCCCGCTCCAAGCACAAAGAGTGTCACATTGACCCACAAATGCGCAAGTATGTCAGAAGCGCAATTATGACAGGACAAACTGTCGTATCCCCTTTAAAAATCAAAGACTTGCATAAGTTAATTTGTTGTGTAACCTTTGCAATCCTGTCTTGTTACATTCAAGTCAGTTGCAGTGTGTAATTATAGCAGTCGTAAAAACCCTGACTGTCTGAATTGCGCATTTGCTGACAATTAGGATTGTATTTAAACACAAAAAATTTATTTATTTACACAGGAGTAATCCAACCATGAGATGCAAGTCAGTACTCTCTTCGGTTATTCTTACATCGGCCATACTACTGCTTTGCAGTATGCAATTGGCAGAGGCGCAGAATTACGTGACGATCCCGGGCGTAACCGGAGGGCAGCAGCGCACGAACTATTTCTATGAGTACAATTATCCAAATTTGACGCAGTACATCTTTGGAAACTATTCGTACTACGATTACTACAATCGCGGTTATGATGAGTTTATCGTAACAGCTGCGGACATGAAGAAGGCCGGACTGTGTGCCGGACCGCTTGCCGGTCTCGGGATGCAGTTTGTACATGTACCCCAGGAGTATCAGGGTTCGATGCGGATTTTCGTGAAGTCAATTGGTTCAACATACCTGGGGCAGTTTAACGGTTCTGCCCAAGGTGGGTATCCGTATTACTACACACACTGTATTCAGAAAATTGGTGGCGTTATTCAGCCGCAGACGAATGTAGTTGAAGTCATGAATACCAGTAGCTGGAGTCTGCCGGTAGTTGGAGAAGGCGACACAACCTGGGTAGATTACGAGTTTAATGGAAATCAGTTTGTATGGGACGGGAAGAGCAATATTGCCATTGGCCTCCTTAACTGCCGTCCTACCAACATAACCCAGAACGGTCAGTATGCCACATTTATGATCACCGAGGTTAACCCTCCGGCTCCCGGTCAAAGTTATTACGCATACCCACCGTGGTTCCAGGCATTCACGTATTACTATTACAATCAGACAGATTGTAATTATCTTGAATACAGCTATACATGGCCGTATTTGTACTATTACCAATACAATCCTAACTATGAATACGGTTATCGCTGGTTCCGACCGCTGGTGCGTCTTGCCATTAAATCAGGCGTGACCCAGTCGTACCCTGATGACATCGACCCCCGCCGTATTCTGCGTGCCGGTGATGTGTACAAGGGACAGGACAGAAACCATCCGAAGCCGTCGCTCACGTTTTATGAGCAACCCAGTCAGCTGTTTACCATTACGTATAAAATAGTTGGACCACTTCCCAGTACGAACACGGTGTACACCGCAACGTGGGGTGGCAATTCGTCGTACACGTTCACGGGCACAAGCTCGGGTGAGAAGCAGATCACGATGACGGGTGCCACGGGTTTGTACGCTAATTCAGACGGTTCTTTGAACCTCACCAACGCCACCGGTGGCAGCTACCGTGTGGAGGCCACCGTGAACTCGGGAGCCTGTGGTCTGCAGTCATGGTATAAATCGTTCATCGTAGCGTTCCAGAATGACGTTGCGATGTCGCAGATCCGCTCGCCACAGCCAGTACCAAAGAAGAACCCGCTGAACGTGACCACACCGCTGTCGTGTCAGATTCAGAACGTTGGTCTTGATGACGTGACCGAGGTGGACCTGACGGTTGTTATCCGTACCTATCCCGGTGGGCAGAAAGTCTATGAAGGCAGCACCACCTGGGAAGGAGTTCTTGAAACCGGAGCACGCGCCAGTGTGGACTTCACGGGCGCCCCGTTTGTGCCGACGGCTGTGGGACGCTATAGTGCCGAGTACTGTGCCACTCTTAAAAATGCGTACGATCTCCAGACCGGCAACGACTGTCTGCCACTTGCCGGCCAGACCCACATCTTTGAAGTCAACTACAACCAGGAGGGTGCTGCCGACGCCATTACGATACCGGCCTCCGGCAAGGAATACTACGCCAACCGTCCGTTCCAGCCAACTGGCCAGATTCGCAACAACGGTATTCTTGACGGCTCGAACTGGCCGGTGCTGATGGAGATTTTCCGTCTGCCGGGCATGCAGAAAGTGTACAGCGAGCAGATTGTCCTGCAGTCGGTTGACGCTACGGCACCGCAGAACTTTGCCACGGCGGTATTTCCGCTGTTCACGCCCGACCAGGGTGGCAGCTACCGTGCCTGTATGACGCTGAAGACCAACGACCCCGAGCCTGCAAATGACCAGGTGTGCTACACCTTTACGGTTCTGGGCAACATGGAGGGCAAGTACACCATTGGCCTGCTGAACGGTGGCAAATCAAACAACTATGCAACCATCGACCAGGCTGTCAGTGACCTGTACCGCCGCGGCGTGTCGGGTCCTGTTACCTTCGAGCTTACCGACGAAGCTACACAC
This sequence comes from Ignavibacteria bacterium, assembly GCA_015709655.1. Taxonomy (NCBI): domain Bacteria; kingdom Pseudomonadati; phylum Ignavibacteriota; class Ignavibacteria; species Ignavibacteria bacterium. The sequence goes on along the minus strand of CP054181.1, from coordinate 1,137,755 downwards.
TTAACGGTACTGTGAATACCGGTGGTGTAGCTCTTGACCTGACGGGCTACATCTCTGGCATGAGCGGCACCAACACGGTCACGTTCCAGCCATCGCTGGAGCGGAGCCTGACGCGCGGCTCAATAGAGATCACGCTGAACTCCACCAACGGCATTGGCGTTCTGTTTGGTCAGAACCTGATGCCCACCAACCAGCAGGCGTTGGGGCGTGAGTTCCCAACGGTGCGCGCCTACTCGAACTCGGCGGGCAACTTCATCTTTGACGGCGGCTCGCAGAAGTCCATCCGCATAACCTTAAATGCCACGACACCGTTCCGTGCCCCGTTCTATCTGGGCGACGGCTCGCAGTCCATCAAGCTCCGCAACATGATCATCGGCAATGCTGCAGGCACCTCGCCGAGCTATGCCAACTCACTGCCGCGGGTGTTGTTTACCAACGGACAGTTCACCTTTGAAGCCGACCAGCGTTCTGTTGGCGGCGTTAGCCACACCTACTCGGGTGGTATCGTTGACCGTAACAAGGTACCGGTGGGTATCACGGGCAACAACTCTGAGCGTCTGGACACCACAGCCGGCAGCGGCAACGAATACAGCGGCAACGAGATCAGCGGCTTTGGCTACGGTATCGTCTCCTTAGGTATCGGCACGCTGCTCAAGGGCGGTGTCAACGAGTTTCGTCCGTACTACAGCACGGGCACCCAAATCAACCACAACGTGATCTATGATGTTGGCCGTGCCGGTATTGCCGCGGGCTATCAGGACAAGCTGCAGGTTAAGGGCAACCGCATCTACGGTGTGGGCAGCAGCTCTGAGGTTGCTGGCAAGGATGGCGCTGCGGTGCAGGGAGCCCCAGCCGCCGACGATGCCATGGGTATCCTCCTTGGCGGTGTTAACCAGTACAACGTGCAGAACGCCGTGGTCTCGGGCAACGAGATCAGCGGCATCCGTGGCACCTACATGAGCCGCGGCATCGTCATCGAGCAGGTGCGCAACGCCTACCAGTCGGTGTCGGCCTCCGGCGGGATGTACTACGCACCGTCGTCGGCCGAGCGTACGCTGGTGACGGGCAACACGGTCTGGGGTCTGTCACGGGGCAGCACCATGGGCAACCTTGGCGGCATCCACCTTCTGACGGGTCGCAACGGTGCCTCGCTGGAGACGCCGGCTTCTGCCGACTACTTCACGCGTGGAGACACGGTGGCCAACAACACGGTGGTGATGACCGATGACAAGGTGCAGAGCACCAGCAGCATGATTGCCGGCATTGCCATTCAGCACGGTAACGGTACCGTCGTGGTCAACAACGCCATCGCCATGCTGGGCTCCTCCACTGCCAGCAAGAGTGTCCATGCGGGTTTACTCTACCAGGGCACGATGTTCCGCAACCAGAAGGTTAACACATGGTATCTGGGCAGCGGCGCCCCTGCGGCCCTGGTGTCGAACTACAACGCCTACTATACGCCGCAGAGCTCGGTAGCCTACATGATGGAGATCAGCGCCGGCAGCGAAGTTGTCTGGGAAGGCACGCCGGACGAGTTTCTGACCATGGACCAGTGGCGTAACTGGACGGGTCAGGACATCAGCAGCGTTACGGGCAACTTTGTCAGTGAATTTGAATATCAGGGAGTCGCCCCGGCACAGAAACTGCGCGTGAAGATCACGCCGCAGCCGCCAATCGGCTCTGTTCTTAACGACCGCGGCATCCGCCTGTCATCGGTGAAGACCGACATTGACGGACAGACGCGCGGCGCCGCCGGCCTGGGCTACGACATAGGTGCCGATGAGTTTGACGGCCGGAGCTACGTCAGCGACCTTGAGAGCATCGACATTCTGAGTCCGAAGTCGTACAAGGCCAGCAGCGGCATCACCAGCGATGCCGAGTACATCATGACGGCCGCCCCTGTTGACGTCTCGGCACGCATCCGCAACAACGGCGGACTGCCGCGTACGGGTGCCGACATCCGTGTGCGCATCTGGCTGGAGAGCCCTGTGAGCAACAACAACAACCTGTCGGTGCCGCAGTGGAATGCCAATCCTGTTGTGGACCGTACCTACAAGCTGGATCTTAACAGCGGTGCCAGTGCCGACATTACCTTTGGCATCCAGGGCTTTACGCCGCAGACCTACCAGCAGTTGCCGACCTATGCCGTACCGGGCCGTTTCAGTGCCATGAGCCTGAACGTAACGCCGCGCTACCGCGTCGAGGTTACCACGCCGAATGATCAGAACAATGCCAACAACAGCGTCAGCAAGGTGCTGCGCTTCTTCATCAAGCGTTCGCTTACCAGCATCATCGTCTCTGGCCGCAACGTTGGCACGGTGCTGGGCGTGGGGTCATCGTCCAATGAAGTTGCCGCCCGCCTCAACAGCGACAGTCTGCTGAAGGGCTTAAACGACCTTGGCTTCTACAACAACCCTGCGGGCATGATGTTCAGCTACGACGTCATGGACCGCTCGGCCTGGGAGCCGCGCGCCGTGGACTACACGATTTACCGCACGCTATTCTGGTCCCACGATCAGAACGGCTTCAGCATCAGCGAGCGTAACGACCTGCGCAACTTTGTAGCAGCCGGCACCTCGCGTGACAAGAAGAACCTGGCCGTAGGCAGTCAGGAGCCCACGCGGAAGCACATCGGCAACAGCATTGCCGCAGACGAGAACTTCGTGCACACGGTGCTGCGCGCCGCCCATCAGGCGCCGGGCACACCGCTGACGCCGAACTATGACGGCAAGAAGATCGTTGGTCGTGGCATCGCCCGCAACACCGAGGAGACCATCAGCAAGACGAGCTATGCCGGTGACGCCTCGCCGCAGCCGGCGCTTGTGAAGCTCTACTCTGACGGCACCACACCGGGCATAGCCCTGGCCTCGTACAGCTACAAAAAAGGTGACCGCAGCACCACCGACTCGATTGCCGGCAGTGCCACCGCCTCGCTGACCTCCAACAGAGTGTTCCTGGGCGTGGACTGGCGTCACTACGGTCGCACGGGTGCCTTCACGGGTGTGGAGCGTGTGCTTCGCGGCGTGATTGACTTCTTTGAAACCAACGGCGGCACGGTAGTGCCTGTGGAACTGCTGAGCTTTGACGCCCGTGGCCGCGGCAGCGATGCCGACGTGTTCTGGTCCACGGCCAGTGAGCAGAATGCCGACCACTTTGCCGTCGAGCGCCGTCGTGCCGACGATGTTACCGCCGGTGACGCCGCCGCCTGGAGCACGGTTGCCACCGTTGCCGCCGCCGGCAGCAGCACCGAGCGTCGTGACTACAGCATTGTGGACCGTGACCTCAGCAGTGGCCTCTACCAGTACCGCCTTGTGAGCGCCGACCGTGACGGCTCGCAGTCGCGCAGCGGCATCGTGGAAGTGCTTATAGGCTCTGACGGCACGCTGCTGAGCATCGAGAGCGTGCAGCCGAACCCCGTGCGGACCACCGCCGTGGTCACGCTGCAGCTTGCCGACGCCGGCACCGCCGACATCGCCGTGGTTGACATGCAGGGCAAGACCGTTGCCAGGCTCTACAGCGGCACCCTGCCGCAGGGCATCAGCACGGTGGACCTCTCGGCAGCACCGCTGGCCAGCGGCACCTACACCGTAGTAGCCACCGTTAACGGTCAGACTGTCACCACCACCATCAGCATCGTTAAGTAAAACCAACCACGGGGGCTAAGTATGACGTAGCCCCCTTCATAAATTCTGATCAATAAAGCCACCGGTATCATGCCGGTGGCTTTTTTTGTTCCGGGGGCTCAGCGCGGAGTATCTGCCTACGTAGCATCCGGTTGTTTGGGCAAGGAAATTCCAGAATAGAAGCCGGAAAAGCCAAAATGACAGAAAGTGACCTTTTGTCTTGCATATATTGACAGATAGTTGTAAGTTATACTCTTAGCAGTCATTACAAACGTCAAGGTGACAGTAGCAATCTGCTAAAATGACACTTATTACGATAATCAACTATCATACATTCATGCAATTGAGAGGTTCATTTATGAATTTTCAATCGTTACTCCGAAGCATAATCCTGTGTTCGGCTCTGTTGCTGCTTTTGGGCTGGCAGGGGGCTGAGGCACAGAAAATGACCCCCATACCAGGATACTCTGGTGGGCTTATGTGGCCCAATGATTATTATGAAGGTAACTATCCGGGACTTACCAGGTACCTATATGGGTATTACCCATACTACGACTATTACACCCGAGGTTACGACGAGTTTATCGTAACTGCTGCCGACCTGAAGAAGGCAGGTTTGTGTAGCGGACCGCTGGCCGGGTTAGGTATGCAGTTTATTCATGTACCCAAAGAATATCAGGGTTCGATGCGGATTTTTATTAAATCTATCGGCAACAAGTATCTGCATGAATACAATTATCGTATTCCCGGTGGGCGTCCTTACTACTACACATACTGCATTCAGCGAAACGGGAATAAAATAGAGGCTCAGACTGGTGCCGTTGAAGTTATGAATACCAGTACCTGGAGTCTGCCACTGGTAGCTCAGGGTGACACAACCTGGGTTGACTACTGGTTTAACACTGGTGATGACTTCGTTTGGGACGGGACCAGCAATATTGTTATCGGGATGCTAAACTGCCGGCCACAGGAAACAATACAGTATCAAAATGCCATTTACATGGCAACAGAAATCAACCCACCAGCTCCGGGCAGGAGTTACTACAGCTACCCGGCATGGCTCCAGGCATATTCATATTATTATTATTCGCCAACGGATTGTAACTATCTCATGTACAATACCTTCCCGTATATGTACTGGTATCAGTACAATCCCAACTATGACTATGGATACCGCTGGTTCCGCCCGTACATTCGTCTGGCTGTGAAGTCAGGTGTTGTACAGTCGTTCCCTGATGACATCGACCCGCGCCGTATTCTGCGTGCCGGTGATGTGTACAAGGGTCAGGACGCAAATCATCCGAAGCCGTCGCTTACATTTTATGAGCAACCGGGACAGCAGTACACGGTTACATACAACATCATAGGTCCTTTGCCGAGTACGGATACGGTATATACGGCATTATGGGGTGGTTCGCCATCATATACGTTTACCGGCACGAGTTCCGGTGAGAAGCAGATTACGATGACGGGAGCAATGGGCTTCCTTGCAAACTCTGATGGTTCTTTGAACCTCACCTATGCCACCGGTGGCAGCTACCGCGTGGAAGCCACGGTGAACTCGGGATCCTGCGGCCTGCAGTCATGGTATAAATCGTTCATCGTAGCGTTCCAGAATGACGTTGCGATGTCGCAGATCCGCTCGCCACAGCCAGTACCAAAGAAGAACCCGCTGAACGTAACCACACCGCTGTCGTGTCAGATTCAGAACGTTGGTCTTGATGACGTGACCGAGGTGGACCTGACGGTTGTTATCCGTACCTATCCCGGTGGGCAGAAGGTCTATGAAGGCAGCACCACCTGGGAAGGAGTTCTTGAAACCGGAGCACGCGCCAGTGTGGACTTCACGGGCGCCCCGTTTGTGCCGACGGCTGTGGGACGCTATAGCGCCGAGTACTGTGCCACTCTTAAAAATGCGTACGATCTCCAGACCGGCAACGACTGTCTGCCACTTGCCGGCCAGACCCACATCTTTGAAGTCAACTACAACCAGGAGGGTGCTGCCGACGCCATTACGATACCGGCCTCCGGCAAGGAATACTACGCCAACCGTCCGTTTCAGCCAGCCGGCCAGATCCGCAACAACGGTATTCTTGACGGCTCGAACTGGCCGGTGCTGATGGAGATTTTCCGTCTGCCGGGCATGCAGAAAGTGTACAGCGAGCAGATTGTCCTACAGTCGGTTGACGCTACGGCACCGCAGAACTTTGCCACGGCGGTATTTCCGCTGTTCACGCCCGACCAGGGTGGCAGCTACCGTGCCTGTATGACGCTGAAGACCAACGACCCCGAGCCTGCAAATGACCAGGTGTGCTATGACTTTACGGTTCAGGGCAACATGGAGGGCAAGTACACCATTGGTATGCTGAATCTTACCAAGAGTAATAACTACGCAACAATTGAGCTTGCGGTTGATGACCTGTACCGCCGTGGCGTGTCGGGTCCTGTTACCTTTGAGCTTACCGACGAATCGTACACACTTAACAGTAATGTGAACACCGGTGGTGTAGCTCTTGACCTGACGGGCTACATCTCGGGCATGAGCGGCACCAACACGGTCACGTTCCGTCCATCGCTGGAGCGGAGCCTGACGCGCGGCTCAATAGAGATCACGCTGAACTCCACCAACGGCATCGGCGTTCTGTTTGGCCAGAACCTTTCGCCCACCAACCAGCAGGCGTTGGGGCGTGAGTTCCCAACGGTGCGCGCCTACTCGAACTCGGCGGGCAACTTCATCTTTGACGGCGGCTCGCAGAAGTCCATCCGCATAACCTTAAATGCCACGACACCGTTCCGTGCCCCGTTCTATCTGGGCGACGGCTCGCAGTCCATCAAGCTCCGCAACATGATCATCGGCAATGCTGCAGGCACCTCGCCGAGCTATGCCAACTCACTGCCGCGGGTGTTGTTTACCAACGGACAGTTCACCTTTGAAGCCGACCAGCGTTCTGTTGGCGGCGTTAGCCACACCTACTCGGGTGGTATCGTTGACCGTAACAAGGTACCGGTGGGTATCACGGGCAACAACTCTGAGCGTCTGGACACCACAGCCGGCAGCGGCAACGAATACAGCGGCAACGAGATCAGCGGCTTTGGCTACGGTATCGTCTCCTTAGGTATCGGCACGCTGCTCAAGGGCGGTGTCAACGAGTTTCGTCCGTACTACAGCACGGGCACCCAAATCAACCACAACGTGATCTATGATGTTGGCCGTGCCGGTATTGCCGCGGGCTATCAGGACAAGCTGCAGGTTAAGGGCAACCGCATCTACGGTGTGGGCAGCAGCTCTGAGGTTGCTGGCAAGGATGGCGCTGCGGTGCAGGGAGCCCCAGCCGCCGACGATGCCATGGGTATCCTCCTTGGCGGTGTTAACCAGTACAACGTGCAGAACGCCGTGGTCTCGGGCAACGAGATCAGCGGCATCCGTGGCACCTACATGAGCCGCGGCATCGTCATCGAGCAGGTGCGCAACGCCTACCAGTCGGTGTCGGCCTCCGGCGGGATGTACTACGCACCGTCGTCGGCCGAGCGTACGCTGGTGACGGGCAACACGGTCTGGGGTCTGTCACGGGGCAGCACCATGGGCAACCTTGGCGGCATCCACCTTCTGACGGGTCGCAACGGTGCCTCGCTGGAGACGCCGGCTTCTGCCGACTACTTCACGCGTGGAGACACGGTGGCCAACAACACGGTGGTGATGACCGATGACAAGGTGCAGAGCACCAGCAGCATGATTGCCGGCATTGCCATTCAGCACGGTAACGGTACCGTCGTGGTCAACAACGCCATCGCCATGCTGGGCTCCTCCACTGCCAGCAAGAGTGTCCATGCGGGTTTACTCTACCAGGGCACGATGTTCCGCAACCAGAAGGTTAACACATGGTATCTGGGCAGCGGCGCCCCTGCGGCCCTGGTGTCGAACTACAACGCCTACTATACGCCGCAGAGCTCGGTAGCCTACATGATGGAGATCAGCGCCGGCAGCGAAGTTGTCTGGGAAGGCACGCCGGACGAGTTTCTGACCATGGACCAGTGGCGTAACTGGACGGGTCAGGACATCAGCAGCGTTACGGGCAACTTTGTCAGTGAATTTGAATATCAGGGAGTCGCCCCGGCACAGAAACTGCGCGTGAAGATCACGCCGCAGCCGCCAATCGGCTCTGTTCTTAACGACCGCGGCATCCGCCTGTCATCGGTGAAGACCGACATTGACGGACAGACGCGCGGCGCCGCCGGCCTGGGCTACGACATAGGTGCCGATGAGTTTGACGGCCGGAGCTACGTCAGCGACCTTGAGAGCATCGACATTCTGAGTCCGAAGTCGTACAAGGCCAGCAGCGGCATCACCAGCGATGCCGAGTACATCATGACGGCCGCCCCTGTTGACGTCTCGGCACGCATCCGCAACAACGGCGGACTGCCGCGTACGGGTGCCGACATCCGTGTGCGCATCTGGCTGGAGAGCCCTGTGAGCAACAACAACAACCTGTCGGTGCCGCAGTGGAATGCCAATCCTGTTGTGGACCGTACCTACAAGCTGGATCTTAACAGCGGTGCCAGTGCCGACATTACCTTTGGCATCCAGGGCTTTACGCCGCAGACCTACCAGCAGTTGCCGACCTATGCTGTTCCGGGCCGTTTCAGTGCCATGAGCCTGAACGTAACGCCGCGCTACCGCGTAGAGGTTACCACGCCGAATGATCAGAACAATGCCAACAACAGCGTCAGCAAGGTGCTGCGCTTCTTCATCAAGCGTTCGCTTACCAGCATCATCGTCTCTGGCCGCAACGTTGGCACGGTGCTGGGCGTGGGGTCATCGTCCAACGAAGTTGCCGCCCGCCTCAACAGCGACAGTCTGCTGAAGGGCTTAAACGACCTTGGCTTCTACAACAACCCTGCGGGCATGATGTTCAGCTACGACGTCATGGACCGCTCGGCCTGGGAGCCGCGCGCCGTGGACTACACGATTTACCGCACGCTATTCTGGTCCCACGATCAGAACGGCTTCAGCATCAGCGAGCGTAACGACCTGCGCAACTTTGTAGCAGCCGGCACCTCGCGTGACAAGAAGAACCTGGCCGTAGGCAGTCAGGAGCCCACGCGGAAGCACATCGGCAACAGCATTGCCGCAGACGAGAACTTCGTGCACACGGTGCTGCGCGCCGCCCATCAGGCGCCGGGCACACCGCTGACGCCGAACTATGACGGCAAGAAGATCGTTGGTCGTGGCATCGCCCGCAACACCGAGGAGACCATCAGCAAGACGAGCTATGCCGGTGACGCCTCGCCGCAGCCGGCGCTTGTGAAGCTCTACTCTGACGGCACCACACCGGGCATAGCCCTGGCCTCGTACAGCTACAAAAAAGGTGACCGCAGCACCACCGACTCGATTGCCGGCAGTGCCACCGCCTCGCTGACCTCCAACAGAGTGTTCCTGGGCGTGGACTGGCGTCACTACGGTCGCACGGGTGCCTTCACGGGTGTGGAGCGTGTGCTTCGCGGCGTGATTGACTTCTTTGAAACCAACGGCGGCACGGTAGTGCCTGTGGAACTGCTGAGCTTTGACGCCCGTGGCCGCGGCAGCGATGCCGACGTGTTCTGGTCCACGGCCAGTGAGCAGAATGCCGACCACTTTGCCGTCGAGCGCCGTCGTGCCGACGATGTTACCGCCGGTGACGCCGCCGCCTGGAGCACGGTTGCCACCGTTGCCGCCGCCGGCAGCAGCACCGAGCGTCGTGACTACAGCATTGTGGACCGTGACCTCAGCAGTGGCCTCTACCAGTACCGCCTTGTGAGCGCCGACCGTGACGGCTCGCAGTCGCGCAGCGGCATCGTGGAAGTGCTTATAGGCTCTGACGGCACGCTGCTGAGCATCGAGAGCGTGCAGCCCAACCCCGTGCGGACCACCGCCGTGGTCACGCTGCAGCTTGCCGACGCCGGCACCGCCGACATCGCCGTGGTTGACATGCAGGGCAAGACCGTTGCCAGGCTCTACAGCGGCACCCTGCCGCAGGGCATCAGCACGGTGGACCTCTCGGCAGCACCGCTGGCCAGCGGCACCTACACCGTAGTAGCCACCGTTAACGGTCAGACTGTCACAACCACCATCAGCATCGTTAAGTAAAACCAACCACGGGGGCTAAGTATGGCTTAGCCCCCTTCATAAAAAAAATTAACAGAGATTGTCGTCTATCAGAACCTTCACAAGGGCAACCCAATCAGCAAAATCTTTGTAATGAAAAATCACGGAGGTATAAAAAGTTAGCATACGAATAAATATTGACTTCAGAAGCGGCTGAAACCATGTAAAAGTTTTATCGAGATGTGAAGTGAGAATAGTAATCAGCCATTGCGACATAAAAAGCCGTCAAAATCGCCTCGTATCAGAATTTTGTGATTAGCAGCATTCCGGGCCAAAATTTATTTTTTGTACGCCTAACTATTTGAAAATAAACCAGATAGCCCCGAAAAAACATATTGTTTGATATCGCCAATTTGTCATAAATAGCCTGACTTAGTTGCAATAATCATGTAACCTTTGGTAAGTTGAATTGACTTAATGACACTGGCAGTGAGTTTAACAACCAAAACTGTCAGAAAATGTGTTGTTCAGTCGGCTTGCTTTGTAGGAATACATAATTTGGCAGATGTATATGTCTGAGATGTCAGAGTCGGACATATTCATCGTCGTGTTGTCGAATACACAGCAACAAAATCAATTGCAACTAAGAAAACGTAAACAACAAATAATCAACCGTTTAACAGGAGCTCTATTTATGAAGGCACGCTTGTTACTCACAAACATATTTCTGTGGTCAGTGCTACTGCTGATAGCAAGCTGGCAGGGGGCTGGGGCGCAGAACTACGTAACCATACCGGGTACTCCCGGTGGGCAGCAGCGCACGAACTATTTCTATGAGTACAATTATCCAAATTTGACGCAGTACATCTTTGGATACTATGCATACTATGATTATTACAATCGTGGGTATGACGAGTTCATCATTCTTGCTGCAGACATGAAAAGGGCAGGACTGTGTGCCGGACCGCTTGCCGGTCTCGGGATGCAGTTTGTAAGTATGCCCAAGGAATACCAAGGCTCGATGCGGATTTTTGCCAAGTCTATTGGTTCAACCTATTTGCACCAATATAAATCCGTGCCTGGTGGGTATCCGTATTACTACACACACTGTATTCAAAAGGTGGGCGGCGTTATTAAGCCGCAGACCGGTGCAGTAGAAGTCATGAATACCAGCAGTTGGAGTCTTCCGGTAATTGGCGAAGGTGACTCGACCTGGATTGATTATCCGTTCAATGGGAGTGAGTTCGTCTGGGACGGAACCAGCAACATTTGCATTGGTATGCTTAACTGCCGTCCTACCAACATAACCCTGAACGGTCAGTATGCCACATACATGATCACCGAGGTTAACCCACCCGCTCCCGGTAACTATGTGGGATACCCGCCGTGGTTCCAGGCATTCACATATTACTTTTACAGCCAGACAGATTGTAACTATCTCATGTACAATACCTTCCCGTATATGTACTGGTATCAGTACAACCCGAACTACCAGTACGGCTATCGCTATTTCCGACCGCTGGTGCGTCTTGCCATTAAATCGGGCGTGACCCAGTCGTACCCTGATGACATCGACCCACGCCGTATTCTGCGTGCGGGTGATGTGTACAAGGGTCAGGACGCAAATCATCCGAAGCCGTCGCTCACGTTTTATGAGCAACCCAATCAGCAATTCACCATTACGTATAAAATAGTTGGACCACTTCCCAGCACGAACACGGTGTACACCGCAACATGGGGTGGTGCGCCATCATATACATTTACCGGCTCGAGTTCCGGTGAGAAGCAGATCACGATGACCGGTGCTACCGGTTTGTATGCCAATGCCGATGGTTCTTTAAACCTCACCTATGCCACCGGTGGCAGCTACCGCGTGGAAGCCACGGTGAACTCGGGATCCTGCGGCCTGCAGTCATGGTATAAATCGTTCATCGTAGCGTTCCAGAATGACGTTGCGATGTCGCAGATCCGCTCGCCACAGCCAGTACCAAAGAAGAACCCGCTGAATGTGACCACACCGCTGTCGTGTCAGATTCAGAACGTTGGTCTTGATGACGTGACCGAGGTGGACCTGACGGTTGTTATCCGTACCTATCCCGGTGGGCAGAAGGTCTATGAAGGCAGCACCACCTGGGAAGGAGTTCTTGAAACCGGAGCACGCGCCAGTGTGGACTTCACGGGCGCCCCGTTTGTGCCGACGGCTGTGGGACGCTATAGCGCCGAGTACTGTGCCACTCTTAAAAATGCGTACGATCTCCAGACCGGCAACGACTGTCTGCCACTTGCCGGCCAGACCCACATCTTTGAAGTCAACTACAACCAGGAGGGTGCTGCCGACGCCATTACGATACCGGCCTCCGGCAAGGAATACTACGCCAACCGTCCGTTCCAGCCAGCCGGCCAGATCCGCAACAACGGTATTCTTGACGGCTCGAACTGGCCGGTGCTGATGGAGATTTTCCGTCTGCCGGGCATGCAGAAAGTGTACAGCGAGCAGATTGTCCTGCAGTCGGTGGACGCTACGGCACCGCAGAACTTTGCCACGGCAGTATTTCCGCTGTTCACGCCTGACCAGGGTGGCAGCTACCGTGCCTGTATGACGCTGAAGACCAACGACCCCGAGCCTGCAAATGACCAGGTGTGCTATGACTTTACGGTTCAGGGCAACATGGAGGGCAAGTACACCATTGGTATGCTGAACGGTGGCAAATCAAACAACTATGCAACCATCGACCAGGCTGTCAGTGACCTGTACCGCCGTGGCGTGTCGGGTCCTGTTACCTTTGAGCTTACCGACGAATCGTACACACTTAACAGTAATGTGAACACCGGTGGTGTAGCTCTTGACCTGACGGGCTACATCTCGGGCATGAGCGGCACCAACACGGTCACGTTCCGTCCATCGCTGGAGCGGAGCCTGACGCGCGGCTCAATAGAGATCACGCTGAACTCCACCAACGGCATCGGCGTTCTGTTTGGCCAGAACCTTTCGCCCACCAACCAGCAGGCGTTGGGGCGTGAGTTCCCAACGGTGCGCGCCTACTCGAACTCGGCGGGCAACTTCATCTTTGACGGCGGCTCGCAGAAGTCCATCCGCATAACCTTAAATGCCACGACACCGTTCCGTGCCCCGTTCTATCTGGGCGACGGCTCGCAGTCCATCAAGCTCCGCAACATGATCATCGGCAATGCTGCAGGCACCTCGCCGAGCTATGCCAACTCGCTGCCGCGGGTGTTGTTTACCAACGGACAGTTCACCTTTGAAGCCGACCAGCGTTCTGTAGGCGGCGTTAGCTACACCTACTCGGGTGGTATCGTTGACCGTAACAAGGTACCGGTGGGCATCACGGGCAACAACTCTGAGCGTCTGGACACCACAGCCGGCAGCGGCAACGAATACAGCGGCAACGAGATCAGCGGCTTTGGCTACGGTATCGTCTCCTTAGGTATCGGCACGCTGCTCAAGGGCGGTGTCAACGAGTTTCGTCCGTACTACAGCACGGGCACCCAAATCAACCACAACGTGATCTATGATGTTGGCCGTGCCGGTATTGCCGCGGGCTATCAGGACAAGCTGCAGGTTAAGGGCAACCGCATCTACGGTGTGGGCAGCAGCTCTGAGGTTGCTGGCAAGGATGGCGCTGCGGTGCAGGGAGCCCCAGCCGCCGACGATGCCATGGGTATCCTCCTTGGCGGTGTTAACCAGTACAACGTGCAGAACGCCGTGGTCTCGGGCAACGAGATCAGCGGCATCCGTGGCACCTACATGAGCCGCGGCATCGTCATCGAGCAGGTGCGCAACGCCTACCAGTCGGTGTCGGCCTCCGGCGGGATGTACTACGCACCGTCGTCGGCCGAGCGTACGCTGGTGACGGGCAACACGGTCTGGGGTCTGTCACGGGGCAGCACCATGGGCAACCTTGGCGGCATCCACCTTCTGACGGGTCGCAACGGTGCCTCGCTGGAGACGCCGGCTTCTGCCGACTACTTCACGCGTGGAGACACGGTGGCCAACAACACGGTGGTGATGACCGATGACAAGGTGCAGAGCACCAGCAGCATGATTGCCGGCATTGCCATTCAGCACGGTAACGGTACCGTCGTGGTCAACAACGCCATCGCCATGCTGGGCTCCTCCACTGCCAGCAAGAGTGTCCATGCGGGTTTACTCTACCAGGGCACGATGTTCCGCAACCAGAAGGTTAACACATGGTATCTGGGCAGCGGCGCCCCTGCGGCCCTGGTGTCGAACTACAACGCCTACTATACGCCGCAGAGCTCGGTAGCCTACATGATGGAGATCAGCGCCGGCAGCGAAGTTGTCTGGGAAGGCACGCCGGACGAGTTTCTGACCATGGACCAGTGGCGTAACTGGACGGGTCAGGACATCAGCAGCGTTACGGGCAACTTTGTCAGTGAATTTGAATATCAGGGAGTCGCCCCGGCACAGAAACTGCGCGTGAAGATCACGCCGCAGCCGCCAATCGGCTCTGTTCTTAACGACCGCGGCATCCGCCTGTCATCGGTGAAGACCGACATTGACGGACAGACGCGCGGCGCCGCCGGCCTGGGCTACGACATAGGTGCCGATGAGTTTGACGGCCGGAGCTACGTCAGCGACCTTGAGAGCATCGACATTCTGAGTCCGAAGTCGTACAAGGCCAGCAGCGGCATCACCAGCGATGCCGAGTACATCATGACGGCCGCCCCTGTTGACGTCTCGGCACGCATCCGCAACAACGGCGGACTGCCGCGTACGGGTGCCGACATCCGTGTGCGCATCTGGCTGGAGAGCCCTGTGAGCAACAACAACAACCTGTCGGTGCCGCAGTGGAATGCCAATCCTGTTGTGGACCGTACCTACAAGCTGGATCTTAACAGCGGTGCCAGTGCCGACATTACCTTTGGCATCCAGGGCTTTACGCCGCAGACCTACCAGCAGTTGCCGACCTATGCTGTTCCGGGCCGTTTCAGTGCCATGAGCCTGAACGTAACGCCGCGCTACCGCGTAGAAGTTACCACGCCGAATGACCAGAACAATGCCAACAACAGCGTCAGCAAGGTGCTGCGCTTCTTCATCAAGCGTGCCCTTACCAGCATCATCGTCTCTGGCCGCAACGTTGGCACGGTGCTGGGCGTGGGGTCATCGTCCAACGAAGTTGCCGCCCGCCTCAACAGCGACAGTCTGCTGAAGGGCTTAAACGACCTTGGCTTCTACAACAACCCTGCGGGCATGATGTTCAGCTACGACGTCATGGACCGCTCGGCCTGGGAGCCGCGCGCCGTGGACTACACGATTTACCGCACGCTATTCTGGTCGCACGACCAGAACGGCTTCAGCATCAGCGAGCGTAACGACCTGCGCAACTTTGTAGCAGCCGGCACCTCGCGTGACAAGAAGAACCTGGCCGTAGGCAGTCAGGAGCCCACGCGGAAGCACATCGGCAACAGCATTGCCGCAGACGAGAACTTCGTGCACACGGTGCTGCGCGCCGCCCATCAGGCGCCGGGCACACCGCTGACGCCGAACTATGACGGCAAGAAGATCGTTGGTCGTGGCATCGCCCGCAACACCGAGGAGACCATCAGCAAGACGAGCTATGCCGGCGACGCCTCGCCGCAGCCGGCGCTTGTGAAGCTCTACTCTGACGGCACCACACCGGGCATAGCCCTGGCCTCGTACAGCTACAAAAAAGGTGACCGCAGCACCACCGACTCGATTGCCGGCAGTGCCACCGCCTCGCTGACCTCCAACAGAGTGTTCCTGGGCGTGGACTGGCGTCACTACGGTCGCACGGGTGCCTTCACGGGTGTGGAGCGTGTGCTTCGCGGCGTGATTGACTTCTTTGAAACCAACGGCGGCACGGTAGTGCCTGTGGAACTGCTGAGCTTTGACGCCCGTGGCCGCGGCAGCGATGCCGACGTGTTCTGGTCCACGGCCAGTGAGCAGAATGCCGACCACTTTGCCGTCGAGCGCCGTCGTGCCGACGATGTTACCGCCGGTGACGCCGCCGCCTGGAGCACGGTTGCCACCGTTGCCGCCGCCGGCAGCAGCACCGAGCGTCGTGACTACAGCATTGTGGACCGTGACCTCAGCAGTGGCCTCTACCAGTACCGCCTTGTGAGCGCCGACCGTGACGGCTCGCAGTCGCGCAGCGGCATCGTGGAAGTGCTTATAGGCTCTGACGGCACGCTGCTGAGCATCGAGAGCGTGCAGCCCAACCCCGTGCGGACCACCGCCGTGGTCACGCTGCAGCTTGCCGACGCCGGCACCGCCGACATCGCCGTGGTTGACATGCAGGGCAAGACCGTTGCCAGGCTCTACAGCGGCACCCTGCCGCAGGGCGTCAGCACGGTGGACCTCCCGGCAGCACCGCTGGCCAGCGGCACCTACACCGTGGTAGCCACCGTTAACGGTCAGACTGTCACAACCACCATCAGCATCGTTAAGTAAAACCAACCACGGGGGCTAAGCATGACTTAGCCCCCTTCATAAAAAAGTTTCTGCAGACCGTCCCTGGCAAGCCCACGGACGGTCTGTTATTTTTGAATCAGATGAAAGAATTTACAGCGGCAATCGTAACCGGCATCCTTCTCGTAGTTTCTTATCAGTTTGTTGGGATTGCATCTTTTATTGCATACGTGCCGCTATTGCACTTGTTAGCGTACGGTGGCAGGCGGAGCATCGCTAAAACATGTACACTGCTATACGTAACCTTCTTTATTTACCATGCCGGAACAAACTGGTGGATAAGCTCATGGCAGGAGCAGACTGATCCGTACTTGTTTACGTCGGGCATAGTCCTCATGGTATTGCATCCGTTTTTTCTGATGCTTCCATTTGCAATTGTGCAGCTAATCACAACCAGGATCGGACCTTTATGGGCGCTTGTTTCGGCCCCTTTTGTGGTAACCGCCTTTGAATGGCTGCACGGACAATCAGATGCATCGTATCCATGGCTAACATCCGGCTACATGCTTACGAACACCTGGTGGGGTCAGCTAAGCGAGTTTGTAGGTGTGTACGGGATCACCTTTATCATCATCGCCATAAATGCAGCCATCGTTTATACGCTGGCTCAGCACCCCGGAACGCGCACGAAAAAGATAAACTTTGTTCTCATAGGAACCGGGATAGCCCTCCTGGCTATTGTTGGAATCATCCTACAGCAGCAGGCCCGGGCATTGGCCGGCACCAGCCCGGAGCATCCGCCTGAAGCACCCTTACACGTACTCATTGTACAGCCAAATGAGAACCCATGGGATAAGTGGACCGCCGCATCTGTACAAGTTGAAAAATTAAAGAACATTACGGATTCAGCAATCTCCGCCACGCCTGACCAACTGCGTCCAACCCTCGTGGTATGGCCTGAAACGGCTATCCCATACACCATACGTCGGCCGCTTTATTCTTCAGACTGGACATCGCTCAGCCGGTGGACTGACTCACTGGGTATTAGCTTGCTGACGGGCTACGCTGATTACGTGGAGTACCGCTCCGGAACTGCTCCACCCTCCGCACGACAGTACACCGACACTCCGATCCATTACGACATTTTCAATGCGGCAATGCTCGTGGGTGAGCGGCCCGGAGGTACCATTGAAGTACACCGGAAAACTCGGCTTACCCCCTTTGCCGAACGTCTCCCCTTTGCTGACCAGTTAACCTTTGCAATGCAGTGGATTGAGTGGGGCGTTGGAATTTCTGCATGGGGCAAAGGGACGTCGTGTGTCCCGCTCAAGATTAGGGAAGGGGCTAATGTAGGCGTGAACATTTGCATTGAGTCAATCTACCCCGAAGTATCCCGTGAATTTGTCCGCAACGGTGCCTCCATTTTAGCAGTAATTACCAACGATGCCTGGTACAATGGAACCTGGGGTCCGATGCAGCACTTTCGAATTGCCCAGCAGCGGGCAATCGAAACACGACGGAGCATCATTCGCTGCGCCAACAGCGGTGTTTCCGGGCTCATATCGCCGGCCGGAGAATCAGTACACCCTGTTTCAGGCGATGTACCTGCAGAGACAACATCCGCAGCAGTCTTCCAGGTAACACCGCAAAGCGCACTAACACTATACAGCCGTACAGGTAATATTCTTCCCTATACCTCTGTAGTGGTAACAATTCTGGTGCTTGTATTCACAAGAATTCGAACTGTTATTCGTAAAATGCAATCTATTTCAACTGCCCGAACTACAAAACCACTATGAAAAATCTTCTTTACGGTATGGTCACGGCCATACTCATTACCCAAACAACGCTCACCTCCATGGCGCAGATAAAACCACTGTCATTTGTAGAATACGACTTACCAAACGGACTCCACGTTATCCTTCATGAAGACCACAGAGCGCCGGTAGTGGCCACCGTGGTTCACTATAAAGTCGGATCACGCGACGAAGACCCTTCGCGAACCGGGTTTGCTCACTTTTTTGAGCATCTCATGTTCGAAAGTACCGATAAGATTGAGCGTGGGACGATCGACAAGCTCATTAACGGTGCCGGTGGACAGCTGAATGCATATACCAGTAATGATGAAACCGTATATCACTTCGTTGTTCCTTCCAATCAGTTTCGGCTGGCACTCTGGATCGAGGCGCAGCGTATGCGCAAACTTCATGTTAATGAAATTGGTGTCGAAACGCAGCGTGGTGTCGTAAAAGAAGAGCGTAGTAACAGGTACGATAACGCAGCCTATGGCGGATGGATTGAGAAAACCCAGGAAATTGTCGCCAAAGGAACTCCCTATGCATGGGCTCCCATCGGATCAGCCCAGCATATCGACAGTGCGAGTATCAGTGAATTTGTTGCTTTCTATAACAAATACTACCAGCCAAACAACGCAATTCTTGTGGTGTCAGGTGACTTTGATGAGAAGCTGGCTCGTGAAACGATCGACGCCTACTTTGGTGGCTATGCAGAGGCACCGGCTCCCCCCAGGCCTGATTTTAAGCAGCAGCCACAGGATCCCGAAACGTACCGTGAAACTATCAACGATGTAAAGGCCCGGCTACCCGGCGTTTTTATGGCGTGGTACGGAATCGGAAAAAAAGACCCTGATGCGTATGCTGCTGACCTTTTGGGCACAATTCTCTCCGACGGCGAGAGTTCCAGACTGTATAAAAATGTTGTTGATTCGCAGCAGCTTGCAGTGCAAGCTACCTTTTTTAACCGTGCTCTTGAGTATGGTGGAATGTCGATGGCAGTTGCGATTGCAGGGCCAGGCAAGAGTACTGAACAAGCCGAAGCTGCGGTGTTGCAAACCCTGCAGAAAATTGCCGATGAAGGAGTATCCGATGCAGAGCTCGAAAAAGCAAAGGTTATTGCTGAAGTGCGGGTGATCGGAGCTCAGTCCGACATGCACAGTATTGCACTGAATCTGGCTGACGGATACCGGTACTTTCATAACACCGGTATGATAAACGATGAGCTTGCCAATTACAAAAAGGTCACCAAAGCTGATATCCAGCGGGTGGCAAAGAGGATCTTTGGCCGCACGCCCCGTGTTGTTTTAACCTACGTGCCGGCGAAAGGGTAACAGAATGAAAAAGAGATCAGTCGCTATTGCAATTATTGCTGTTCTGGCACTCGTTGGCATGAACATGTATGCCCAGACCAAGTCCAAAAAACAAAAGAAACAAAAAACAACTGCAACCACACCAGCAACAGGAACCACTCCAATGATTTCGAATTCCGAGGCGATCGACAAACCTGATATTAACGTTCAGCCCGGCCCGCTGCCGCCCAAGGAATTCAACTTCCCGCCGTACGAAGAGTTTACTACCGAAAACGGTATTCATGTTTACGTTATCGAAGACCATGCCTTACCACGTGTTACAATGTCTCTCATCACCCGTGCCGGCGATGCGTACGATCCGGCAAACAAGGAGGGGGTTGCCTCGATGATGGCCGACATGCTGCTCAAGGGAACTCAGAAACACACAGCCTCGCAGCTTGCTGAAAAGTTGGATGGTTCAGGGGTTTCGATATCTGCGCGGACATCCGGTGAACAGTTTACGATTTCCGGCTCTGCACTGAAGCAAAGCACCGAACTCATGTTTTCAACCTTGGGTGAAATCTTAACTGGCGCCACATTTCCTGCCGATGAATTTGATAAGTTAAAAGAACAGACCATTGCAAGTATCGCTGCAAAGCAAGCCAGCCCCTCAGAACAAGCACAGGCACTCAGCAGAAAAGTTATTTATGGAATGGATAACCCGTTTGCCCGATATCAGACAAAGGCAACCACTGCTTCGATAACAGCCGATGATGTTAAGACATTTTATCATTCGTGGCTGAAACCCAATATCTCCAGTATTGCACTCGTAGGCGATATAACCATAGCCGAAGCAAAGAAGCTGCTTGCCACGCATCTAAACTCCTGGAAGACCGGTGAGGTCCCCAAGCAGAATGTTGGTGATATCAGTACTGCAAAGCCAGGCGTCTATTTTATCCCGCGAAAAGGAAGTGTGCAAAGTTCTATCGTGGTCTGTGCCGCAGCTCCCGGAGTTACTACCGATGACTGGACGGCAGTTGACCTGATGTCCGGTTACATTGGCTCCGGTTTTGGCAGCCTGTTGTTTAAAACTCTGCGTGAAACATACTCATACACCTACTCTCCCTTTGCAGCAACGACCAGGGTAAAGCGCTATAATCGGATTTTTATGGGTGCAGACGTACGTAGCTCGGTAACTGACTCGGCTATTAACGTTATTTATCATGAGCTGGCAAACCTTGCTAAAACCGGACCTGACGAGGAAGAACTGTCACGCAGGATTGCATACGAAGTAGGGATGTATCAGCTCTCACTTGAGAAGGTCTCGAATGTAGCTTCGTACCTGCAGTCCGCATGGGTGTACGACATGCCTGTCAGCTGGGTGGCAGAATGGACAACCAGGATGCAGGAGGTAGGGCCGGACAAGGTAACGCAAATGTGCCGGAAGTATCTTAGTCCGCTGGATCTGCGGCTGGTTGTTGTAGGCGACCCGTCGGTACGCCCGATGTTGGAGCAGTTCGGACCGATTTTCGAGTTTACTCAGGATATGCAGCCTGCTGCCGAACAAAAGCTCCAGGATGCAGGCATTACTGCCGACGAGTTGATAGCAGCCTACACTGCCGCTTTAGGAGCCGAAGGAGTATCCGGGTTAAAAACGGTGACTATGCAGGGGGCAGCCGAAATGAACTTCCAGGGCCAGGTACTAAAAGGAACCGTACTGCGGAAATTCATGATGCCCGATAAAGAGATGTCGCTTCTTGATCTAAATGTGATGAAACAGCAACAGTGGACAAATGGTGACAAGGCATGGGAATCCAACCCCGATGGGTCGGTATCAGAATTAGAGCCGGCCGAAGCATCTCGTATTAAGGAAAACGCCACGCCTTTCCCGCCACTCATCTGGAAATTAAAAGGATATACCATAGCCGTCAAGGGCAAAACCGATAATGCAATTATCGTTGAAACGGTTTCACCTTCAGGGAAAACTTCACGTCATACATTTGATGCTTCCACCAGGTTACTCATGCAATCGGAGAGGGACGAAACCACGCCTCAGGGTCCTGTGCCAATTATCGAGAAGTACAGCAACTATCAAAACGTACAAGGCGTAAACTTCCCGATGAAGTATACAATGGAAAGCTCGCTGTACACGATTACCTATGCCTACTCTGTATCAACAAACCAAGGTGTTACCGAGGCCGATTTCACACCAGCGGAGACAAAGTAGCACAGAACCATGGTACTGGTATCCAGTTTCCGCGCACTCGTCACAGGTTTACTGGCCCCGTGGAAGTCTCAGCCAATATCGGGACAGACAATTGTCTCGGTGTTCGCCATTTCGATTCTGCTGGTTACCACAGCCCAGTTGGTGCTTCAGGGATGGGAAGGGGCTTCGGCACAACTTGTAGCGCAGGCAAACCAGATGCGCTTCCCGGTTGATACTTCGCAGCTTTCCGGCAAGGACGCTCAGGGGTTAAACCTGAACATGCCGCAGCGGGTGTTTACGGCACAGTTGGGAATTACCCTGATGCAGTCAATACTGCAGGCCGTGATATTGGCTGGGCTTGTCTTCGTTGTTATTCGGTTTTTAACCAACACGGCACTCAGCTATGCACAAAGTATTTCCGCCGTAGCAAGCACGGCACTGATCGAAGTTGTTCGAGCACTGCTGTATGCTGGTGTTCATGTTGGTACGGGCACAATGAGATGGGGGGTACACGCAGGGATTTTTACCGATCCGGTGAGCAGTCCGCTGTTGTTTGCCTGGCTGGCAAAAATCGATTTCATCACGGCATGGCAGTACATTGCAGTATCCATGATTGCATGCCGAAGCGTGAGCCTGCATCATCGTTTTGGAATTGTTACCGGCATTGTTGTGTTTGTAATCTCAATAATACTGTTTGGCGGAATGGCCCTGGTTGGCTGGTTTTCGCAACTTTCCATTCAGGCTGCCACGCCCTGACGGTAACAAGAAACAGTTCTGTATGTCGAGCACTATAACCCGACCATACAGAACTGATTATGAGAAGCAAAATCTGTCGATAACAGTCGAGCTGCCCTAAAACACAGCCCCCTTGCTTGTCATGAAAATATTGTGTATGGAAACAGGTGTTTGCAGATGAATTTCTGGAAAAAAACGGCAGATCTTCAGAATTAATGTCCTGACAGGTATGCTGATATTTTTCCAAATGGTATATTGTACAACCTTTAAACTGACGTACATGGAGTATAGCTTATGAAGTCGTTGTTGACTCGTTTTAACATTGCAGCATTTTTATTCCTTGGTGGACTGTCGGCGGCCCTTGCTTACGACGCATCTGTTCGCAAAGTTGACATTCGCAAACCGGCAACTGTCGAAAATCCCAGCCAGCTCCCGACAATGCTACCACAGGCTACCAGTGAGAATAAGCCTGTCATTGTGTCAACCTCGCCGGTGCTTCTCCCGCCCCGTTCGGGTAAAAATCCGTACTCTGTTCAGAACGGACTGCCTGGTGTTAACGTGGGTTATACGTATTATGACTTTCAGACCAATGCCTGTATGGCAGAACGTTTGGGGTATTTGGAAGACGGTGGCGAGCGATACCTTCAGGTATTGTGGATGGCCGCAAAGGACAGCACCCGCGGTAACAGACAGCCAGGTTTTAATGACTCCCGTGGCAGTCACTACAATTTTGTCGATGTTACTGACCCGGAAAATCCCACCGCTACGTTGTCTGACTGGAGTAAGGTTGAATTGCCAAACGAACGTGCCGGCTGGCCAAGCCTGGTTCAGTTTGAAGATGGTGTGGTTGGAACCCCATCGCACAACGCAGTATTTAACGGTACAGTAACCAAGTTCTTCGTGAACAGCGGTCCTGGTGATGACCGGTTCTTCCAGCAGTCAGAAGTTAGCGTGCCTGCTGATGAAGCCCTCTGGCCAAGAGCAGCGGTAGATGGCGAAGGGAATGTTCACCTTATTTACAACCGTACCCTGCCCGATCAAAGCTCGCAGCTTGCCTACCGGAGGTCAACAAACCAGGGCGAAACATGGGAGCCGGAAATCATGTTTACCGGACCTTCAGGCATCCTGCCCGTAGGCCAAACCGGAACATTGCCGGGTGGCGCTGGCGGTGACACGTACGCCATTACTGCACGCGGTCCGCTGGTGGTCGTGGTATATCTCGACGGCCCGCTGCGCGTACTTACGCGCATCAGCACTGATTACGGTCGTACCTGGGACGGACAAAACAGTTTGGGCTTACTTTGGGATGCCCAGTATAACTGGATCGACTCTACTGAGTACAACAATGATGGCATTCCCTCAATTACAGTGTACTCGGATACCATCGTTTCACCGTCAAACCAGCTCGCTGTTATCATTGACTCCGAGGGAATACCTCACTATATCATGGGGCAAACCCTTACCTACATCATTCAGAAAGGACTGAAGGATAATTCAGTTAGTGGTGCTCGTCGGGGAACAATCTATTCGGTATCAGATGACGCCATGTATAAAGATTTAGGAATGTTTTCTCTACGTTATGGCGATTCGCTGATGTACTCAATGGCACCGGCCGGTGGTGGAGAGTGGGACGGTGTTGGCAAGATTGTATCGCGAAGAGCCTACACCGGTTCAAGCAGATACCCGCAGCTGGGAATTGATGATAACGACAACATTTACATGGCATACTGCTCCATGAAGTCGGGCGACCTTATGCCAATGCAGATTGACACGACCGGTGCTACTGCCGACCAACCTGATTCGTTGGTTGAAGTTGACGGATTGTTCAGCCACGTGTATGTAACTCACAAGCCCAAGGGTGTGAATATCTGGTCAAAACCGGTAGATATTACGCCCGACGGGAAAAACTGTTTGTTCTCCACCGTGTGCGATGTTGTTACAGACCAGATGTACATTGCTTACAGTGCCAATGATATGCCCGGCGACAGAGTGACCAGCCTGGAATTACCAACTATGCAAACAGATATCTACGTTTATCCATTCCCGATTTCCTCACTCAATACTGTGAACTCAGTATCTGAATTTAATACGTTGGACGTAGAATGTACGGTTGCTCCAAACCCTGCTTCAAACGCAGCACGGGTTCAGATTTCCGGGATCCATGCCGGCACGCTCCGTGCAACATTGATTTCTATTCAGGGAGAAGAAGTCTGGTCCGGAACCGTACAGTCGGCAGGCACAAGTCTTGAGTTCTCGGTTCCTGTTAACCACGTAGGTTCAGGGATCTATAAGCTTGTAATGGAACAAGACGGAAAATTCGCAAATCAGACGTTAAGTGTAATCAAGTAAATAATTTTCAGAAACTATTAAACCACAGAACACCGGAGTGTATCCATGGCCTGTAGGTACCTACTTATCAGTGCATTCATTATTCTGGGAAGCGTTGTTTCCAACGCCAGTATTTACGGAATCCTTACCGGCAAGGTAACGGATCAGGATGGTAAGCCCGTTGGCGGCGCGTCTGTCAGGGTTATTGGTACAACCCGTGGCGCCTTTGCCAACATGCAGGGGAAGTACACCATCCTCAACGTTACGGCCGGCGAGTACGATGTCCGTGCTACGGCTGTTGGCTATGACACCCTCACCCTACGTGTTTCGTTGCTTGCCGACGAGACTCGGACACTCAACTTCGCGCTCACCCAGGGCGGCGTCCTAAAGGAACGCGTTGAAATCCTGGCTGACAGAGAGATGGTGCGAACAACCGACATCGGAACGAGCCGCGCTATAAAAGGTAAGGATGTTGAGAAAATTGCTCGTGACAACATAGCTTCGGTTCTGTCGCTTGCCCCGGGGGTACAAGCTTCCGGCAACAACTTTATCATCCGTGGATCTCGTCCCGATGAGACGCAGGTTCTTGTGGATGGTCTGGTGGTCACCGACCAGTTTACAGGGGGCTTGGGCAACGTAGGGTCCACAATCTCGGCTGCAATGCCCAGTCCGTACGCTACCGAAGAAGTACAGGCCAACACCGGAGCATTCGGTGCCGAATACGGTAATGCCGTGGGTGGCACTGTAAACACAGTTGTTAAAACAGGTCGTACCGACATGTTCGAAGGCCTGTTGCGTTGGCGTATCGACGTTCCCTTCCTGTGGGGTAATGCCGGGAACGGAGTAGAAGCAGGAACACCCGGTGAAGACGTTGTGGATGCAACGCTTGGCGGGCCGCTCGGTCTGAATCGCTCTACATTCTTTATTTCGGTTCGCAACACCTATCATAACTATCGCAACTACGGTCTGCAGGTATTAGATCCATGGGGTAATAACCTTGGTCAGCAGCCCAACAACCGCACGTGGTCACGAAACATTACCGGACGTCTGAAATTTCAGCTTTCGAATGACATGACACTCCTCCTTGGCGGTCAGTATGGCCTGCTTGCCGGAGAACGTGCAAGCCAGAGCTGGCTGTATGCTACTGGTACTGATGTAAAGGTTGATGCCTCAGGTATTCCGATCCTGGATGGCAACGGCAACATCCAGTCTACCGGATTTGTTGAGAGAGACGCGAAGCAGATTGTTGTGCAGGACATCTCTATGAATGCCTTTGCACAGATCAATCAGGTTATTGGCAGCACAATGGCCTACGAAGTTCGCGCAGCCTATACAGCTAAGATTAGTGAAACCGGACGCAGGAAGGCCTTTGAACCACCATCGTTGTTTTCGGGCTGGGAACTGTGGTATCCCGAGGATAAATACAGCCAGGTTGACTCCCTGTTCCTGCCGGCAGGACCTGACAGGCAGCTCGACGTGTACCAGCTTGTCCGTTCACGTGGCGTAAGTGATGACGGGTACCTTGAAATGGAAATTTCCAGACGCAACCCTCTCACCGGGTTTGTAGAGGGTTCAGCTGATTACCAGAACACCAGGAACCCATATGGCCTGTTCAGTTACTTTGCAAACATGGGTAACGAAGGCGGTGTAGACTTCAGGCGCTCGTCGTTCTGGCAGATAGATGGCAACGTTACGTATAATCTTGAAACAGGTGATGCCAGACACGTGTTAAAGGCCGGTGCTGAAATGCGCTTCCAGACCCTGTCACGTCACAGTAACAGCAACCCATGGGATGGTAATCCTTGGTATGATGTGTATGGATCATACTATGGCGGAAACCTATACTCCGAATCGTCACCCGATATCAAGGCACTCACCGAAGAACCATTTACACCGGTTACGGGTGGCTTGTTTGTGCAGGACCAGATTATCTTTAAGAATCTCGTATTTACCCCCGGAGTCCGTTTTGATTACCTTGATCCGGATGCATTGTACAGGCCCGTTTCAGACCAGTTCATACCGATTGACTCTATCGGCATGATGAAGAAAGCCTCCGCCAAGTTTTATATCAGCCCGCGGCTTACCATTACCTATCCAGTCAGTGAGTCAGGCCGACAGAACTTCAGGCTGGCCTATGGTATTTACTACATGCAGACGCCATTCCAGAGTTTTTACGACTCGTACAATACCACAACACTGCGCACAGGGAGCTTGCTTGGGAATCCCAACAACGAAATGCAGCGCACAAATCAGTACGAAGTCTCGTATAACCATCAAATCACCGATAACTTTGCATTTTCTATAACCGGTTATTACAAAGATATTTACAATCAAACGGACATAGCCTACGTAGATATTCTTCCAACACCGTATTACCAAAGCGTTATGTCGGCATACGGCAGCAGCAAGGGGATCGAGATTACCTTCCAGCGCAGAACTGCAGACAACTGGGGTTTTAACCTGAACTATACCCTTGCCTCTGCTATCGGTACATCAAACAATGCCACAACGTTGGTTGCGCTTGACCCGTACACCCAGCTGCCGGCATTCCCGGTTGACCCATTTCCGCTGGGCTTTGACCGCCGGCACCGTGTTAATGGCGTATTCACTCTGGACTGGGGTCCTGACCAAGGTCCAACAATCGCCGGATATCCATTCCTGGAGTATCTAACAATCAATATTTCCGGATACTGGCAAACAGGTACACCATACACGCCCGTCAATGGTCAGGGGCAGGCAGTGGGCGCTATTAACTCATCCCGCTTCCCCTCGACCTGGAATTCGGAATTGCGTATTAACAGAACCATTCCGCTGGCAAATCTGATTGGCGGAAACACGGCAATCGATGTATTCCTGGACGTTACCAACCTGTTCAACTTTACGGATGCAGTTTCGTACTACACCCGCACCGGAAGTCCGGACTACGACGGGCTTGCACTGAACCGTGTACCGGGTGACTTCCCGTCAACAACCTACTATAAGGATGCTGATCCACGAGATAAGGCAACAACCCACCCCAGCCAGTATGACCGTGTTGGACGCAGGTTGTATAATGCCACAATTGACAGTAACCACGATAACACCGTAACGGCATCGGAAACCTATGCCGGGTATCAGCAATATGTTGCTGACGTGGTGGCAAGAAGGAATAACTACCAATATCCACGTCAGGTTTATTTCGGCGTAATGTTCCGTTTCTAAGGTAGAATTATGAACGTTAAACCAATTTTTAAGTACAGCGCTGATATGATAACAAAGAAACTATGGATTGTTGCTCTTGCAATTATTCTGGGCACTACTCAAGTTGTGACCGCTCACATCGCTGAGAAGGCAAGATCTGCAAAAGATAATGCAGAAACAGTGCAACGCGGTGCTCCGTCCGGCGCCTTTGATTTGCAACGCAATGTTGTTTCCAACATAGATTTCTACACCACCAACTACGGCATTTTTGGATTTAATGTCCTGCGCCAGGTTGGCGGTACTTTCTGGCCACGCGGAAAACAAAACCAATATCTCTTTGCATCAGGAGCCTGGTTTGCAGCACTGAAACGTCCACCGGGAAGCACGGAACTGCGCAAACGTGTTGCTATTACCTACGATCCAAACTCCGGTGAAAGCTGGATGGTTCCCGGAGCCATTGAGGACGGTGATGGTGTAATCAATTCTGGGGATGCCATTCAGAAGAACAGAGTATATTTCTCAACCGACTTCAACATACAGGATGGTACAGATATTTATAATCCTGATTTTCCGAAGTGGCCAATCTGGGATACATCCGAGTCGGATACACTTCGTGTAAATAATTATTACGGCATGTACGTTAACAACCCGGAATCCCGGTCGCGTACTACCTATCGTAAGGGACCAGCCTTTATTTCGCAAGAAGACATTTTTAGTGTTTATAAGGATACAGATTTAAGCCGGTACAAAGGCGGTGCCCTTGCACGTAAGAATGAAGGTTTCCCCCTGGGCCTGCAAATTGAGCAAATGATTTACAGCTGGGGTTTTGGTGACTATGCCGACTTCGTTTTTATGAAGTACATGTTCATTCACCCTAAAAAATATACCGATACCCTGTTCCAGTGCTGGATGGCCGGTGTTCTTGACGTTGACATTGCACCTGCAACCAACTCTCGGCTTGGAGCTGACAATGACCGTGCACGGTACTATAAAGAAGAGGATTCACTGAACCTGGCTGTTCAATGGACGAACTCAGACCGTGGCGAAGCCAATCAGGGATTTGGCTACCTTGGCTTCAACTTCCTCGAGAGTCCCGCTGTTGACGTTGACGGATACCTGCGAACC
Source organism: Ignavibacteria bacterium (assembly GCA_015709655.1). Taxonomy (NCBI): domain Bacteria; kingdom Pseudomonadati; phylum Ignavibacteriota; class Ignavibacteria; species Ignavibacteria bacterium. The sequence goes on along the minus strand of CP054181.1, from coordinate 1,108,979 downwards.
GACAAAAAACAGTTCCCTGTATCTGAGCAGCTGGGTATGCGTACCATGCGTAACTGGCCAATTACTGTTGACCCACTTGGGAATGAAGAACGATATAACTTCATGTCGTCACAAGATCTTGATGGAGATGACGGCCCGGGTGACCGCCGACTCCTCATGGCTACCGGCCCCTTTAACGTAAAACCTGGCGACTCGGCCCGTATCGTTATTGGTGTGATTCTGGCAACAACGGCCTCAGGAGCCGACGCAACCGGTACCACCGAAGATATGGCAGAGCTAATCCGGAAGGTTCGGTTTGCTCAGTTTGTGTACAATAATCAATTCAGAGCCCCTCAGGCACCCGGTATCCCCATCATCATGGGCTATGAGTCATCGGGTTCATTGTTTACTGTACCCCGCCCAGGTTGGCTTCCGTTGAACAATGCCGTTGCGATTCAGTGGGACAGTACCGCCGAAATATCGATTGATACATTGGAAGCTGGTATGGACTTCCTTGGATACCGGATATATCGCGCCCGCCGCACAGACCTTGACACCTTTGCCCGCGACCTGCAACTGACCGAAAGAAAGGGCCCGCTCGCCTGGAAACAAATTGCTCAAATCCCGGTTCCGCCACCATTCCTGAAAACAAGTACACTCACCGAAACCGCAAAGCTGCCTATTGATGATCTCTTTATTGCAGACGTTATTAAACCCGGGCAACGCCGCTTCCTGGTTGGCCGCAAACCATCGAATGCCCTGCCGTGGGCTGGTTACTGGAATAAGCTGCTAAATGCTCGAAGGCCAAACTATGGCTTAACAGTGAATACTGCAGACAGTACAATCGACGTTAGCAAGTTCGACAAGTTCGACTCTGTGCGCTTTACATATTTCTCAACCCGGGTTGAAGAACTTCCTACCGTTCGGAGGGTTCCGGCTACTCAATCAAATCCGATGGGCTTAGACACCGCGCAGAGCAAGGCAGCCCTGGATAGTTTGATTAAGCTGATCCTTGCGAAGCGTATTGTGAATGAACCGTTTTTATTCAAAGACCGTGAACTCAATGCTGATGGTGAAATGACGGTTTTGAGGCCATGGGAGGAAACACGAGAAGTACGCCATGATATCGTTGCCCCCTATATCCACAAAATAACCAACGGCCGTCAGTGGTATGATAATGGCGATGATAACGGCGACGGTAGAATACTGTGGGACCCCAATCCTGAAAAATCGGAAAAACTGATCAATAACATTGATTACTATTATGCCGTTCGTGCCTATGACGAAGGCGATTACCTTCAGGATCTTGGATCGAAGCTTACGATCAAGGGGGTTGGCCTTTCGAATACAGTAGCAGCAATGCCTTTGGCTGACCGGCCATCCGGTGACAACACAGTAAACTTTACGATCCCTCCTGATCAGGCTGAAAAACTTGGTGGTATTTACAACATCCGTCTGCTGATTAATGACCAACAGCGATTTAATCAAATGTTCGCAGGCAAGACTCTTGAACTGGAATTTGATCGTACCTGGTTTGGAATAGACCACGATCAGGATCCTGCCACCACACCGGTTGGATGGTACGGGTTGGTAATGACGCTACGCGATTCCGCAACCCAAGCTATGATTTCTCAATGGCAGTCTAACCTGCCTCCGCAGCTCTGCGGTGGTGCCGGTCTTAACGGCAACTTTACCGAGAATGCCCTAACCTGGGTAGATGTAAACAATAACAAGGAATTTCTTGATTCAGCTACCGGGTTAATGATTACGAAGGTATTTGATCCTGTTACCGGGACACTAATTCGCGTTGATACCAACTCGTTCCACATGCCCGATAACATGGAAAAAGTTGTCCGCTCGGGTTCGTACATCACGAGTGCTGAGTGCTTTGGTAACAAGTATGCCCTTGGTACAGTTGGTATTGGGTTTGACTATGCCATACAACAGTACGGCGGGGTTTACCGTACCCTCCCCAAAGGCGATATCATTAGTGGTGGTGACCCCAACATCTATGTTGGTGCTGCACGGAAAAGTGCACAGGTGTACAATGATAAAAGCAACCTGAACCGTCCGCCGGCCTACTTCGAAGAACCCTACCCAGGATGGCAGCTCAGCCCGGGTGTCAATTGGGATGTTAGTTACAATAACGGCCCCGGAATCTATGAAATCACCTTTGGTGAAGGCGGGACCGAAACGATCACAACCGGATTTTCTACGTCAACCAAGATTGGCGATGACAGTGATGACGGTAAACGTGCAACATTTGAAAACGTACCATACCTTACGATGCACGTTCGTAATGTTGAGTCATTTGACCGATCGGATGCCAGACCCGATGGAACCGTTGGTTCTGTTACGGTGTCGTACCCGGCAGAACTGAAGGCAGCTCAATTTACAATGGACTCAATTCAGTTGCGCGCTGATTTCCCGAATCCTGAACTTACACCTGTTGGCTCGTATTCCACAGCTGCTTACGGCTGGAGAAATTCACGCTATGGCAATTTCACCACAGCTACACTGAAATACTTTGCAGCAGATTCAAACAGTGGCAGCCCCGTGGGAACGATGGGACGCTACTACCTGAGCCGTAACCTCTCTACAACAGGCAAGGATACTCTGGACTTTACACACGTGATTACCATTGCAGGTGCTCAGTTTGTAATCGACTTCTCCCGGTTCGGATCCAGGAATGCCGCCGCCGGTTTACGTGTTGCACCTGTGAACGTTCCGTTCCATGGCAATACTGCAAGTTCCGAAAAACCGATTCCTCCCGCTACTGACTTTAAACCCGGTGATAAAATCAGACTGTACACATTTGGCGGTGCTTTCGGCTTCCCGATGGATTCAACCAAGGTGTATGCTAAGATTGGTCATGATAGCCCCGATATTTCTGGCCGGCCGTACACCGAATCCGAACTTGAACAGATTCAGGTTGTTCCCAACCCATACTATGTAACTCACGAAGGAATGCGTTCGCCGTACGAAGGACGTTTGTACTTTACACGTCTGCCCCGACAAGCCAAAATTTCAATCTATACGCTGAGCGGTGAACTGGTAACAACGTACAACCACGATGAATCAACATCAGATGATCCGCATACCTTTGGCACATACGTATGGGATCTGCTTAGCAAGAACCGTCAGCGTGTGGTAAGCCAGATGTTAATTGCCAAAATTGAGACACCGGACGGAACGTCGGTAACTAAGAAATTTACAATCGTGCTTGGCGGAGCACGGATTCAAACCCAAGAGTGATCAGGAGATGCTAAACATTATGAATACCCTCTCGATATACTTAGTGCGGGCATGCAGTGTTGCAGTGCTCTACCTGACAGCTACCTCTACAGCCCTGAGCCAGTTAGTGGCCGTGACTGCCGGCGAATACACCAAGGTGGGGTTGTCCGGTGGACAGTTCTTAAAAGTTGGTGTTGGTGCCCGGGGAACTGCTATGGCCGGTGCATACAGTGCCCTTTCCAATGACTTAACGGCGATTTTCTGGAATCCTGCCGGTCTTGCCCAGGTCAAGTCTTACGGGGCAGACTTCAGCCAGACGTTCTGGCTGGCAGGTACCACGCATAGCTTTGCTGCTGCTTCTATTCCGCTCAGTGACAAGTTTAAATTTGCTGCAAGCTTTGTATCCTTCAGCAGTGGAGATATTCCAATTACAACTACGGCCGACCCAACCGGTTCTGCCGGCGGACTATACAGCGTAAATGACATTGCGGTGGGGGCCACGCTTGCGGGATACCTTACCGAACAATTCTCGTTTGGTGTTACAGCACGCTACGTTGACCATGGCTTCAGCAGTATGTCGGCCTCGGGTGTATCATTCGATATTGGAACTCGCTACAAAACAGGCGTTAAGGGCCTGGATCTTGCCTTTAGCATCAATAATCTTGGTACGGCACAGGCATATACCGGATCCGACCTTACAAAAACGGTCCTTCCGGCGCCCGGCTTAAACTCAAGCCAGGTTGACGCTATTCTGGCAACCAATAGCTTTGATATCCCGCTGTCATTCCGGGCAGGTTTGGGCGTGAATATGTTTGAAGGCTTAATAGCCGACAAACACGAGGTGGACGCCGATGGTACGATTGTCCATGACTGGGTGGTCGGTGCCGACTTTGAAACCTTCGCCGATGTGCCGGAACAGTTTGCTATCGGTACTGAATATACATTCCGAGAGTTTGTTTCCCTTCGCGCAGGCTACCGGTTTGGTCAGAGTGAATTTGGCTTATCAGGCGGTGTCGGCCTGGTATATCGAACCGGTTCGTTCGATGGACGCCTGGACTATTCCGTCAGCCCGTCGGCAAACCTTGGCATGGTAAATCGTGTAAGTGTTTCCTTCTTCATCGACTAACATTCTCGGGCGATTTGTTCTTGGATTCGCACTTGTCATAGCCCCTTTCATGAAAGGGGCTGAACAGAGTATTAACATCCTTGCCGATGCTGTTCAGTTCAGAACCTCAGTGGGAAGCACGCGCTGGGAGTTTCAGTATTCGTTCCCGGATACCACACTAACTCCTACACGAACGGCTACGGGTGACTACGAGGGCGAACTCCTGTGCACGCTTCGCTTACGTACCCCGGACGGTGATACAATTACCGATAGGTGGATTGCTGCCGGCCCATTGCCGGGTTTGGTGTTTAAACATAGTCGCTTTTTTACCGGAGTCAGGTCATTTGAGCTACCTCCGGGCAGATACCACGCATTGCTCAATGTGCAGGATTATGTTAATACCAAACGTGCTGCAATGCTTCAGTTTGACTTTGATGTCCGCGGGTTCGGACAAAAAATAGAGATGAGCGATCTGATGTTTACTGCACCGTCTGCCGGCGATGTAGTCCCGCACTATACAAGAAATGGTGTCGTGGCAATTCCTAATCCCCGACATGAATTCTCAGGCACAGACCCCAATATCTCGGTTTATTTTGAAGTCTATCAAGCCCTGGCTAACCATGCAGATACACTTGCCGTTGAGTTCGAGGTCCTGGATTTTGCACTTCAGCCGGTCCTAAACCAACATGCTAAACTTCTTGGCAGTGGCAATGGTTTAGTTGTGAGTGAATCTATCCCGGCAGGAGCACTGCGCACAGGCGTCTATACGCTCAATGTGAGGATATTCCAGTATCCAACCAGCGGGAACACACCCATTGCTTCTCGCAGTGAACGATTCTACATTCTTAACCCTGAACTCCCGCCCGAGGGAACCATCCTGCTAACAGAAGAACAACGCTTCCTTGCGTCTGAGTGGGCTGTATGCGAAGGCAGTAAGCTAAAGCTGGAACTCGAATTGTCAGACGTTCTGGCTACTAAGGCGGAAAAACAAACTCTGGCCGGCCTTACTGATGTTCGCGCTCAGCAACGATATCTGTATCGCTTTTGGCAGTCTCGCGACCCTGATCTGTCCACACCGGTAAATGAACGCCTGGATGAGTTCCGATCCATGCTTAAGAGGGCTCAGGCGTTTTATGCAAGCCCCGCATTTAAAGATGGATGGCGCAGCGATCGCGGCCGTACACTGCTGAAATATGGTCCGCCAACCCAGACAACACAACACATTCAAACCATCGATACAAAACCATACGAGGAATGGTTCTATCAGGGAATTCAGGGCGGCGTGTATTTTTATTTTGTGGATGTGCAGGGTCAGGCAAATCATAAACTTGTTCATAGTACGATGATTGGCGAAGTGCGCAACGAAAAGTGGTTTGAAATCTACGCAAAGGCATTCGAGCCCGATCCGATGCCTACGCGCTCGCTTACTCCTACGGCACGGTAAGTAATGGCACACCGGTTTCAGTACACAGTAATCAGCATTCTGTCGGCTGTTCTGCAGAAATGTGGACTTCGCTGTACGCGCAAATTCGGCAAAATGCTGGGCCTGCTGTTGATGCTGCAAACAAAACGAAGAATGATAACCTACGATAATATCAGCAAGGCGTACCCCGGACACTCAGATGAGTGGAAAGGGGCTTTGGTACGTGGTGCATACGTTAATCTTGGAATTACGTTTGCCGAGATGCTGTATTCAAAGGCTCTGTCAGCCGATGACCTGATAAACCAGGTTACGTTCTCAGGTCTTGACGTTGTTGCTGAACGGGCAAGGAACGGTTTGCCAAGTATCCTGCTTTCCGGACACTTTGGAAACTGGGAATATTTGGCGATGGCAGCAGGTGTTTGCCTGCACAAGCCCCTTACCATTGTTGTCCATCCGCAACACAATGCCTATCTGGATGCTGAGCTGAATACCATCAGGACGCGTTTTGGTAACATCGTTGTCCCAATGCACAAGGCGGCACGGACCTTGGTCCGCACGATTCAGGAAGGTGGCATTGTGGCGTTCCTGGCAGACCAGCATGCTTCGGCAGACCATGATCCGCAGATTGAGTTTTTTGGCAGACCTACGCCAACGTACAGCGCTCCGGCAGCACTTGCATTGAAATTTAATGTGCCCATGTTTTTAGGGACGGCTGTCCGACACGACACAGGTAAATATTCCGTCAATGTGCAGCCTGTTCCTTCAGCAGATCTGTCAGATAACCCGGAATCAGTCATTGAATTAACACACCGGCATGTTGCAATGCTGGAATCAGAAATTCGAGCAAATCCACATTTGTGGAGCTGGCAGCATAGACGTTGGCGAATGTAGGTTTTTTTCTTCACGATGTGAATCGGCACTAATTATGAAGTTTTCAGGTTCAAAAGTCAGACGCCCGGATGAGTCAGATGCAGCATCATCCAAGAAGGATCGGCGCACAGGCGGGAGTCGTCCCACGGGCGGGAGTCGTCCCACAGGCGGGAGTCGTCCCAGCGGCGGGAGTCGTCCCAGCGGCGGGAGTCGTCCCACAGGCGGGAGTCGTCCCACAGGCGGAAGTCGTCCCACGGGTGGGAGTCGTCCCACGGGTGGGAGTCGTCCCACGGGTGGGAGTCGATCGTTTGGCAGACGGGATAACAGGTCGGAGAGGGACATGCGCAGTGATGGAAACCGTCGTATTGTACAGGAACGAAGTCAGAAGAGACCGTTTTCGAAAAAGAACGAAGCAGAGTTACCGGATCATGAAGTACGGTTGAATAAAGCAATTGCTGACGCCGGAGTTGCATCCAGGCGAACTGCTGACGACTTAGTACGAAATGGTAATGTTACTGTGAATGGCGTAGTGTGCACAGAACTCGGCAGGAAGATTGGCATTCATGATGTAGTTGCCGTAAACGGTGAGATTATTACGCGATATAAACACCTGACCTATATTTTATTAAACAAGCCTAAGGATGTAATCTCTACCTCGAACGATGAATTAGGCAGGACTACGATATTCGACATTGTGAGATTGCGAACGCGGCTATTCTCAGTTGGCAGACTTGACAGGAATACGACGGGTGTATTGTTGATAACCAACGATGGTGATCTGAGCAATCGCCTCATGCACCCCCGATACGGTATCGTACGCGCCTACAACGTAGCCCTTGATAAGCCACTGCAGGAAAAGCACGCAGCAGCGATTGCAGCCGGCGTAGAGTTAGATGATGGTCCAAGCCGGCCATGTGAAGTTTTTGTAAATCCTAAAGATGCACATAAAGTGCAAATCGAAATTACGGAAGGCAGAAACCGGGAAGTGCGCAGATTGTTTGAGCATTTTGGTTACGACGTTAAAAAGCTCGACCGTAAGTATTATGCCTTTCTTAGTACGCAGGGGCTGGCGCGCGGCGAATACCGTCACCTAACGCGCTCTGAGGTAACCCGACTGCGTCGGCTTGTTGGACTTGAGTCCCAGCCGGGGAGCCGTCGGTAGTGAATTTCCTAAATCCACTGGCACTGATTGGGATGATAGCAGCGGGGATACCGCTGCTGTTGCACCTTTTTAATCTTCGGCGTTTGCGGACAGTTGAGTTTAGTACCCTGCGGTTCATTCTTGAGTTACAGCAGACTCGTGTACGGAAACTCAAACTTCAGCAGCTGCTCCTCCTGATTCTGCGGACCCTGGTTGTTGCCTTTGCAGTACTGGCGTTTGCCAGGCCAACTGTACCATCCAATTTGCCATTACTAACGTCAACAACACATGCCAGTGTTGTTATTGTTGTTGACAATAGTGCCAGTATGGACATTGCCGATCAGAACGGAGTGCGGTTTCACCAGGCTCAGAAGTTTGCACACCAGGTTATCGATATGATGCGCGATGGTGATGAAATAAGCGTGATTTCGCTCATTCCAACACCCGAAGCAGCCGGTGCGGGTTTTTCACGCGTATTCAGTCAGGCACATTCCCGCGTAAATGCACTGCACGTGTCTGACGGTCTGCCTGACACCGAATCCCTGATGGAGATCCTTGGTACCTTATTTGCCGATGCCTCGCATCCTCATAAAGAAATTTATTTTATCAGTGACGGACAGAAAAATCTTGATGTTGCCGATGCTACCGAAGCTGTTAGGGGGCTTAAAATTGATGCATCCGTTTTTATTCTGCCTGTTGGCCAGGGCGTAGCCGGAATTGATCAGAACCTGTCGGTTGATTCGGTTACTCTAAGGTCGGTACTACCACAGGTTGGCAAGCCGATCGAAGTGGAAGCGTATGTCCGTAATGGAACATCGCGTGATGCAAAGGAAGTCCCCGTATCAATGTCGGTAGGCGGTTTACGGGCTGCCCAACGTGTTATTGATGTGCCGGCCGGACAAACGCGCTCGGTAGTGCTGGGAGCACCGGTTAGTCATACAGGGGTAGCGAGTATATCGGTTGATGTTGAGAATGATGCTCTGAACCGGGACAACAGTCAGTACCTGGGTGTCATGGTACCGCCACCTGCGCGTGTTGCAGTGATTGGCTCTGGCATTACTGCAGATCTGGCAGTGCTTGCTCTTAGCCTTCAGGCTTCACAGGCAGTAATCGGCAGTGTTCAGCGGTACACTGACTTCCGGATGCTCGGAGATGCCGGTGAGCAGTTTGACGTTCTGTATCTGGCCGGCGCAAACATTGGTGTTAACGATGTTCCACCCTTACTGCAGTTTGTGCAGGACGGCGGCGGAGTAGTAACCTTTATATCGGATAACCCTGCTATGCGTGCATGGAGTACGTCGTGTGGCCTTTCATGGGAAGGCATGGCAGATAATTCGTCGGCGCGGTTAACAACCATCGATGAAGGACACCCGTTGCTGTGGGGCGTTTTTAATACCTCCGGGCCGCCGGCACCGGTCGAGTCGCCTGTCATATACAGCCAGGTGCGCATTCGCGGCGGAACAACCATAGCGTCATCAGAGCTTGGACCGTTTTTAACAGTGACCCATGTGGGCGCCGGAAAGGTATTATTCTTTACATCCATGGCCGATGGCAAGCAGAGTACCCTCGGATCGACCGGGTTGTTTGCAGCACTCATGGTGCGGTCAGCACTCTATCTTTCGAGCAGCAACACACAGGTTCAGCAGGCGCGGATTAACGAATCTGTGATGTACCCGATTCCTCGAAGCTATCAGGGGGTATCCTCATTCACTGTTACAGATGCACAGGGATATAAAGCAGAACTTGCGCCGGTCCGTTTGCCGTCGGGCGTTCACATACCAGTACCAGCGCAGTCTCAGCCGGGAATTGTTACGATTGCCACGTCAACCGGAACGGTTATAGGCGGTATTACAGTAGTACGCCCTTCTGCTGAAAGCATCCTTCGTTACTTCTCGGAACAGGAATTTACTTCACTGCTGGGTAGATTTGTCGTGCATCCCGATCGTGTACTCATGGCAACCGGACGTTCCATGCATGAGGCAGTTCGATCAGCCCGTATTGGGTCGGAGCTATGGCCACTATGTATCATACTCGCCCTGTTTTGTGCGATTACGGAGATGGTTATAGCCCGCCTTAGCGTACAGGAAAATCAGGAAAGCGTAATCCAGTGAAACCGCAGCTCCACCCACTAACTGAAGAGTTACGGTGCAAGTGCGCTGAACATCGGCGGGCGCTGCGTGAGTGTTTGGGTGAATGGCACAGACTTACCACGCAGGAGCGACCGTGTTTGCTGGAGAAGTACCACAAGGAGTTTGGTAATCTGGAACTCTACCGTCAGCACCTTGTGTTACGCTGTGCTGAGTTACGTCGGAGACTGGAGTTGTTGTACGTTAAGGTAAACCGGGGAGAGTCTTTAACAGCCGGCATGTTTGCTCGTATTAACGAACTTGTGAACAGCGAGTTTTCAAAAATGTACGGTCGGCTTGCCAAGGCAGAACAGATGAATGCCACCCGGAATGCAGGAGGACAGCCAACTGTGGCAGGGCACGCAGAGATCAATTCGATGTATCGAACTCTTGCAAAGAAGTACCATCCTGACGTGACCGGGGAAACGGATTCGGTCCAGGAGTGGCATGATATTCAGACGGCTTACAGGCATGGCGACGCCAGCAGACTACGGGCCTTGCTTACCCTGATGGAGGCTGATGAACCGGCTGCGTTAGAAGCTGCACAGGAATCGTACCAGGACCTTGTTGATACAGAGGCACGCCTTGCCGCACGCCGGCGCATTGAGGAGCGTAAGCTACGCCGCCTTCTGAGTGAAGAACCATTTGCACTCAGGGATCAACTATCCAGCGAAACATGGATTACCGAACACAGGCTGAAACTCCAAAAAGAGATAGCAACCTGTGAAACAGCCATAGCAGAATATGAACAGAGCTATGCACAAATCGCATCAACTGTTGGCGTAAGTACAAAAACGCCGACCGTAGAGCCGACAACAACCGAATTTGATAAAGAATTTTTTGATAATACGTACTTTGGTGGACGATGAGCTATTCGATTGAACAAAAGGACGCGGATGTATGGGGAAGTTCCGCTGATATTGAATACGAATTGAAGTTTGACATGGCAGCCCAGCACCTGGTGCAGGTAACGATGCGGATTAGCAACATTAATGCTGCCGTTGTGGTGTGCACGCTACCGGTATGGGCACCGGGATCGTACAAGGTTCGTGACTTTAGTGCTCATCAGGGCAACATGGAAGTATGGTGCATTGAAGATGGAGAAAAATCTAAAGCTGTTTCGCGCTGGATTTCGAAATGCTCAATTGAGATACAAACCGGAGACTGCTCCCAGGTAGAACTATCGTACGTTGTGTACGGCCTGGAGCGATCTGTACGCACAAACCATATCAACCGTAACCACGCCTTTATTGTGCCGGTAGCCACCCTGATGTATGTTGAAGGTCGTTTGGACGAACCCCATCACGTAATCCTGAAGCACGACCAAAAACTCTGGCAGCAGTGTTCCACCCAGCTATCGCCTGTTAAAGCCCCTTCACAAGAGATGGTGGTATTGGGAGCGCTGAACTACGACATCCTTGCCGATTCACCAATTGAAATTGGAAACCATGAAGTACGGACGTTTCGTGCATTGGGAGCACAACATGAAGTTGCAGTGGCTTCGGCTCAGCCGGTTAACGTTGACTGGCTTACACAGCAGCTGCGCGTGATTGTTGAAACCGAAGCAGCCATGTTTGGCGGTGTTCCGTATGACAGGTATGTGTTTATCGTTCAGCTATACCCCGATGCCGGCGGCGGATTGGAGCATTCCCGTTCATCGGTGAATGCAGCAGACCCATCAATGATGACTGATAAAAGTAAGGTGGGCAGATTACTGTCGCTGTTGTGTCATGAATACTTTCACCTCTGGAATATTAAACGGATACGACCCATTGAGTTGGGTCCGTTTAACTATACCACTGAAAACTACACCTCGATGCTATGGCTTGCCGAAGGCGTTACGTCGTATTACGACAAACTGTTCCACTACCGGTGCGGCTTTTGTAAGGAAGATGAATATCTAAAATCAATAGCAAACGATCAGCTCACATCGCTGCACCGTGTTCAGGGCAGATTCCGGATGTCGGTACGCGACAGCAGCTACCTTGCTTGGGTTAAACTGTACCAGGCAGGTGCCGATGGCACCAACCGATTCCCCTCGTACTACCTGAAGGGCGGCATCATATTCTGGCTGCTGGATTTATACATCATATCGCATACTGACGGCAAGCAAACGCTGGATGACGGGATGCGTGCCTTGTGGGTACGGTATTCCGAAAACCCGGCAGTAGGAGTTACCGGTGACGACGTTGTTGCCCTGTTTGAACGTGCCACCGGTGTCCAGTTGCGTGACCGATTGTATGAATGGCTGGACGGTGCGGCAGAGTTGCCAGTAGAAGAGATCGTAGCACCGTTTGGCATATCGGTAACGCGAAGAGTAAAAACACTACCAACTGAAGAATTGAATGACGGTATTCCCTTTGTACGCCTCCCGGCACCTGCCTTTACCGGCCTCTCGCTTGTTGACAAGCAGGGAGGCGTTACCGTGCGTGCCGTGGAAGATTTTTCACCGGCATTTGATGCGGGAATTGGTATTGATGACGAAATTCTCTCAGTGAACGGCATACGTGTACGGGATACTGCTCACGCCACCTCGTTGTTTGCCTCTGCAGAGGGGAGCATTGCCGTACATGCCACGTGTGACGGACGGCTGTACGCCACAACGTTGAAACCCGTACCCGAAGAAATCGTTGAACTCACTATTTTGCCTGAAAGTACCGTCCAACAGAACCACCTGCGATCCGTCTGGCTGAGCAGACAATCATGAAACTGTCACGTTTAATAGCGCCCCTTACCGTCCTTGTTTTAATAACAAGCTCATGCTCGTGGTACGACAACCGAATCACGTACTTTAACACCTACTACAACATCCAGAGAATCATGGGTGAAATGAAGGATGAGTTTGAGTATCAGGATGAGAATAAGCGAACAAAACCGCGTGTGCTTGTTCCCGGATTAGACAGTGCAAAACTGATAGCACGAGAGAACAAGATATATCAACCGCAATATCAGTTTTTGTTAGCATTTACTATTGAACGAGCAAAATATCAGCCGGTGGCAACCAAGGGTGACTCAGTTCTGTTAAAAGGATCGAAAATTCTGGCAAACCACCCGAAGTCAGAGTATATCGAAGGTACCTTATTCTCGATGGCGGAAACCTACTTCTTCCGTCAGGACTGGATCCCAAGTCAGCAGAAATGCATCGAACTCATTGAATCGTTTGCTGATGGCGATTACAGTCCGGACGCCCACCTCTTGTTATCGAAGGACTATCTGCTACAGAAGAAAATATCGCTTGGTAAACAGATGTTGTCCAGAACCGTTGATATTGCATGGTACAAGGACAGGTACGACATCCTGAGTCAGGCGTATCGCATTCAGGCAGAGCTTGCCTTGGAGGAAGGAGACCTTGATAAGGCTGTAGCCCCCTACAAGCAGGCTATTGCTCAAAGTGAAGACGACGCGGTGCGGGCTGCATGGCAGGTTGAGGTTGCATCTATTTACTACCGGATGGGAAAGTACGATCTTGCCGAAGAAGCCTTTGCCAAGGTTGAGAACTATACACCCGATCTGCTGGCACAGTTTGAATCCCGTCTGTACAGAGCCGCTTGCATGGTACAACTGGGCAGGTTAGACGAAGCAGAGCAAAAGTTTAAGGAGCTTGACGATAACAGGAATTATGCCGACTGGACAAGCTACATTGCCGCCGAAAAACTTGCATTGGAGCGGGCACGCAGTGCTGACCTGAGTAATCCGGCCCTGATTGCAAAGGAGAAAGTTGCCGATACGTCGTTTATCGGAAGGCCTGAGCTCATGGCTCAGAACTTTCAGAAGGCTATGGAGTACTTTAATAAACATGAATATGAAAAAGCCCTTGTGTATTTTGCCAAGGCTAAAGTAATTCGTACTCCCGTCTATGAAGTAGCTGTAAAATACTATTCGCTGTTAAAACAGTGGGAAGATCAAAACCTCAAACTGTTTAACTTCAGGTCCATGGTTGTTGACAGACCCGGCTTGAGTGATTCCGTAAAAATTATGACTGCCCGGGAAATGTTTTCAATGGCCCGGGTGCATGAACAACTGGGCAATACCGACAGTGCCCTGACGTATTATGCAATGGCATTCGACTCTACTGCTGCTGCCGACCCCGAACGCGCACGATACCTGTATTCCCGGGTACGGTTGGTTCAGAAGGACGATCCTGACCTGGCCGATTCCCTCATGGAAATCATTAACGAGAAATGGCCCAACAGTCCGTATGGCAAGGAAGCCGGGCTGGCCCTCGGATATGCCTCCGATGTGCAGCCCGACGATGCACTTGAGCTGTACAGATCGGCCCAGAGCTTCAGGAGAATCTCGGATTACGTGTATGCCGGAAGGCAACTCAGGTCAATTGTTGACAAATTCCCGCAAAACAAATATGCACCCAAGGCCCTGTACGCCTTGGGCATGATGTATGAACGCGATGTGTTGAATACCGACAGTGCCCTGCATTACTACGGCCTGCTTATTGAGAAATATCCAAAGTCAGAATATGCACGCGATGTTTTTGCCTCGGTAGAATACGCATTGGCAAAGCGTAACAACACCACCGTAGCAGACTCCGTTCTGCTCCGGGATTTGGACCAGGACCTGTATAAACGGGCAAAAGCAGGCGAGACGGATGTGTTGGAGCAGATGATCGATAAAAACAAGGATGCACTACAAATCACGGGCCCTGCAGGCATCACACTGCCTAACATCCCCGGAGCACTACCAGGTGGCTCGATGAATGACCTTCTGCAACAGCAACTGAAGAAAGTTCAGGGCGTGGTTCTTCCGGGAGCAGATTCAATATCGGTTAAACCGCCCGACACAACAGGGGTACCCCGAAAACCCTAGGTGTTAGAATACGATCTCGGTTTGCAGCTGAATTTCCTGCAACACCGATGCAACCCGCAAACAGTCAGAAATTGTCCCCGTAAACACGGTTTCCTTCCCGGACGTATGCACCGCCATCGTCAGCTTCATTGCATACGGGAAAGAATATCCGGTGGCAAGCACAATTTGAACAACAACTTCTTCAATCGTATGCTCATCGTCATTATATAAAATCACGTGTGACTGTAACCCCGTTACGGTATCCTCGGCAAGCAGGGTATCGGTATGTTCGGTAGGGAAATACGGCATAATCGGACTGGAGTACAAACCAACTGGGATTCAAAAATAAGAATTACGCTATCTTTGCAGTCTTGAAATCTACTGCCTTTTGCTTCTTCTCACAACACACCGGAACTGGTTATGACAACACAAGAATTTCTAGACGAACTTGACAGTATTATTGCTGAACGGCACATGCTTCAGCATCCGTTTTACCAGATGTGGAACGAAGGCGCGCTGTCGCTGGACATGCTCCGCGAGTATGCCCTGGAGTATTACCACCAGGTGCATGCCTTTCCAACGTACGTAAGTGCTACTCATGCTAACTGCGACGACATGGAAATTCGGCAGATGCTGCTTGAAAATTTGTACGAAGAAGAAAACGGTCCGAACAACCACCCGGAGTTGTGGATCAGGTTTGCCGAAGCTCTGGGTGTTACACGGGACCAGATCAAACAGCGGAAATACTTGTCGCATACCCGTGCATCGGTACGTATCCTCAAGGAACTTGCCCGCCGCAACAACCCGGCCGAAGGGCTTGCTGCTCTCTATGCCTACGAGTCACAAATCCCTGAAATCAGCACCACCAAAATTGCCGGTCTGAAAAACTGGTATAACATGAACACACCGCAGGCCTTAGGCTTCTTTGAAGTACACGAGCATGCCGATGAAATTCACCGTACTGTAACCAGGGAGGCACTGGTGAAGTTCTGTCAAACAACGGAACAAAAGCAGACCGCACTGGATTCAGCGCGTGAAGCGGCCGATGCCTTTAACCTGCTGCTCGACGGAGTGTACAATACCTGGTGCTCCGAAACGGTGGCGATTCAGTAAAAATTCACGGTTATGTGCAGATTTATCGCATACATTGGCCCACCGATACTCGCAGACGATCTGTTGTATAAACCGAGGTTTTCGCTGGTAACCGCCCAAAGTATTAATGCCGGCGAAATGTCGGTCTCGGTCAATGGTGATGGCTTTGGCCTGGGCTGGTACGCACCAGAGCTTGACAGTGAGCCGTGCGTATTCAGAAGCATTAAACCGGCCTGGGGCGATCACAATCTGCGCAATCTGGCCAGAAAGGTCTATTCGCCCTGCATGTTTGCCCACATCCGGGCTGCCTCGCCCGGCCTGACCATCGAAGAGGTTAACTCGCACCCGTTTTGGTGTGGCCAGCTGATGTTCATGCATAACGGAGTGTTAGGGGGCTATAAGCAGATCCGTAGGAAACTGCTCAGGAAACTGTCAGACGAAGCCTACGATGCCATCCAGGGATCAACCGACAGTGAGCACCTCTTTGGTCTGTTTTTAAATCATTTGCCCGAACCGCACGGTACGGTAACATGTGAACAGATGATACAGGCAATGGAGGGGATGTTTCAGGATCTTAACAAACTGCTCCTGGAAGAAGAGGTACGTCAGCACAGCTACTTAAATTTGGCAGTAACAAATGGTACCAGCCTGATTGCCGTTCGGTACACAACGAACCCCAATGTTCAGCCGGCATCGTTGTACTACATGCACGGCCACGAGTATCACTGTCGGGGCGAAACCTGCGTTATGGAACCCACCTTTGGAATTCCCAGCGCCATTGTTGTTGCCAGCGAACCGTTCACGGCTCGCAGATCTGACTGGATGAAGGTAGAACGGAATTCAATGATGGTAATCGACGAGACAATGCGGATAACGTTCCGCAACGTTCAGATGGATATCGAATCACTAGACTTTACATCAATAGCTCCGGAGATTGGATGAGCCCGGCACTTATTACTCTTTTCCCGTTGGTTGGCTTTGTTATCATCGGGTTGTTTAGTAAAAAACTAAAAAGTGAAAAGCTGATAGGCATTATTGGCAGCGGAGCCATTCTCCTGTCATTCATTGTCACCTGCACCTTGTTCATCGAAATGCTGGGTAAACCGGTTGTCGAAAGGTCATCAGTGACAACGCTGTATACCTGGATTGCAACAGGTTCATTTTCGGTAAACATTGCATACCTTATTGACCCGCTTTCGATATTGTTCTCACTGATTATTACCGGCGTTGGCTTCTTAATCCATGTGTATTCCATGGGGTATATGCACGGCGACAAAGGGTACGCACGCTTTTTTGCGTATCTGAACCTGTTTGTGTTTATGATGCTTAACCTGGTTCTGGCCGACAACTTCCTGCTCACCTTCCTGGGCTGGGAAGGGGTGGGCCTTGCATCGTACCTGCTGATTGGGTTCTGGTACGACAGGGAATTTGAAGGAACCAATATTAAGTGGACCGGTGACGCTGCCATGAAAGCCTTTATTGCCAACCGGATTGGCGACTTTGGCGTTCTGGTTGCAATGTTCACGATTTTTAATGTCTTCGGAACGCTGAATTACACCGAAGTCATGGCGGCGGCGCCTTCGGTGCTTGTTGCCGGCGGCTCGGTTGTAACGTTTATCACCATGTTTTTATTCCTTGGTTGTACCGGCAAGAGCGCCCAGATTCCGCTGGGTGTGTGGCTGCCGGACGCCATGGCGGGTCCTACGCCGGTTTCGGCTCTTATCCACGCTGCAACAATGGTTACGTCGGGAATTTTCCTGATTGCTCGTGCCAATGTACTGTTTGCAATGGCGCCAACAACCATGGCAGTAGTAGCAGGTATTGGTATTGCAACTGCCTTTATTGCCGGTACCATTGGTCTGGTTCAGAACGATATAAAAAAGGTCTTGGCATATTCTACCGTATCACAGCTTGGATTTATGTTTACGGCTCTTGGTGTGGGTGCCTTTGTTGCCGGCGTCTTTCATGTAATGACCCATGCATTCTTTAAAGCCCTGCTCTTCCTTGGGTCGGGTTCGGTTATTCACGGTATGCACGAAGAGCAGAACATCCAAAAGATGGGCGGATTGGCCAAGTATATGCCTACAACCTATCGCACCTGGCTTGTGGGAACGTTTGCTATCGCAGGTATTCCCATCTTTGCCGGCTTCTTTTCGAAAGATGAGATACTGTGGTTTGCCTTTGTAAATGGAAGTCCATGGCTGTGGGGCCTGGGTGCAGTGGCTGCCCTGATCACGGCATTCTACATGTGGAGGCTGACGGCGCTAACGTTCCACGGAGAGGAGCGCTTCGACCATCACCATGTGCATCCGCACGAATCACCTGCAACGATGACGGTGCCACTGATTATCCTGGCTGTACTTTCGGCCTTTGGCGGCTTCCTGGGCGTTCCGCACGTTATTGGCCACCTGCTGCATTTCCCAAACCTGCTCGAATCATGGCTACACCCGATTGTTGAACCCGGTATGAGCCTGCTGCCCGTTCATGCACCTGCCAGTGATACTACTGCCTGGCTTCTGATGGGCGTCTCGGTAGTTCTTGCCGTCTCCGGTATCCTTATGGCTCGGGCACTGTATGCCAATGGCCTTGATAAGGCTCGCGAGCTGGGCAGGAAACTGGGTGGCGTTTACAAAGTCCTTTGGAACAAATGGTATGTGGACGAAGTATATCAGGCTGCAGTCATTGGTCCGGTAGTGGCAATGTCCAGAGACCTGCTGTGGAAATTCTTTGATGTAATAATCATTGACGGAATTGTTAATGGGTCTGCCAAGGTGGTAGGGGGCTGTGCATCTGCGCTCCGCCGTGTTCAGGATGGTGTAGTTCAGAATTATGCACTTGTAATGTTCGTGGGTATCCTTCTGCTGATGACCTTGGTAATACTGCCGTTTATTTAACATTGAACACCGATTCTTTTTTGTTCAGAAAGTGGGAACCGTATGAAATTCACCATGCCTTTTCTTTTTATTGTCGTGATGCTTGTTGGTCTTGGCTGCTCATCCTCAACAAACCCTAATGATGATTACAACAAGCAGCACACGAGCAGTAAGAACCGTCTGACCGCTAATGGTGCGGGATTTACGAATTCCCAATGGCGTGGCTACATCACCGATTCCCTGAACTTTGCGGCAACCAACCCTGCTGACGGTGTTGGAAGTATCAATATCGCTGGACTCACAACCATACTAAAACAGCCATTTGTATGCATGATCCTTGTTCAGGAAGCAAAACCCGGTACGTATCAGATTAACAGTACGCTTCAGAATGCAATTACAATTCAATATGGTGAACAGCCCGCAACCACGCTGTTTGCTTCGTCAGGTACAATCGAAGTAAAACAGTTTGGTGATGTTGGCGGCTGGGCTAAGGGGTCGTTTAGCGGAGATTTTGTGTCGCTCGACGGTAAGGTTACCATGACGGTCACAGATGGTGCGTTCGATGTTAAGGTTGTTGACGTACAATAGTTCTTGGTGTACGCTGGTGCTGCTTCAGAGCAGGTTTTACTACCGGTTCATTACGTTAGTTTTGCTTAGTAGTTGATCGTTGCCCGGAGGGGGACGAATGTTGATAATACTGAACTGCTGCTCCGCTGCCCGGTCATGAGATCCCAGGAACCTTGCCTCTCGGATTGATTGGCAACGGTTTCTAACGGTTGATGGTGCAGCCCGGTCAGGCAAGGTAGCACCGGATATTGGCTCTTGCCGGTTGTATTATAATGATTGTTAGAAATAGAATGGCGAGGAGTCACGAAAGAAGCATGCTATAACAGATGTGTTTTACTGTCTCGGTTTTTAGCAAGACCCACGAAATTGAAACAGCAATTGGAGCGGTCTTCAACAATGTAGATGGGTTTACTACGTTTTACAATGTCAGCGGGTTTGCTCATCCATTGTTACCCGTTGTACTAAACTCAAACCCGGGTTGTTTAGATTTGTTGCAGTGGGGTTTGATTCCATCGTGGACGAAGACCAGGGAAGATGCCAGGGCTATTGCCGGTAAAACGTTAAATGCACGCTCGGAAACCGTTTTTGAGAAACCGTCATTCAAAGCTGCTATTGCCCGACGCCGGGGATTAGTGCCGGTAAATGGTTTTGTAGAATGGCGCCACGAGTCGCAGTATAAGCAGCCGTATTATATCCGAAGTATTGCTGACCCGATGTTTACAATGGGATGTATATGGGAGGAGTGGACAAACCGTGAAACCGGCGAGCTTCACACGACGTTTTCACTGCTGACCACACAGGCGAATTCACTTCTGAGCTACGTTCATAACTCAAAACAACGCATGCCGTTAGTAATTCCAGCAAATGACAGGGAGGCCTGGCTTACGGCCAACACGAAACAGGAAATCCATAACCTGATGGTACCCTTGGCCGATGGCCAGCTGGAAGCAGTACCGGTATCAAGAACAATTTCTACAGTTAAAGTCAACACGTCGAATCCGGACCTTATCGAACCAATAGGCACACCTCTTCCCCTCAAACCATGATAACGCTATTTCTATCACTGGCTGTACTGCAGATTCAGCTACCCTCGGTTAAACTGAACGACCTTGAAGCCCGGATAACCGCCGCACCCGATACACTCTTTGTTGTAAACTTCTGGTCAACCTGGTGTAAGCCCTGCATTGCAGAGCTTCCCGAATTCGACGATTTCCATCGCATGGTTTCCAACAAGCCGATTAAGGTACTGCTCGTAAGCGTAGATGATATTAAGGATCGGGCAAAAACAGAGGCTTTTATCGGCAAACGCAACCTTGTTGCCGAAGTGGTGTTGCTGAACGAATCCAAACCACAGGAATGGATAAACTGGGTATCTCCTGAATGGAGCGGTGCCATACCCGCCACACTGTTTGTACGCAGCGGTACTGGCACTCGAAAAATTTATGAGACTACGTTTACGAGTTCCGATCTTCGGGATACAATTTCAGCGAATGGATGGGGAGAGCTATGATCCGACTTGCATTAGCCACGTTTACAATGCTCCTGGTTATTGGTCGAGTGATTGCCGCCGACACACTGCCACCAGGCGTAACCATTGGCGATAAAGCGCCTGACTTTTCAGCCCGGAACGTGGATGGTAAGACGGTATCACTAGCGTCGTTTCGGAACGCAAAGGGTGTGATTATTGTGTTCATGGCAAATCATTGCCCCTTCTCCACAGCATACGAAGATCGTATTATTGCACTGCATAAAAAATATGCCCCCGAGGGCTGGCCTGTTCTTGGTATTAGCTCAAGCGATGCCACTGAAGAGCCGGAAGACAGCTTCGAAAAGATGAAGGAGCGCGCTACGGAAAAAGAGTATCCGTTTCCATATGTTTATGATTCCACACAGGCAATTGCTCATGCTTACGGAGCGCGCCGTACCCCACACGTTTTTCTATTGCACAACACCAAAACCGGGTTTGTAGTGGAATATATCGGAGCGGTTGACGATAATCCACGCGATGCCGAGGCTGTTGAACAAAAATTCGTGGAGAATGCCATTGCCGATCTAACACATGGTACTACCCCGCGGCAGGCGATAACGAAGGCAATTGGGTGTACAATCATCTGGAAAGAACAATAAAAATTTACTATTCTTCTTTCTTTGTTATCGGCTCTCATCTCGAACGAAGGATGTAAGCCCCCTTACTAAAACAAGAACTAATCAGGAACTTTTGTAATTCAAATGGTTAACAACGGTAAACATGATGGTGGCCGCAAGGGACACGATCATAATGAATCTGACGATGAGCAACAGCCGCTCACGAATGAATCGGCTCTTGGCTTTACACCAGGCAGCGGCAGAAAAAAGAAGGCAGGTCCCAATGCATTTTCAGGCCAGCATGGCCGAAAGGAACGTCGCGACGGGAATCCCCGGGCCGGAGGTCCCAAACGCCGTGATGGCTCGCAGCACCGCTTTGCAGGCGGCCCACAGCGGGATGACAGACGTTTCCGGAACAACGATGCCCAGCACCGCGATGAAACTCAGCCACACAGGTCTGGATTCCGTCATGACGATAGGCGTCAGCATGACGATAGTGACGGTAACCGGCAGCAGGATGGGCAGCGTAAAACAAACTACAGGGATCGTCGGACGCATGGGGCGCACAGAAACGCAGACCCGAACCGACCGGGTAGCCAACGCAGATCAGCACACGGAAGTTCACGCAGAGATCCAGCCACTCCGCCAAGAGAAGACAGACAGTTTCGCACCAAGAGTAACCCTAACGATTTTTCCGACGACAATCGTTCACGTACTCCCGGCAAATGGAAGAAAACACGTAAGTTTACGAATAACGGCAATGCCCAACCCTATGGTTCCGGTAACGGTTCACAGGGTGGGGCCAGAAATCGTAATAATAACAAACGGACATTTTCAAAGGGTAAGGGAAAACCAAGGCTGGGGCTTGCCGAACGAAAGAACCACACCGAAGTAAGCCGGAGCAAGGTTTATACCAGCGACATGTTCCTGTATCGTGAGAACCTGGATCCTAATAAGCCTAAGGAACGAAAAATGAGAAGTCGAAAAAAACGAACCGATGACAACAATTCTTCAGAGGATTAGTATGAAATTCCTGCACTGTGCAGTAATACTCGCCATTGCTGTTGGAACTCTAGATACAGCAATGATTGCACGGCCTTCTGCCGATACATCATTTAATGTCAAATTTGGTGTCCAGGGAAGCCCCTTTATTGAAGCGTTTGGTGGACAGTCAACGTTTGGATTTGACGGATTTTCGGATTTTGGTAGTTCAGTTGCCACGGGGCTCAGATTTGGCTTCGATACACCCGAGTCCGAGACCAACAACATGCTTACGCATTCTAACAGGAATGGTATCTATGTGAACTGGATCATGGATGGCGATACAGCGGTATCGCAATACACTTCAGGGATTTGGAACTTTGGTTTTGTTGGATCGGAAAGCATAGGGTACAAACTCTCGGAGAGCGGAAACCAGAGTATTGAGTTCATCAACACCAAGGAACCGATTAGTTGGTTTGTTATGGATTTCCCTACACTGGGCTCAGATTCAATTCGAAATGAACGGTTAACCAGATTCGACGGTGTACGTTTTGGTGAGTCTTCAGGTGCTGGAATTGGTATTAGGGTGATGCCCGGAGTAACCCTGTCGGGTAACGTTGAGTGGGCACAGGTCTATGAGCGCCATTTGTTTTGGTATTGGACGATGAGTTCGATTATCAGCGGGGTTGCTGACGGTATCGGCTCGTACTTTGTTGACGCAGTAGGCAGAAGCTCGCCAATGGCAAAGCCCATTGTTCATTTCATTATCCGAAATGGTATCGCAATGGGGTTTAAAGCGCTCAAACGAAATCAGATGAACTGGCCGTTTAATACAACGGCTCCGCTAAATATTTTTACCATAGGCGGAAGTATTACAGTTGTATTCTAATTTGGGTTGCGAGTAAGTCGTCAAGTGTTTCGCGGCGCCGGATTATGTGTGCCTGTTTGTTGTGTACAAGGATTTCTGCCGGACGCAGCCTGGCATTGTAATTCGAACTCATGCTGTAACCGTATGCGCCGGCATTCTTAAACGCAAGGATGTCAGATTCACGGACTTCATTAAGTTTACGGTCCCAGCCAAATGTGTCGGTTTCGCAGATATAACCTACCACCGTGTAAATGCGCGGCGTACCTGTAGGATTCGATACGTTAATGATTTCGTGATGTGAACCATACAGCATTGGCCGAATCAGATGATTTAGTCCGCTGTCAACCCCGGCAAACACGGTTGCCGTGGTTTGTTTCACAACGTTGACGCGTACGAGCAAGGTTCCGGCCTCACTCACAAGGAACTTCCCAGGCTCAAACCATACTTCAACCGGGGTGGTGCGTGAGGCGTTGAAAGCGTTAATGCGGTCACCAAGACGCTTACCAAGTTCGTTGATATCAGTACCGATATCGTCTGGTTTATACGGTACTTTAAACCCGCTGCCAAAGTCAAGGAATGAAATCTGAGGATAATCAGCGGCAATATCAAGCAAAAGCTCAGCCCCCTGCAGAAACACCTCGGCATCCAGGATATCGCTTCCTGTGTGCATGTGTAATCCATTCACGTTGATCCCGTTGGTAGCAACAACACGCTGAACATGCCTCATCTGGTGAATTGAGATACCAAACTTACTGTCGATGTGTCCGGTACTGATGCGTTCGTTACCACCGGCCATAATGTGAGGGTTAATTCTGATGGCCACCGGAACGGTACCGCAGTAGTCATGACCAAATCTGTCGAGTACCGAGATTGCATCAATGTTAATTTGTACACCCAGCGAAATTGCTTCCCGAAGTTCTTCGTACTGCACCATGTTGGGCGTAAACAGAATTTCTGACGGTTGAAAGCCGGCTTCAAGACCAAGCTGAACTTCCTGCAGCGACACCGTATCCAGACCTACACCTTGCTTTCGGATAAACGCCAGGATGTTAATATTGGTTAATGCCTTGGCTGCGTACAAAATTCGGTGCGGGAAGCTCGAAAAAGCAGTGTTCAGCCTTTGAACCTGTTGTTCGATGATCGAGGCATCGTAAACGTAAACCGGCAGCCCGGCCAGTGCGGCAATATCGTTTACCGGTACGCCACCTATGTGGTATGAGCCGTTTATGAGTTCCATGAAATGTGATCTTTATAGCGCTCTATCTCGCCGTTCAGCCGCCTGATAACCGCACCAACAACAACGGTATCGTCGATGAAGCCAACAATTGGTATAACGTCGGGCACCGAGTCGAGTGGCATTAAAAAGTAGGCCATGGCAGATAAGATAAGCGCCTTCGTCTGCCATGAAAGGTGAAAAGAGCCGTCGCGCAACATTGCAACAAGCAGTCGAAGGTTCGCCACCAGGCTGCCTGCAGCGCGCAACAGCCGTACACTTCGAATGCGGCTCTCAGTCTTTCGGAGGATTTCCGGCTCAGCTTCGGGCCGAACGTTAGGCATCATTCTGAATCGTCAGTTTTTTTACCGTACTTCATAATGGCAAACGGTATCACTACACAGTAGCCAAGCACCAGTACAACCGGCGCAATATCCACGGCGAGCGGATTGTCCCAGTTGCCTCCAACACCGCTGGCAAGCAGAAGGAAGCCAAGAATGATGACCCCTATTCCAAGAGCGATGATGTACAGCTGCTTCTGTGTAAACGGGTTGTGCCACAGTACATTTTTCGTAGGTTTTGGTTTTGTTTTTACCATACGGCAAATTACGAATCTTCTGTGTTGTTTCTATGGGTAGGTGCGTGGTATTCCTGAGCTGTTAACCGCTCCACGATCGTGGACAGGTGCGGGAATTCCTTTAGCATGGTGGCTCTGTTTGCCAGTTCGAAGTCCAAAAAGTCAAAGCCGGGGACAACAATGGCGCTTACAAGGGTGGGAGCCTGAAAACACTCTGCCCCAAACCAGCATCCTGCATGGACGGTGGTTGCGTATTGCTCAGCCCCTTTACGCTCTCCAAGGTCCACAGTCCGGTAGCTGCCGTCCGGCGCAATGATATGCAGACGGATAACTCCTCCGGCATGCCAGCACCAAAGTTCGTCATGTGCCAGACGGTGAAAGGCGGAGATCTCGGACGGGTTAAGTGAGTAGTAGATTGCGGTGCCGGCTGGGCGTTCGCCACGGGCAGTTGTAACCGTGGCGGCCGACCTGTAGTATTCGGCAAACCGACCGCCTTCGGGGTGTTCAACTAAGTTAAGGTCTGCAAATGGTGTGGTATTGGCTGACACGTTTTATCCGCGTAATCGTGCCTGCAGTTCAGTGTTGAGTGCGTCTAAGAACTCATCGGTATAAAGGTAGTGTGTGCCGTGCTCAACCTTGTTGCCATGGATGCATACTGCAAGGTCCTTGGTCATCCGTCCGCTTTCTACAACATCAACGCAGACTTTCTCAAGTGTATGGCAGAAGGTAATCAGCTCCTGGTTGCCGTCAAGCTTGCCCCGGAACTCCAGTCCACGCGTCCACGCAAAGATGGAAGCAATCGGATTGGTCGATGTTGGATTACCTTTTTGGTGCTCGCGGTAATGGCGCGTAACAGTACCGTGTGCGGCCTCGGCTTCCATGGTGCCACCGTCTGGAGTAACAAGCGTTGATGTCATTAAACCAAGAGATCCGAACCCCTGTGCCACGGTATCGCTCTGAACATCTCCGTCGTAATTCTTGCATGCCCAGACAAAATTGCCGTTCCACTTAAGGGCAGCAGCCACCATATCATCAATCAGCCTGTGCTCGTAGGTAATTCCGGCCTCCGTAAACTGAGCAGCAAATTCGGTGTCGAACACTTCCTGGAAAATATCTTTAAACCGGCCGTCATATTTTTTAAGAATCGTGTTCTTGGTACTCAGGTAGAGTGGCCACTTTTTCATGAGAGCCTGATTCATACAGGCACGCGCAAAGCCGCGTATGCTCTCGTCGGTGTTGTACATTGCAAGTGCAACACCATCGGCTTGGAAGTGGAACACCTCGTGTGAAACTGGTTCACTTCCGTCATCGGGGGTGAACGAAATCGTAAGCCTGCCCGGGCCCTTGGTACGGAAGTCAGTAGCACGATACTGGTCACCGTAGGCGTGACGTCCGATGCAGATCGGCGCTGTCCAATTTGGAACTAAGCGCGGGACGTTGCTGCAAACAATTGGCTCACGGAAGACCGTGCCGTCAAGAATATTACGAATTGTCCCGTTCGGACTCTTCCACATGTGTTTAAGGTTAAACTCTTTTACTCGTGCTTCGTCAGGCGTAATGGTTGCACACTTGATACCAACGTTGTACTGCTTGATTGCGTTGGCTGCGTCAACCGTAACCTGGTCATTGGTTGCATCACGGTGCTCGATACTCAGATCAAAGTACTTTATGTCAACATCCAGATATGGCAGAATAAGCTTGTTTTTAATAAACGACCAGATAATCCGGGTCATCTCGTCGCCGTCTAATTCAACGACCGGGTTTTGAACTTTGATTTTCATTGAAACAATAAAAGTGATTGAAAGGGGCTTTGGTTTATTCCAAAGTATCGAATACTCCAGAATGGTTAGCTGCGAAGATATCGGTTTGCACAATTTCTGCCGAATAAAATCTACCCAAATCTGACATTACGGCGCAGATCCGTACGCCCCTCCTAGCGGTGTAAGTGCATTGAATTTACGCTCTAGGTAGGGGGGGAGCAGGGGGCAGTTTTCGGGATACCCCATCATTAAACTGCTAGGGTGCACTGCAATTGTGCACGGATTTCCAGGTTGAATTATCCTGAACCGTACATCGGACAGTGCAAAGGGGTTTAAAAACGGACGAATTAGAGTGTAAAAGAGATAGAGATAATAACGTCAAAATAACTCAATCTGTATATTTGGATAGTACTTGTATTTCTACTATTTTAAGCGACAGAATCAATGGGATTCTACATTAGAATCACTTCCTTTTACTATTTTAAAGGATAGCACATATGATCCCCCCCCCACACACGTTCGCGGTTTAAGTAGCCGGGCACATATTCGACTACCGCTTAAACACTTGGCATTGTGTACAATTTCTATTTTTAACCTCAGCAATCTTAGGCTTCTCCTTGTTTCTCTAACTACTTTCTTAATTCTAGCCTGTGGATCTGAGCATGATCATGATCATGCAATTAACTCCTACACGGGTACGAATAGTGATAAAGTGCTAATATCTGAAAGTGAATTTGCATCAGTTGCGGTGATGCCACAATTTAGGACAGTGTCCGGAAGTTAGTTGAAAAAGAGGCTCGCTTTGTGGTTGGTAATTTGGAGAAACTAAACAACCAAACACCAAACAAAGGAGCCCCATGCGATCCAAACATACGCACCCAGATCTTAGTGCGGCAATCGAAACACTAGCGGAGCTGGCAGGCGACGAAGTCGCGGCACTCGTGTTAAATCATCTGGAGCTGAGCAGACATGTTGGCGTTCAGCTGATGGAACGGGAGGTGACGCACCTAGCCGGGGAGCGCCATAGCCATGACAAGCCTCACCAGGGCCGGTACAGCCGCTGGGGACGTAATCCTGGCAGTCTTGCTGTAGGAGGACAGAAGCTGCCGGTGGCAGTACCCAGGGTGTATGATGCCGAAACCGGGAAGACGTTTTCGCCACAGATCTACCATGAAATGCGCCAGGCCGCGGGCCACCGACCTACGTGATCGAGTCGTTGTTTCGTGGACTCGGCAGCCGCAATCTGGAGCTGGTTACCGAAGCATTGATGGATTCATTTGGACTCTCAAAGAGTCGGGTTTCTGAGCTTTTCGTTGAGCACAGCGCCGCGATCCTGGAAGAGTTTCTTCAGCGTCGCCTTGACGAGTCAACCTATGTGGCTGTCTTCATCGACGGAAAGTGCATACAGGGTCAGAACATCGTCTCGGTTATTGGCGTAACTGAAGCCGGGAGAAGTATACGCTGGGGCTAACCCAATGTACGACAGAGAACGCCGGTGTGATCACGACGATGTTTCGCGAGATGATCAGCCGTGGTTTCTGCTTCGATGACGGCCTGTTGTTTGTGATCGACGGCGGGCTGGGCCTTCGAAAGGCGATCGAAGAGGTCTTTGGCGAATATGCCGTCATTCAGCGCTGCCAAGTGCACAAGTTGCGCAATGTGCTTGACCACTTGCCGGAGAACGCACGTCCAGAATGGCGCAAACTTCTGAAGCAATTGTTCTCCTGCGATGACTACAAACACGCACGCACTATGGCTGATGAACTCATAGCACGATTGCAGAAGATCAATCCCGCCGCTGCTGCATCACTCAAGGAGGGCATCGAAGACGTACTGACCCTGACAAGACTCGGCTTACGATCTGTGTTCGGCCGTTCGTTCGGCACGACAAATGTGATCGAGTCGGCGAACTCTGCCATAGCACGTCGTACGAGGCATGTTACGCGATGGTCCACAGGTGATCAGCGGCTACGGTGGTCAGCACTAGCTCTTCTTGATGCCGAACAATCATGGCGGCGAGTGCACAACTATAAACGATTGCCTATTTTGCAACGGGCGATCAAAGACGAGGTCAACAATAGAATCCAGTCCAATCAGCCCAAAGCCAAAGTCTCTAGATTTTCAACTAAGAAACGGACATAGTCCAATTTCCAATTTAGTATGTGACTCGTTGTACTCCTCGATAGAATGGAGTTATAGTGAAACACTACCCTGGAACATATATTGTATCCACAATCGAGCGATGTACTTTCTACAAAAAACATTCGGCATTGACACTACAAATATGTCACCTTTTGCATCTGCTATACTTATCAATAAGGCGAATATATGGTTTAACACAAACTGGAATGTTGACGTGATACAACAAACGATTGATACCGTAAAATCTATGCCATCATGGCCTTATGTTTCACCGGAAGATAAAAATATACTAGACTCTCTTGAGAGTTTTTTCGCAACTTATAGTACCAGTGATAAAACATGGCAGATTGTTGCTTCAGAATTATCGGTAGTCGCCCTTGATTTTCTAAATATTGCGGACTCGATGTCATACAGTGGTGAGTCAGGCGGTGAGCTTGCTGGAGGTGTAGCACGAGTAATGCACGGTAGCTCTTTATTGTGGACCGAAAAATACCCATCGATTCCAAATGGTGACAGCAGAAAAAATGCAGACGCTTTTGTTCAAGTTATTCAAGCAGATGCTGCAGGATATATTTTTGGTTGGTTTCGGGCTATTAAAGAGGAGATAGACCAAAACGGTAAACTCGATATCAAAAATCAGTGGAAACGAATTGAAAAGGCTACAAATACTGGCATAGAATGGAGTGCTGCTGCCATGTTGGTGCCTCTTGTAGGAGTTTAATTATGCAGACACGTCTACTTCAAGAATGTAACATTCCGAACATATTAGGAATTGCGTATCGCACCGTGAGAATCTTTTTCATGACGTTTGGATTCTCAGTGTTTATTGGTGTTTATGTTTTCCCAATTTTAGGAGCTCAGCCTAGAGCGAGTTTGTCTTCACAACAGGAAATCAGTCTTGCCATTGGTATAACACTGCTATGGGTGATTCGCAGGTTTAAAAAATACCAATCTCCAAAGGCAGCCAAATAGTTTACTCGCTGTGTCAGGTATGGAGTCACTTCGTTGGTTGCATCACATGAGTGGATGGGAATGTAACTAACGAAGTGTACATAATCAAAACGGTAATGTAGGATTATGTCAAGCCGATATTTGTTCTCAGCAGCAACTAAGTTGCTTGTTCACTATTCTTTTTCCCCTTGTATGTCGTATCAGGCAGTCATTGTAATTGTGCTGTCAGTGTTTGCCGTATTGGATGTGTAGATACAGCCGGTCCGGTGAGTGCAACTGGCAGTCAAATACAAGGCAAACACCTAAAAAAAGTTGTAATATAGCAGCTGTAACCACGGACTGCAAAAATCACGCAAACCTATGTTGCTTCGATTATGAAATGTTGGATTCCGGCGTCAAACTGTTTCGAACCGGTAGTTGTTACTGCTGAACGTTTAGGCCAGATAACTGCTCTTGACCTGGCAATCGACAATGGACCAAGCAGCGTCCATAGCCGCTGCTACAGAGAGTTGTTCGGTATGCCTTGCCTTTGTAGCCATTACAGCGTGACGATGCGGACAGTTGGCTACGTCTGTACGGTCTGGCATACATACTGCGTCCGTATTTTTGTACACTGGTATTACACACAGTAGTACCGAGGTCTGCGTTTCATTCACAAACCATCAATACCAACGTGTATCAGGTTCTGCTTTACTACAAGTTCGTTCCCATCGAAGACCCGGAACTGTTTGCCAGGGAGCACCATGAGTTATGCAGGGACTTTGGTCTTCTGGGCCGGATACTCGTAGCACATGAGGGTCTTAACGGCACGGTGTCAGGGACGGTGGAGCAGTGTGCAGCATACATGGATGCTGTTCATGCCGACGAAAGATTTGCCGACCTCTGGTTTAAAATTGATACTGTAGAAAAGCATGCCTTTAAGAAGCTCTTTGTACGGGTTAAGCGCGAGCTCGTTACATTTAATGCGGATCACCAAACAAACCCGTCGGTAAAAACCGGAAAACGGCTAAGTCCGGTTGAATTTCACAAGATGCTTCAGCACGACGATGTGGTTGTGCTCGACGGAAGGACCGATTATGAGTATGATATCGGGCACTTCCGCAATGCAATACGTCCGCCCATTGATTCGTTCCGCCAGTTCCCGCAGTGGATAAAAGAGAACCTGGGTGACCTTAAGGACAAACACATTATCACGTACTGCACCGGTGGCATACGCTGCGAAAAACTTACGGCATATATGCTGGAAGAGAACTTTACCAATGTTTATCAGCTTGATGGCGGCATAGTAAGTTACGGTAAGGATCCCACCGTGAAGGGAGCATTATGGGATGGTAAATGCTACGTATTTGATGAACGGATATTAGTTGACATCAACCATACCGATGACCGAAGAATAGTGTCATCCTGTTATCACTGCGGTAAGCCCGCAGAACGGTTAGTAAACTGCGCAAACATCGACTGTCACCGTCAGCATCCGGTTTGCGAGTCTTGTGAAGAACAAACCAGACGTTCATGCAGCGTTGAGTGTATGCATGCAGACAGGCGAGAGTTTGTTTAGAATGATGAATAAAGGCTGTGCGTTACTGTCGCAGGGCTAAGGCAATTGTGTCCGCATTACCGTAATACCCTGTCCATTACAACAGCGTTTAGTCCGGACCAGATGATTTGACGGAAATACGTACAAAGCCCTTTTGCACGTGTACTTGCCGGGGAGCCGCTATCCCTACAAAATTGTAGAAGGTAGCACCCACCGTTCCATCCGGGTGGTTTACCGGGATGTGGCCTACCGCGTTGACGTTGATCAAGGCGTAGGTCGTAGGGTTGATTTGTGCTGCCTCATCTACGCCTGTGACTTTCAGAGCATAGACAACGATTCACAACGAAGAGAAATATAAAGGCGGTTGTTTGTGGCAACACAGTTGAATTTAGTCAAGCCAAGATCAAAAGGCAATAGAGATAGGCGGTACGGCAAGGGAGCTCAAGAGTCCGATACCTGCACTTCAGTTGATGTGTAATGCCCAATAATATCATGAAAATATGTAAGTTGTATCAGAATTGCTTTACAAGAAAGAGACGGCATAATGCTAACCTCAGTTTTTCTTTAATTGTATAATCGGAGAAGTTATGGCAAATATTATTGTTATTGCTTTGTGCTACATTGGGGTGTACCTGCACTACTATCTTTCGAAGGTGCCCAGAAGTCGAGCACGCCTTATAGATTTACATTACGTGTATTCGCTGGTATTCCAGGTAGGCCTGATTGGCCTGCTGTTCGGCTTTATACCACACGTCTTGTTTTCGGATATTACAGCTGAACGGATTGGTTGGCAGGCCGGGAGTCCGTTCCAGATAGAAGTGGGTATTCACGATGGCGTATGGGGACTTCTCGGTTTTTTATGTATCCGGTTTAAGGGTGGCTTTCGTGCCGCCACCGCAATAGGCTGGGCTCTCTTCATGCTGGGCGCCGCCATTGGTCATGTTGTTGATTTAGTTAAAACCGGTAACACCGAAGAATACAACTTCCTGATGATCTTCGTTGATTTCTTTGTTGCCTTTAACCTGTCTGTGCTAACGTACTTGAGTTATAAGAATCCGGTAAGCACGGTGCAGGCGGAGGGTAGGTAAAACTGTTCTGGTACATACGAAGGCCGATGGAAGGCCAAATAAACTCTCGAGCAGGCCTAGTCTGTTCATGGGCGTGAAACACGTAAATCATCCCTGGAGAAACATGGTGTAGTAAATGATGTTTATCGCACAGAATAATTGCCATTACAATTACGCTGTGTGCCATAGTTGGCAATACGAACTATCGGTATGATAGCAATATGGTCAATAGTATTATGGTATTGATCAATGTGGTCCGATTGTAATCAAGTCTTTGTTAACAATCGAATGGAAGGTAGTATGATGATTGCATCTCCTCCGTCAGCCATCGTTGTGGCAGCCGGACTACCTTACAGAAGTCTCTTGAGCGTGTATAAAATCACCTTGTTACACTATGCATTGTTGCACTCGACCCGTTACAATTGAAATCACATCCGTAATCACATCTTTAGTCATTGTGGTGGTGCACTACAAAGCATCACAGTGTGCCTTGTGTTGTCCGGACAGATAGCGTCCACGCCTGGGCAGTTTGTACGAATTTCGCGATTGAGTGCATGTGGAGATTGCGATAACAATAGCCGGCCTGGTTAAATGCGAGGTCATTAGGGAAACGTGCCTATTCGCGGCTGCATCTGGGGACAAGAAATCAACATCCTCCTGGCTCAGGGTGCTGTTAAGGGGCTTATTGTTGAGTGGGAGTAAAACGCAGTAATGAATTATGAAAGTGGGCCGGGGACATCATAAACATATTTCGTTGCGAACTACGTAGGTCAATGGTTTTACCTGTTGCTGCGCCAGCCACGTACCAGTTCAACGTATTTCAATCATTCAAACGTCTCCTCCAACACCCTTAAACTTCTCAACAAAGGCAGCGATTTTCCGGAAAACAGTTTGCTTCCTGGTCAGGAATTGCGGGTTCAATGGACTCATTTTGGGCAGAATGGCATTGAGCTCCGTACCGTTCTCGCTCGCATATTCGCGCCTAAGCGAAGTGGTGATGTAGCGCCGGGCCGCCTCGGAGTTCAGTTGCTCTGCCTGGATTAGTTCATGAGCCTCGCGCTTCTGTTCAGCTTTGGCAAAGATGAAGAAGGCCTCGATTACGCTGGCCTTATCACCTAACCGGTCAAGGTCGGTCTGATTGATGAAGTCCACCACCAGACTTTCTTTAGCGCGGTTGCCCAGGCTTGCACGGATTACCCGACGTATCTCATCCACCAGCTCAGACTTGCTCTTGGTCTTCTTGTTGTGCTCGAAAACCAATTCCAGAATGTAGTCCAGGTTGATTTCCTGTGACTTTAGTAGATCCACTTCAAAGATCACATCATCCCAGTCGATGGTGGATTTATCTTTCTCGTCCCCTGCCTTCTGGCGGCGCAGCCAGTCACGTACGTCGTTGTAGGTCGAGCGGTAGTCCTGAATTTTCCGCTCTGGCGGGAGCTTGATCGCCTGCAGCGCGGTCAGATCTTCATCGCTCAGGTAATGTTTGGCCTTGAACGCTTCCACTGCGGCGGGGTCCGTCAGATCGACGCTCTGCAACGCCTTCAGACTGGCAAATTCGTCATAGTTCTGGAGCACGTTCTCTATGCGCAAATATTCACCAAACAATTTGGCAAACGCCTTTTTGTCCAACTCCTTCTCAATGGCAGCAGGGTCGGGGAAGCGTGTTTCCAGCTCCTTCACCACCTCCACAAAACCACGCCGCGCTTCACCGGTTAGCGCATCGGTGAAGCCTTCCAGGTACTCCTTGTAGCTTTTCTCCAGCACCACGTTCTTGGTGTTCTTATCACCGAACAGGGTGATGGCATTGATGGTTGCCTGCTCCAGATCGCGGAAGGTGACGATGTTGCCGAAGGTCTTGGTGGCGTAAAAAATGCGGTTAGTGCGCGAGTAGGCCTGCATCAGGCCATGGTAGCGCAGATCCTTGTCCACGAACAAGGTGTTCAGCGTAGGGGCATCAAAGCCGGTCAAAAACATGCCCACCACGATCAGCAGGTCGATTTCCCCGGCTTTGACCTGCTTGGCGAGGTCGCGGTAATAGTTCTGAAAGCCGTTGCTGTCCACGCTGAAATTGGTCTTGAACAGCGCATTGTAGTCGGCGATGGCTGCGCTCAGGAACTCCTTGGCGCTGCTGTTCATGGCCGACACATCGAAGCTCTCGTCCTGGATGTCGCCAATCGCGTCCTGCTCTTCGTTGGCGGCAAACGAGAAGATGGTGGCCACGCGCAAAGGCTTGTCGCTGGTCTTCTGCAGTTCCCGGAAGCACTCGTAGTACAGCTTGGCGGCATCCACACTGCTGACGGCAAACATGGCGTTGAAACCCTTATTGCCTGTGTGTAGGCGGTGGGTCTTTTGTCGGAAGTTGTTCAGTATGTACTGGGTGATCTCGCGGATGCGGTCGGGGTGCAGCAAGGCCTGCTTG
The DNA here is from genome assembly GCA_015709655.1 of Ignavibacteria bacterium. Classification (NCBI taxonomy): domain Bacteria; kingdom Pseudomonadati; phylum Ignavibacteriota; class Ignavibacteria; species Ignavibacteria bacterium. The sequence goes on along the minus strand of CP054181.1, from coordinate 1,074,169 downwards.
TTTTCCGCCGCACTCAGCTTTTTCTCATCCTGCTCGGTCTCGATGTCTTTGAACTGCGGGCGGACATCGTTGTAATCCACCTTGAACTTCAGCACCTTCTCGTCGCGGATGGCATCGGTGATCACATAGGAGTGCAGCTCACGACCAAACACGCTGGCCGTGGTTTCGGCGCCCAGCGCGTTCTGCGGGAAGATCGGCGTACCGGTAAAACCAAACTGATAGAACTTCTTGAACTTCTTCTTCAGGTTCTTCTGCGCCTCACCAAACTGGCTGCGGTGGCACTCATCAAAAATGAACACCACTTGCTTGCCGTAGATTGGCAAGTCGGCTTCGCTCTTCATCAGGTTGTTGAGCTTCTGGATGGTGGTGACGACGATCTTGTTGTCATCCTTCTCCAGGTTGCGCTTCAGGCCTGCCGTGCTGTCCGAGCCATTCACGCTGTCCGGCGAAAAGCGCTGGTACTCCTTCATCGTCTGGTAGTCCAGATCCTTGCGGTCCACCACAAAGAACACCTTGTCGATGAACTCTAGCTCGGTGGCCAGGCGCGCTGCCTTGAAGCTGGTCAGGGTCTTGCCTGAGCCGGTGGTGTGCCATACGTAGCCGCCGCTTTCCGTGTTGCTCCAGTTCTTTGCCAGATGGCTGCTCTTGATCTTCCACAGGATGCGTTCGGTGGCGGCAATCTGGTAGGGTCGCATCACCAGCAGCGTGTTGCTGACATCAAACACCGAGTAGTGTAACAGCACATTGAGCAGTGTGTTTTTCTGGAAAAAGGTAGCGGTAAAGTCTTTCAGGTCCTTGATCAAACTGTTGTCCGCCTTCGCCCAATTCATGGTGAAGTCGAAGCTGTTCTTGTTGCGTTGCGTGGTGTTGGCAAAGTAACGGCTATCGGTGCCGTTGGAAATCACAAAGAGCTGCAAATACTTGAACAGGGACTGCTCGCTGTTGAAGCTTTCCTTGCTGTAGCGGTGTATCTGGTTGAAGGCTTCGCGAATCGCCACGCCACGCTTTTTCAATTCCACCTGTACCAGCGGCAGGCCGTTGACCAGAATAGTCACGTCATAGCGGTTGGAACCACCCCGCCCTGCGGGCACCCCTCCAGAGGAGGGGAATTTGTCTATCGCGGCGCGAAGCGCCGGGGAGGTTTCAAACTGCCTGATCACCTGCACCTTGTTGCGGGCAATATTCTTTTTATCCAGCAGGTAGATGTTCTGGATGCGGCCATCGTCGAAGACAAAGTCGTGAATGTAGTCATCGTGAATCTTACGGGTTTTCTCGACAATGCCGTCGCTAGGTTTGTCCAGATACTCCTCAACAAAGCGACGCCACTCGCCATCAAGAAACTGCACAGAGTTGAGCGCTTGCAGTTGGGTGCGCACATTGGCCAGCAAGGCATCAGGCGTGTTAAGGTCGGGCAAATATTCATAACCCTGATTTTGCAAATCGGCAATGAATTCGCGCTCCAGATCGTATTCGCTCTGGTAGCCCTCATTCGCTTGCCATTCCTTTGTGTACTTATCCAGAACGATGAAGTTCTTGGATTCTGCGATGGTTTTGTAGTCAGTCATTGATTATGCCTCCTCCGTCAGGCTGGTTGCGTCATTGCGGGCTTGACCCGCAATCTCTCCGCTGCCTGTATGAGATGTCGGCGTTCGCCGGCATAACGCAGCGTGAGTGTTGTCTGAGGCCATCCACTCCACAGTCACGCCATCTAGCAGCTTTTCCAAGAAGTTCATTGGTGTTTCTCTCCTATGGAAACCACCCCGCCCTTCGGGCACCCCTCCAAGGGAGAGGAATTTGTAGAGGAGTGCAGCTCGGTATTTTCCTCCAAGGGAGGGGAATTTGTACTCTTCATTTATTGTGTCTGCGGAAATTCCCCTCCTTTGGAGGGGTGTCAGGCGAAGCCTGACGGGGTGGTTTTATATCCTGACGAGATGGTTCCGACAAGGTCGGGTGCCCCTCCAAAAATGCAATAACACCGTCCATATTCTGCAAAATATCCTTTACGTTGATATGAATCACCGTCAGTCCCAAACCCTTCAAGTACGCATCACGCTTGGCATCGTAATCTTGACGCCCTTCGTGAGAAGCGCCATCCGCTTCAATAACCACGTTTTTTTCAGCACAATAAAAATCAACAATGTAATTACCGATAATTTTCTGCCGATCAAAATCAAGCCCTTTGAATTGTTTTCTCTTAAGTTGGTTCCACAGCAAGGCTTCATGCAGCATGCCTGCTTTACGGAGTTCTTTGGCGCGCTGTTTTAGCTTGGAGTTGAATGGCAGAGACCGATAGCGTTGTGTATTCCTCATAAACCACCCCGCCCTTCGGGCACCCCTCCAGAGGAGGGGAATTTGTAGAGGGGTGCAGCGCGGTATTTCCCTCCAAGGGAGAGGAATTTTGGGAAGCTCAGCAGCAGATCGCGGTAGTATTCGTATTGCTTCTGGCGCAACTCGATTTCGCGGGGCAAGCCTTCGGTGATGGAGTTAGTCAGCGTGTCTAGCTTATCCAGGATGTCTGCAATTCTTTTTTGCTCGGCAGTCGATTTAGTTGAATCGGATGCATACGGGACTGGAATCCGAATCCTCTCCATAAGCGCCTTGGAACTTAGATTTGGCTGTGCGCCGCCGCCGGCCAAATCATATATCGCATCGGTCTTTGAAAGTAAAAAATGATATAAATATCGATTATTTAAGACATTGCTTTTGGGAATAAATTTCCCTACTCGCTGGTTCAGATAGGCTGTTCTATTGCTGTTAAAGCAACCGATTTTTCCAGTGGTTGCGCCAGACATTGCAATTAGAATGTCGCCACTTTCGATCATGTAGTTCTGGGTGTTCTCTTTATAGTCAGACGGGTCGAAATACTTGACATCCGCCATATCGACGACCGAGCCGTTTATATTAGTTATTCTTACGATTGACAGTCCTGATTCTCTGAATAAATTACTTTTAAAGGCGAATCCATTTTTGAAGTCACACACCTCTCCCAACGCTTTCCACTCCACATCTCCCTCTTCAAAACTCAATAATTTGTCGCGATAGTAGTTGTATTGTTTTTTGCGGGCGGTCAGCTCGGCGGTCAGCTCGGCGGTCAGCTCGGTGAAGCTGTCCAGTATGCGAACGATTTCGGCCTGGATTTCAAGCGATTTTTTGGGGTTGTCTGGGCAGGGGATGGGAACTTTCTTGCTTGTGTAGCTCCCGATCCACTGGCGCTTGTGGTCGCCATCTACAAATTCGCTTGGCAGCGTGTTTAGCCAATAATAAATGTACTTAAGCAACGTCTTCTGTTCATCGCTTGATGTGATCATCTTCATGGCTGACGACTTGACCTTGAAATCAAAGTCCACCCATTTGTTGGCAGTCGTAAAATCGTCAAAGATGATTACGGGGCTTTCGGAAGCCTTATAGATGCCATCTTCTTCGTCCGTGTAGCCAAGCAAAAAGGTTTTCCCAGCCGTCAGAACGGGAGTTTTATATTCGTCGCTGTAGTTTTTCGCCGCCACCAAGTATTTCGTTGGTTGCTCGTAGTTTGTGATACTCCCGAGTGGCAACCACCCTATTTCGACGCCATTCAACATCTTTTCCAAAAAGTCCACGCCACTCATGCCTCCAACTCCTCGCCTTCAATCTCGGCAACGATGGCATCAATCTCCTTGCGCAGCTGGTCGATCCTGGCCACGGTAGTCTTCAGCTCGGCATTGAGCTGGGCGATGTCCACCACTTCGCGGTTGTCCTTGGCTTCCACGTAGCTGCTGACCGACAGGTTGTACTCGTTCGCCGCCACCTGCTCCATCGGCACGGACTTGGCGAAGTGGTCGACGTTGGCCTTGCTGTCGAACACGGCCATGATCTGCTCGATATGGCTATCCAGCAGCGTGTTGTTGTTGGTTTCCTTCTTGAACAGCCCGCTGGCGTCGATGAACTGGGTGGTGGTGTCTTTTTTGTTTTTCGCCAGCACCAGAATGTTCACGGCGATGGTGGTGCCGTAAAACAGGTTGGGCGCGAGCGAAATCACCGTTTCCACATAGTTGTTGTCCACCAGGTACTGGCGGATTTTGGCTTCCGCCCCGCCGCGGTAGAAGATGCCGGGGAAGCAGACGATGGCGGCGCGGCCCTTGCTGGACAGGTAGCTGAGCGCGTGCAGCACAAAGGCAAAGTCGGCCTTGGACTTGGGCGCAAGCACACCGGCCGGGGCAAAGCGTTCGTCGTTGATCAGTGTCGGGTCGTCGCTGCCGATCCACTTCACCGAATACGGCGGGTTGGAGACGATGGCATCGAAGGGCTTGTCGTCGCCAAAATGCGGTTCTATCAGGGTGTTGCCAAGCTGGACATTGAACTTGTCGTAGTTGATGTTGTGCAAGAACATGTTCATCCGCGCCAGGTTGTAGGTGGTGTGGTTGATTTCTTGCCCGAAGAAGCCGTCTTCGATGATGTACGCGTCAAAATGCTTTTTGGCCTGCAGCAGCAGCGAGCCGGAGCCGCAGGCCGGGTCGTAAATTTTGTTGACGCTGGTTTGCTTGTGCATGGCCAGCTGGGCAATCAGCTTGGACACATGCTGCGGCGTGAAGAACTCGCCGCCCGACTTGCCCGCGTTCGCTGCGTAGTTGGAGATCAGGAATTCGTAGGCATCGCCAAACAGGTCGATGTGGCTGGCATCGAAGCCGCCAAAATCCAGTTCTGCCACACCTTTGAGCACAGCAGCCAGACGGGTGTTTTTGTCTTTGACAGTATTGCCGAGGCGGTTGCTTGTAGTGTCGAAATCGGCAAACAAGCCCTTGATGTCGTGCTCGGACGGGTAGCCGTTGGCCGAGCTTTCAATGGCGGCAAAGATGGCAGCCAGATCGGTATTCAGGCTTTCGTTGGTATTGGCACTGGCCGCGATGGTGGCAAACAGCTGGCTGGGGTAGATGAAATAACCCTTGGTCTTGATGGCGTCGTCTTTGATGTCCGGGGTGATGACGCTGTCGGGCAGCTCGGCATAACGGATGGTGTCGTCACCGCCTTCGATGTAGGCCGCAAAGTTCTCGCTGATGAAGCGATAGAACAATGTGCCCAGCACGTATTGCTTGAAATCCCAGCCATCCACGGCACCACGGACGTCATTGGCGATTTGCCAAATACGGCGTTGCAGTTCTGCGCGTTGTTCGTTGCTTGTCATGGTTTAATTCTAAAAATGAATGTCATTGGAGCCCCCTCCCAGAAGGAGCCATCAGCAAACCTTGCAGTTCGACAAAAATCCCTTAGGGCTCTCGTCCTACGGCAGACGGTTTTCTTTGATGTTGGTTTATTCCTCTCCAAAGTAGTCACTATCAATTTTCTTAAGCTCGTAGATTTGGTGGGTTGTACAACCAAGATTATAGTCAATCATTAGCTGAGCTAACTGTTCACCATCGATTAATACTATCTTTGTTTCGTTTCTTGGTGTGTATTCTATTGCCTCTTTTGTAAAATTTGATGTCGTAATAAAAATCCCTTTTTTTGCACCTTGTCCGGCAAGAGCTCCAACAAATTTTTGTAGTTCAGGGCGTCCGACAACATTACCAGGTTTCCAGCGTTTGGCTTGAATGTAAATAATGTCAAGTCCAAGTTTGTCTTCCTTGATTGTTCCGTCAATACCTTCATCTCCACTTTTCCCCATTGCTTTCCCAGCATCTTTAATTGAACCTCCGTAACCCATTTTTACTAAAAGTTCAACTACGAGTCTTTCAAAAAACGCGGGCGAGAGGTCAATAACCCTATTTAATAATTCAGAAGCTAATAATTTTCTAATTTTCTGAAATGCTTTGTCTAAATTCTCTTCAGGTGTTTGCTCGTTAGTTTCAATAATTACCGCATCGTCTTCATCTGTTTCAATGTTGTTTCTTGAAGCATTTTGAAACTCCAAAAACGAAGGGAACTGTCGCAAATATTTGGCATCAATTCGGTCAGGATTTTCTGCTAATACTTGTCTTCCTGTTTCAGTAATTGTAATTACGGCTCTTTTGGGATTGTCAAGCAGTCCAGCCTTTTTTAAATATGTTTTTGCCCACCCAACTCTGTTGTCAAAGATGGCTTGGCTCCCACTTGCCAGAAGCTCTTTTCTTTCTTCGTCTGTCACATCAAACTCAACTGCTAATCTTTCAATTAAATCTCGGAACTTATGTTCTTGTCCGTCCGAAACCAGTCTTAGTAAAGGAAGCATTAAAGTTCGGTAATCTGGTATCATATTTTTTGTCTGTCAGTATCACTTTCTGTTTAGTTACGGGTTTCAATAAGCTGCCGCACAACAACAGCTTTGCGGCATTGCTTCGCAACGGTCACAAAGCCGCCTGCCGTAATGAAATCCGGGTTGGCCTGCAGGCACCAGAAAGCCTTGTGTCTGCGGTGCAAAATTACATACCGGTCAAGGCTGTGTTATGCGGTGGCAACTGAACCGGGGATTGTGCGCATGCTGATGATTGTGTTCAGCCTTCGTCTGACCACCTAAATCCGAGGTACTCGACGGCTGATGCCATTGGTGATCTCGCGGCTGGAGTCGGTGAAGCAGGCGAGCCGAAGCTACGAATATCTGAGTGTTTTCACTGAGAGTATGCAGGAGATCAGTTGGATACTTTGAGTAAGCAGAGGGAAATACAAAAAGTTATATTCGCAACGTGTATGGAGGCAACGGGTTAGCCCGTACGTGACCTTCCGTGCAGCATGCCGCGGAGCGATACACTTTGTAAACATCCAGGGTACACCATCCTGGCGGCCACACCCACGACTGATGAGATCATGCGGCATCAAATCTATCTTGCAACGGAGGACTATCGTTACCTCACTGCCTAACCGAAGAATACAACTTCCTGATGATTTTCGTTGATCATCGAACAGTGACCTATTGGTGTGTAGGGTGCAAACCTCTACACACCGTTATTCTTCACAAAAACCAGTAGTCCCGAGCAGATTCGAACTGCTGACTTCCAGCTTCGGAGGCTGGCGTTCTATCCAGCTGAACTACGGGACCAGAATTTCAAAGATACGGTAGTTGATGCTTTTGATTGATTCGGTTGGGGGGTAACACCTGCATATCGGGGGTTACTCGCGGTGCAGCCGCGCAAGGTACAGCCCGTCGGTACCGTGATGGTACGGGTCGTACTGCTGTTGGTACTCCAGGGTATAGTTGGGGTTCTCACCTAAAAACCGATCAACGACGTGCTCGTTTTCTTCAGGGAGGATGCTGCAGGTGGCGTACACAACGGTACCGCCTAACCGAGCTTCGGCTGCGTACTGTGTGAGCAACTGCAACTGCTTGCGTGCGTATTTCCGGGTCTGCTCAGGTGTTAGCCGCCACTTTACCATGGGGTTACGTCGGGCTGTTCCTAAGCCTGAACAGGGTGCGTCAATCAGAACGACGTCGAAGGGGGCTTTGGCAGGCGTGTCAATTCTGCCTCGCGAGGGCGCGATCTGCTCGGTGGTGATGATGGTGATTCCTGCACGCCGGGCTCGTATGGGTATTTCCTTTAAACGCTGCCATTCGATATCGCGCGAAACGATAGCCCCCTGATTGTTCATGATGTCGGCAAGGTGCAGGCTTTTCCCACCGGCACCTGCACAGGCGTCCAATACACGCATGCCGGGACTGATGCCAGCCGCAAGGCTGATGCACTGACTTCCTTCATCCTGAATTTCGATAAATCCGTTTAGATATAGCGGGTGCTGCAAAAGGTTGATACGCTGGCTGATGATAATAGCGGCAGGTGCGTGTAGCCCCGCCTGCACCTCGATGCCTTCATTGATAAACTCTTTGAGTACTGCCTCGCGTGTTGTACGCCTGAGGTTAGCGCGGATACCGACGGGGGCAGGCTGCATCATTGCCCGCCAGACACCCGCTGCGTCGGGCCATCGTTGCAGTGTTGACTGCAGCAGCCATGGCTGGGTACAGATCTGCAGTTCATCGGGCTGACGGCGCACCCAGTCAGAGTCGGAGTCTAACTGGTGTACTGCAGTGGCAATGTCAGTGCCGTGCTCGGCTGCATACGCCTCGGCGAGCAATAAAATGCGTAGTGCACGGAATGTTGTGGAGGTGATAAACCTGCGATCGGCAGCTCCAATGTACTTCCGACTGCGCAGGTACTCCCTGGCAATGGCATCGGCAGGTTGCGGACTTTTCCGAATGACCCGGATAAGTTCGGTGCAGTGACCAAGAAGTGACTGAAGCTGCACAGTTTACCACATGGTTAGGTTGAGATCGTTACGGTCGGATGACAATCTTGCCAAACTGGTCGGCATTCTGCATCCGTGTAAAAGCGTCGGCAAAGTTGTCGAGAGAATACACTGAGTCCACGATTGGACGGATCTGGTGACGGGTAATGAACTCCACCATTGATGAGAAGTTCCGCGGTGTACCCATTGTTGTGCCGAGCAGGTTAATCTGCTTCCAGAAAATTCTATGCAAGTTTATGTTCGGTGCAGCGCCTACCGTAGCCCCATATACCACAATACGTCCGCCGGGTACCACCAGATCCAGATAATCATTAAGTGTACTACCTCCGATGCCGTCCACGATAAGGTCGATGCTTGACTTGTCGCGCTTCAGGTCAACAGGATCAGCTCCGTATTCAGCAGCGCGTTTGAGTTTGGCTTCTGACCGACTGCTGACAAGGATTCGCGCACCAGCGGCTGCGGCAAACACCAGCGCATGAGTGGCAACACCACCACCGATGCCGGTAATCAGTACGGTTTGTCCCTGCTGTAGATCGCCGCGCACAAAGAGTGCCCGGTAAGCAGTAACACCGCTGATTGAATAGCACGATGCTTCTTCGTCGCTTAAATGTTCAGGGACTGGATACAGGTTTTCAGTGGGAACACAAACTTCTTCTGCCATACCACCCTGTGTGGGCATACCCAGAATCTGGTAGTCCCGTCCCTGCGCCCGCGGATCTGGTCCCCAGTGTAACGAGGGATCTACCATCACCCGCTCACCGTCATCGGTAATGCCGCACACATCGCTTCCCAGCACGGCGGGATACGTGATTTTGGCGTACTGCCCCATCTTAATAAACAGGTCGCGGTGGTTGAGTCCGCAGCCCAGTACCTTCAGGCGGGTTGCACCACCATCACAAACGGGTGACGGAATATCTTCAATTGTAAATGAGTCTTCGCGAAGTACTGCGGCGCGCATACTTTTTACCAATGGTTAATACAGACCAATCAGTGACAAAGTTAGTCAGAAGTGGGTGAAAGGGGCTTGGGTTTCGAATTAACCCTGCGCAGCATGTGGGTCGGGCCGGCTGCAGAGTTTACAGAATCGGTGTTCTTCGTGTTCCTGTTCGTGGTGACGTAGTAAACAAGTAAGTTTGAATTCGATGTCCGAACTCGAGTTACCCCTGGATGAAGTCCGCTTTGTGGTTGTTGATGTAGAGTCAACAGGTGGCATGAGCGGCGAACACCGGCTGACGGAGGTTGCAATGGTGGTTGTAACCGGCGGACGCTGCACAGCCTCGTTCTCGTCACTGGTAAATCCACACCAGGTTCTGTCACCATTTATCGAAAAGCTCACCGGCATTACAACACAGATGGTTGCTGATGCACCGGAGGAGTACGAAGCACTACCTGCGCTCGAAGATGAACTGTGGAATCCGTCGGCTGTGTTTGTTGCCCACAACGTTGAGTTTGACTGGGGGCTGATCAGGAAAAGTTTTGCACGAAACAGTATGCATCTGCCCGATGTACAGCGGTTGTGTACGTGTAAACTATCACGCAGACTGAACGGGACCCAGGGACGCCACAACCTGGATGCGGTTACAGCACGGTATTCTGTAACAATTAAAAACAGACACAGGGCGCTGGGTGATGCAATGGCAACGGCTCAGGTTCTTCTTGCTATGATCAGGCAGGCCCGCGAAGAACATGGCGCACAAACACTGGCAGACCTCCTCTCGTTGCAGTACGCTCAGCGGGTACCCGGTAAAACAGCATCCTTAACGAAACTTAAGCTTCATGAATATCTGGTTAACCTGCCGGACGAACCTGGTGTGTATCGCTTTTTCAGTAAACGGAATCGATTGCTATATGTAGGAAAGGCTAAAAGTTTACAAAAGCGTGTGGCAACCTACTTTTACAATACTCCGTTGCACGGACACAGCGTGAGTAAGATGATACGGTACATTCATCATCTTACGTGGACCGAGACCGGGTCGGAGCTGGGTGCACTGTTGCTTGAAAACCGAGAGATTAAGGAGCTGCGTCCTGCATACAACGTTGCAGGACGTGACTATGCGGCACCGTACTTTATCGCTATCAGCAACGAGGACTTCCCGCGCATTGATATTGCATCTGCAATTGACGGAGCAGGATGCGAATACTATGGTCCGTTTAAGAGCAGACTCGTGGCAGACCGTATTCTGAACGTACTCAAGCGCATGTACCGGCTGCGAAGCTGTGATGGCCCGCTTGTACCTAATGCCGACTTCCGACCCTGCTTCGATTATCACATCGGCCGTTGTCCGGCACCCTGCGCAGAGCTGGAGTCCCGCAGCTCGTATATGGAAAGGGTAGAAGCTGCACGGCTGAGTATATGTGCGGGCAGATCGGGGCTGCTCGAGGTACTGCACGAGAAGATGTACGCTGCATCGCACGACCTTGATTTTGAAACGGCCGCATTTTATCGTGACAGTATTCAGGAGCTTGAAAAACTGAACGTCGGTGACGATGGCAAGCCACGGAGTGTAAATGCTCTGGATAGTGTTGTCGTGGTTGCACGAGGTCCGGCTGACCCGCTGATGGAGGTGTTTGCTCTGTATGGTGGACGCCTGCGCTTGCAGGAGGTTGTACCCGTTCACGGTCCGCATGATACGTTACACGCCCACCTTCGGTCCATTTACATGCAGTCCCGGCCGGATGATGCCTTTACTCTTGCGGAGTTGGATGAACTAAAGATTATCACGGGGTGGATGTATCGCAAACGGTCCAACAGTGTACGCTTTACCTACAATCCTGAAAAACCATCCGAGCTGAGTGAGCAGATCCGCACGCTGAGTGCCCTGCTGCAAATGCAGTCCAATGGCGCTGCATGATTATTCCTGCAGCCTAACGATTCCTGCCGTCGGCAGCCGATACTCCTACAACAACCCCGTTCCGAATGATGATGAGGGACGACTGTGGCCGATGCGCATGATTCCGCAAGCGGATCACATAGGTGCCGTCGGGTAGGCTCCCGATGTCACTTCCTGCATACCTGCCATCGGCAAAATACACATCAGCATCATCGGACATACTATGTGGTTTGTGGTTGCCCTTCTCGTCTGAAACCGAAACGATGGCAGGGAGTTCGAATGTATCGCGGACAACCTCGATACCGTTCAGCGAAACCACCACCGTCCACTGGCCGGGCTGCATGGTTGCCCGTGTGTAGTCAATATACGACCACCAGTAGTACAGGTTTGTTGTCAGTTCCGATGGTATGGTATAGTCAAACCACACGGTTTTGAGCGGAGAATACCACGTAATTGTAAACTCGTCACCTTCTTTAATACCGGTATGAACAGACCATGCCGTAATTGTCCTGGCTGTTGTATCAACAACACGTGTGTTGGGCGGACGTTCCACCAGCGTGTCAAGAACAGGAGGCCAGGTTGTGATACCATGATCAAGTACAGAATGATTAACCGACGCATCGGGCTGCTGCTGCCAAAGCGAAACATCATCACCGCACGGTCCGGTAAACGGATCCATTCGGCGCCACACTTCAAAGTGCAGGTGAGGAAGATTACTGTTGCCGCTGCTTCCAACCAGTGCAATCGGCTGGTTACGTTGTACGTATTCACCGGCCGACACCAATGAGCTATTGGCACGGATATGGGCATAGTAGGTCACAAAACCGTCGGCATGCCGTATAGCGATATAGTTGCCAAAGCCCCGTTCCTTGACACTTACTTTATTGCGGTCGTACAGACTGTCAACAGAGAATATCACCTTCCCATCGGCTGCAGCAACTACAACCACTCCGCTGTCCATGGCGTGGAACGACGGAATAACGAGGTCGGTACCGTCGTGTCCGTCATAGGTATGCACATCGCAGTTAAAGCTGTGGAACTTCCCCTTGGTTGTGTCATGGTCAACATGGTTAACAAAAACAAAATCCTTACCCGGCACTCCCCGGAGTGGTATGCTAAAACGAACATCGAGCGACCAGCAGTGCATGCTAAGCATGATACCTGAGGCAGCCAAAACGAAGAATTTCATCACTAATCAGTCCAGTCAGCAATAAAGACATTTGTATCGCGGGTTCCCTTGTTATTCCGATTGCTCGAAAACACAATCTTCTTACCATCGGCAGAAAACATTGCAAACGCATTAAAGATGCTCTCGCTTGTAATTTGTTCAAGCCCGGTCCCATCCGTATTAATCGTGTATAGCTGAAAATCGTACCCCCGCTGTGAGTGATGGTTGGAACTGAAGATGATTTTCTTTCCGTTGGGATGCATATATGGAGCCCAGTTTGCTTTCCCCAGGTTGGTAATCTGTTTCATGTTCGAGCCATCCAGATTACACGTGAAGATTTCCATTTCAGTGGGAGCAACCAGACCCTGCTTGAGCAGCTCGCGATACTCTTGCAGCGCGCTGTCGGTTTTGGGACGTGACGCACGAAACACAAGCCCCTTACTGTCGGGGGTAAAAAACGCTCCGCCATCGTAGCCCGGAGTGTTGGTAACCTGTCGCTGGTTGGATCCGTCGATATCCATCAGCCACAGCTCAAGATCACCCGAGCGATCACTGGTAAATACAATTTTGGTTCCGTCGGGCGAAACCACACCCTCGGCATCGTAGCCGGGACTATTGGTAAGTTTTTTTACAATCTTGCCCTGTAGGTCTGCAACATAAATATCAAAGGTGGAGAAGATCTGCCAAAGGTATTTCCGGTCAGTACGCTCTGGCGGCGGTGGCGGGCACTCCGTACCACCCTCGTGCGTACTTGCATACAGGATATGCTTGTCGTCGGGCATGAAATACGCGCAGGTGGTGCGTCCCAGCCCGGTCGAGATTAGTGGGGGACGGTACGACGGAGCATCTGCTGCTGCGCTGATATCCATTGCAAAGATCTGGTCGCACTGTAAACCCCATGCAGGATTGTTGCTTTGAAATGACAGACGCTTGCCGTCGAAACTGAAGTATGCTTCAGCATTATCGCCGCCAAACGTTAGCTGACGCACATGTGAGAGGCGAGGTTCTTTTGCTTCGGACTGCGAAAACAAATTCGGGATGATCAGAAAGAAGCATGCAAGAATAGCAAGGTATTGCATTGAAGAATTGTGGTTGATGAGTAAGGAAACAATGGCTGGGGAGTAGCTACTAACGGATGCAAGATATAACGTTTGCAGCAATTCGGTGCCCGCAAAACCACACGTGTCGGTTCATGATGAATAAACGTTAATTTTGTCGCTTATGAACAGTAAGCATCCTAGCGGAAAGCGGGGAATGGATTTGTTACGAGATCCCCGTTGGAATAAAGGAACAGCATTCACACGTGAAGAGCGGGTTGCCTACGGGCTGTCGGGGTTGTTACCCGATATTGTTTCAACACCCGAAGGACAGATGCAGCGGATAGAGGCCCACATTGATTCGTTGCCAACAGACTTAGACAGATACGTGTACTTTGTGGATTTACAGGAGCGCAACCTTACAATTTACTACCGAATCCTGATGCACGATCCGGTTAAGTATATGCCGATTATTTACACCCCTACGGTGGGTGAGGCATGCCAGACCTTTGGCCGGATTTATCGCAGACCACAGGGTATGTACATCAGTTTGCGGCATCGTGGAATGATGAAACAGGTTCTTCGCAACTGGCATGAACCAGACGTGCAGTTTATCACCGTCACCGATGGCGAACGAATACTTGGTCTGGGTGATCTGGGAGCCCAGGGTATGGGCATCCCGATTGGTAAACTTGCATTGTACACTGCCGTCGCCGGTGTGCCTCCGCACCTTACTCTTCCAATAGCCCTGGACGTAGGAACAAATAATCAGTCGCTCCTCGAGGATCCGTTCTATATCGGTCTGCCTGAAAAACGGATTACCGGTAAGGAATATGATGAATTTATTGAGGAGTTTGTAGAAGCAGTAGAGGAAGTCTTCCCAGGCTGTACGATTCAGTGGGAGGATTTTGCCAATCAGAATGCGGGCGAAATACTGGAACGGTATCGTAACCGTATTTGCTCCTTTAACGATGACATCCAGGGTACCGCTGCCGTTGGTGTTGCCGGCATCATTGCTGCCATGCGATACAAGGAGCAGCGACTGCAGGATCAAACCTATGTGTTCTTTGGTGCCGGCTCGGCAGGTATTGGTATTGCAGATCTGTTGTGTACGGCAATGCTGCGGGATGGTCTTACAATCGAAGAGGCACGCGAACGCTGCTGGCTTGTAGACAGCAAGGGGCTTGTGACACGCGAGCGTACAGATCTTACGCCGTCAAAACAACGATTTGCCAAGCCGTTTGATGCCTGTGATTCATTGGAAGATGCTGTTAAAAAGGTAAAAGCTACGGTGCTGATCGGAACCAGTACTACACCAGGTAGTTTTACCCGAGGTGTAATAACTGCGATGACAGAGAATACCACCAAGCCGGTAGTTTTTTCGTTCTCCAACCCAACGTCGAAAAGTGAATGCACGGCCGAACAAGCTTACACGTGGACAAATGGTAATGTGATCTTCGCCAGCGGAAGTCCGTTCCCGCCGGTAACGGTGAACGGTAAAACCTATACTCCCGGACAAGGTAATAATGTTTATATCTTCCCTGCAATGGGGCTTGCTGTGATGGCAATCAAGCCAACGCACTTGCCCGACAAGGCGTTCAGCAGGGCAGCACGAACACTGGCCTCGCTGGTAACACCCGACTTATTTGAGCGTGGACTGTTCTATCCGCCACTTTCAGATATCCGCGAAAGTGCCATCGTTGTTGCCACTGCTGTTGCCGAATATTTTTATGAGGCAGGGATCGCTACCGTGCCCAAACCGGACAATCTGGCTGAATACATCAGGCAAATAAGCTGGCATCCCGAATACGAGTAAATGGCAGGTGAACCGGTCCCGATAATGTTGACATGGGTTCCGGGTAACAAGCGTCTGACTTCTCACAGCTTACCGGATACCAATAACAACATCCGTACTGTACACCTGACCGGTAGCCGTTGTGACTACGATGTAGTACCACCCGCTGGTGGTAATCTCTGCCGATACCGTGTTGAATGGCTCAGGTGATTCTGCAGTAACCGTCTGGACGGTCTGACCAACAGTGTTAACCACCCGTACGAAAGAAATAGGTTCTCCTGAGTCAACCGAAATATCAGCAGTACTTCCGCTTACCATTACCCTAAGGGTGTTTGCCGGCCGAGAATTCTCGGTAACGTTGTCAGGGACTGCCGTTCTGAATAACTCTTCAATTTCCTGTGCCGTCAGCGCCCGGTTATAAATCCGTATATCATCAATCATACCGTTTACATATTCCGAGCTTTGGCGTGACCCGATATAGAGAGGCGCTTCTGAGATTCGCATTGTGGCGGTTATGGCAACATTGTTTACCTGTTTACCGTTAACAAACAATTGTGCTTCGGTACCGTTGAACAATGCTGCAGCGTGGTACCAGGTAGCAACGGCAAGCGACGGACCCCACCACTGGAACGGAGCTGACTGACCCGGTACGTACATCATTGCACCGAGTGTGCCGTTCCAGGAATAAACAGCGGGTCCCGGACCCTGGGTATAGTCATGTCCAACAAACTGTTGTACACCATTCAGTGAATTCAGTTTGAACCACCATGAAATGGTAAAGTGATGTAGCGGATAGTCCCAGTCAGGAACCGATAGTGACGTAGCACCCTGGAAGACGCCGGCGGAATTGCCCGTACCATTTCTGTCGGCACCATACGTGATAGCGCCGGTAGCCGGGTAGTTACCGCAGAGTGCCGAGTCTGCCGTTGTCGCATTTAGCGGGTACCAGGCTACCAAGCCTGACGGGTCGTTGACAGTAATTGCAAACGGTGCCTTTGTTGTATCAGCCGTCACAGGGTTACTGGCATCGCATACCAGTAACCGTATTTTCGACGAGCACAATTCGCCGGGCGTTGTCCACTGGTACATCTTTAATGCTGCCGGCACGTTGTCGGCAAGCGTAACCCACGGCGCGCCGGGCCGAATGGAGTACCGAATTGAAACCGTGTTGATATCATTTGTGCACTCCCACGACACCAGGATGGTTTTGTTTACCTCAGCGGCATACGATTCACTGCCACGTGGAGAAAGAAGCCAGATTTTGCTTGCTGAAGGGGGCTCAATACACGGTGCAGCTTCAGCCGTTTCGCGTATGAGGGCCGCCACTCTTGGCAGGAACGTCATACGAACTGAATATCCCAGACCTGCATTGTTATTGGCTCCGCCACAGTAACTCAGGAACGATCCCGGATTTGGGAGTATCTTCTGGTTGGCCGGCAGACAGCCGTCCTGAATCCCGTCGGCTACCACGCACGTGTCAATCGGCGGATTCCAGTAGCAGCTATGGGTATGCGGAGCGTTAAAGTTATGACCAAGTTCATGAGCAATAATGTATGAATCGTAAGCAAAGTTATATGTTGGCAGCAGATTTGTGCCGGTTACCGATGCCACGCTCATACCTGTTCCCTGAGTATTGCACAGAGCGTCGAAGTAACCAAAGCCCCCTCCTCCATACTTTGATGCGGTCAGAGATTGATAAATATCGCGATGAATAGCAGCGTTGTGTTCCTTCCAGTATGGGATTGCGTTGTCGCGCAGAACCGTCCAGTCGCCCTTGGCCTGATACGGGTCAGGTGCATTGGTGGTCCAGATTTTAACATGAACAAGACTGAGGGTGATACGGGTTTCATCCTCGAAGAACGAACTGACTACTGCGTACAGAGCAGCAATGTACTGTGCTGCCGCATCAACTGTACCTCCGGCTGCTTTAAAAAATTCAACGTCGGTCTCAACGGCTAACTCTGCTTCAAGCATTGGCTTTTCCAGCAGGACCTTAGGCGTACGCGTACTGCCCTGGGTACGCGGAAGGTTCTCGTGAATCTCGGATACTGCACATGCCGGTAATGGCATAAAGGCCGGCTGTACCAGCAGATCAGGCTGTTCGGGCGATGCTGTGCCTGCTATCGGCGGGCCGATTACCAGCGACGCACCCTGACCATCTTCGACAAAGGCAAGAATCATTTTTCCCTTGTTAACACTCACCAGGCGGATCGTAGATGATGGCATATCAGCAAAGCTTCCGGTGTACAGATCAACCGTTGGCGCCGGTATCAGGCTGTCACCGTTGGCTGTAGCCACAAGGTATCGCGTGTGAACGTTACGTGCCGAGCTGTGCATGCTAAGTACAGCAGTTCCAACCCGAGTTTCGTTGACCGGGAAATTTGGAATCGAAACCGACTCCGGACTATTCATAACAAAGGATGTTAACTCAAGGGGCTTGGCAATGCCTGAAGGTTGAAGGATAAGAATGCCGCAAAGGAGGATGACAAGGTGATTCATTGCTTGGTCACTGAATATTCGTTACCTGTTAATCATGTAAAGTTAACAACAGACACTGCAGAATGTGGTATTGGGTGATGATCAAAAAAGAAAAGGGCATTCCTTGCGGGAATGCCCTTTGAAGTGAGATGCGTTTGCGTATTAGCGGACGATGACGACCGGCGTTGATACTGCGCCGGTTGGCGTACGCAGTACCAGTGTGTACCGGCCCTGCGGCAGCGTACTGACATCTGCGTAGATACCATTATTTCCTGCTGAGAGTATGCCGTGATGGAGGACGGAGACTATAGTACCCGTCAGGTCAACAATCGAAATCTCACATTCCTGACCTGCAATCGGAGCCAGTGCAGAAATGGTGATTGATGTTCCGGCAGGGTTTGGAGCAACGCCCAGGATACGTACAGCCGACGGATCAGTGCTGCCTGACACCGATGCGATTGGATCCTGCAGCGTAAGCGTACCGCTTGAGAGTACCTGGCCGTAGTTATCATAGGTTACAAAGTCAACCGTTGCAGAGCTGTCTTCTACACCACTAACAGTCAGGTACAGTGGTCTGACGGTACCACCCGGTTCAACACCAGCAATACCCGGTACTGTTGCGCTTGCAACATGCTTATCTGCTTCGGCAGCCAGGAGGGTTATGCGTGCTGTAGAGCCGTCGGTGCCAGACGGACCAACGGCCAGGATACTCAGCGGTGAGGCAACACTGAAGCTGATTTCACGTACATGCTCCTTATACCCATTTGCATTGGTGAAGGTAAGCATGTAGGTCCGAACCTTTTCTGGCGGGCTTGTTACGTCTTCCTCTACCTTGTCGGGAGTTGAATTTGGAACACGGGCAACGTACTCAACAATATCAGAGAACTCCGGCGACTCACCGTCACCGGCAGCATACAAGTACCGCACATTGAGTGTCCATTTCGGAACATTGTTCGGATTATCAAATTTGAGATCAACGCCTGTGGCAGAACCAGCCGGAGCATTCACGCCAATAAAGCCGGTGGTGCCCATGAGCAGACCATCGGTACCGCCGGATGACAAGCCGATAAGCGGAACTGTAGGCGATGAGATTTCAATCCCTGATACCGTGATGGTGTTATTCGAATCCTTGGGATTGATAAACCACAGGGTGCCTTCGGACTGTGAACTCATGACTACCGACGTAAACGCTGCGGTGTCGGCCTGAGTTTGATCGGACTGCTTGGCAATTGTCGGACGGATTGCTGAGATACCTGTCCAGAGTACCGGATCCCATGGCAGGAACCGGTGCCTGCGAACAACCGTGTCGTAAACAATCTTATTACAGGTGACGCATTTGCAGTCTGTAAACGAGTACTGGATTGCGAATACCAGGGTATCCCGACACTTAAAGCTGGCAGGTGGTGCAGGGAAGATCATGTTCAGATTCAGCGTAGCGCCTGTCATGAACGACTCGCACGGCCCGGGGCCCCACTGAGCAGCACGACTAAAGATGCTCAGCATGGTAGGACCGGGTGAGAGCGGATTTGTCAGTGAGGCCGACGTTACATCGCCAAAGCAGCGTTGCCATGCTGAAGCAGTAGTTCCACAGACTGTTCTGCGCTGAACGCCGATGATGGTTGCGCTAAATTTCTGCAGTGGCGCGGGACCAGCCGTGATAAATGCTGACAGTGAAACTGCTCCGGAGGGCGAGTAGGTGAGTCCCTTATGATCAATGCGCCTGATGAACTCTTTGCAGCAGTCCACCGGTGGCTCATCGTCACATGGCGGCACATCTACTTTTACGCTGTCCCTGCAAATCACAACACCATTAGCAACAAGTTGCCACGTAATGGTGACCGGGTTGGTGTACGGCGGAAGGTGGGTGAATGTACTTCCGACTGTAAACGAGCCGGCGGGTATGCTGAATGTAGCAGGCATAAAGGCACCATCGGGCGAACCCAGCATCAGCACAGCGGCGGTAGCAGCATTCCATCCCGACATTGTAAATGAATACTGCTGATTGCCGGCAGCATCTTTGCCGGCACACTTCAATGAAATCTGAATCTTTTCCAGACAGCCTTGCGGATCTGTCTGCTTAACTGATATGCAGGCCAGATTCGATTCAAGTTCACCAACCTTCTGATCAGTAACGATGGAGCTGTTAATCAGGTGGCGAACTGCCCCGTTTGCTGCAAACGTATTGCATGCTTTTTCATCGCTGAGGGCAGATGTAGATACAGTGCCGGTGAATTCAACAGTAGCATTACCGCCAGCCCCTATGGGTGTTGCGCCAAAATAGTAACCAAGGTTACGTGCTCCCGGAGAGAGCGTGGCTCCCCATGTACCGGCAGATCCGCATCCACCGGCAAACATCGGTCCGGGAGCGCCAATTGGCGCAAAATTATCAACCCGGGCCTGCGGCGGCGTTACGGCTGAATTGTTCCATGGTGAGGCGGTGGGAGTGCTTGCAACTGTGGATGCATAGGTTACATCGAACTGACTTCCGCGCGGTGTACATGGTCCCAGGATAAGCTTATCGTTGGTACCATCGTTTCTGGGAAGGAGATCGGCCATGGTAATATGACGCAGACCAACACTGCCCGGTGCAACGGAAAGGCGCAGACGGTACTGTGCAGTGCCTCCGGCAGGGACTGCTGCCGACGATGCATACGAACCACTGCCGGCCTGCTTTACATCCTTCAGCAACGTGTAGCCTGTTGTACCGGTAACGTTAATCAGGTCAACATTCGATGTTGCCGGTGACGCCAGATTACCGCCTGAAACCGTGAACTGATTCGGGATATTCCCCAATGCTGAGGTATCGGTAACCTTAACGTCAAACTCGATAAAGTAATACGGAACAGTTCCGGTACCATACATACCGCAATTGGTGTAAAAGATATTCTGACACGAGGCCGCGATTGACGGGAGTGAGGCACTAACCTGGTTGGTGACCGGGTTGTGGCTGAGAGTAACGCCAGACCAGTTGGATGCCGGCTGACAAGGTGCATTCCATGCACTACCGGTATAGTACGATGGGTTGCCGATATACGAAAGGTTACTGTTTAGATTATCAGTAATTGTGGCTCCAGTGAGTGCAAGCCCGCCTACGTTCTGAATTCGTAATCTGTACCGAAGCGTATCACCCGGTTTATAGGATGTTTTCTTTGAGCAAACTTCCTTCCACAAACAGAGTTTAGGTGCCGTTGCAGAAACCGTAAATGAAACGCATGCCTTCACCGGTGCCATGCCTGGGGAGGATAGCCATGCGCAGTTTGTAATTGTACTTCCAACAACTGCTGTTACCGGTATTGTGAACGATATTTCTACATATCTGCACTGACCGGGTGCGAGAGCTATTGAACTGGTGATGGTGACGATATTGCCGGCAACCGAAGCAGTTTGCCCGGCTGAAGTGGCAGTCACTGTCGGACCACTTAAAGCACCCGGGATGGTATCGGTGATTGTATAGGAATTCATCGTTGTCGTGCCGGTATTGCATACCCAGATCTGATACTTGCCCGGACATCCCGGCTGACCGTTGGTGTACACCCACTTGGAAAGCGTTGCGCTCTGAATTGTTTTGATCTCAACACAGGTTTGCTGACTGGTATCGGCAACAGTACCACATGACTGATTTGGCGATCCAAGGGTTCCGGCAAGAGTAGCAGTGTTCTTGATCTGTGACCCGCTTGGGAAGAGCGAGCGCGGATACAGAACGGTAAACTGGCAGCATGTTGAGTTGTACATCGTGGTTGCCGACATGCTTGCCGGAAGCGTCCACGTAATTGTATTTCCGGTTTGGACTGCACCACAGGTTGATGATTGTAAAACAGCCCCGGTAGGCAACACATCGGTAACAACACCGTTCACAAGGTTTAACTGGCCGGTATTGCCAACATCCTTAATAACGCAGACCTGATAGGTGATGATTGAGTCTGCAGTAGCATACTGACATTGTCCGCCCTGGTATGCAGCACCTAAAACCCACTTGTTGACGTTCCATGGGTTCACAGCCTTGGCTGTTGTACTAACGTACGGGGTACAGAACTCAATAGACTTATTATTCAGGTAACCCATCAAACACACCCTGTTGCGTGCTCCGGTACCGTTACACGTAATACCATTGGGAAACTGCACCGTTATTGTGAAAGAGCCGGAGCATCCCGATGGTACTGAACCCCAGGTTAGAGAGTATGTTCCACCCTGGCTTCCTACTGTTGGTGCGGAGACGACCGGTGTACCGCATGGAGAAGTATATGAGGCACTCAGAAATTCAACACTCGGTGGCAGCATGTCCGAGATAACAACATTACTGGCACCTGCCGGAATCGAGTAGTAAACGGTGTAAGAAAAAGGCTGACCGATATTAATTGATGTATCGGAAACAACCTTCTTCAGAGTGAAGCCGTTTGACTGTGCTTCGGCAACCCATGTTTGACCATTTGCCTGCATGCTTAACAGAAACACAAATGCAGAAAGTAACGGAACAATGGATTGAGTCAGACGAGTAAACGGCAATGAAGTAAGTACTTTAGCTTTCATCATGCCTGCCTCCTAATTGAACAAGAAAAATTTCATACGTCAGTACCCGATTTTTTGTTCCGCATTAGACGGAACAAATTCTCCCCAGAAAATCAGTAAGTAAATACTGTTATAATCTGAGCCGGAAGAGCGAAATTAGGTGGATTTGTCAAAAATCCACTACGCTTTTTTTAAGAAAAAAACAAAATTGTTTCACTCGTATCGAAGGTGTTTTATCTCTTCGCCATGTGTTCCAACATAGGTCATGGCTTCAATGCCAATATCCAGATGCAAGTCTGCCCATTGCCTGGTGACTTCTCTGTCAGATGACTCGGTTTTAATGCCGTCAGGCACCACCGGAACGTCACTGACCAACAGCAGGGCACCACGCGGGATCCCGTTCTTGTGCCCAACAATAAAGATGGTAGCCGTCTCCATATCAATTGCCAGACAGCTCAGCTCCCTGAGTCTGTCGCGGAACTGTGTGTCCCATTCCCATACCCGGCGGTTTGTTGTATATACAACACCTGTTCGGTATTCCTGACCTCGCGCCTGAATTTTGTTGGAGACAAACTTGTGGAGTTTAAACGATGGAAGTGCCGGAACTTCAGGAGGGAAATAGTCGTTGCTTGTACCGTCACCCCGGATTGCAGCTATGGGCAGGATGAAGTGTCCGATTGTCGTACTGGGCTTTAACCCACCACACTTACCAAGAAACAGAACAGCTTTTGGCATTCGGGCAATAAGCAAATCCATGATGAGAGCTGCGTTGGGCGATCCTATGCCGTAGTTGATGATTGTTAAGCCATCAGCATTGGTAGCTGCCTGCATCGGACGGTCAGTGCCGCGAATTGGTACACCAAAACGGTGAGCAAATGCGTTGATATAGGTGTGGAAGTTCGTAAGGAGAACATAGTCGCCAATTTCGCCAATCTCCATTCCGGTGTAGCGTGGAAGCCAGTTGCGGGCTATTTCAAGTTTTGTCTGCATTTAGTGTACTACGTCAGATACGCGATTTGCATTGCCGCTGTTACGCGCGGGTGGTACATTCGTTAGCTTGCATATTATATTGTAAACATCAATAACACTAAGGGACTGAACCCGACCCGGTTTGATTTTGTCACCGGAGGCGACAAAGATGCCGTTCATATCAGATATGCTGTTACTGTATCCATGATTCCCGCCGGTGCTTTTACGAGCAGGACGTTTCCCGACGTCGATGTCGTACCCATACTCCGCCGTTACTATCAGGTCCGGCGTACGACCGGGATATTGGATATGCCAGGCAGTGTCCAAGTCTGATACGGGAGTTGCGGTTGCCCTGTACGTTTGCGAATCTGCATTAATCCCGGCAGCGATGGTGTTCGCTGTAGTACCTGGAAGTCCATACACAAGGATATTGGGGTTGCTGACGATAACACGGACTGTGGGATCAGCCATAAACTGTTCCACTGACAAGTGTTTATCATGTGGTGTAGCTGGGTTGATTTCGGCCATGCCGTGGTCCGACACCAGAACGATAGTACAGTTATTTATAACCCCGCGTGCTTCCAGCCCCTTTACTAATCTGCTGATCAAACTGTTGGCAACGGCAAGCGCAGAGTCTACCTGCGGCGCATTGGGTCCGTAGCGATGCCCCGCGTCATCAAGTAATTCAAAGTAGCTTACAATCAGGTCAGGGGGCTTGGGCATGCTTGCCCAGGTAACGATACTGTCAACCCGGCTGGTATAGTCACGACTATGTTCGTATGTAAACCATTTTGACGGCAGGTGACCGTTGATCGGCGTTGATGAGCCCGGCCAGAAGTACGTAAACGCTGTTTTCCCGGCGCGTTCTACCGTTGTCCAGATTGGTTCGCCACGCCACCAGACAGGTTCTGTACGCGTCATGTTGAAGGTGTCATTTAACACACGATCATAAAAACGGTTGTCAACAATGCCGTGGTCTGACGGATAGAGGCCGGTAGCGATAGACCAGTGGTTTGGAAACGTCTTGGTTGGATTAACCGGAATTAGGGCATCTGCCGTGCAGCCGTGGGCTATCAGCTCCTTAATTGCGCCGTTGGGCAGTCTGCTGATATAGTCATGTCGGAACCCGTCAAACGAGATCAGGATGCAGACGCTGTTGCCGTCAGCCCATGCATTCATGCATAGACCCTGAAGCAACCCAAGCGCCATGATGAACGCTGCACAGTTGCGGGTAGCTGCCCGGCTAAGGAATCCGGTAAAACGTCTTGAACATATCATTAACACTCAGTCCCGATGTAATCTGTTGTAACATACGCAGATCCGTTGGTTTTGCGATAAGCCATCATCTCATCTGAGTAGCAATGGTGTGGTACCAATCATGTGATTTTACCCCGCACACGGCAAATGCTGGTAGTTTTGCAGATATGACGCCGGTTGAACTCATTGCCAGGATCGAGCGCAGGCTGCGTATGCTTGTTGTGCACCTTCCGCCGCCGGTTGCAACGCGGGTATTCTCGGCCGGCCGTGCCTGGTTTATGCAGCAGTTGGTACTGGAGCATCCGGTAGAAGTCACCATTACGCCTGTACCGGTGCGCGCCTGGGGAATTGAGTTCAGGCTGCCACTGTGGAATGCTGCCGGAATGTTCAAGCATGGTCTGGGCTACGATCTGGTTGCAGCACAGGGGGCAGGCGGGTTTGTGGCCGGAACGACAACATTTCTGCCACGCGAGGGAAATACGCTGCGGGGTGTTCGTTGGCCCGCAGTGCCCTACCCGCGGTCATCGGCAGCCTCCAACTGGATGGGGTTGCCCAATCCCGGACATGCTGCGGTAGCAAAAGTTCTTGAAAAGGTGCCGCGTCGCCCGGGGTGTCCGGTAGGTGCCAGCGTGAGTGCCGATCCGGGTATGCCGTGGGATGATGCTGCTGCGGGCCTGATACAGGGCATTGGCATGTATGCTGATGCAGGTGTTGACTATATCGAACTCAACGAGAGTTGTCCGAACGTTGCTGGGCATTCCAGTGCCATTGATGAAGGATTACAGCGGCGCCTAGAGAAAATTGCTACAACTGTACTTGCGCACCGCGACCGACGTCTGCCGGTGGTCGTGAAAATTTCAAATGATGTTGCCATTGATCAGCTACCCGAGCTGCTTCGGATGCTTATTTCTTTGGGGTTCGATGGTATTATTCTGGGCAACACATCAACGCGATACACCGATGCGCGTACAATGCTTCACCACTCAGAACATAAACTATATGATTATTTTGTGAATGAGTATGGTGGCGGACTCAGCGGGAGTGTTGTTGCTGATGCCTCGGCACAGAGGTGCAGAGCGGCGGTACAGCTGATTTCGGAGATTGCACCGAGGCATGAATTTCATGTTGTACGGTGCGGAGGTGTTGTTTCCGCCCGGAATGTAGCCGATCTTATGGCCGATGGTGTTATGCTTCACCAGTGGTACACAGGGTACTTTGAGAGCTTCGCGCAGTTCGGCCACAATCTGTATCAAAGGCTCTCGATGGAGCTGGAGGCTTTACGCAAAGAGTCTAACCGTGCGGCAACCTTATCGTAAAAGGCCCGCATCAGCTTGCCATTGCTGCTCATGGCGCGCAACTCGTTCTGCATTTCATCAGGCGTAAACCCATGTGCAACGGCAATCGAATCAAAAGTCGCCCGCAGCGCCGCTGAGTCTGCAATCTGATATCGGGCAACAACGTAGTCGGAATATGCTGTCACCAGTTTATCGTTGGGAATTTCTGACTGCCCGCACGCGGTAAGGACGCATAGTATCACACCGGCGATACCAAAAAATCGTATCATTGCACCATTAAGTTTGTTTAGTAATGAATTCATTGTTAATGAGGTAGGCAAGCTCGCTCACAATCATTGCCGTGGCTCCCCAGAGCGGAATCCGCGGGTGAACGTTCCACATTGGCCACTGAACCTTTCGGCCGTTCTGGGTGCGCTCAAACCACGAGATATGTGAGGTATCCAGAAAATGCATCAACGGTACCTGGAAAATTTCACCAACTTCATCTGCGCTGGGTACAAAGGTACACGAGCCGTCTAACACGCCCACTATTGGTATGACCGCACTGTTCGACGGTGGAATGTACATCTGGGTTAGCCGGCCCAGTACCGAGAGCTGGGTGCTGCTGACGCCGGTTTCTTCGCACATCTCGCGAATTGCCGCCTGCTCGGGGGTTTCGCCCCACTCCAGGTGTCCGCCCGGGAATGAAATCTGCCCCTTATGGTTGCGCAGAGTTTCTGATCGTACGGTAAACAGTACGTTGGGCAAATCGTCCCGGCCTTGAACAAGCGGCACCAATACAGCGCTGTGGTGTGCCGTGGGTGGCGGTGCTGCAAGCCGCTCCGACACATCGGTGCCGTCCGGCAGCATGATCTTGTATGCCGCAGCACCCGGCAACTCCTTCCCAAGGCGTGCCTGCAAGAATTGTATGAGTTCCATAGTTCGAACTTACAACGCTGGCAACAACTCTATTTTCGCATTATGATGTTACTTGATCGGCTGGACGAGATATTGGGGCAGTGTACGATACGCGGAACGGTGCATACAAGCATCACAGGAGTCACGGACGTGGTTGGCAACGTGATGCCCGGCATGATGTACATTGCCATACACGGTACCAAATTCGACGGGCATTCGTGCATCGCAGAAGCTATTCGCAAAGGTGCGTCAGCTGTGTGCGTGCAGACCGGCAGTAACTATGAGCCGCATAACTACTGGCAGGGGGCTTGGGTAGAAGTACCCGATACCAGGCTCGCGCTTGCTGTGCTTGCAAAGAACGTATCGGCAAGCGTACGGCATGCCGTTGACAGTCTGGTCTGGATTGGCGTAACAGGGACAAACGGGAAAACCACAGTGGCCAATCTGATAGTAACAATGCTTAGAAAGTGTAATATGCGTGCTGCCTGTATTGGCACAATTGGTGTTGACTACGTTGATGCTTCAGGAAAGCCAATGCTACGTCCAACCGGTTACACCACACCCCACGCACCGGTTTTGTATGACCTTGCGGTGGAATTCGTAAAAAACGGTATTACCCATGTTGTGATGGAAGTAAGCTCACATGCACTGCATCAGCACCGGGTGGCGGGTATCAGCTACGCAGTTGCCGTATTTACGAACCTTACGCACGACCATCTGGATTATCACGGAACCATGGAGAACTATGCCATGGCAAAGCAAAAGCTGTTTACCGGCTTGCCCCGGACGTCGTGGGCAGTAATCAGCACGGTGGGGCCGGACCACGAAACCATGGTTCAGCACTGCAGGGCTCACGTTGAATTGGTTCGTATAGGTAATATCCGGGCTGACAGGGGGGGCAGCGCGTTTACGGTGCAGAGCAGGTCGGACCGCTTCTTCTCGACTCATCATTTACATACAACACTCCTGGGTGATTTTAACGCAGTAAATGTAGGCCTTGCCTTCAGAGCTGTTACGCATCTAACCCCTAAAACAGATGTCCTAGAAGAGATTGCTTCAAACCTAAAGCCCCCTCCCGGAAGACTTGAGCAGATACAACTACCTAACGGCTCTGTTGCCGTTGTGGATTATGCGCACACACCCGACGCACTTGAAAAAGCATTGCAGACGCTGCGTCCGCTTACCAACCATCTTGTTGTGGTGTTTGGTTGCGGAGGTAACCGGGATGCCACCAAGCGGGGTCCGATGGGCCGTATTGCAGAGCAGCAGGCAGATGTTGTGATCATCACAAGCGATAATCCGCGCGATGAAGACCCCCTGGCGATTATTGATGACGTGCGGTCCGGAATGGCGTCGGCCAACAAGGCTCACGTTGAGCCTGACCGTGAGCGGGCAATTCGGTATGCGTTACGTATTTCCGGAAGTGAGTCGATAATTCTGATAGCCGGAAAAGGTCACGAAGCGTACCAGGAAGTTGCAGGACTGAAGATGCCATTTTCTGATCGGGATGTTGTACGTAACAGCATAAACCCCGAAACCGTGTAGCAGGAAGCCCAGAAAACACAGAAACCCACTGGCTTTGCAAGCCAATGGGTGTAATTGTCAAGAACCTAAAAAGAACCCGAAAACCGGAGTGAAAAAATCGACTCTGTTAATCTTGTTCTAACTGCACACGATGCTGACGGCGGGCTGCCTTTAAGCGAGCCATTCTGCGTTCAACGCTGGGCTTGGTAAAGAATGCCCGCTTTTTGTATTCACGCAGAACACCCGAACGCTCGTACTTCTTTTTAAAGCGGCGCAGGGCGCGGTCGATATTCTCGTTGCTTTGGATTGTAACTCCGATTACCGGCATAAACTGTTTAAACTGAAATGAAAATGGAAAATTGGAATTGTTATTATTTAAAATTCTCAACCAGCCTGCGTTCCTTGTTCTTTTCGAACTGAACAAGCAGCGAAGCGCGGCCGTTTGACATAATTTCTTTTGACCGTACGATGCCGACATCATCCCATGGTTTGTGGTAGATCACGTCGCCAATCTGATATTCGGCCTTGGGCGAATACTCTTTTGAGTCGGCACGATCCAGCTTAAACGGACCTGATGCTTTTTCGGCTACTTCTTCCTGGGTATCCAGGTTGATCAACTGGCTGTGATGGCTTACGTTGCACCGTGCCCACTGCTTTCTGCCGTTCTCGGTTTCGATTGGTTCACCGATGAGCTCGTGCTTGGTTTCCTTCATCAGGAAGGGCGAATACACGGTAATGTATTTGGCCTTTCTCTTTGATTTCTTTGGTTTTACGTCGATTTCTTCGTCAGCCGGCTCTACAACTTTTGCCTTTGCTGACTTCTTTGCTGCAGCCATAATTTTCCTACAAAGTGATAGGTATGAACTGCAAAGATACGGTAAAAATGGCAAACTACCGAACCTTGGCCAAAGCCCCCTTCAATTTTTGAATAACTGGAACCGGTGTTGGGTCAGTTCCGTTGAGGAGTGCCAGGTGATAGCTGGTCCAGTCGGCAAGGTAGGTTAGCGTAAACATTCGTGACAGAAGAGACTTACCAACGCCCTGAAGTTCGGTAATTCCACCCACCGATGATTTCAGGATATCCCTCATAACATCGAAGCGAGCTTTCACGCGGGTGTGGTCATCCGGATCGCGGAGCAGGACGATCTGGAAGTTCTTCACGAGGTTAGGCGGGAACTGCCAACCGTTGATCTCGTTATGGTTCATTTCGGGCAGCACGTTTCCAAAGGCGGTTTGCTTTGCATTTTCCTGGATTTGTCCGCGCCAGCGCAGGTTAACGGCATCAAGGCGATCATTGGCTGAGTAGAAAACAGGCACACTGTCAACCAGCTTTTTGGCCAGGCTGTAGGCCGGATTTTTGGCATTTTTCGACGCGTATTCGTCACGGAGCGCTTCAAGGTTCCGAACGGTTTCGTTTATCGAGCGGGTAAGGGTGCGCATTGACCGTGACTCGATGGCACCGTACCTGCCCAGGATGGTAAGCAAGGGAAAGAAGCTGTAGGCCAGGGCACATCTGGGCTGGAAACCGGGCGGGATATTGATGACGGGTGTTCCAAACGTTACGGCACGCTGACCAAGGGTTCCGCCCGTTGTGATGCAAACGATACGCATTGTGCGTTTCCTGGCCTGATCGAAAGCGGAGAGCGTTTCCTCGGTTTCACCGGAATACGAACTGCAGATAACATTGGTATCACTGTCAAGCCAGTGTGGTGTTTCGTAACTGCGGTGAACGGAAAAGTCAAGGTGCGTACTTCCATCGGTAGCGGCAAGGTAGCTGCGTAGAAGGTCGCCGCCAATTGCCGATCCGCCAAGACCAAATAGGGCGTAGCGGTTTGATACCGCAGTTTGCCGCCAAATGGGGCCCGATTCACCGATACTGATTGCTTGCCTTATTTGGTCGGGAAAGCCGTACAGCACGTCCGCCATCTTCGAGGAATCAAGGTTTGAGGCTGAGGTTTTAGCCATGTTTTTACTCATATTCGAAATAAACAATTGTGACGAATATAAACTTGTTTTTTGTGGAAACAAAGAGAAATCAATGACTTACCATTGGTTTCACAAACTCAATTCCTTGGCTTGCCACGGTTTAGCACAAAAAGACACCGACTGTGAGAATGGTTTCCCGAATAACGATGGGGGTCTGCAACCAAGGCCTGAAAGGGCAGCTATTCACTATCACTCAGGGCAAGCCACTGCTCGGTCAGACGTTCGATTTGCCCGCTGAGAGCAGCGAGCTGACCGGCAAGGTGTTCGGCCAGGGTGTAATGTGTAAGGGGGCTTGCCAGTTGCTGCTCGAGTTCGGCTTTCTCGGTTTCCAGGATGGTGATTTTTTCTTCGAGTTCGAGCATTTTTTTCTCATCCCAGGGTGTTCTTTTCCGTTTCCCGGCAGGGTAGGATGAGTCAGTGCTGGTACCGGTAGCGCGTGGTTTCCTATCCTGTTCCTGTGCAGCTCTGGGCTCGGACTTGTTGCCATTCCTGATTTCAGTTTTCTCAAGATAGTCGGAGTAATTGCCGGGAAATTCTCTGATGCGCTGGTTTGCTTCGAAGCTCCAGATCGTAGTGACTGTTTTATCCAGAAACGCGCGATCGTGGCTTACAATAAGCAGTACGCCTTTAAAGTACTGCAAATAGTCTTCAAGGGCATTCAGGGTAACGATGTCAAAATCATTTGTTGGTTCGTCCAGGAACAATACATTGGGGTTGCTCATCAGCACCCGAAGCAGTGCCAGACGCCGGCGTTCACCACCCGATAATGTTTGCACGTATGCGTTTTGCTGTTTGGCAGAAAAGCCAAACCTGTTGCAGAGTTCCCGTGCACTGATATAGCGTTCACGGCCAACGCCTACGTCGATGTATTCCGCAATTTCCCGAACGGAGCTTAGGACTGTTGCTGTTGACGGTAGTGGTTCCACTTCCTGTGCAAAGTAACCAAGATTAACAGTTTCGCCAATATTAATCCATCCTTCATCTGGCATCTGTTTGCCGCTCAGTATGCGTAACAGCGTACTCTTGCCTGCACCGTTTCTGCCGATGATACCGATTCGGTTTCCGGGCTGTGCGCGCCACCGGAACGAGTGGAAGAGCCCCTTAACACCAACATTTTCGGCATCAATAATCTTACCGCCAAGAAACCGATGCCCCAGTTCGATTTCGATATCGCGGAATGATGATGAAGGGGGCTCTGGTTCAAGCTGCTTTATCCAGTCGATTCTGCTTTTTTGTTTTTTGCGTTGTGCGCGTGCTCCCTTGGCCAGCCATGCCAGTTCTCGGCGGAGGGTGTTGCGCGCATGGGCCGACGTAGCCTCCTGAATTTGCAGCAGGCTTTCCTTGCGTTCAAGATACTTTTCGTACCCGCCGTCGTACAGCAGAATCCGCTGCTGATCAAGTTCGGCAATTCGTGTGCAGGCGGCATCAAGAAAGTAGCGGTCGTGCGTTACAACCAGAATACCCTTGCGCAAGGCAACCAGCTCGTCCTGCAGCCATTGCGTGGTGTCAGCGTCAAGATGGTTTGTTGGTTCATCTAACAGCAGAAGGTCTGCATCGGAGAGCATGGCACGTGCAAGAGCTACGCGCTTACGCTGTCCGCCCGACAGCGTGTGCACATCTGCTTCGGTGTTATTCATGCCGAGCTTACCCAATAAAATGCGTGCTGTTGTTTCACGCTGCCAGTACGCGTCGGTCTGCTTTACCACAGTAGTATCGCCGGTTGTGGAATGGTGCAGAACTGCCTGCAGTACAGTATGGCCGTCAGCAAAAACAGGGTTTTGATTTAAGTATTCAAATTTAGTATCACGCCGTCGTGCAATACTGCCGGAATCGGGCTCTTCAAGTCCGGCAATAATGCGTAGCAGTGAGCTTTTGCCAGCGCCGTTCCGACCGATAATGCCGATATGCTCACCGTCTTCCATTCCAAACGAAAGGTTGGTGAAGAGGGTTTTTTCGAAATATGTTTTTGATATGGAACTACAGCTAAACAGCACGGTGTAATTATTGTCCAGCTCCCACTGGCTGCTTTAGTGATTCGCGCTGGGCTATACGTGCGTCGCGCCGTTGTTTTGCAAGCTGGCGCAGGTCAACAACGTGGTCAGCTTCGTCAACAATTTCAGCCCCCAGCATGGTTTCAAGCACGTCTTCCATTGTTACCATACCTTCCACTCCACCATGCTCGTCCACAACCATAAACATGTGTTGTTTTTGCTGGAGGAATTGTTCCAGAGCACGTTCCAGGGTTATATTTTCAGGCATGAAGTGCACCTGGCGTTTAAGCTTGCCCAGTTCGGCGGTCTTGCGTCCGGCCAGAGCAGCCCGGAGGACGTCTTTTGCGAACACATAGCCAATAACGCTGTCGGGGTTGTTGCCTTCGTACACAGGAAAGCGCGAATACATCTGCAGTTCCGGCTTCTTTAAGGCATCTTCGACGGTGGTTGTTTCGGGCAACCCAAAAACTACGGTACGAGGAGTCATCACATCCTGAACCGCAATGCTGCTGAGTTGCATGATGTTCGACATAATGCGGTATTCACCCGGATCCAGAGCCCCTTCCTCACGTGCCGTTTCAACCAGAGCTTCCAGCTCTTCGCGTGCTTCCTCTTCGTCGGACTGATGCTTGGTAAGGCGCATCAGGATTCGGTAAAAGAAGCGAACGGGAAGCGAAACAATCCGAACGGTTGCCAGGAGATAGCCGGTGAAGCTCAGTGTATGTTCTGCATAACGTACACCCGCCGTGGAGGCTACAACTTTTGCGATGGTAAGAATAATTATCAAGCCAAGCATTTGCAGCAGAATCAGCAGCATGCTGCCGTCTGCCATCGTTGTTAATGCGATAGCCGCAGTAGTAACAGCTACAATATCAACAAGGCTTACCGATAACGTGGTTTCATCAATGTCATCGTACGCGGCACAAATTCTCTGAGCAACAGCCGAGCCTTCATCGGCCATGACGCTGATTACGCTTTGCCGCAGGTTTCTGAGTGACGCTGCAAGGTACTCGCACAGAGCACTGAGTATGATACCCAGAATAAGGAGAAGCGAGGCCATTAATTACTTCGGAATTCGTGGTCAACAATTGTAATTCGTCCGGGATACACTAATGGTCCGAAGGGCGTTCCAACTGTTGGCTGTGCATCCAGTTTTACGGTACTGGTAGAGCCATTGGCGCCCCCCAGTGCGAGTGCAAGGTTAATGATACCGTCGTAGCCACGGTCTTTATAAAACTGCATCAGGTCCATCGAAACGGCCAGGGGGATGGTTGTGGCTGCTGAAGTGCCGGGAATTTCGATTGGGCGTTCCAGATCGCCGCTGATGGTTTTAACGCCGTCGATCAGCAGGTTCCAATTAAAGCCGTTAAGAGTCAGGGGTGTAGAGCGGCTGCCGGCCTGACCGTTGTTGGGATTCCGGGCATCAACATTCAGAGTGAATGTTGCGGGAAGGCTACCCTTGCTGAATGCAGCCGCCAGTGATAGTGCGTCACTGACGCCTAGTTTCTTGGGGTCACTGATTTTTGATATGTCAACTCCGGCAAGTTTCATATTGGTAAGACCTGCGATTTTGAACTGCATCTTCTGCATCGAAGCAAGGCTGTTGGTGATATCGCGGATGCTGGCGCATGACGCCAGGAGAAGGAACGAGGCAGTCAGTAAAATCGAGTAGAATCGCATAGTAGAAATGGTTAGTGTTGTTAATAGTCGTTGTTGTCTGGCTCAAACAGCAGTTACATACGTGAGGGGCGTGCCGGCTACAGTCCCTCGGCGTTGATGAGTTCCCGGATACTGTCTGAAATCGGCTCACCGTGTTTATAGGCTTTAACAATGGAGCGGAGGTTATTGATTCGCTGACGGGACTGTGTTACTTCCACGTACAGCCGAACTTTTGTTGTGAGCAGCTTCTCGTCGATCGGTTTTGTGAGGAAGTCGTCAACACCGGCTTCGACGGCTTCTTCCAGTGTGCTAACATCGTTAAGAGCGGTAACCAGAATTACAGGTATCGAGGCGGTGGCAGGGTTTGACTTAATGGCCTTCGTGGTTTCGAAGCCATTGAGTTTTGGCATCATGACGTCCATAATCACAGCATCGGGGGTTATGGTTTTTAGCACTTCCAGGCACTCAACACCATCAAATGCCTCGGTTGTAACAAAACCAGTTGCTTCCATATACCTGCGCAGGAGCTTGGTGGTGATTCTGTTATCATCAACGATAAGAATATGTGGCTGACTTACACTCATGGTTGAAGGCCGGGCAGATCCGAAACTGCGACAATATGAAACTGGTGACGGGAATGTTGACAAATATGTTCAGCAAAACTACGCATTTCGTTGTTGCCAATTCTAGCCTGCCAGAGAGCGAGAGGAAAAATGCGTTCGTTTAAATGTCCGCCCGGATAGATCCTCCACCATAGCTGGTGCAGCCTGTCCACCGATTCGGCATTCTTCTTTTTAAGTCCGGCCCGAAGTCGTGCCGACAGATTTTCAAGAGCCGTGGTTATCGCTGCCTGTGCAGCACCAACCGTTTTCTCCAGTGTAACATCAATCCTTCCGGCGGCGTTCAGATAGGGGGCGATGAGCTTCTCTACCGTGGCTGCCGGAAGGTCGGGTACGAGGTTCTCGGCAAGTGCGGTAACTTCTGAACGCTCAAGTTCTTCCCAGGGTACAAAAAAGGCGGGTACGTCGATGGTGGTTTTCCCCAGGGAGCGCTCTGCTTTTGCGTCGAGCAAACAGGTATGATGACGCAGCACCAGTTCCGGCTGAGTAAGGTTAACGAGGGGGTAGGCATAGGCCAGCTGCTGTTGATATCGCCATTCAGCCATGCCTAAGACTGTTGCAGTGGTGTTCAGGTATAGGTCCTGAACCAGCGGACGTCCCATCACGTTTGGCGAGAAGCATTCTGGTTGTGCTTCGGCAATACTTTTCAGCTCTGTGGGCGTGAACCGCCGTCCTTCGGGTGTACTAAAACCGGAGCCGGTTCGGTGCAGCCTGGTCCGCTGGCCATTCAGGTGCACAAAGAACAGGGTTTCAGGCGCCTGTGCCTGCAAGCTGTATCCCTGGGCAGCGATCTCTGTGGATCGCTCTCTGATTGCATCGGCAAGGTCAGACTGCTCCAGGTCACGCAACACAAGAGGCAGGTGGATGCCGCTGCGCAACACGCTGGAAGCGCGGACGACTTCTATGTTCCAGGCATCCAGATACGGTTGCAGTATGTCCAAAAAACAGTCTGCCCATGATCTGCCTACGGTGTACACCCGCAGCAGGTTTTCCCGTACAGCATCTGCGTTACGTCCGTCGAACCCTGCAATCGCCTGGGTGATTTCGGCAACGTTCTGTTCCGAGATGGTTCTGTTATACACCGGCAGCCGGTCAGCCGAAGCGCTGATTGTACGTTTTTGTAATAATAACGACTCCGATGGAACAAAGGCACTACCAGCTTCAGCGGCGTCATGATCAACATCTTCAAGCCAGAAAACGGTTCGCGAGGGTTTGCCGGTAGCGGCGCTGATTTCGGCCGACAACGAGGCTGCAGAACAGATTTTTAGAAGAGTGTATAGTGGGCCGCCAAACAAACCAACCTGCTGGCCGGTGACAACGCAGGGGAAACGTCCGTCAGCAATGGTCCACCGTGTTTGTGAACTACCAACGGTAGCAAGGTAGTCGGCAATCTGGGGTGCAGGTTTGATAACAGAGAGCGGATATGAAGTCATTTCACTCTTTGAAAGATAAAAAAGGATGCTATGGTGTCGGTACAGGTAAATGAGGATGTTAGGGGGCTAAGCAGTGCGGGGTGCTGATGTATTGCCTGCCATGATGTTAATGTGTGGAGTGTTACGCCTTCGGCAACATCGTTCGTGTCAACAACTACCATATCCGCACCGCTGATAATCTCTCCGGCCCGGTTAATCCAGCTCTGTCCCGCACCAACGCCAAGATAGAAGTGTGCATCGGCAAACGGACCAACGTGCTTTGTAGGCAGGAACGGAATTATCGGTGTGGCCAGTTCCGATACAACCAAAACTCTGCTGGTTTCAGTAAGGTTTGTGTTCAGGTATTGTTCAAGTTGCCGGAACTCCAGGTAGTGTCTGTCATCACCTTCGCCACGGGTGAGGTATGCATCAAACGCCAATGGGTTGGATACAGTGGCACCTGCCAGCCGCGCGATATTGAACCAGCGGGGTAATGGCGAGAGGATGAGTCCTGCAAGAATTGCGGAAACAATCGTTAGCCTTGCCATTGCACCGGTGATACCAAGGTATTGTCGGACATCGGCCAGCACGACAGGTAAACCGGCACCAAATACAATGGCAAACGGTAACAGCAGTCTGGAAAAATGATACATCTGGTATTTGCCTTCCAACATCACAGTTGCCACTAGCATGATGCCAAAAACAACAACGCTCCGAACCAGTGGAGTGCGACTACGAAGTACACCGGTGATGGCAACATAGCAGCCAAGCAACGATAATGCATCGCCAAAGAATTTTGACGTTAGCTTGAGCCCAACAGTTGCCTGACTAACAAATGATCCGCTGCTGCCTGCGTACACCCTGAGATAGTCCACAATCTGAATAAAGCCGTTCCGCGTATCATCGTCAATGGCAAATGGCCATACCGCAACAGCCAGCGTGACAATGGCCACACCGGCTACACGTGCAACGGTTATGAAGGCAGAACCGAGTGCAACCCCTCGTAAAATAAAAACAAGGATTGCAGCGGGACCAATGATGGCTAATGGATACTTCAGCAGGAAGGCAATGGCACAGCATATACCAATAAGGGTGTCGCGCGCAGCTCCGGGTCGAAGGGTAACTGCATACAAGGTGCAGACTGCAAAAAAGCTAAAAACGGACTCAGCCTGAGCAGTGCCAGTATGACCCAACGACGTGTAGGCAATCGTATAAAAAATTACGGTGCCTGCCTGTGTTAAACGCGATGTACCAATGTGACGTAGGAAGAGCAATAAGGTGGCTACGGTTAGCACCTGCCACAACACATCGAATAGGCGGATGGCGGTGGGTGTGCCACCAAACAGTGATCCTCCGATTCCATAGAACAGATAAACGAGTGGGGGCTTTACATCGATAAAGTCGTGGTACAACGAGCCACCCTCAAGAAGAGTCCTGCCGCCACGGTAAAACGTTGCCTGGTCTGCTCCTAATGGCATCGCCAGGGTAGGCAGGAGCAGAATCACGGCCGAAGCCAGCAACAGCCAGAAGAACGTATCACACGATAGGGCTCGAACCCAAGTGCTCATTCCCCGGATGGTTCTATTCACCGCCACGCATCTCGTCGGTGATGGTGTCACAATGGTATTCCTCATCCTCCTGGCTGTGTGTGGCAGCAGGCGTCCCCCCGCGAGCGATGGCTGTTAGGGCTTCCTGCTCCAAGGTTGAACGGAGTGCAGCATCTCTGGCTCTGAGGATGGCATCGGCATCGATTGAAAAAAGCTCACGACCCTCTACAAAGGTGTGTTCGACTTTTGCCATATTCGAGAGTGGATTGGCTG
Organism: Ignavibacteria bacterium; assembly: GCA_015709655.1. Classification (NCBI taxonomy): domain Bacteria; kingdom Pseudomonadati; phylum Ignavibacteriota; class Ignavibacteria; species Ignavibacteria bacterium. Next base: position 1,036,740 of record CP054181.1, on the reverse strand, counting down.
ACCAGACAACGACATCGGCATCCATTCCGTTTTTCAGTGTGCCAACAAAGGAGTTCACATTCATTTGTACGGCAGGGTTGACAGTAACAAATTTTAATGCATCGGCTTCGGCAACACCTCCGTAGCTCACGCTTTTACCGGCTTCCTGATTTAACCGCCGGCCCATTTCAGCGTCATCACTATTGATTCCAACAAGCAGGCCTTGCTCGTGCATAATGGCGGCGTTCTGAGGAATTGCATCATACACTTCAAATTTATATGCCCACCAGTCAGAAAACGTATTCACGTGAGCTCCGTGCTGTTTGAGTTCCGACGCAACTTTATAACCTTCAAGAATATGGGTGAAGGTGGAGACTGTAAAGCCAAATTCTTCAGCTAAACGAATCAGCATTAAAATTTCACTCTGCTTATAGCTGTGACAATGCACATTACGTTTGCCGTTGAGTACCTCGACAAGAGCATCAAGCTGCAGATCACGGCGCACGGGCAACCCGCCGACCGAGGCTTTTGTGCACCGTTGTTCGTACTCTCGGGCGGCAGCAAATGCATCACGCATTATTTCTTCAACACCCATCCGGGACTGCGGGTACCGAATTACATAATCGTCGCCCCAGTTGCTTTGTTTAACATTTTCGCCAAGAGCGAACTTGATTGTCGGCGTAGCGTTATCCTGCTTTAACCCCTCTGCGTTAGCTCCCCAGCGCATCCGAATGGGTTGGGTTTGTCCGCCGATAGGGTTTGCCGATCCGTGCAGAGCGTGGCTGAATGTAACGCCGCCAGCAAGCTGACGGTAGATGTTAATATCGTCGGGATTAAGAACGTCGCCAATTCTGACTTCAGAGGTAACGGCATGTGCACCTTCGTTCACACCGCGTGAAATCGCGATATGTGAATGCTCGTCGATTATCCCCGGTGTGATGTGTTTACCAGAGCAGTCAATAGTAGATGCACCGGAAAGCCCCTTGCCAATTCCGACAATCTTGCCGCCTGATATTGCAACATCGGTATTGTACAAAATGCCTACACTGTCACACGTCCACACAGTTGCATTTTTTAGTACAATGTTCAGTTGTTTTGGTTGTTGGTCATAGCCGAAGGGCCCAAGGGGAATGGTAGGAGGCAGGGGAAGGCGTTTACGCGAGGTCTCAGCCTGAACCTGTTTGGTGGTATCGGGACCTCTGCGCTGCAGCATACATTCGGCCCAGGTACCGTTAGGGCTGTAAAACGTACCGCGCATCATAATGCTATCAAGCGTTGCGGTCACCCGTGCCGTACCTGGCAGACCCAGCGTTGAGGTTTGAATGGTAAACGTAAGCCTGTTATTCAGGATCTCGGCAGACGGTATTGTTGTACCCGAATCCCCAACCACGGTAACTGACGGTTTAGCAGAGCTGCCACCAATGGTGATGGTAAGCGGTTTTAGAAGGGCAGCAGTTGACAGCGTCCACGTCCCCCGTGTATTTACTGCCGGAACGGGATTTACAGTAATGTATTCACCGTTAACCACAACACCGTGCACCTGGGTCCCTGTTGTAAAGCACGGTTTGCTGAAGATAGTAAGATTGGCAAGTTTTCCCGGAGCAATTGTACCAATGGTGTTGTCCGCACGCAGCATCCGGGCAGGGACGGTTGTCAGCGCGGCGAGTGCTGTGACTGAATCAAGACCGAGTTTGACCATTGACTGTAGGTTGGCAAGAGCCTCGGACGGATCCTTGCAGCCGTTCGACGTAAAGGCGAAGGTGCAGCCCGCACTATCCAGCAGTCTGGGATTATCGGGAGCCCAGTACCAGTGTATCAGATCTGTCAGCGGGACATCACGAGCAGCAATGGGATCGCGTACATCGGGGACAGCCGGCAGGTTGAGTGGCAGGATCAGAGCAGGCTTCAGTGCGGCTATGTCTGCCAACCTGCGGTACTCCTTCCCGCTACCTCTGACGATGATCTGAATACCCGCCTCCTCTGCAATCGCAAGCCACCGGGCCACATCGTGCTCAGTCTGGGCTGCGGCAACAAACGGCATATCCTGGTGTACTGCTGAGGCTAAAGCTTCGAGTGATACGTTGATTTCAGGTATGTCGGCTGTGGGTGTTCCCTTTTTCTTCATGCTCTCTGCGTACCAGACTGCATCGAAAAAGGTTTGCCTGAGAAGGGCGATTGAACCCATGAGCGACGTAGGGTATGGCGTCTTCGACGTTCCTTTTTCAAATCCAAGAGTCTGTGCCGCTCGGGGTTCAATGATATATGGAGTTACTGGGCCCGGGTGTAAACTGATGACCGATGCATATCCGGAAAAAATACCATCGTGAGAACTAACGCTTGCAGTTGTAAAACCGGCATTATAAAAACCTTTAATATTATCGTTGGAGAGTTGCAGCCGATCAAGGATCATGCCTTCCGGTCTGACTGCCTGATTCCAGTGCCGTGCTCCCACAGTTGGGGGCGTGACCGGTCCCTCGTCATCACTACCAGCATCAGCGGCTCCTTTCCCATCCTGCAGGGCCTTAACGTTTACGAATGCATCAATAAAGCCTGGATAAACCCAAGCCCCTTTCAAATCACGCACATCGGCACCCTGAGGGATTTGCAGTTTCTCACCAACGGCAAGAATTTGTGAATTGCGGACAATCACAACGGCATTAGAGATAATTCTTCCCGGTTCTGGAACGGCAGTGCAGTTTACATAGGCAATCAGCCGCTTAACCGGAGAGTGTAAATCCAGAACCGGAGCAGTAGGAATCTGGGCTGATGCGACGGAGGCAACGAGGATGGCAAGAAGGAATCGTAACATAAAAAAAGTGAGTATTAGGCTGCCTGGTGTTCAACCTTTGCCAGTGCCGAGCAATAAGCAAGGGCCGCATGCTGATCAACGACTCCGGCGCCCTGAATCAGGCGGGGAACGTCCGGCAGGGGTTTGGCGGTATGGGTGAGTATGGTTTTTATCTGCTCTGGTGTAAGATCCGGTTTCAGCGCCACCATCTGTGCAACAATGCTTGCCACTATAGGTGCTGCGAACGATGTACCATCGACCATTTTGTAATACGGGGCAATAATCTGTTCGAGGTTAATTCTGTTGTCGATAGCGTTTCTGAGTTCGGCAATATCCCGAGAGGTCCATACGCTCAGAGGAATTCCGGTATACGGGAGAAGCCGAGGTGCCGTCTCCAGGAGCATTGAATCGGTTAGTGCATCAAGTGCGCTGAGAGCTGCCGCTTCTTCTTGTTCCGTTGTTCCCGGCAGTATCGGACCCGGCAGGTAGATTGCCGGTGCAATTACATCCGGTTTTTGAACCCCCAGCTCCGTGATGCCAAACGTGCTATGGTACATTTCTTTATCAGATTCAAGAAGTGTATTCTTGTCGTCAAGACCACCCACGGCAATTCCCAGAGGAGCTGCAGCCGGAGGTCTGATTGGCGCACGCGGATTGTTGCCGGTAGCCGAAACAACGCAAATTCCCTGTTCAACAAGGTTGGTTACTGCCCGGTTCACAGGATGGGCAAGTGTATGTTCGATTTCATCGGCGTACACACTGATGTTAACCACCCGGATGTTGTGTTCTGCAGCCAGCCGACCAATGATTTCGAGGGCGCATACGATTGAATCAGTTGTTACCCGATTCTTCTCGTTCATGGTACGAACCAGGAGCACAGTGCTTTCAGGAGCCAGCGACGAGTACATTCCGCCCGATAAGTAGCCATTGCCCGCCGCTGTACATGCCGTCATCGTACCATGCCAGTGGCGTGCTGTCACTGGAACTTCAGGAACCTCTATGTGTACTGTATTGTGAACGGCATCCGCATACCCAACAATTCTGTTGTTCGGCAATGTAAGGTCGGGGTGGGCCATAAAATCGCTATCAACCATAGCGATACACACGCCACGACCAGTAGCGCTGACATTTGCTTTCATCCGTACCGGTAATGGCAGGGCGGGTTTAACAGAGAGCGGACGGGCCATAGATACTGCAAAATTAGAGACAGAAAGGGGTATCGTGGGGGCTGCTCCGGCAGATACCGGACGACGTGTAGGAAGAAAGCCGATAAATTTGCACTTCACTGATTTTTAAAAAGGACACACATGACATTCCGTAATCTACATCTTGCCATACTTGTTGCCTTGCTTGTACCGGCTGTGGCATCTGCTCAGCTTGACGCTGCGGTTGCAACTGATTCACTATCAAACAAAATCCGTCACCTGAGTGCCGACAGTATCCCGTGGAAGCTAAAAGGTGTTTTTGGTGCCGGATTAAACGCTACCCAGCTGTCAAACTGGATGGGTGGTGGACTAAACTCAACAACCATTCGGGGTCTGATTCTTGGCAGTGCCACCTATGCAGCAAATTCGTTGTCGTGGGAAAACACCCTTGACTTAGGGTATTCACTTACAAAACTCGGCGGTGCAGATTTCCGTAAGGCCGATGACAGAATTATTCTTGGGAGCAAGGCCTCGGTCAAACAGAATGACTGGGTGCGATATACTGCCTTTATTGATTTCAGAACCCAATTCTACATTGGTAGTAATTATGACGTTCCTGACACAACATCGTCCAGTGGATTCAAGAAAATCTCAAATCTCATGGCTCCGGGTTACCTTACCGCATCGCTAGGTGTTGAGTTTACGCCGCGTAATGAATTTAAACTCCTGGTAGCTCCGATTGCCTCACGTTCCATCTTTGTTCTGGATGATGACCTCTCGGCCCAGGGTGCCTTTGGAGTAGATCCGGGTGACAGTTTTAAAAATGATATTGGTGCTCTGGTGAATGCTACACTTGATTGGGAGATTATGAAGAATGTAACATGGCGGAACCGGCTGAATATGTTTGCCAGATATAGCAACATCAACTACTGGGTAGTAACCGACGAAAATGTTTTCTTAATGAAGGTAAATGACTTCTTGTCGGTCGGCCTTCTTACCGATATTTTTTATGATCACAAAGTTCCCGTTACACGAGATAACGGAACAGTTGGTCCGGCAACTCAGCTCCGCAATCAATTAGTAATTGAATTTAGATACGAGACAGCGAATTTCTAAATACGTTGCCCGGATGTTTAAGCATGCCGGGCAACTACGATCGTAAACATCCCACACTCGAGTTGTGCGTTGCATCACCAGTCGAATCGCTGGCGAGACGGACGTGATGTGCCCAGGAGCAAGCCAATGCTAGACGATGTCCGGAAGTTAGTTGACAATAAAGAGGCTCGCTTTGCCGATGGTAATTTGGAGAAACTAAACAACCAAACACCAAACAAAGGAGCCCCATGCGGTTCAAACATACGCACCCTGAACGTATTGCGGCAATTGAAACACTAGCGGAGTTGGCAGGTGACGAAGTCGCGGCGCTTGTGTTACATCATCTGGAGCTGAGCAGACATGTTGGCGTTCAGTTGATGGAACGGGAGGTGACGCACCTAGCCGGGGAGCGTCATAGTCATGACAAGCCTCACCAGGGTCCCTACAGTCGCTGGGGACGTAATCCTGGCAGTCTTGCTGTAGGCGGACAGACGCTGTCGGTGGCAGCACCCAGAGTGTATGATGCAGAAACAGGGAAGACGTTTTCTGCCACAGATCTACCATGACTTACACCAGGCCGCTGAGCCACCGACGTATGGTATTGTGGCGTTGTTTCGAGGTCTTGGCAGCCGCAATCTGGAGCTGGTTACCGAAGCATTGATGGATTCATTTGGACTCTCAAAGAGTCGGGTTTCTGAGCTCTTCGTTGAACATAGCACTGCGATCTTGGAAGAGTTTCTTCAGCGTCGCCTTGACGAGTCAACCTATGTGGCGGTCTTCATCGACGGAAAGTGCATACAGGGTCAGAACATCGTCTCGGTTATTGGCGTAACTGAAGTCGGGGAGAAGTATCGCTGGGGCTAACCCAATGTACGACAGAGAACGCCGGTGTGATCACTACGATGTTTCGCGAGATGATCAGCCGTGGTTTCTGCTTCGATGACGGCCTGTTGTTTGTGATCGATGGCGGGCTAGGCCTTCGAAAGGCGATCGAAGAGGTCTTTGGCGAATATGCCGTCATTCAGCGCTGCCAAGTGCACAAGTTGCGCAATGTGCTTGACCACTTGCCGGAGAACGCACGTCCAGAATGGCGCAAACTTCTGAAGCAATTGTTTTCCTGCGATGACTACAAACACGCACGCGCTATGGCTGATGAACTCATAGCACGATTGCAGAAGATCAATCCCGCCGCTGCTGCATCACTCAATGAGGGCATCGAAGACGTACTGACCCTAACACGACTCGGCATGCGATCTGTCTTCGGATGCTCATTCGGTACAACGAACGTGATCGAATCGGCGAACTCTGCCATAGCACGTCGTACGAGGCACGTTACGCGATGGTCCACAGATGATCAGCGGCTACGGTGGTCAGCTCTCGCTCTCTTCGACGCAGAACAATCATGGCGACGAGTACATAACTATAAAAGATTGCTTATGTTGCACCGAGCGATCGTAAACGAAGTAAACAACAGAATCCAAAAACAATCAAACCAAAGCTATAGTCTCTCGATTTTCAACTAGGAAACGGACGTAGTCCATAAAAGAAATAATCATTATAATTAAAGAGATGTTTTATGAGTAAGAGTCTTATACACAATGGAATCCTGATTCTGTTTGTGGTTTTCTGTCACGCAGCCACCACTCTTGCACAAAATTGCGACTGCCCACACGTGCCACTAGAGTGTCCGCCTGGCACCGACTGTCAAACGACAGTCCCGGGGATTGATGTTTCATGGCATCCAGGCATTGAGGACATAATATATTCTACTGAAAATGGTACAGAATGTAAAATTAGAGTATATTTTTGTAGCAGAAATTTAACAACTACTAATTGTCAGAAAGATACATTTGGCGTTTCCTGTGAATATCGCATAAGTAAAATTTGTATCCCGGATAGTTGCGGGATTCTGTGTGGGCCGTTCATAGGAGCTTACAATCCTGAAGAACAACGGGGGGGCAATGAAGTATGGCAATTAATCACAATTGCGTTGGCAGAAAAGAACCCGCACAATCATTTTATACCGACCGTGAATCAGATAAATGGCGGGCTCTCAACAGCGTGGAAACTGAGTTTTCCTGCATGCTTCCAATGCTCAATTCAACCAGGAACAGGGTGTATCGTTACCGAGCAGTGTAGCGATCAATCGTGCTATAAGTGGTATAAGGTCTGGAAATGTATCCAACCAGAAGAAGGACCATGCGAATCAACAGAAGGATATCCATGCCCTACTCCATGTGATGGCAGTATGAATTTGGAATATATTTCTGGTTCATTAAACAAGGATGCAATCGACTGCCTACCAACGCAAGGTTGCACTCTCTGTGGATATTAATGTACAGTTGAAAGGAAGCTGTTCGGATGTACCGGTACTTACTTATTCTTATCGCTCTGACGAGCTCAATCACCGCCCAACAGTACCAGCGGATCCCGTTAGAGAGGGTTGCTTCGCGCCTTGTTATGTACAGCTCGGAAGGGGAAATTTACGGTATAGATTATACAGATAATGAAGTTTACAGTGTGCGGCATGATGATTCGCTATACTTAGTTTCGATTGGAAAGTACCCTGTATCGTATAAGTTCGTTAAGGCTGCACAAGGAAAGCAAGGCACGATCTTGATACTGGTAGATATCGGCAATGGCGATCTGGAGCTGAATCGGTTTGGTCACGATGGAATTGTTCAGACGTATCCTGCTAATACAGGACATTCAATTACTAAAATCGTAGATTTGGGAGAACAGGGGGTTTTGCTAGTTGGGTTTATAATTCTTACTGATGAAATTCGGGGTACGTTGGTAAATTCTGAGGGCGAATCAAAGTATCTTAAGCCGCTCTTATTATATAAAGATCCCCAAATGTATTCATTGCATAGCACCCACTGTAATACAACTTGTTTAGCAGTGATTCATTATAGAAATGAATATACTTCTATACGTGATACCTCGTTCTTTACCTTGGACATGGATTCGTTATCGTGGATTCCTGATAGCCGGCGTATAGGCGGTAGTATGTGGACCGATCTTGGTGAATCACTGTTTTGGGTTCGGGGGAATACGGTATATTCTACCAAAACTTGCAAAGATTCTGTAGTTCATAAAGTTCCTCTTCCAGCCTCACCAACAGCGCTTGTTCCGCTGTATAGTAGCGGGCAGTCGATTATTTTTACGAAAAACTCTGCCGGTAAGCTGGAGGCCTGGCGTTATACCCATGGCGGTGATACGCTGCAACGCGATGCATTCCTCTCAGCAATTGATTTCAGCTTCCAATCAGTAGCAGAGTTGCAGAATGGTACGTTGGTCTTCTTTGGCGATTCAATGTATGCGTTGAGTACGGAGATGATCTGGTCACGTCTGCCGTATTCCACTCATGAGTTTGTACCAACGTATATCGGCAGAGCCAACGTGTTTTCTGATTCTGTGATCGCGTTTTCGTACAACTATTTACCGAGATTTTTGAATACAAGAACATTGGAGTGGATTTCCTATACAACTGCCGATGGTACTGAATTAAATAGTCTTTACCTCAAGTTCATTGGTAATGCTATTCTCCTCCGGAAAGATACCTTGTTAGCCATCCTGGACAGGGACAATATGGAAATTCATATTGTCTATGAAGTTAATGATAAAGGCGATACAATACCCCACACAGAAGATTTGACAGGTCCTACAATCGGATTCCAAATAGATGATAGTGCTGTCGGGATACTTTATCCAAGTCGTTTGTATAGCCTTGACACAGAGAAGCGAGTCATTAAAAAGATGGCGTCTAACTGGAAATATCAAGATGACAATACACCTCTTATTATGTTAGGATGGGCATTAGCTGTAGTGTCATTCGACGGTAATCCGCCAAGAGTGCTTGCCGGAGCCAAGTCACTTGGAGATATGTCTGAGATACTCATGCAGGATGACAGTGTACTGGCCGCGATTGTCGCAACCACTGATGGTGGAAAAACATGGATAAGATCAACAACTGGAATGCCTCCAAAAAGTATATGCTTTTCGTTGGCGGCCTGTGCTGATACAGTATATGCAGCCGTTACGAATATAATTGGTGCTATCCCTCCTTTATATGAGCCTGCAACTATAATTGTTTCTACAGATCAGGGCAGATCATGGGGAGACAGAAGCATGATTCCTGTAAGTATAAAAAGAATGGAACCTGGGTTGTTTGTCTCAAATGATGGAGTTGTTTACGCATTTACCAAGGATTACGGATGCTACTATAGCTCAAACCGTGGTTTTGGCTGGTATGAGTTTACCGGACCATGGACTCCTGACGGCGGTGAGGTGTATTCCATGATTGAATATGCAGGCTACCGATATATCGTTACCACCAGAGGATTATATCGTACACCTATTACCACAACGGGTATAACTGAGCAGCCGCAAGCGAAGCATACGTGGAGTGTAAAGTGGCAGAATGATGCTTTTATTACAAACGGAATTCATCCTCAAACAGAGGGTGTTATTGTAACAGATATCGTCGGACGTATAATCCCGGTCATAGCCAACGGAGCTGCTATTACCCCACAGATGCGATTAACAGATGGTGTTTACATTGTGACAATCAAGCATGTAGGAGCAACTGCCGTACTTGTAATTCGATAGTAACCAAGCGATACTCCGGAAATAGCGATGTTATTGTTCGTTCTACAAGAAGCCCACTGTGCTGTACTGCGCCTTGGACTTTGATTGGCTAGGTTTTTTTCAACTGGGTTAAGGTACTGCATATACATTGGGTCTTACCCTATCTGCTACATCTTTAGCTCCAATAATTGGTAACATCGTTGTGAACACTGTGATGCGCTATCGAGAAAGAATCATACCGTATCCGGGTTTATATCTTCAAATATTCAAATCTGGATAATACGTCAACTGTTGGAGTCAAGGGGCTAGAGATAGCGTTGGCGTTTGCGTTGGCACATATGGAACCTGTCTGAATTGAAGGATTCAAGGACCGTGCTTGTGTACCCGACACAAAACCGTTCCTATACAAAGGAGTAGTCAACCAAACAGCCGTCGGTAGAAGACTCTGAACTGTTTGACACAAAACTGGTCATGCAAGAAAAAGTTCTAAGCAATAGATTGGCGCTGTTTTCACATCATAAGGAGCAGCAATGTCAGAGAAACGACAACGGCGACACATGAGTGCGGAGGAGAAGGTCAAGATCCTCCGTGAACATTTAGAAAAGAAGCGACCGATATCGGAGCTGTGCGAGCAGTATGGAATCGATCCTGGTCAATTCAGCCAATGGAAGAAAGCCTTTTTTGAAGGTGGAGTCCAAGTATTTGCCACTAGAGCTGGTCGGTGGCTTGGCCGACTGAAACGGAAGAGGTGTGCAACCGGGACTTCATTCTTGGTGGTGGTGGCGGGGGAGGGCAGTCCGGAGCGAAGCGACGGGCTTGCCGTGTGCTGTTGGAAGAGCTTGAGTGTGGCATCGAAGACGGCAGTACGAGAGTACTCAGTGAGTGCTATGGCGTTAGTCCTGAACATCCTTTCCTGACTCACGGAGTGATAGAATCTCCAGGATGCACAGGTGGTTTAGGGTTTTACCCTTCGACGGGCTTAGGTACCGAACTGCCATAATCCAAATCTTGCGTTAGCGCAGCATCCCCAGAAATTGTTCTTCAGATAAAACAGTAATACCTAGCTCTCGTGCCCTGGATAGTTTACTACCTGCTTCCTTACCGGCGATAACATAACTTGTTTTACTGCTTACAGAGCCGGATACCTTGCCACCACGCTGCTCGATGGCCGTCTGCGCTTCCTTGCGTGTGAAGTGTTCCAGTTCTCCTGTAAGCACAAAGGTAATGCCGGCAAATTCATTTGAGACAGTAGCGGTTTCAGTTCGACGAAACTGTAAACCTGCTTGCCGTAGTTGTTCTACAATGTCACGTTCTGATGTGTCACTGAAAAACTCAACAATACTCCGTGCTATACTGTTGCCAATGTCGTGTACTGCGCTGAGCTGTTCAACTGTGGCGTCGGCAAGCTCATCAATACTCGGGAATGCACCAACCAGGATTTTTGCCACTCCTTCACCTACATACCGTATGCCTAAGGCATACAATACTCGCTCGAATGGTTGCTGTTTGCTTTGCTCGATACCGGAAAGAAGTTTCTGTACGCTGCGGGGTGCCCACCGGTCCAGTGCTAACATCTGATCTGACTTTTCACCCAGTTGATAGATGTCGGCAACCGAATGCAACAGGCCTGCTTTAACAAACTGCTCAATCGCTTTTGTGCCAAGCCCCTCAATGTGCATCGCGTCGCGACTTGCAAAGTGCTCCAGTCTGCGTTGAAGCTGCCACGGACACAGCCCGTGTGTGCAATACCAGTTTACTTCACCTTCGGGCTTGTGAAGCGTGCTCTGAACATAGCACGGACAAGTCGTCGGCATCGTCCACGGTAGTGCATCAGACCTTCGTCTTGAATGCACAACTCCGCCAATCTTAGGTATTACATCGCCCCCTTTCTCAACGATAACCGTATCGCCAATACGCAAGTCCAGATGATGAACGAAATCTTCGTTATGAAGAGTGGCTCTTGAAATTGTGCTTCCGGCCAGTAAAACCGGCTGCAGTTCCGCCACGGGTGTAACCACACCAGTGCGGCCTACCTGCAAGGTTATATCGTTCAGAATTGTTTCAGCCTTCTTTGCCTCGTACTTGTATGCGATTGCCCACCTGGGCGCACGGGCAACGAACCCAACCTGCTCCTGCTGCTCAATAGCATTAACTTTAATTACAATGCCGTCGATGTTAAATGATAGTGAGTCGCGCTTTTGCTCCCATTCATCAATGAATGCTATAATCTCGGCAATGGATCTGCATGTGCGCAGGGCATTGCTAACGGGGAAGCCAAGATGCTTTAACGCTGTAACGTTGTCAGCCTGGGTGGTAGCAGGTAACGATGGTACACCTTCAGCATCAAGGTAATAGGCAACGAACTGCAGCTTCCTCTGTGCCGCATTTTGCGGGTTCTTCTGCTTTAGTGTACCGGCAGTCAGGTTACGCGGGTTTGCGTAGAGTTTTTCACCCTTCTCCAGAGCATCGTCGTTGATTGCAACGAAGTCTGAATTTAGCATATACACCTCACCACGAACCTCAATTACGCTGTTCTGTGAAGGGGCTTTGGTTGATATGTTGCTCCGCTGGTAAAATTCGTCGGTGTTGAGCGTTAATGGGATTGATTTAATTGTGCGGACGTTGTGGGTGATATCGTCACCCGCCTCACCATCACCACGGCTGACGGCCCGTATCAGCTGCCCGTCTTCGTACACAAGGCTTAACGCAACACCATCATACTTTAACTCACACACATATTCAATAGTCTCGTTATTTAGCAATGCACGAACTCTGCGGTCAAAGTCTTCGACCTCTTTACGAGAATATGTATTGGAAAGCGATAGCATCGGAGTACGGTGCCGGACGGTAGTAAATTCTGATATTGGTTTGTCCCCAACACGCTGCGTCGGCGAGTTGTCGGTTACCCGGTCAGGATGCTGTTTCTCCAAATCCTGAAGCTCCCTGAACAAGGCATCATACTCCTGATCAGTGATTTCAGGCTGAGCCTGCACGTAGTACAAGTAGTCGTGGTGCCGAATAAGTTCCCGGAGCTGTTCAATTCTGTCCATACACAAATATTGTGATATTCCAGAACAAAGGCTCGGAATACCCTTGGTGGAGCCGGCAGAGTTCCAGTTAGTCTGTAAGTCACGCCCGAGCCCTAAGCTGACACTGTCACGGTATGAAGCAAATATTGATGCTCGTGCTGCTTATGGTCAGCATACACATGAGTGCACAGGTGCTGATAACAGAGCTGCACCCGGTACCGGCTGCAGGCGAGCCCGAGTGGCTTGAACTTGAGAATACGTCGCCTGATGATGTTGATGCTTCCGGGTGGCTGGTGTGCGATGCACGGTCGTGTTCACAGATACCAAGCATTGCAATTTGGAATGGCAGGGCTCACAAGGCAGTTGTGCCTGCGGGCGGACGCCTGGTAGTAACGCGCGATGCCGAAGCACTGGCAGAGTGCCGTCGTCTGCCGGACGGTGTGCTTGTTGCAGAACTACCATTGCCATCACTGAACAACAGCACCGAGATAGTTACGCTTCGTAAGCCGGATTCTACGCTTACTGACTCTGTTTACTACTCAATGAAGAAGCATGTAAAAGGCCGAAGCATTGAGCGTGATGCGGCTTACTCCGCGGGGAGGCACGTGTATAACAATAGCTGGCTAACGTGTGTTGCTGCTGATAGTACAACGTGCGGACTTCTGAATTCAGTCATCCGTTTGCCACACGACCGTTGGATTGCAGCTATTGTGGTTGCTGATTACGCCGTCGAAATTCATATAACCAATCATGGTCAGAGCCCCCTCCCACCATCTTTAGTTCAGCTAACAGGGGCGATTACAGCTCCTGACTCAATGCCTGCAGACCAGCATTACACGAGTTTGTCGGTAACTGTACCGGCGCTACTCGATAACGAAACATATAAATGGGACATCCCCCTTGCTGACTTAGACTGGCCAACCGTAACCGGCAGCATTGAACTAACGGCAATACTGACTGATGTTGATGACCGACCAGAAAACGATACGCTTACAACCTCCGTTATCCTTCCTCCACCACCGGGAACAATAATGATAAACGAAATTATGTATGATTCATGGTCCGGACAGACCGACTACGTAGAAATTGTGAATGTTGGTGAAGCGCAAGCCGATATCACCGGCTGGAAAATTCAGGACGCCGGTGGTGCAGAGTTCACGATAAGTGTGCCTGCAACGGTGACAGCCGGAGAGTATGTGGTGCTGGCAAGTTCCGAAGCGGTAGCCGGTTTGATGGATGGCCGGCAACCGTTGCTGTGCAAGCCCGTGATGGACTTGAATAAAATTGGTGACAGAGTGATCCTTCGGTCAGCAAGCGGTTTCCTGGTTGACATGGTTGAGTACAATACACTATGGCATCTTCCAGGCTTGGACGTTACGACCGGCGTGAGTTTGGAAAAGATAAACCCCAAGCTTGCTTCGAATAGTGCCTCCTCATGGACATCGAGTGGCGCACTTCGTGGCGGCACGCCGGGCTACGCTAACAGTGTTATAACACCACTTGAATTTCATGGCTCGGTAACCGCATTGCCATCGCCATTTTCATCCAGCCGGACATCTGCACTGCACCCCACCGTGATTTCATACCGCCAACCGTTCAGGCACGCTCTGGTCTCTGTCACCGTTCGCAATACCCGTGGTGCAGAAGTGCGCAGTTTGATGAACTCAGTTTTTAGTGGAAGTGAAGGGGCTGTGGCATGGGACGGTACCTCGAACAGCGGACTGTCAGTAGAACCTGGTCCGTACCTTGTTGTTGTGGAGTGCTCCGATGCGGCATCATCAGCCGTAAGCCGTTCGGTGACCATGGTTGTAGTGGGCGAGTAACACCCCACACTTTGTAGCTTGTAAACTTCTGTTTAGCTTCGAACATTATGCCAAAGAAGCAGAGTCTCCAAAACACACCATCGCGCTCACAGCAGGCAGCAACGAAGGGCAAGCCAAAGCCCCCTTCAAACACTGCGGGTGAACCAAACCTGCATGACGAATCGCTGTACCTGAATCGTGAGCTTAGCTGGCTGGATTTTAATCGCCGGGTGCTTGAAGAGGCAAATGACAAGAACCATCCGCTTCTGGAACGACTAAAGTTTCTCACAATCTTTTCGAGTAATCTTGACGAGTTCTTCATGATACGGGTTGCCGGACTCATGGAGCAGCGTGCGCTGGGCGTTACTGAATTATCGGCCGACGGGATGTCGGCTACCGAACAGCTGGAAGAAATCCGCAGCCGTCTGCTGCCGCTTCTACGCTGGCAGGCTGCGATATTTAACGATGACGTGATGCCAGCTTTACAGGCAGAAAACATTTTCGTGCTGAAGTATGAACAACTTACGGCCGAGGAACGCCGGTTTTTTAAGGCTGACTTTTTGGATAATCTCATGCCGCTGCTTACGCCTCTGGCATTAGACACCGGGCATCCGTTTCCTCGGCTGATCAACACGTCCCTTAACATTGCCTTTGTTTTATTTGATGATGCTGAAACCGATGCTGAAATGCGGATTGCAGTGCTCCGCATGCCGTCAACCCTTCCGCGTTTGGTGCGTATCGAACGGAGTGGCGGCAACTTCTTTATCCCCCTGGAAGAAATAATACGCGCACAGGCAGCAAGTCTGTTTCCCGGACTGCGACTCCGCGAAAGTCACACTTTTAGGGTGACCAGGGATGCCGATGTAGAAATCGCAGCAGATGAGGCAAATGACCTGATTACGGCGGTTGCAGAAGGGATCAGACAACGCAGGTGGGGTACCGATGCGGTACGGATCGAGGTGGGACATGATATGCCAACCTTCCTGCTGGGTGTACTGTTGGCATCACTTAACCTTGATGCTAACGATGTATATTACCTGGAGGTCCCACTCAATCTGCAGGATTACCGTGAACTTTTAAAGCTCGAGAAACGTAGGCTTAAGTATTCCCAGTTTACCGGAAATGTTCCCCCTGAATTTGCAAATGAAGCGTTGAATATTTTTGATGTGTTAAAGAATGATGATGTAATGGTACATCATCCTTTTGATTCGTATGCTAATTCAGTAGTAAAATTTATTACCGAGGCGGCTTCTGATCCGCATGTTCTTGCAATTAAAATCACACTCTACCGCACGGGTGGTAAAAGTCCTATTGTTGAAGCTCTGAAACATGCAGCACACTCCGGGAAAAACGTTACCGCCCTGGTTGAGCTGAAAGCACGATTCGATGAAGAAGCAAATATTAACTGGGCACGCGAGCTGGAACAGAGTGGGGTCCACGTTGTGTATGGTGTCCGCGGACTTAAAGTGCATTGTAAGTTCTGCCTGGTGATACGTAAGGAGGGACGGAAAGTATTAACCTATGTGCACGTAGGTACCGGCAATTATAATTCTACAACGTCGAAGCAGTACACAGACATTGGCATTTTCACCGGAAATCAAAGGTTCGAAACAGACTTTATCCATCTGTTTAATTTATTAACCGGCTACAGTCGGTTATCGCAGTGGGAGTACCTGAGTGTTTCGCCTGTTACCATGCGAAATGATTTTCTGGACTTAATTTACAGGGAGCGCGAGATATCGGAGTCAGGTGGTAAAGGACAAATCATTGCAAAGATGAATTCGTTAATTGACCCCAAGATTATTCGGGCGCTCTATCGTGCAAGTATGGCCGGTGTCGAGATTCAGCTTATCGTGCGTGGAATCTGCTCGTTGCGTCCGGGAGTCCCCGGTATCAGCGAGAATATCAGTGTACGGAGTATTCTGGACCGCTTTCTGGAGCACAGTCGGATATTCTGGTTCCGAAACGGAGGTGATCCACGGGTATTCATTGGCAGTACGGACTGGATGGGGCGCAATTTTGACCGACGCGTGGAAGTGTTGTTTCCGGTGTTCGATGCCAAAATCAAAGCCCGTTTGTTTGAGATACTCCAGATGTATTTGTCGGCTAAGTCGCATGCCCGTCTGCTGCAGTCCAATGGCACATACGTTCGCCCACCCCAGTACACGCGCGAGGATGCTTACCGGGTTCAAATGGCGCTGTTACGACGCGTTCGAAGGACGTAATTATGTTTACTATTCCTGCTTGGCTACGGGTTGCCTTCCGGTATATCCGACCCCGACGTCTCACTACAATCGGGATAATCGGAATTATTAGCATGGCGGGTATTATCATTGGTACAGCGGCACTGGTGATTGTAATGTCGCTCTTTAACGGTTTCCGCGATGTAGCTCATTCACTGATGATTGGCTTCGGTCCGCATGTTCAGGTCGTCCCGGAATCAGGTAGTCAGATCATGGATCTCGCGCTTACTGAGCGTGCTCTGCTACGTGCCTGTGATAATGTCAACCCGACAAAGGCGGTATCACCGGTGTGGACGAGTAAGATTATTCTGTCGGCAGGGCGTCGTACGGGTGTTGCCATTGCACATGGATATTCTGCCGATACGTGCAGCGTGTTACGTGGCGTTGCGGCCAGCGTTATCATGGGACGTTTTGTGTTCTCGCCTCCACAGTCAGGGGTGGTGGTTGCGGCCGGGCTCGCAGAGCAATTGCAGATCCGAATTGGTGATACACTCAGGATTTATTCACCTTCTGCGGTAGAGCGCGCTGTGTTGTCAATGACGATGCCAACAGGCCTGCCGGTGGTAGTTAGGGGAATCTTTCAGTCCAATGTTGTTCGGGATGCCGATGTAGGTTCTGTCTATATGAATGCAGGACTTCTTAAACAGGAAACAGGGATGGTTTTACCCACGTCCGTTGATGCACTGGTTCAGAACCCGGCACTTGTCCAGGATGCGCGTGACAAAATTGAAGCAACAATAAACGCAATACAGAACAAGCAGCGGCTGACTGTGCGTACGTGGCAAGATGCAAATCGGAATCTGGTTTCAACAATGCAGCTAGAGCGGATGGGATCCTTTGTTGTGTTGTCACTGATTGTTTTAGTGGCCTCCTTTAGCGTTGTTGTTTCGCTTACTCTTGGCGTAATCGAGAAGCGCCGTGATATTGCCATCCTCTTGTCAATGGGCTTCACTCCCGAAAATGTACGCAATCTGTATCTGGCACAAGGCCTTATCATGGGCATTGTAAGCGTGGCCACGGGGGTCGTTTCCGGTGTGCTGATTACACTTGGACAAATCCATTTTCAGTGGATTGCGTTCAATGTGAACGAGGGGTATCTGGTTCCCGCATTGCCAATGACGCTCCAGACGGCCGATGTTCTATGGGTTTCGGGTGTTGGCTTGCTGCTTGCAACGTTGGCCTCGTGGTATCCTGCTCATCGTGCATCCCGAACCGTTGTTGCGGAAGCACTCAGGACTGACTAACAAAGTTTAACAGACGTACAGTGATTTCGTCGCACACGGCGTACCCCCTGGGTGTAAGTCGCCATACATCACCGGAATCTATTAGAAATCCGTCGGAGATCAAATCCGAAACGAAATCGGTAGGAACAGAATCTCGCAAATTTATATTGTAAGTGTTATTAATATCGTGCAGTGGAATACCATCGGCACGAAGCGTTAAAAACAGCATTTCGTCAACCTGTTGCTCCCGGCTTAGTGTTTCGGTATTTGCCTGGGGGAGCTGTCCGCTCTTCACCAGCTGCGTCCACGATGTCAGGCTGCGGTGATTCCAATACCGCATACCGTCAAGCAGACCATGTGCCGACGGACCAACGCTGAGGTAGTTACAGGCATGCCAGTAGGCAAGGTTGTGTTTGCAACGGAACCCCGGAAGGGCAAAGTTGCTTACCTCGTACTGCTCGTAGCCGCAATCCGTTAACATCGTGCATACAAGCTGATACATCTCGGCATCGGCAGAATCGGGAACGGCACTGATCGCACCACTGTGTAGCTGCCGGTATAGCGGTGTTCCCTGTTCGTAAATCAGGGAGTACGCGCTGATATGTGTGGGCTGCAGGTCAAGCACCTGGCGGAGAGTTGATTCCAGACTAAGCAGCGTCTGCCCCGGTACGGCAAACATGATATCCATGTTGATATTCTTAAAGCCAACATCCTGTGCGTTGCGGACGGCCTGCCTGGCTTGCTCGGGCGAATGAATCCTTGTAAGGAATTGCAGCTCATCAGGCTGCATGCTCTGAACACCAACACTCAGCCTGTTTATGCCGGTAGCACGGTAGCCTGCAAGAGATTCACGCGTAACGGTTCCCGGGTTGGCTTCCATGGTGATTTCTGCATTGGAAAGGGGCTCGGGTACTTCGTCCATGATACGCGCAATTTGCTCCCGGGTGAGAAGCGTGGGTGTGCCGCCCCCAAAAAACACCGTAGCTGCCCGGGTAGCTGGTATCGCAGGTTGCCTTAGCCGTAATTCGCGAATTACAGTATCAACAAACGTGCTCCGATGTTCCAGACGCTCAATGCTGTAGAAATCACAGTAAGTACATTTCTTTTCGCAGAACGGAACGTGGATATACACCGAGATTGGTTTCATTGGCTACAGGATGCGTTTAAAGAAGCGGTTCCACCGTATGCGCACTGTAGAATCGGACGATGATGAGCCTCGGGACCAGTAAATAAACAACGGTTTACCGATGATGTTCTGTACCGGAAGTGGCCCCCAGTAGCGTGAATCCCAACTGTTCTTCCGGTTGTCTCCCATAACAAAAACATGTCCTTCCGGTACAACCGTTACCTGCACCGGACCCATGGTTGGCTGTGTGTGATTGCTTTCGGGAGGATTTGGGAGCATTCTGTTATTAGCCGAAATTCCGTCGGCTGAAATCACCAGACTATCGCCGGGTAAACCAATAATCCGTTTTACGAAAAGGTCGCCTGAACTATGCCTGTCGGCATCCTCCGGCAGCGAGAACAGAATGATATCACCACGTTCAATGTTTCCTGTTAAACCAACAAGCTTACTAACAACGATGTTGTCGCCAGGCAGCAATGTGTTCTCCATACTATGCGAGGGAATAGTGTAGGTACCCACCACAAGCCATCGCAGTAGCAGTGCAAGCACAATAGCTGCCAGAGCTGCCGGAAGGAGATCTCGAACCCGGATATCGGCAAGCCCCTTACTCATCCGGAAACTTAATGAATGATGGTAAACAGGCGGTTCCAGCGGATGCCGGCAAGCTTCTCACTGAAGGATGTAGGAACTGAGTGAATCTCGTACATCCCGTCGGGACGGCGGACGGTAACGGTTTTCCGTGACTCAACAGGCCATGACCAGTACACCATCATTGGCGTGCCCACCACGGATTCTTTTGGAATGAAGCCCCAGAACCGTGAGTCAAGCGAATTATCTCGGTTATCACCCATGCCAAAAACATAGTCACGCTCCACGGTGTACGATGTAGCCGGTTGTCCGTCGATTAACAATCTGCCAATATCTACATTATGGCCTTCGCGACGGATAAATGTGCTCCACTCCAGGATGTTGCTTTGGTCAAGTTTAATCACATCACCCTTTGCGGGAATACGCATTGGTCCCCAGTTGTCGCGCGTGAACTGGCGTCCGGGTGGGAACGTCTGATACCGTGACTCTTCGGCTTCCCGCAGTCGCTGAGCCGGTGATGCCGTTAAAAACTGAGCATGTTCCGGCATGGCAAATTCCTTACCATTAACATAAACTTTCTGATTAATCAGTTGCAGTGTATCTCCGGCCACGGCAACGCACCGTTTTAAGTAATACTCAAAATTGTCGGCCTTGACCTGATCTCTGTTACCGGGGAACACAAATACAATCACGTCGCCCTGTTTAGGGTCAACGATAGCAGGGAGTTTAAAGTAGGGTAGTGGAATATTAAGAAACGGTATTATCTGCGGAGTACTTGGGCCAAAGATGGCCTTGTTCACAAAGAGGTAATCGCCTGCCATTACAGTCCGTTCCATCGAACCTGTTGGTACGGTAAACGACGCCAACGCCAGACCGTTCACGATGGTCACCACAGTTAAAGCCCACACGATTGTTTTAACCCATGCAATCAGGTGTTCGCCAATCGTTTCGGGCTTTTTTGCGTTTGCCTTACGATGTTTGTACTGTAAATACCACTGTTGTAGATTCATATTGCTTCCTGATGATGTGGCACGAGAGCACCCAATGTTAGGTCCATTGTTTTGCTAATCACTAATCACTAATCACTAATCAATAGACAAAACAGCAAGAAAGGCTTCCTGCGGCACTTCAATTTTGCCTACCTGTTTCATACGTTTCTTACCTTCTTTTTGCTTTTCAAGAAGTTTGCGTTTACGGGAAATATCACCGCCATAGCATTTAGCGATAACATTCTTCTTCATCGCACTGATTGTTTCTCGCGCAATAATCTTGCTTCCGATAGCAGCCTGGATGGCAACTTCGAACATCTGTCGTGGAATCAGCTCTTTCAGCTTGGAGCAGAGCTTCTTTCCCCAGTCGTACGCCTTTTGTCGGTGAACGATACTCGACAGCGCATCAACGGGCTCGCCATTAAGAAGGATATCCATGCGAACAAGCTCACCCGACTTATAATCGCTGTATTCGTAATCAAGTGAAGCATAGCCCCTTGTATTACTCTTGAGCTTATCGTAAAAATCAAAAACAACTTCTGCCAGCGGCAGCTCAAAGGTTAGGTCCACTCTGTCGGCACTAAGGTATGACTGACCCAGCATGGTCCCACGGCGCTCGATACACAGCTTCATGATTGCACCGATATACTCACCCGGGGTAATGATTTGGGCCTTGATAAACGGCTCCTGGATGTCGGCAATGATGGTAGGATTGGGAAGTTGTGACGGGTTATCCACCCACAGTTCATCGCCCTTGGTAGTTACTACACGGTAGCGTACGTTGGGAACGGTAGTAACGATTGTTTGGTTAAACTCCCGCTCCAAACGTTCCTGCACGATTTCCATGTGAAGTAATCCAAGGAAGCCGCACCTGAAGCCAAAGCCCAGAGCGTTTGATGTTTCGGGTTCAAATGTAATTGCAGCATCGTTGAGCGTGAGCTTGCCCAGTGCTTCGCGAAGATCTTCAAAATCGTCGCTGTCCGCCGGATAAATACCGCTGAACACCATTGGTTTAACTTCACGGAATCCTTCGATAGCTGAACTGCACGGATTGGCTGCGTGGGTAACGGTATCGCCAACCTTGGTATCCTGCAAACGTCGGATCGCCGCCGTAAAGTAACCTACGTTACCGGCTTCAAGTACCTTTGTGCGTTCTCGCTGCATGAACATCACGCCTACTTCATCCAGCTCGTATTCCAGTCGCGTGTTCATGAAGCGGATTGTGTCTTTCTCGCGCATTACGCCATCGAACACCCGAACATTAACAACAACGCCGCGGTAGGCATCAAAGATGGAATCGTAGATCAGAGCGCGCAGCGGCTTGTTAGGGTCGCCCGATGGCGGTGGAATCTTCTGAATTACGGCTTCAAGGATTTCATCAATACCGATTCCGGCCTTGGCCGATGCCAGAATCATGTCTTCTTCCTTACACCCAATAAGGTCCATTACCTGCTGCTTTACTTTCTCGGTTGTTGTTGCAGCAGCCGGAAGGTCAATTTTGTTAATAACCGGGATAATCTCGAGTCCCTGGTCGATAGCCATGAACAGGTTCGAAATTGTTTGAGCTTCTACACCCTGCGTTGCATCCACGACGAGCAAAGCCCCCTCACATGCACTGAGTGATCGTGACACTTCGTATGAGAAGTCCACGTGACCGGGAGTATCAATCAGATTTAGCTTATAGGTTTGTCCGTCTGCCGCCGTGTAGTCCATCTGGATAGCGTGGAGTTTAATCGTAATGCCACGTTCCTGCTCGAGCGGATTATTATCCAGAATCTGGTTATACGTCATTTCCCTGGCCGTAACCCTTCCTGTACGTTCAAGTAAACGGTCGGCCAGGGTACTCTTGCCATGGTCAATATGAGCGATGATGCAAAAGTTTCGGAAGTGCTGCATAAAGTGTGTGGTAGCTTTCGAACGTGCAAACCACAAAAATACTTAAATGGCGGTGCCTCGCTGTTTTCCTGTGATGGTAGGGGGCTTGGCCGGGCGCTCCATGGTAGGATTGGAGGCTTGTCTGTCCACCGTCAGTGGGTACAGGATGTTGTCCATGACCTCCGTCTGTCCGGTGGCAGCGTCCATGGTGTCTTGACGGCCTCAGCTCCGGGGCTTGCAGTCACCCGACCGGTTGTTTAGTATACGATTGTTGCTCCAGCCCCTTCCTATCGTCATTGAAGGTAGCGGCTCTGACGGTATGCAGACCTCCAATAGCTTTACAACCGTCATGTCAACGGTGGTTATCATCACTGCTTATCTGATGCGGTTGGTCTTCTTCCCGCAGGCATTAATGTATTGGCTGGTGGATGTGCAACCGTAATGTAGCCTACGTGGACGTGTGCCAACGGTGCTGATTTCAGTGACCGTTCGTAGACAGCTACATGACCTCCCGACAGACCGGGTATTGCGTCGTTTTTTTTGTAAGGGGCTATGTCATGAACGATTTCTGAAACAACGTTGATCAGGTAAGGCGTCGATCATGTTGCATTTTTGCTTCGGGACAAGTACCGACACACTTGTTCGAGTTGAATTCTGATGAGTTGAAATACGGAGAGGTTGGATGCACATCATCGGTACAATGCACTATGGCAGATCACTGCTGTTGCTGGTTTTACTACTCACGGGCTGTGCAGGCAGGTACAGGATGACCCCTGATGCAGCTTCGGTTTATAAATCACGAAATTTAGTAATAACCCGGATATCGGATCATTCGTATATCCACACATCGTATCTGCGTACTGATGATTTTGGTACGGTTCCGTGCAACGGCCTTGTGGTTAGAGATAAAAACGAAGTCATCGTTTTTGACACACCTGCTGATGATGCAAGTGCACAAGAGCTGATCACGTGGATTTCAGATTCGATGCGCTGTGTAACCAGGGCAGTAATTCCCACCCATTTTCATGATGACTGTCTTGGGGGGCTTGCTGCATTTCATGCAGCAGGGATACCATCGTTTGCGCACACCACTACGATTGGTCGTGCCAGGGAACACAACAAAACGGTGCCGCAGCATGGCTTCGGGAACGCACACCGGTTTGTAGTTGGCTCGCAGCACGTTATTGCACAGTTGATTGGTGAGGGACACACCTCCGACAATGTTGTAGGCTACTTCCCCGCAGAGAATATTCTGTTTGGTGGCTGCTTAATTAAAGAGGTAGGTGCCGGAAAGGGGAATCTTGAGGATGCCAATGTTGGGGCATGGCCTGCAACAGTTAAACAGATTACAAAAGAGTTTCCGGACATCAAACTTGTAGTACCCGGACACGGTGCATACGGAGACACGGCACTCCTCAACTACACTATTGAGCTGTTCTCAGGCAGCGAACACTGACAGCGGTACCCAATACCTGCGTCTTGTTTACCCAGTTTGCAGAAAAAGTGGACGTACAGGAACCAACAACTCTGCACATGCCGTTGCATTTATTGTGGTACGATAGTGTTTGTAATAAACGTTCGGCTATTGTACAGACGGTGGTGTACGGCATCGTCTAATGGTTGGTCGTGCAAAAACGGCTGTTGTCACACGGTATTGAGTAGAACTCGCGCTCGTATCAGATACCAACGGCCAGCGCTCAGCTACCAGAGAAACTCCGGTTCTGTATAGCGCACCAGATTCATGCAGTAATAGGCAGGTAAATAATACTACTGCACATTAGGTGTTCCGGAAGCCGACCCACTATCCTGGTGAGCTGCCACCTTCCTAAGTTGCAGTTTCTTATGGTGTTGTACGTACCGGTATTCGTGCAGATATCCCTCTGGGCATTTAAAGGCAGGGAACGTCTCCTATTTTGGGAGGTCGGGATTCAAGGGCATGGAAGCCCATGACCGACCAGACCCGAGGAAACTGCTCGAGCGCACATTCACCGGCCTGGCAACTACCGGGCTAAACAGATCTCCTATTGTGACCGGATGTCTTGAATTCTTTCCGGACCATATACTTATATCAGCTGCTGGACAATCCGCTACTGCGCAACTGCCTTCAGAAATACACGTCCGGAAACCGTACTTAGCGTATCCACTCCACAACAGATTATACTACTTTCCCCCTCTTGTCGATTTGTCAGCTGACGCAGGGCCAACCACGCCAATTGCGGGAATGTAATAGCTTATACCGTGATCAGGAGTGTGGGTGGCAGCAGAGCGGACAAAATGTTTCGAAATACTGTGTCACGTATTTACTCATGTTTTGACTTAGGAATAGTGCTAACAGGTCAGTCCCTCGCAATGTCACAAACCGTTTGCCTGAGATTTACTATGGTCACAACCAAATTTATCATACACAAAGGGCAAAAACGCATCGCCGTTTCATTTGAAAAGAAAGCGGAATTGATTGAGCGCTTCAAGAAATTGGATGGTGCTCAGTGGAGTGCAACGCTAAAAACATGGCATTTGCCTGATACAGAAGCGTATCGCCGAAAATTCAAAATGAATCCCGAGAAATATCTGTCTGTCGAAGTACAACACCAAATTGCAAAATTCGTGAAATGGTTGCGTAGCAAGAGATACAGTGAAAACACGATAAAAACATATTCCGAGGCAATACGGGTTTTCCTGCGATTCTATTCTAAAAAAGCTTTGAGCGAAATTGGAAACGAAGATATTATTATGTTCAACAACGAGTATATTTTGAAAAAACAACTTTCGGCTTCGTACCAAAATCAAATGGTTAATGCCGTAAAATTATTTTTCCTAACTGTGCAAGACCGAAGGTTGAAAATTGAACAAATACACCGTCCGAAGAAACCCAAGATATTACCCAATGTTTTAAGCAAGGAAGAAATTAGAGCCATATTAGAAGCACATGGGAACATAAAACATAGAGTAATGTTGAGTTTGACGTACGCCTGTGGTTTGCGAAGAAGCGAATTATTGAATTTAAAACCAGCAGACATTGACAGCAAACGAGGGATATTGCTAATAAAGCAAGCCAAAGGCAGGAAAGACCGTATAGTTCCAATTTCTGAAAAAGTAGTCGCATTATTGCGTCAATATTACAAAGCGTATAAACCAACGGTTTGGTTGTTTGAAGGGCAACAAAAAGGCAAACAATACACTGCCGAAAGCCTGCAAAGCGTATTGAAACAGGCATTGCAAAAAGCAAAAATTACAAAACCGGTAAGTTTACATTGGCTGCGACACAGCTACGCCACGCACTTACTGGAAAATGGCACTGACATGCGTTACATTCAAGAATTGCTAGGCCATAGCAGCAGTAAAACCACTGAAATTTACACCCACGTAAGTACTAGAAACTTGCAAAATATAAAAAGTCCCTTTGATGATTTGTAACAACCAAACTACGCCAAGCCAACAAAAAAAGGTATATTTATGCAGTATTATTGCATATATAAGTGAGTTAGCGGTAATTTTACCAAACAGAATGTTGAACATAAAAAAATATAATCCGATGAAGCTATAAGTAACTGTCCAAAATATATAAACTTAAACCTTTTCATTGCTTTCAAAAAGTAATGGAATTTTCTATTATTAACTTTTAAAAATTAGAAAAAATGACACAGTTACAAATGATTAACAAAACAAAATCTATAGCTCAACAAGACGAAAATATTTCCGCTGTTTTTATGTATGGTTCATTTACCAAAAACGAAGGAGACAAATATTCTGACATCGAATTTTACATCTTTGTAAAAAATAAAGAAAATTTCTCAGCAGAAAAATGGGTAAATCAAATTCATCCTGTGGCTTTATATTTTATAAATGAATATGGAACCGAAGTTGCTATTTTTGAGAATTTGGTCAGAGGAGAATTTCATTTTTTAAAAACAGAGGAAATTGAAATTATCAAATCTTGGGACGGAATAGTTACATTTAGCGATTTTGACCAAATGAACCTAATCGACAAAGACGGACATTTAACGAAAACGCTTAATCAAATCAAAACGAAATCGCCCGAAAGAATAACAAATGAAAACATCTTGTGGTTAAGTCAATCATTACTGAATGTTGTACTGACAACAAGTAACTTAATTAAGAGAGAGGAATTTGCTCACGCTCATCATAGTTTATCAAACGTTCAGAAATATTTGCTCTGGCTTATTAGAGCAAGAATAAACAAAACCCAACATTGGGAAAGTCCGACTAAAAGTCTTGAAAAGGATATTGATATGACTTGGTATTCTGCGTATAAAACAATAACATCGGATTTAAATCCTAAAAACATAATTTTAGCTTTTGAAAACTCATTAAATTTATCGGAGAAACTATTTGACGAACTAAATATTGAAACAAAACTGAACGAAATCCTACACGAAATAAGAAAAAACTACCGCTAACAAGGTATTGCCAAAAGCGGGGCTAAAGTGCTAAATTTAAAGTTCTACCCTACTATTCCGCCAAAAACGAATTTTATTCGTTTTTTATTTTTAAATTTAACTCATAAAAATTCGTTTTGGCTCGCCTCGGTGCAAAATCGAAACTTAAAGCTTCGATTTCCCCGCCTTCGGCAATACCCAAAACGTTAGCGGCAATGGTAGGACGACCGCACCACCGACAAAAGAACGATTAACAAAAAAAATAAACATCAATATGTCAAAACTAAATGTTGACCAGAAAACAATAATGTTACTTTTCTCAGATAAAAAATCTGACTTTCTTATCCCAGACTATCAAAGACCTTACGCTTGGGAAGAAGGACAATGCCAAACCCTTTGGGACGACATTTTTACTTTCGCATTTCCAGACAACAACAGCGACAAATTTGACAGCAATGAAGAATACTTTTTGGGTTCAATAGTAACTTTTGAAAATGACAACAATAAAAAGGAAGTAATTGACGGACAGCAACGGTTAACCACTTTAATGTTGTTATTACGAGCTTTCTATGCAAAGTTTGGCAATATGCAAGACGAGAACTCAAAAAGCACTCGGGAAAGAATTGCTCAATGTTTATGGAAAACAAATGAATTTGGACAACCAAATCTAAACATACTCAAAATTGACTCTGAGGTAGCAACTGACAATGACAAAGATGAGTTTTTGGAAATACTTAAAACTGGTATTGTAAATAAAGACCAAAAAAGCAACTATGCCAAGAACTATCGCTTTTTCCAAGAAAAAATAGACAACTTTTTAAGCGAATACCCTTCATACTTTGCATACTTGCCTGCAAGAATTTTAGGTAACTGTATTCTATTACCAATTGACGCAGAGTCTCAGGACACAGCATTAAGAATATTTTCAACATTGAACGATAGAGGGCTACCATTGTCAGATGCCGACATTTTTAAAGCACAATTTTACAAGCATTACACTACAAAAAACCAAAAAGACAAATTCATTGAGCAATGGAAAGAGCTTGAAGAAATTACTGCTAGAATTTTCAAACCATTGAATGGAACACCAATGGACGAACTTTTTACAAGATATATGTATTTTGTCCGTGCAAAACAAGGTATAAAATCAAGCACAACAGAAGCCTTACGCAAGTTTTACGAAAAAGGCAAATACTCGATTCTCAAACAAGATGAGACTTTATCAAATCTCAAAATACTTGTTGATTTTTGGAATGACGTTTACAATCAAAATACAGACAGATTTTCGGCTAATATTCTAAGAAAATTATTTATCCTTAATTCCGCACCAAATGGTATGTGGACGTATTTTTTGTCCGTATATTTTCTACAAAACAAAAACGGTAACGAACAATTAGAGGAACAAAAATTAGACGAGTTTTTAAATAAAACAGTCGCATTTGTTTGGGCTTATGCATTCACTAATCCTGGTGTTAACGCTTTAAGAACGCCTGTTTATGCAGAGATGATAAATATTGTAACAGACAAAACAGTCAACTTTGAAGAACATAAATTTGACGAAAACACATTGCGAACAGCAATCAATAATTTTGAGTTTAAAAATGGAAGACCAATTACAAGGTCAATGTTAACTTGGTGGGCATTTAAAGTTGACAATCAAGAAATCCCAACACTCACTACGAATTTTGACATTGAACATATTTTTGCACGAAAAAGACAAGAAAATGACAAGTCGCTTTCCAACACAAAAAACTTAGAAGTTCTTGGTAACAAATCTTTACTAGAAGACAAAATAAACATAAGAGCATCTGATTACAGGTTTAGTGATAAAACCAAGTATTACAAAGGTTTCACTAACGACAAAGGACAACATAAAGCAGGTTCAATTATTTCTGAATTAGTGAATTTGGCAGACACCAAAACAGACTTTAACGAGCAAGACATAATTGACAGAAGTGAAAAAATAGTGAATGAATTTATTGACTTTTTAAAACAGAAAAACTTATTAAAGCAATAATAACCACAGCCGCTAACAGCGGTTTGGCAAAAGTGGCGGTTCAGTGCTCCGCAGACACATTTGTGGTTAATCAAAGTTTGGTTCTCCGCATCAACATTTGTGGTAAAAATCGCCACCTTCGCCAAGCCGCAAACCGTTGGGCGCAATTAAATGGCGCGTTAAATAAATAGCCCGGCCGAGAAATATAAAAACAAAAGACGAGCGGCACAGTTTAGGGAAACAATAATCCGCGAATTAAATTAAAAAGATATGAAATAAAACCACAGACAGAGCAGAATAGAAAAGGCAATTAAAGTGAAAAAACATATGAAATTAAAAAAGCCTACAATACTAGGTGTAGTAAACATTACTGAAGACAGCTTTTCAGATGGCGGCCTTTATTTAAATTATGATAAAGCTATAGAGAAATCACTTCTACTTGTTAAGGATGGCGCTGACATAATTGATGTAGGAGCCGCTTCCAGTAATCCTGAATCAAAAGAAGTAAAGCCTCATGAGGAAATAATCCGTTTAAATGATGTCATCGACAAATTGCATTCTCAAAATATTTCAGTTTCTGTTGATTCATTCAAACCCGAAGTTCAAAAATATTTTTTAAAAAAGAATGTCCACTATTTAAATGACATTCAAGGGTTTCCATATGCAGAATTATATCCTGAATTGGCAGAATCTAATTGCAAACTCATTGTTATGCATTCCATACAGCGGCTTGGGAAAGCCCAAGTAATCGAAACTGTTCCCGAAAATATATTTGATGGAATAATTGATTTCTTTTCGCAACGAATAAATTCACTTCAAAATTCAGGCGTTTCATCCGAAAGAATTATTTTAGACCCAGGGATGGGTTTCTTCTTAGGCTCTAACCCAGAAACGTCAATATATGTTTTGAAAAATATTTTTCGAGTAAAAGAATACTTTAAATTACCAATTCTTGTTTCGGTTTCTCGGAAATCTTTTTTAGGAACTATTGTTGGGCGAGGAGTCAACGAGCGAACGCCAGCGACCCTGGCTGCTGAAATTTATATAAGCTATATGGGTGTGGATTACATCCGTACGCATGATGTAAGAGCTTTAAGTGACGCATTAAAAGTGCTTGGGATGTTAAATTGCTAATTTGTAA
This sequence comes from Ignavibacteria bacterium, assembly GCA_015709655.1. Lineage (NCBI taxonomy): Bacteria > Pseudomonadati > Ignavibacteriota > Ignavibacteria > Ignavibacteria bacterium. Next base: position 1,006,734 of record CP054181.1, on the reverse strand, counting down.
TTGACAACCATTTCAAGATGGATTACGGTTTTATTATGCTGATCTATAACTTGGGAGTACTAAGTTCTTAAAGGCGAAAAATAAGGTCTCTTGGTTTTGATGGAATAGATTGGGGTAATTGAAAATAAAGAGAATCAACCAACTCCCCTTAATGAGTGCCGCTCAATGCAAATAGAGAAGAGAATCGGCCGGGAAAAGAAACGCTGTGGTTACGCGCCATTTAACAGCGCCCAACAGGCAATAAAACTTCGTTCCCTTCGGTCACTACGCCCTTCGGGCAAATTGCCTTCGGCAACTTGTTTTATCGCCGGCCCGTTGTGGGATATGGAAACGAAACTACCACAGATTAAAAAACCAAATTAATAATTTAGAAAAGTATGTCTAAACTGAATGTTGACCAAAAAACAATAATGTTACTTTTTTCCGACAAAAAATCGGATTTTTTAATTCCTGATTATCAAAGACCTTATGCTTGGGAAGAACCACAATGTCAAACATTATGGGATGATATTTTTTCTTTTGCGTTCCCTGATAATAACTGCGATAATTTTGATAGTAATGAGGAATACTTTTTGGGTTCAATCGTTACTTTTGAAAATGAAAACCATAAGAAAGAAGTTATTGATGGACAACAAAGATTAACGACTTTAATGCTATTATTACGTGCATTTTATGAAAAGTTCGGTAAGATGCAAGATGATAATTCCAAAAGCACGAGAAAAAGAATTTCTCAATGTCTATGGAAAACAAATGAGTTTGGAGAAGCTGACCTAAATGTTCTAAAAATTGATTCCGAAGTAGCGACGGACAATGACAAGGATGAATTTCTAAACATTTTAAAAACTGGGGTTGTTAGCAAAGAACAGAAAAGTAACTATGCAAAAAATTATCGTTTTTTTCAAGATAAAATTGATGGATTCCTAAGTGAATTTCCCTCCTACTTTGCGTATTTGCCAGCTAGAATATTAGGAAACTGTATTTTATTGCCAATTGAAGCAGAATCGCAAGATACAGCTCTTAGAATTTTCTCTACATTAAATGACAGAGGGTAGCCTCTATCTGACGCAGATATTTTCAAAGCCCAATTCTATAAGCATTATAGCAGTAAAAATGAAAAAGAGTCATTTATTGATGAATGGAAAGAACTAGAAGATATTTGTAATAAAATTTTCAATCCAATAAATGGAACTCCAATGGATGAGTTATTTACAAGATATATGTACTTCATCCGCGCTAAACAAGGAATAAAATCAAGTACAACAGAGGCTTTGAGAAAATTTTATGAAAGAGGAAAATATGCAATACTCAAAAAAGATGAGACACTTCCAAATTTAAAAATACTCGCCAACTTTTGGGCTGACATTTATGAACAAAACAATGAAAGATTTTCAGAAATAAATTTGAAAAAATTATTTGTCTTAAACTATGCTCCGAATGGTATGTGGAATTACTTTTTGTCTGTATATTTTCTCCAGAACAAAGACGAAAATTGTCAATTAAATCAAACAAATTTAGAAGTTTTTCTTACTAAAATAACTGCATTTAATTGGGCTTATTCTTTTACAAACCCTGGCGTAAATGCTTTGAGAACTCCTGTTTATGCTGAAATGATTAATGTGGTAAATGATAGAGAAATACATTTTTCAGATTTTAAATTTGAGGAAAACACACTCAAAACAGCAATTCAAAACTTTGAATTCAAAAACGGAAGACCTATTACCAAATCTATGTTGGCTTGGTGGGCATTTTATAAAAGAGAACAAACTTTGCCCGAGTTGAATATGTCTTTTCAAATTGAACACATCTTTCCAAAGAAACGGCAAGAAAACGATAGGACTTTAGAAAATATCAAAAACTTGGAATCCATTGGAAATAAATCATTATTAGAAGATAAAATAAACATTCGTGCTTCAGATTACCGATTTATTGACAAAGTAAAATATAAGAAAGGTTTTGTCAATGATAAAGGGCAAGAAAAACACGGAACAGTAATAGCTGAACTTTTAGAATTAACAGTTGAACCTGATTTTTCAGAAAAAAACATTGAATACAGAAAAAATAATATTATAACGAGTTTTATAGAATATCTAAATGAAAATGAACTGATTAAATAACTCCACATCCCACAACAAACAAATTGGCAATAGAGCCGGTGAAGTGCTTCTATTGAGCTTTTGTGCAAGGTTAAAGAGTAGTAATTCTATTCAACATTTGTGCTAAAAGCGGCTCCATCGCCAATTTGCCAACCGTTAGTGGCAACCGTGACAGACAACAGAATATGAAGTATAAACTTAAAGAATTTAACAGAAATATCCCAGACAACGAGTTACTTGAGGACGTCAAGCGAGTAGCTGAAAAACTGGGACTAAATAAAATTTCGTCAAGACAGTACGACAGCAATGGTGGCAAATTTACTTCTGGCACAATTGGCGTCCGATTCGGAAGTTGGAATAAGGCAATCGAAAAAGCTGGATTAAATTTAGTTTTACAGCGAGATGTTTCTGAGAAGGAGTTATTTGAGAATATGGAGCAAGTATGGTTAAGCATTGGACGACAACCTGTGTTTAGAGACCTGAAAGGTTCCGTTTCCAAATATTCTACGCACCAATACACAGCAAAATTTGGTACCTGGAGAAAAGCACTTGAAGCATTTGTTCAATTCATCAATTCCGACAATCACGAGGACGAAATGACTATTGAAGTTGAAGAACCCTTTACTCAAACTGAAATTGTTTTCAAACATAAGACAAAAAGATTTCCAAGTGAACGGCTCAAAGTTCAGGTATTAATGCGTGACGGAAATAAATGCCGACTTTGTGGTGTTACTGTGACAGGAGACAACATTCACTTTGACCACGTTCATCCTTGGTCAAAAGGTGGCGAGACAGTTTTAGAAAATCTTCAAGTGCTTTGTGAAACACATAATCTTGCAAAGGGTAATTTAGAGTATGACAACAAACAAAGTTGATGCGAAAGAAAGAACGGCAGCCACTAACAGCGGTTTGGCAAAAGGCGGGCTGACGTGCTTCGTGGAAATATTTGTGCAAGGTTCAGCATTTGTGCTTCGTATGAAACTTGGTGGTAAAAATCCCGCCCTTCGCCAAGCCGCGAACCGTTACCGGCAATTTAAAGACTGACAATTATGATAGAAACCAAATCAATAACAGAAAATCAGAAAAATATCATTCTTGATATTGAAGAGGATCACTTTAGAGACTTAAAGGCAATTGACATTAAGCCCGCAAAGCTGACAAAAACTATTTCAGCATTTGCAAATACGGTAGGTGGAGAAATCTATATTGGAATTGATGAGACTGAAGTTTTAGGTGTGAAGCAAAGACAGTGGAGAGGATTTCCAGATGTTGAAGCTGCTAACGGTCATCTTCAAATATTTGAACAACTTTTCCCTCTTGGCACAGACTTCAATTATACCTTTTTGCAAATGGATGAAGAACTCGGTCTTGTTTTGCAAATCTCAATTCTAAAAACCAAACAAATTGTAAAAGCTTCAGATGGTGTCCCATATATCAGAAGAGGTGCTCAAAGTTTACCAGTAGACGATGATGAAAAATTAAAACGGCTTCAGCTTGACAAAGGAGTTTCATCATTTGAAAGCAATACATTAAATGTACCTATTGAATTTGTAGCAGATTCACTTGTGATCTATGAGTTCATGATAGAAGTAATACCAACAACGGAACCTATTCCGTGGTTAAAAAAGCAACTTCTAATTTCTAATAATCTTCCGACAGTTGCCTCAGTACTCTTATTTGCTGACAACCCCCAGGCTGCTTTACCGAAACAAAGTGGAATAAAGATCTACCGATATACAACGAAAGATGCAGAGGGAACACGAGAAACATTAGCATTTACACCGATTTCAATTGAGGGATGTGCATATAAACAAATTTATGAAGCGGTTTCAAAAGTTACTGAAATAATTCAAGCAATAAAGATTTATTCAGCTGATGGTGAAGAGACAACAATGCACTATCCAAACGAAACATTGCACGAGATCATTACTAATGCTGTGCTGCATCGTGACTATAGTTTAGCCTCTGACATACATATACGGATATTCGACAATAGGGTGGAAATTGAAAGTCCTGGCAAATTGCCTGGACACGTTACTACAGGTAACATTTTAAAAGAGCAGTTTGCGCGTAATGGGTCTTTGGTTAGATTGATTAATAAATTTCCGAACCCACCAAATCAGGACGTTGGCGAAGGTCTCAATACAGCTTTCGATGCTATGAAAAAAATGAAACTAAAGGAACCAGAAATTATCGAGAGAGAAAACTCAGTAATGGTTTTAATAAAGCACGAATCATTGGCCTCACCTGAAGAAGTTATCATGACCTACCTGAATACAAATGCAACCATTAACAACAGGACAGCTCGTGGATTGGCAAATGTTGGATCAGAAAACGCTATGAAACAAATATTTTACGCACTCAGAGACAAAGGACTAATAGAGCAAACACCCGGAACACAAGGTCGTGGAACCACATGGAGAAAAAAATAAACTGCCGGTAACAGCAGCTACCCAAAAGTGGCGGTTCAGTGGTTAAATCAAGCTTTGTGTTCCAATCAAAGTTTCTGCTTGGTTGACAGTGAAGTGCTCCGAAATCGCCACCTTCGGGTAGCTGCGGAACGTTACCACCAATTATAGAATGACACGACTAAAACAAAAATACGGACTACTAATTATCGGGATTGCACTTGGTATCGCATACGGACTTGTGACAAGGTTGGTATTCGGACAAAAAGCAACTTTGGCTTCGGTAACATATTTATTTATCATTCCGACAATCTTGGGTATTATTCCCTTAATGTTTGCTGACAATGACAAACTCAAATCTTACAAGAACATTATTTTTATTCCTTGGCTGACAGTCTTGACTTTCTTTTTGACAATGTTCTTATTTGGTATTGAAGACTTCATTTGCTTATTGGTTCTTGCAGCACCATTTTTTATTTTAGGAACAATTGGAGCGTTGATTTATAGAATTGTTCAGATTAACAGACAAAAAAGTAAAGGGAAACTTCTGACATTGGTTTTACTACCTTTTCTCTTTGCACCAATCGAAGAATACATAAAAAGCCCTTCTGACATTTACAATGTAAAAAGTGAAGTTATTATAGACGCAACACCAGAAAAAATTTGGAATAATATTGTAGAAGTTCAGACAATTGACCTGAAAGAATACAATTCAGGATTTTTCAATTCAATCGGAATTCCCCGACCAATAAGTGCAACTGTCGACAAGAAAGAAATTGGTGGACAAAGAATAGGAAATTTTGAAGGTGGTTTAATGTTCATTGAAACAATAACGGAATACGAAGAGAACAAGAAGGCTTCCTTCGACATAAAAATTGACCCTTCAACGGTTAGACAAAAAGTATTCGACCAACACGTTTTGAATGGAAACTATTTCAATTTTGTTGACGCAACATACGAACTTACCGAACTAAAAAACGGACAAGTAAAATTGACACTTTCTTCAAGTTATCAGTTGACTTCAACAATCAATTTTTATGGTAAATTTTGGGGCGATATAATCCTAATAGACTTTCAAGACAGACTCCTAAACGTAATTGAAAACAGATGCGAAACGAAAGAATAACTGGTGGTAACAGGCGTTTGGCTCAATGGCGGGTGACGTGGTTAATTGAACATTCTACCTCGCATCAACTTTTGTGGTGTATTGACAGTTTTGTGCTCCGAAACCCGCCCGAACGCAAAGCCCGAAACCGTTGGTGGCAACCCTATGACGACCGTGCATAAAACAAACAGACGACTAAAAAATGAAAAGCAAATGGAACAAATTCAGCCAATATTTTAAACGACAGGAAATTCCTGCCAAGACAATATTGCTGGAAGAGGGTAAGATTTCAAGAACGATGTTCTTCATCGAAAAAGACTGTTTGCGTACTTGGGTAAATAATGACGGGAAAGAAACCACTACACAATTCTTCTTTGAGGGCGACAGCGTTTCTTCCATAGAAAGTTTCAGAACCAAACAACCGAGTCTTTACAGTATCGAAAGTATAGAGTCCTGCATATTACAGACTATTTCCCAAAAGGATTTTCAACAGGTAATTGAAAATTCTCCGGAATTAAAAAAGGACTTTGAAGAACATTTATTCAGACGGCTTTTCCAAACACAGCAACTTGCTTTTTCCTACCTTAAAAACAATCCTCAAAAACGATACGAAGAATTGATTGAACAATTCCCGCATATCGTTCAGCGTGTACCACAACATTATATTGCTTCTTATCTCGGCATTACCTCTGTTTCGCTTAGCAGGATTAGAAATAGGCGATAGTATTTATTAACAATTGTTATCGTACGACTCCTCGCTAACTTCTCAATTTTGTGCTGTATTAAACAGTAAAAAAATGAGAACAGTAATTGTATTCAATCATCCTTACGAAGGAAGCTACTGCAACGCTCTTTTAGACGCAGTAACCAAAGGACTTCAAAAAGCAAAACACGAAGTGGACTTGATACATCTTGACAGAGACAGCTTCAATCCCGCAATGTCTGCCGCTGACCTTAAAGCATTTGTAGAACACCGTGCTGTTGACCCACAAGTTATGGAATATCACGAACGGCTGAAAAAAGCAGACCATCTGATTTTTATTTTCCCTATTTGGTGGGACATAATGCCCGCAACAACCAAAGGTTTTATCGATAGAGTTTTATCACCGGGGTTGGCATATGACCATCATCCGAGAGGTTTTGGTCTGTTGCCCCTATTAAAGAATTTGAAAAGCGTAACCGTTATCACTACAATGAACAAACCCGCAATAATGTATTCACTGTTGATTGGAAACTTAATCCGCAAAGTGATGATACGGAGTGTATTTAAAACAATGGGGTATAAAAATGTCAGTTGGATAAGTTTTACATCAGTAAAAAGAGTAAGCCACGAAAAGCGGGTAAAATGGCTGACTAATCTCGAAAACAGATTATCAAACTTCAACTAATTAAATTATTTGATTATGAAACCGAATAGAAAATATGTTACCCCATTTATATCATTGGTGTTCCTTGTGGTCGCCATTTCGGGCCTGCTGATGTTCTTCCATTTGTTCGACGGCTATACAGAAGTAGTTCACGAAATACTCGGTTTGTTCTTTGTTGTGTGCGCCATTTTTCACATTATTCTCAATTGGAAAGCCCTTAAAATCCATTTCAAAAAAGGTGTCTTTTTACCTGCTTTATTCGGGGTAGTGACTGTTTCTGCAATACTTATTGTATCTGAAAGGATGTATCCGCCCGTTGATTTACAAATGATGGAAAGAATTGTAAAAGCTCCTGTTGGCGATGCTTTCAGAGCCTTGGACATCAATTACGATAAGGCATCTGCCAAACTAAAAGAGAAAGGGATTTTGATTGAAAAAGCAACAACCATTAAAGAAATATGGTTGAACAATAATAGCGACCCAGAGGAAGTAATTGATTTGATTATGGAATGAATGATTTGAAAATGAAATATTTAGTAATCGAAAATAAAGAACAAGAAGCTGATGAATGTCTTTACGACATTGCAGACTTCTTTTGGGACAACGGAAACGAAGTTTATATCAGCAACAATTATTGCAATGAAGCTGATTATCAAAACATTGTTAAACAATGTGAAAGGATAGTTCTATTGAGATATGGGCATTGTTCTGGAGTGGTGTGAAAAAATCGGACCAGTCCTAAGTTGAGACGGAATTCTCAAAGGAGGACTGATGAGGAAGAGCCATTATAGCGAGGAGCAGATCGTTAGCATCGTTCGCGCATCACACGCCCATGGCGTATCAACGACATCGAAGAAGTACAAGGTGTCGTCACACACGATCTACATATGGCGCAAGAAGTACGGGAGCATGGAGCCGAGCCAGGTCTCCGAGCTCAAGCGGATCACGCAGGAGAACGCCCGGCTGAAGAAGCTGGTCGCCGAGCGTGATCTTGAGATCGAAGTGATGAAAGAGATTGCGGCAAAAAAATGGTAGGCGTCCCACAGAAACTTCAGGCAGTGGAGTACGCCAGTCGACGAGGCCTGGATCAACGCCGCGCGTGTGTTCTAATGGGTGTTTCACGTTCAATGGTAACGTATAAGCCTCGCCAGCCAGCCAAGGATGCTCCAGTACAGAAGATCATCAATGACGTTGTGGCGAAACACCCGGCCTGGGGCAAGCGATTGGTGTTCGGCTGGATGCGGGAGCAGGGGCATGACTACTCAGAGTGCACTGTTCACCGCGTTTACCGGCAAAGTGGCCATGCGGCTCAGTGGCGTAAGCGTTCACGCAAGATCCGGCGCAGCGTACGGATCAATCCGACGGCGATACAGCCACACGAGGTATGGTGCATGGACTTTGCTGAGGATCGTTTGATGACCGGTCGGAAGATGATGGCACTGCTGATCAAGGACGAAGCCACGTCGTATGGCCTCAGCATAACCGTGCGGCGGTCATTCAAAGGCGCTGATGTTGAGGCTGTTCTTGACGAGCAGGTAGCTCGGTATGGAATGCCGAAGTACATTCGTTCCGACAACGGAGGACAATTCATTGCGTATGTGGTGCAGCAATGGGCTCAACGGCGCAAAGTTACGCTGGCATACATTCAGCCCGGGAAGCCATGGCAGAACGGCTTTGCAGAGAGCTTCGTCGGAACCTACCGACGTGAGGTGCTAAATGCAGAAATCTTCATGTCACTAGCCGAGGGGCAAACGATCTCAAACATGTGGCTGCACATGTACAACAACGAGCGACCTCACAGCAGGCACAATTATCGACCCCCAATCACTGCATTCAACAACCATGCAGCCTAACACATTTTTATAACCTGTGACTGGACCGATAAATCCACCCTACTCACCACGCCCACCGCCTGTTTGTATTTTCCCTTGCGTAATGTGGTATTCACGAAGGACTTTAGAGCCTTCCACCACGCCCCAACCACAAGCCTTTAGCTTTGGGTCAATAAGTTCCGCTCTTGTTTCTGCTTCGTTCATTTCTTTTAATTTTCTTCGTAGTAATAAGAATAATCAATTCCTTTCATAAACATTTCTCTGCTATCTATTTCGGTAGTTAAGGCGTTTTTGAGTAGTTTTTTCAAAGCACTACTGTTTACAGGACTTTTTACCATTGCATTCATATATTCAGTTTTCCCTATTTTGCTCCAATTCACACACTTTTTTAGGCGTTTTTTAAATATCAAATCCAACCAAATTCGGGTGCTTCTGCCATTGCCTTCCATAAAAGGATGGGCTACATTCATCTCTACATATTTGGCTACAATTTCATCAAATGTGTTTTCAGGCATTTCATCTACTTGTTTTAATGTTTCCCCAAGAAAGCGTGAAACGGCAAATTGAAAACCACCTTTTGAAATATTTTTCTGCCTTATTTGCCCTGCAAAGTCATACAAACCGCCAAATAAATACCCGTGAATTTGCTGCAAGCCTTTAGTTGTGCCTACTTCTATACTGTTGATAAAAGAACTATCGAATAAGGCATACGCTTTGGTTTTACTTTTCCCGTCAATAGTTTCATCACTGTAGGTAAACCATTCAATAAAGCGGTTGGCTTTTGTTCCCGGAAATGTTTTGCCAAGGGCAATAATCCCATTATAGTCGAGCATATCGGCTAAACGCCTTTTGCCATCAGGTGCAAGCAATTTCAACTGGGTAGTGACACTAACCACTTGACTGTTTTCTTTTTTTAATTTTGCTTTTAGGTATTTCCAGTAGTTGCGAGTTTTGGTGTAGTCGTTTTGGTCGGTAAGCACGGCTACAATATCCAATACGGAAAACCACCATTTGGCATTTTCGTCATCCCAAACGGCACGCACTTCACGGTCTTCAAAAAATCGTATGGATATTTTTTGGTTCATATCATTGCCGCTTTTTCAGTTTTCAATTCCCCCGCAAATGCTTTTTGCAAGATGGATTTTTTCATTTCTACCAAATCATCCATTTTCTTTTGATATACCGCTTCCAATTTTTGTGTTTCTGCTCGTAGGGCATCTAATTGACGGACGATGGTTTGTTGTTCTTTTTTTGATTTTGGGAAAATTAAAACAACATCTTTCAATGATGAATTTGAAATAACTGGCTGTGCTGCCTGTCTTGCATAACTTCTCAAATCTTTATGATTGAGTAAGTATGTCAAAAATGAATGGTCAAAATCAAATTTGAAATCAACTACTTTAAAAGCATTATCAGTCAACCAAATGTTTTCAGTAATGTGTCTTACATTTCCACACAATGCACCAACTCTACCGATAATTACATTACTGCCCGATAAATTAAATTCATTGTGATAACCTGCAATTCCATTTCCACCGAACACGGGATATTCCCCTTCGGACATATTTTTTGCAGTTAAATTATCTCCACTTTTCATTTTGAAACAATCTTCCAAAAGTTGTTCTTCCCAACCATCACCCTTTTTTTCAAACACCCCCTGCAAATAGCTTTCAAAAAGTTTTTTGGCGTTTTTGAGGTTTTGTTCGGCATTATTTCGACTGCGCTCAATAACCGAAAAAACCTTGTCTAAAATGGAAACAATGCGTTGTTGTTCGGGGAGAGGAGCAACTGGCACAGAAACTAATCCCAAATTCTTTCTACTAATCCTTTGTCTTGTCGCACCCGTTACCTGTTTTTGAATTTCGTTTTGATATTCATTGGAAAGCGAATAGTATAAAAACCAATTTGGTATAATTTGCTTGTTGTCAAATCGAATAATTGTGCAGTCAACCGCTGTAATCATTTTTTCGCCTGTATCAGGCAATATACAAGCTCTTCCAACTGGGTCAGGCAAACGTGAAACTAAACAGTCTCCTTCAAAAATTTCGGTGCAACGCAACCTTTTGAAAGTAGCTTCTGAAATATAGCGAGCCTTTTGTATCAACCCCCAATAGATTAGACAGAATTGTTGTCAAAGATATGTAGTACGTGCCGATTATTCTCCTTCTTGTTTGAGCAGCGGCGAGTAACAGCATCAGTTGTTGGGTCGGTGATGCCTGACAACTGAAATTGTGTTTGATGTTCTGTGAACTCCTTCGAACCGAGCCTGGCTCGTTCCGACACATGAGCGAACTCCGGAGTGGACGTAGTGAGCAGACCAGTTTCCCATTTCTGCTGTGGAGTTATTGGGCCGAGTTTTCTGTGTTTGCGCTCATAGTTATACCACTGCATGTAGTGTTGAAGATGCTGGTTAGCTTCGTAGAAGCTGCTAAACTCAAATCGTTCAACCAGCTCCCGTTGAAGAATGCTGTGGAATGCTTCGATGTAGGCATTTTCTTCGGGTGTAGCCACATGGGTAAATTCCTGCTTGGCTTCAAGTTCAGCGAGATAGCTTCTCACCTGATTGGCCAGAAACTGGGAGCCGTTATCATTTCTGATGAGTACTCCCTTGAGGTTGTACTGTGTATGCAACCTGCGAAACATCACGATCACGTCATGCTTGCGGACACTCCTCTGGAAGATCCACTGGATAATCTTGCGGCTGAACACATCCATGATCGAGAGTAGGTAATACCACCGACCTTCTCCGTGTACCCAGACATACTTAATATCAAGACATAAGTACTCCATCGGCTGATGAGCCGATATCTGCCTATACTGCACCCACGTGCGTTTCCCACGGCTACGGATAACTTTCCCAAGAAGAAGTTTCTGCTCATCCATGAGGCGATACGTCTTCTTGTGATTAATCACCCTAATTGGCGTAAATCATCATGAACAGATTGGTACCCATAAGCATTGTACGGACCACTGATAAGTTCCTTTATCTTGTCAACAACCTCTTCATTAGGGACCATCGAGCCGTGATACAGCGTATGTGTGCTGGGTTTTTTACCACGTTTTCCCGGGCGAGGCGTATAGTATAACGTACTCCGTGGCAATCCTAGCCACTGCGAAAGAACCGTAACGGCGGCTCGATCGGAGTAATGCTGGACGATCATCACTTTCTCCTTGGTTGGATAGGTGTTTTTTTTAGCAACTCTCCTTTGACCTCAAGCTCTAATGCTTGTCGGGCGATGATACGTTTCAATCGCTCATTCTCTTCTTCTAACGCTCGTACGGCCGGATCTATCCGCCTATACGAGGGGTTCAGCCCTGCGACACCCTTGCATAGATACCGTTGCTTCCACTTTGCCAATAAAGATGGGGATAAATTGTACTTGCGACAGGTAGCCAAATATCCCTCCCGCTCCGCTTCCTGCAGAAGACTCAGCCGGTCTTCCGGTGTAAATGTTCGCTTTGTTCTTGACATGGTTCCCTAAGTTAACTGGTACAAATCTGGTTCGTGATTTCTGTCCAGTCTTTTAAGGGGCTAATACAAGGGAGTGCTGCATTAAGTGTGCCATTTGACGTCACAAGGTTAGTTGAAGACGATCAGGGAAGAGGATTGACAGTTGCGCAACAGTACGTTCCCGGTTGTGAACTGGTCGGCTTCACTAAATGTGCCGCTGCGATTCCCAAGCCCCCTTCCCACTAATACGCTCTGGCGAATAATACCCGACGCTCACTTGGCTTGCCGGTAAGGATGCAGGTGCCCGGCTTGGTATCCCCGTCCAGAGGGATGCAGCGGATGGTTGCTTTTGTTAGTTCCTTGATCTTGAGTTCGGTTTCGGTGGTGCCGTCCCAGTGCGCGCTGATGAAGCCGCCCTTGGTTTCGAGTACGTGGGTGAATTCGTCCCAGGTGTTTACGATGGTGGTGTGACTTTCACGGTACTCTAATGCACGGTTGTACAGGTTGCTCTGGATCTCCTCCAAAAGGGCGGGTATGTGGGTGCCAAGGGTGTCTATCGGGACGTTTGACTTTTCGCCGGTGTCGCGCCGCGCTACTTCGATGGTGCCGTTGGCAAGGTCCCGGGCACCTAAGCCTAGGCGGACGGGAACGCCGACCTTTTCGTATTCCGCAAACTTGAAGCCGGGCCGGTTCTGCTCATCATCGTCAATTTTTATACGAATACCCTGGCTGCGTAGTTCGGCGGCTATCTGGTTGGCTTTTTCGGTGAGTTCGGGAAGGGGCTTTGGTATGGGGACAATAACGACTTGCGTAGGCGCTAGGCGCGGCGGGATTACGAGGCCCTGGTCGTCGCTGTGGACCATGACCAGTGCGCCCATCAGGCGCGTGCTGACGCCCCATGAGGTTGCCCATACGTATTCTAATGTGTTGTTGCGGGTGCTGAACTGTACGTCGAACGCCTTGGCAAAGTTCTGTCCAAGGAAGTGGCTGGTACCGGCCTGAAGCGCCCAGCCGTCCTGCATAAGAGCTTCAATGCAATACGTGTCTTCAGCACCGGCGAACCGTTCATTCGCTGTTTTGCGTCCACGCACCACTGGCATTGCCATATACTCTTCAGCGAATTTCGCATATACGTCGAGCATTTGTTCAGCTTCCTGAATAGCCTCTTCGCGGGTTTCGTGGGCTGTGTGACCTTCCTGCCACAGAAATTCAGCAGTCCGCAGAAATAAACGTGTCCGCATCTCCCAGCGCACAACGTTTGCCCATTGATTGATGAGCAGCGGCAGGTCGCGATAGCTCTGTATCCAGTCTTTGTAGGTGTTCCAGATTATCGTTTCGCTTGTGGGACGAACGATAAGTTCTTCTTCAAGTTTAGCATCCGGGTCCACAACTACACCGCTTCCGTCATCGGCATTCTTTAAGCGGTAGTGGGTTACAACGGCACACTCCTTGGCAAATCCTTCTACGTGGGCAGCTTCTTTACTGAGGAAGCTCTTTGGGATGAAGAGCGGGAAGTATGCATTCACGTGACCGGTTTCTTTAAACATCCGGTCAAGCTGGTCGCGCATGTTTTCCCAAATCCCAAAGCCAAGGGGCTTGATAACCATGCAGCCTTTTACTGCTGAATAGTCGGCAAGGCCGGCTTTACGGACAATGTCGATATACCATTGTGAGTAGTCTTCGTTTCGGGGCGTAATTGTTTTACTCATGTGAGTGATAATCAAGGTACGTGCGGTAAAAAAGTTTATTGATTGCCGGTAAAGAGTAGGACAAACTGGCCATCGGGCGAGGTTAGGAAGGCATGTTCAGTTATGCCGGCGTCTGACTTTAACTCTTCCGAACATGTAATGCCCTGTTTCTTTAATCGCTCAATTCTGTCGGCCATGTCGGCAGCAAAAAACGTGAGTGCAACGGAAGGTATGTCGCGGCTTTCATGGATGCCAATGGTAAAGTGTCCGTCAGAAACCAAGGAAAACGGATATGGCTGCATTGATGACCGGACGGGCGTGAAGCTAAGCTTGTCCCAGAACTTAAGTTCCTGCTGCAGTGAGGGTGTTGATACCGAGAATTCTGTGAGCCTTCCACAGACGGAATTGGAATCGCCGGTAACTGGTATGATAGGTTCCTGGGCAGACGGACGGATGGCAAGGAAAATACCTGCAGGTGACTGCAGCCGGATTTCGCCAAGGGTGGGTCCCTCCACATCGAATTTAAGCGGAACCCGCAGTGAGTCCAGTGAGTCCTTTACAGTCCGGATATTGGAAACGCCAAACATCAGTACCGGTGAGGGTTGTGAGTCTTTCACCAGTGTAAGCAGAATCTGATTGTCGGTCAGGGTGATGGCGCTGTCGGGGCGCTTCATACCGTCAGCCGTTGGCGTAAAGCCAAGCCGCGTCCACCATGCCATACTCGCAACAACATTCTTACACGATAGCACCACTCTGGTGGAGTTCTGTAGCAATGAGCTAAGCCGCACCGGGTTTTCATTAGCGGCCAGCGTGGAAGCGGTAATAAAAAAGGCAAGTAATAAAGCCATTGAACGATATAGCAGTTTCATGAATCTCCTTCGCTAAACATGGAACCTTGCGAGGAAGCCTCGGGTGGAGTAACCGAGAAGTGACGGTAGGCAAGGGCGGTAGCAACACGTCCACGAGGTGTGCGTTGCAGGAACCCCTGCTGAATAAGGTACGGCTCGTACACTTCTTCAAGGGTGCCCGCATCTTCGCCGATGCTCACGGCAATCGTTGTAATACCCACCGGACCCCCGCCAAACTTCTCAAGTATGGTTAGCATGATCCGGGCGTCAATCTCATCCAGACCAAACTCATCTACATCAAGGGCCCGAAGTGCAGTGAGTGCAATCTTCTTGTCAACAATGCCGGTGCCTTTTACTTCGGCAAAGTCACGAGTCCGGCGCAGCAGCCTGTTGGCGATACGCGGAGTACCCCGTGACCGTCTCGCGATTTCCAAAGCCCCCTCTCCGTCGATGTGTATCCCAAGGATTGCGGCGGAGCGGGTGATGACGTGGGCAAGATCTGTTGTGCTGTAATAGTCCAGTCTGTTGGCAATGCCGAAGCGTGATCGTAAGGGGGCTGAAAGCAGACCCTGCCGTGTGGTTGCACCAACAAGGGTGAAGCGCGGCAGTGAAAGTTGTACTGAGCGGGCGGCAGGACCCGAGTCAATCATAATGTCCAAACGGTAGTCTTCCATCGCCGAGTACAGGTATTCTTCGATCACGGCAGTAAGGCGGTGAATCTCGTCAATAAACAACACGTCACCCTCGCTCATGCCGGTAAGGATACCTGCAAGGTCACCTGCTTTTTCCAGAACGGGTCCGCTGGTAAGGACGATTTTAGCGTTCATCTCGCGGGCAATAATGTGCGAGAGCGTGGTTTTGCCAAGACCGGGCGGACCGGTAAGGAGAACGTGGTCCAGGGGCTCGTTGCGCATTCGGGCGGCGGAAATAAACACCTGGAGGTTCTCAACGATTTTGGGCTGACCGGTGAATTCGTTAAACGTTGGCGGACGCAGCGCGGCATCCGCATCATCGGTAAGCTTTTCGGGTCGGATATTGTCGGATCTTTTTACCACGTGTTATCGGTTCTGGTAAATGTTGGACGATGTAACTGCGATTATGGCATCGTAGCCGCCGTAATCCATCATTCTGGCGTACGTAAAAGCAACGAATGAGTTGCTGTTTGATGCAGTGTTTCCTTCAAACTCTTCAAAACTACAGTTAGTTACCTCATCGGTGTCGATATTCAGTGTTCCGGTGGCATACAGGTAGTCGTGAACGCCACGCCGGAACCACTGGCGGAGCCTGTACAGATTAAACTGCTCGTCATAGTACATCTGCCAGTTTTTATCGGGCTTCCAGTTGTTGAACGAGCCTGCAAGAAATACATCGCTGGTGCTGGGCGGCCCCGGGCTGGGATCCAGAAGGATTTCTACGGGAACGTACTCATCGTCTGACTGGCTTACCGTTGTCGTTACCAGGGCACCGTCATTGCTTCGTTCAATAAACATGCCGTTGCGCGGAAGGTCGCTCAGCGGCATCCGCACAGGCTGACCGGTGGACGGATACTGGGCCAGGTTGGTCAGGTCAAGGATCCGGTGTTCATTCTCGGCCGGCAGTGGGCCAATGCGAAAGGCTTTTCCGCCCGGGAATACACCTACAACATGTGTTGCAACATGGTATGGATATTTAGTATCGAAGCGTTTTGTTGAACAAATAAACGGTTCGTACCACCGGTGATTCCGATAGAACACGGTGGTATGGACGTTGGGGTCAATCACCTGGGAATGGTCTGCACGCACAACGGCTTCAAGGGTAAGAGCAATGGAGCTGACCTTGTGCGAAGGCTCGTAAAAATCAGTCATGAAGTTTATTTCGGCCTGTGCCTGCGGGTCAACAACAAAAATCCTGGTTTCGCCCAGGGGTACGTCGGAATCCATATCATACACAACAACCTTCCAGTTCCCGGCAAACCGTAGCTGAAGCTGTGGGTTGGGTATGGTAACCGTACCACGGTATGAGTAGTAGGTACTTCGCAGCGGGGCAACTGACCAGTCGGCAAGACTGGACCTGTTCATGGCATCGTTGAGAAAGCCGTTCGAGTCTTCCGTCCAATCCGCATTACAGTGTACAAGTTTAACGTAGGTGTTGGGGATGGTGGAGCTTTGGATGTCAAACTCTACCGTAGCATATTCCCAGCCCGGCATGTGCGAACCTGACTTGGGAGAGAGCAGGATAACCGGTGGGAATCGCTCGTTGTCTTGTCCGTATGCCCTGATAAACCTGAGTACAACACCCTCACTGCCTTCAGCAAAACCAAGTGATATCGCTGTTGCGGTAATCATCATAACCAGGGCTGACGTAATCCGGATCACGAGCAGTTTGTATCCTGTTTGCTGCGCCGGGCTTGCAAACGTGCGTCGCGGCGTTGTTCGGCTTCAAGATAACGCCGGTGCTGTTCGGGGGTTTCGGGCAGTACCGGTGGTGCAGGGATGGGTTTGCCGTACTGGTCTATGCAAACAAAGGTGAGATAGGCAACAGCGGTATGGGCGCGGGAATCATGCAGCGGGTCTTCGCGCTCCACCATCACCTCAACTTCCATCGAGGTGCGGAAGGCACGGGTAACGATGGCGCGGATATATACCACGTGTCCCAGCTTGATAGGTTCTAAAAACGATACTTCGTCAACCGAGGCGGTAACGCAAACAAACCCGCTATGCTTTTGAGCGGAAAGAGCTGCCGAGACGTCAATCCAGTGCAGCAACCGTCCGCCCAGCAGATTTCCTAACTGGTTGGTGTCGTTAGGCAGCACCAGTTCGGTCATGATGATTTCGCTTCGTTGTGCCGGACGAGGAGTCATGGCAGTTCTTTCTCAATTTCGTTAACGATATGTTCCATGGTTGGGTTTTGAACAGTGTTCCGGTACTGAGCAATCGAGGCTCTGCACTCATCGGTTTTTGCAAGGTCTGACTGAAGCTGAATTGTTAGCACGAGTGCCTGTTCGTAATACTTCGAATCGGGATATTCTTCTGTCACGGCGGAGTAGTAGGTAATGGCAGCCCGCCGGCTTTCAGTTTTAACATAGTGCTCCGCAATGAGCATGTATCGTTCAGCAAGCTTATCGCGGAGGCTGCGTATGTGTTCAAGCGCACTGAAGGATAACGAATCCGTTGGATAGAGCTGTTGGAATTCATTAAATGCCTGAATAGCCTTGCGGGTGTATTCCTGATCACGATCGGCAGGCAGGCTAAGCTCCTCGTAGCATAGACCAACCTTAAATGCAGATGGTTTGGCATGGTTACTCGACGGAAAGGAGCGGCGCACAACGTTGTAGTTGTAGGCTGCCATAACGTAGTCACCGCGTTCATAGTTGATTTCACCGATGTAATACTGTGCATCATCGGCATGGCTGCTGGCCGGGTACTGCAGTCTGATGATATCGAATTCAGCCAGCGCCTCTACGTAGTCGCCATTGGTAAACAACGTATAAGCTTCACGGTAAATCTCGTCAACGGTTCTGTGTTGCTGCGTAGTTTGTTGCGAGGCACAGCCGGCAAGCAAGGCAACAGCCCCGATGATAAAAACCGCAGGTGCGTTAAAATGAAAATGGCAGCGCATAAGCCACAAAATTACCCAATTGATGGGTGGTGAGATTAATAGCCAAGATTTGAGAGCTGCGTACGGTTGTTGCGCCAGTCTGTGCGAACCTTAACGAAGAGCTCAAGGTGTACGTGACGGTCAAGGAACTTCTCGATTGATTCGCGGGCTTCGGAACCGATGGTTTTTAATGCCAAGCCCCCTTTCCCAATCAAAATGCCTTTCTGGGATTCACGTTCCACGGTAATGTCGGCACTGATCAGCCACCTGTTGGGGTCGGTTTCGTCAAACCTGATTACTTGTACGTCGGTTGAATATGGAATTTCTTCGCGGAAGTGCGTAAAGATTGCTTCCCTGATGAATTCGGCAGCAAAGAAGCGTTGCGGCATGGTGCTAAGCTCGTCGGGCGCGTACTGAAAGTCCCCTTCGGGTGCCATTCCCTGAAGAATCTCCACAAGAGCACTAACTTCCCGACCCTGTAAAGCCGAAACCGCTACACTCCTGGTAAACAGGCCGCTTTCCCGTGCCTGTTCGATTAACGGGAGAGCCTGCTTTGACTGTGGGAGGGCATCCATTTTATTGAGAACCAGGACAATTGGAACGTGCCCATCGGCAGCGACGGGCTTTAACAGTTTCTGCGTCATCGGGTCCAGCACCGTACCGTGCTCCACGGCTTTTACAACGTCAACAATAACACACAGGATGTGGCATGCGGCAAGGCTTTCGCGGACGTACTGCATCATGGATGACTGTAGCTGGTATTGTGGACGCAGGATGCCGGGTGTGTCGATGAATACCAACTGCGTATCGTTATCGGTATGAATCCCCAGCACCGTCCTTCGCGTGGTTTGCGGCTTTGCCGTTACAATGCTTAGGTGTTCACCGATGATGGCATTCATGAGTGTACTCTTGCCGGCATTCGGACGTCCGATCAATGCAATCTGGGCAAACTTGCTCATGCAACACCAAAGGTTACTTCGGGATGCTGTTCAACCCAGAGGCGTTCGCGTTCCAGAATATCGCGGACAGCAGGTTTTGCGTACGTATCGCTTGCGCCAAGTCGGGCCAGTGTCCGCGCAAGGATCACACACGATGCCTCGTGTGGCATGCTGCGATTGATCAGAATCAGTCGGTCTTCCTTAACAATGCAGGCTCCTCCACGAAAGGTTCCGCTCTCTCGCCGAACGGTATAGTTCATGGTGGTAGCAAGCTGAATGAGTTCTTCAAGTAATTTATCTGCTTTCAATATGTTCTGCCGATGGGTTGTAACTGGTTAATGGTTGAGTTGCAAGAGTTATGGCTAATGTCAGTCCCATAAGGATGCTAAGTCCGCTTACCATGCTGTGCTCAACACCGGTAAGACGTTCCAAAAATACGGGAGTAATGTTTGTGATGTTGGCAGTTCCGGCCTGGTCATTAAACAAATCCCACAGACGCACATCCGCCAGTATCTGAAAGGTTTGTGCCGGAAGTAACAGTACGATAAAAATCAGGGTCATCAGGAGCCATCCGTGCTGTTTCCACTTCCGGAAATTTGTCGCACTCAGGGTAAGTCCTGCTACGGCCATAATGCCAAAGCTCCAGCCCGTCCATCCGCCAAGTTGTGCATACAGCCATTCGGCGTGATACATCCGGTCAGGCGTGTACCAGCTCTTCAGGGTAACAGTGCCGGGGACAAACACGTCGTAGCCAACAACCATGCGGGCAACGGAGGTGCCAAGCCAGATGCATAGTGATGAACAATACAGGGCGGTTAACAGTTTGCGCATGAGGGTATTACGGTATAATAAAAACTGTTCATTTTAGTTAGTAAGTGTGTTGTGCTGATATTTGGGGGTTTGTAGGGGGCTTTGGTTTCGAGCTATTCATAAACGGATTGTTTACTGAGGAGTATTCACGGGGTGCCGGAACTACGGTTTACAGATACGTTGTCCGGCAATTCTTTCCCATCAGGCGAATATCTGGTAATAGATTGCAAAATATCATTCTTATAAATTCCTTTACTTTCTATCTGGCCTTGTGGGTACCACCTGGTAAAGCTACCTTCCAGTTTGTCGTTATGATAGGTAGTTTCGCTTAACCTGTTTCCGGAGGAATCCCAGATCGTCCAGCGTCCGTTTCGCCTGCCGCCCACAAAGGTGCCTTCCATCTGTTTGGTTCCATTCTGGTAGTACCAGGTCCACACTCCTTCGTCCTTACCGTTAATGCGCTGACCATAAATGCGGGGCTGTCCGTTGGAGTAGCTCCAGTTACCGGAGCTCACTTCGTACTGAATCCACACGTACAGTAAAACCACTGCCGCTACAACGAGCCGGTAGAACCGAAGGTTTTTCTTTATGGGTGATCTGTCTGCCACGTATGCTGCAAAATTGCAAGAGGAAGTGATATGTTCAGTAAGTGGACCTCAGCTTTAGTCGTGCCGTCTGCCACGCATTACCCTAAAGCTATGAAGAATGTAAGGGAAGAGGGCGTCAACCGATTCTGATGCGCCTTTGGTGGAACCTGGCAGGGCCAGCACCAGGGTAGTACCGATGATGCCTGCAACGCCACGGGAGAGCATCGAGAACGGTGTACGCTGCTGACCGTATGCGCGGGCTGCTTCCATGATTCCGGGGATTTCCGTGTCAAACAACGGTTTTATAGCTTCGGGTGTTGAGTCGCGGGGTGACAAGCCGGTGCCGCCGGTAAGAATAACCATGTTCATGGTTTTTGCAAGACTGCTGACGGTGCCGCGGATCACGTCGGGTTCATCCGGGATGATCGTGTATTCTTCAACGGCAATATCAAGGCTGCTAAGTTTAGAGATGATGGCCTTACCGGCAGAATCCTCCTTGTCACCCCTGGCGATGCTGTCTGAACAAACCACAACGGCTACCCGCAATCCGTCAGCAGAGTCCTTCCTGAAATCGGTCTTGCCTCCGCTTTTCTCCTGAAGTTTGATGGAGCGGATTTCAATGTTCTTGTCAATCGGCTTCAGCATGTCGTACATGGTAAGAGCTGCTACCGAGGCTCCATGCATGGCTTCGACCTCAACACCGGTTTTATAAATTGTTTTAACTGTGATCGTAATGCAAATGTCCAATCCGTTCACCGTAAAATCCAGCTTGGCATATTCAATCGGGATAGGGTGACAGTCAGGGATGAGGTGACATGTTTGTTTAACGGCAAGGAGCGCAGCGGCTTTTGCCATTTCGAACACGTTCCCTTTAGGGACGGTGTTTTGCTCAATTGCCTGTATGGTTTTTGAATCGCCAACGGTGACTACCGCGCCAGCAACTGCCTCACGGAGCGTGTGTACCTTTGCCGTAATATCTGTCATACTTCTGTTTCCGGATTGTTTGATTTCCAGTAATACGTTCCATCACTGAGAACTTCCTTCCCCCAGATAGGAACGAGTTTCTTTATTGCTTCCACAATCCACTGTGTGGCTTTAAAAACATCGGTCCGGTGTGGTGCCGAAACAAATACAAACAGGCTGATGCCGCCTGTGGGGACAAATCCCACGCTGTGGTGAATGTGCAGACAGCTCAGGTTAAAGGTGTGAAATGCATCCTCACGGATCGAGTGAAAGGCTTCTTCTGCCATTGGGGTGTATGCCGAATATTCGATACCCTGCACGGTTTTGTCATCAATCACATCGGCACGAACCTGTCCTAAAAAGATATCATGTGCACCGATATGTGTTTTACGGCTGTGGGCCCGGATAGAGTCGGCAACAAACTCCGGAGTGATAGCCCCTTCCACAAAAACGTTAGATTTACGTGAACTGCTCATTGTGCTTCCGTAGCCTGCATCCAAGCGGCTACGCCTCCTTCAAGATTATAAAGATTTGTAAAACCGTGGTTGGTTTGCAGTATGCGAATTGCAATCTTACTGCGAATTCCTTTCTGACAGTACACAACCAGCGGCTGTGACCGAGGCAGGGTGTCGGCCCGTCCGGCAACATCGTCAAGTGGAATTTTGATACCGGTAAGCTGTTCAGGGTTTGGTAACTCGAAAGGCTCGCGTACATCCAGGAAGCAGATGGTATCGTCTTTTAGAAGCCATTCACTCAACTCGTTTGCGGTAATAGAGCGTATGTTGGGGGCAATGGTTTGGTTACCGCAAAATTCTTCGTAATTGGTTCTCCTGAAGTCGTCAGCAGTTTGTGGCTGAGCCGGCTGCGGCATGCTGTCTGCAGGCAACAGAAGTGTGTCGAACTCCATGGTGCGGGTGTTAATCATCAGCACCGTATTGCTGAGAACGGAACCAAAACCGGTTATGATTTTAATGGCTTCGCATGCTTGCAGCGTCCCAACGATTCCGGGGAGTACACCCAGAACGCCAATCTCTGAGCAGCTAAGCAGACTTCCGCTGTCAGGGGGCTTGGGAAAGAGTCGTCGGTATCCGGCATCAACACTGCCGGCAGGGGTTCCATGATGGAAAACAGAAACCGATCCTTGAAAGCGATGGATTGAGCCGTAAACCAGGGGAATGCCAAGGATTGCGCAGACATCGTTAATCATGTACCGGGTGGAAAAATTATCGGTACCGTCAACAACAACGTCGTAGCCCGAAACAATATCAATGGCATTATCGGTTGTTAGCTTGCAGTCGTGAATATTGATGGTGGTGGAAGGGTTCTGTTGAGTCATGAGGTCTGCTGCAACCCGGGCTTTGGCCATGCCAACGTGCGACGTGTTGTACAGTACCTGACGGTGCAGATTGGTTATATCGACAACATCAAAATCAACAATGCCGATTGTACCAACACCCGCGGCATTCAGATACAGCATTGCCGGACATCCAAGCCCACCGGCGCCGATAACCAGCACGCGGGAGTTGTGGAGATTCTCCTGTCCGCTCACACCCAGTTCGGGCAGCAACAGCTGTCGGCCGTACCGTATGTATTCCTCAGCAGTGAGCAATCAGCCTCCGGCAAAGGGTGGAAGAAAAGCAACTTCGCAGGTAGGCGTAAGGTTGCACTCACGATCGATAATCTGCCGGTTAACGGCAAGCTTGAAGGTACAGTGTTCAAGCACCGGAAACTGTTTCAGGATGTTCTCCAGCAGTTTTTCGGTATTGGGGACATGGTCAACCGTTAAATCGGTTACGCCGGTGAGGTCAGCCACCTGTCCAAAAAAACGAATATGCATAATCAGTCTTCTCCCTGAAAATGTGTTGACGGACGATCATACTTCTGCAATTCACCGGGGGTATTGATGTTGGTGAAGCAGTGGTCGGCAATACCCATCGAAGAAACATCTACGTAGGTTGTGGTAAGAATCTTTAGTGCATCCATCATCTTCCACTGCTGCCGTTGCAAAAGTTTTTCAATAGTTGTTGCTGCACGCCGGGAATAAACTCCGCACAGGGGTTCGGTATTCCCATTGTGAACAGGTACCGTGACCATTGCAGACGCTTGAGCATCAAGCAGTACCCGAATGATGTGCGATGTTACAAACGGCATGTCGCAACTTACAACGACGTTGATTTCCGTGGTGGTGTGAGTCAGGGCTGAGTGAATACCGCCCAGCGGACCGCAGCCGCGGAACACGTCGGGGTACACGGGATACGGCAGATCGGCCAAATCGTCCGAATTGGAAATCACCATGATCGTGTCAGTAACAGCCGAGAGAACATCGGTAACATAGCCGATCATGGGCTTCCCGTTTAATAGCACACGGGCTTTGCTGGTGCCCATTCTGGAACTCGCCCCGCCGGCAAGCACCACACCGGTAACCAATGGCAGAGGGTTCATGGTTAGGTTAACATCAGCTTGATACTTGCCATAAGAAGAACAACAGCAAGGAGAGTTTTAAGAATTCTGTTGTTAAATCGCGTCCGCGCCAGGTACGAGCCTGCCGTACCGCCGGCGATGGCAATGGCTATCCACAGGTAAATATCAGGCGTAATTGTCAGACCGTTAATGTAGAGTCCGATTAAGCCTGACACTGAGTTCACCGCTATGAACAGTGCCGAGACTGCAGCGGTTTCCTTCATGTTGCCCCAGTGCATTAACAGAATGATCGGACTGAGGATAATACCGCCTCCAATACCGATCATGCCGGAAAAAAGGCCGATAATGGCACCGGCCAGCAATGCCAGCGGAAGGTTGACATCGGTCTGCTTGTCATGTTCCTTCCCAAACGCACCCAGCAGCCTGAGGATCGGGAAGATCAGAAGGATGCCCAGAATCTTTTTGTACACCATGGCATCTATGGAAATGTACGCGCCAAGAAATGATGCCGGTATCGAGGTGATGATAAATGGGAAAAACAGCCTGGGTTTAAAATGTCCGCCCTTCCAGTACTGATAAAAGGCAATCAGCGAAACAAATATATTTAGTATCAGGGCGGACGGACGCATGGTGTAGGGCTGAAAGCTGAACAGTGCCATCAGTGCAAGGTAACCGCTCGCCCCACCGTGACCTACCGATGCATACAAAAACGCTACAGTAAAAAGAAGCGGAATAAACAACAACGAGATGTCAATTTCAGGCATGTGTTTGTCCTGCGCTACCATTCACGAAAATTGGTCGAAAATCAATGATGCTGCTCATGGTTAGTAAACGCCGGGCAACATGTGTACTTCTACAGGATCACCGGCGGCAATAGTTTCAACTGCCTCGGGTAAGTAGATCAGGCAGTTGCCCTCGGCAAACGATTTCAGGATGTATGACTCCTGTCCGCCCAACGGTTTAACACTGCCGTTCCCGGCTCTTCCCTTAAGGAAGAGAGCGAGTGAGTTGCTTTTCCGATACGACTGTGCAATTGGCAACCGGACTGACGGGAGAAATGGCTCCTGTCGGCCCTGCATTAACTGAATTGCAGGATACACGTATTCGTAAAAACAGCTTAAGACCGCTGCAGGATTACCGGGTAATCCAAAAACAGCAGTCGTATTGTGGCGTCCATAGAATAAAGGCTTGCCCGGCTTCTGCCTTACCTTGTAGAAAATGGTCTCAACGCCGATATCCGCCATTGCAGGTCCAACAAAATCATAATCGCCAACCGACACGCCACCGGTAACAAGTACGATATCAGAGATACCCAGTGCATTTTGGATGGCCTGTGTTATGTGTAGTTTATCATCGGACACTGAGCTCACCGTGATATCGGTAATCCCGACCGACGCCAGAACAGCAGTAAGTGCAAAGGAGTTCGATTCGTACACGGTTCCGTAATCAAGCGGGGTGCCCGGCTGACGCAGTTCAGAGCCCGTTACGATGATGGCTATTCGCGGCTTAGGATACACGGCGATACCGGTCAGGCCAAGTGCCGCACACAGACCTATTCCTGCAGGAGTGAGAACTGTTCCGGCTGGAATAGCTGTTTCACCCTGACGAATCTGTGAACCAACAGCACGAATATTCTCATCTGTTTTATAATCTTCATTGATAGTGATGTGGTTGCCAGGTGCAACCGTCACCGATTCCTGTTTTATGACGGCACTGGCCTGGTCGGGCACGCATGCACCTGTGAATATCCGTGCAGCCTCACCCGGATGGAGTGGTTTCCGGAGCACGCTGCCCGCCGGAATTTCGGCAGTAACCGTGAACGAGGTTTGACGCGGCTCCGAAGGGGATATGGCGTAGCCGTCCATCGCGGACTGTCTGAACGGCGGTAAATGAATCGGCGCAACGATGTTACCTGCGGCTGTGCAGCCCAGTGCCGAAGCAAGTGGACGATGAGCTGCATTCAGGTGGGCAACAGAGTTCAGAATACGGTGCTTGGCTTCGGGAACAGAGATCATGGTAGCGGATGAGCAGCAATCAAAATGATGACAGAAAACCGAGGGTATTGTGCCTGAATGCGTGGGCAGGTAGGGCGTTATTCAGGCAACTCAAATTCGGTTTCCCATTCCTGACTGGTAATTGAATTGCACAGTCGGATCCGAAGATAACCGGCATCGTTTTTTTTAATGTGTTCGCGATGAATTACTGTGCTTTGAGTGTTATCTGATTCAGACTGTGACGATTGCAACACATCACCAAGTCGTGGCATAAACGGGTAGAGTATGGTTAGGCGTTCATCATCTGTTTGCACCATGCCTAATGCTTGTTCAAACAGCAGTTCCTCGAATTTCTCTGCCAGAATCTCGTCGGTAATCTCCTGTCTGGCCCTATCGGAGATTGCAGAACACCACGCAATTAGTTTTTTAACCGACTGTTGTTTCAGTTCGTCATGGATATACTCGGGGAACGGCGAGCGGATATGGTCATGGTTGGAAAACCAGAACCGGAAAGCGCTTTCAACCATCTCGGCATCCACCAGATCGACAGTCTGTAATTGCTCAGTAAGTTTAGAATCCATCATTTTTCTTAGCCTCCGATTGCAACCATGGCGCGATTACCGTTAACAGAGGCTTGCTGCTCAAAGTCGCGCAACGTATCCATACCTCCGCGTGCCGCATGCTTTTCGCGTACCGATGCATGAATAAAGTGTTCAATGTTTTCGCCATTACGAAGGGGGGTGAGCAAGTCAACCTCGGTATTGGAGAACAGACAGTTCTTAAGCTTGCCATCAGCCGTTAGGCGCAGCCGGTTGCACGTATCGCAGAAGGGGCTGGTAACTGACGAGATAACGGCAAACGTGCCGGTATAACCCTCTATCTGATAATTCTTTGCAGTATCGTTGGACGAGTCGTTCAGACGGATCACGCGGCTACCGTACTGCTGCTGGGCCAGGTGTATTATTTCATGATACGAGAGCCCCTTTTCAAGGTCCCAATTATTTCCGGCAAAGGGCATAAACTCAATAAACCTGAAATGGACGTTCCGGTCCTTGGTGAATTCGATGAAGTCAATAAGCTCGGAATCATTAAAGTCTCTCATCACAACGGCGTTAAGCTTAACATGGAAGTCGTGCTCGAGCAGCAGACGTATGTTATCCATAACCGTCCGGAAATGATTGCGCCTCGTGAGCATCGAAAACTTCTCTTCGTTCAGAGAGTCCAGACTGATGTTTACTGACCGAAGGCCGGCAGCGATAAACGTATCAAGGAACTTATCTACCAGTACGCCGTTGGTGGTAATGGCCAGTTCTACCGGGAGTGTGGCAAGCCGGGTGATGATTTCATCAGCATCGTTGCGTACCAGTGGCTCACCGCCGGTCAGGCGAATCTTGGTGATTCCAAGGCGGACAAATGTTTCGGCAAGGCTGTACACCTCGTGACGCGTCATGAACTCAGAACGTGGGCGCAGTGGGATGCCTTCTTCAGGCATGCAGTACACACACCGAAAGTTGCATCGTTCGGTGAGAGAGATTCGCAGGTAGTTATGTACCCGACCAAATCTGTCGACCAGTGTACCGGTTTTCATGCTCATTTAAAACCGAGCCATTTTTTCTTCAATTAATTTAAAATCGTCGTCCTTTAGGTATTTCTGTGCCAGCGGAAAAAGGGTGTAGTCTTCGCGGAAGATGTGCAGGCGCAGCAGTTCTATCAGTTCGCGTCCGTTCTCGTAAGCCGTATCCAGCACAAAGATTCTGGCATTAAAGTCCTGGATGCGCGTTGCCAGACCCAGCAGGTTAAACGTAAGGGCGCCAAGCTGAATAAACTTCACGTGGTCATCTTCCATGACGTCGATGGCGGTAAACTTACTGTCGGTACTGCTGTGCTCGCCTGCTTCCACAAGCCGCTCATTGAGTGTTGGGAACAACGCCTTTTCTTCCTTGGAGTTATGAGGCAACAGGAAGTTATCAAAGAAATCAAAGAACTGTTTAAAGTACTCATTGATTTTAGGATCCAGCTTATACCCGTTGGTTTTGTACTGTAGCAGGGCCTGCTCGAACTGTTCAATGATTTCTGTTGCCTTCTTGTGTTCATCAACAAACACTTTCAGGACATCATGGAGCTGATCTGCCGGAACGTTGACCGTTGCAAGTGAATCGTAGGCTGACGGTGGTTCCATTGGCGTATGCTCAACTTGTTCAAGCCCCTTTTCAACATTACGTTTAACGGGATCCGTTTTGGCGAGGTTTTTTAGATCTAGCATTGTCATAAGGTGCAAATTACGGCATTACGTTTTTAACAGGACCTCAAACCTCAAAAGCGATACGCTCGATCCTAAGGATCCCACCGCATACGTATTCAATACGCTAATGCCGATGGCCCGTACCAAAAAGAGTTTGGGCAATCCTGCGCACCATTCCGGAGAATGTGGCAATCCAAACCGCAGCAGCAATAAACACGAAATAGTTTGGAAGCCACTGCAGGAAGTACAGATTCAACGCTCTGTCCATCTGGTAGGTAGCAACCGTGTACATCCCAAGGGGGAACACGGCGCCCCAGTACAGGGGATCGTATGTAAATGGCAGTTTCTTGTACACGCTTCTCCAAACGGCAAGGATAAACAGCATTGGTATCCACCACGTGCCGGTAGCCCAGTAAAAAACAGTAAATCCTTTTAAGAATGGGAGCAGTGAATGTAAGAATGGTGCATGATCTACGTTAAGAATGAGTAGCGAACCGGCCACGGTGGATATGGCCATGGCGCCCATGTTTATCCAGTAGGGAGGAGCAAGATCGGAGGCAAAGAATTTAAAAAACGTGTAGCGGTAAAAAATCAGTGAAATCATCCAGATGTACAGCATGCCGCCCCACAGCCACATAGAGAGCGCAAAGAAGTTTGCTTCAAGTTTAAGGGGCTGATCCAGACGTGTGGCAATGAGGGTGGTAAGCACGGCTACTGACTGCGTTGAGACAACAGCAAGCAACCAGGCTCCGGAAATTCCTTCGTCCAGCGATGGTTTCTCTTCCTTTATGGTGAGCGTTGTAAACACTACATAGGTCATCCCAACCCACAGAACAATTCCCAATACCCAAAGAACAGAGGCTGTAGCATAATCCTGATTGAGAAGAATAAACTGGGTACCAACAATGCAGGTACCTGCAATTGTTGTAAAGAACCCCGGACCTGTCTGGTGTCCCTTTACGTCGTTTAAAAACTCCCTCGGGAACATAGCAACTCTGATAATCGTGAGCGTCCACAGGACGCCATACGCCAGAAGGTTCACCCAGAACAGGACAAGGCTAAGCGTATGCATACCGGTAAGATGCAATGCCGACGAGACAATCCCGGTGGCCATGACCAGGCCAAAGTATGAGGGTGACAAACTCCGGACGGCATCGGAGAGGCGTGCAGTAAGCGTAGCGGGTTGGGATGTGGACGGTTGGTTCGGCGTCATGGCGTACGTACATTCCTCAGAACTGACAACAGTGGTGGTATCTCCATGGAATGGATGTACCACGGCACGGTAATCTGAGCGGCGTCGGCCCCCCCCTTACGATTTAATTTGTTTAATTGCTTCATCGGGTACCGTGTAAACGCCAACCTTACTGCGTGAGATGGCAAAATGCATCAGTGCAATGCTGATGATAGACAGGCCGGCAAGCATCATCCAACTTGTGGTCCATACGCCGGTGGCACTGAGCAGATAGCCAAACACAATAGGATCGATAAATCCGCCCAAGCCCCCTAACACACCCACGATGCCACCAACGGAACCAATATCGTTGGGATAATAGGTTGGAATATGCTTAAACACGGCGGCGCTGCCCAGTCCCATCATCAAGCCGATAATAAAGACCAGGGCAGTAAATATCCACACATTTGCCTGAAAGTAAATTTGCGTATTACCCTTTGCAATGAGTTGTCCTTTCGTGACCGTGTCGCCCGCTTTTACCAGTGGCGTCTGCCATGTAGATGCAGTAGGAAGTATCAGGAAGCCTTCGGTATCGTGGTGGATACCAAAGCGGATTTTAATATTCTTGTCGGTATCTCCCTTATGCTGGATTGCGTACCTGGTATCACCAATCTGAATCTCATTATCCGAAACAGCGGTTACCGTGCCGGCACGTGTTGCCATAATTCCTTGTCCCGGAGCATTAATTTCCATTCGCGGGAAGAAAAGCAGGAACAGGCAAACGATGCATACGCCGAACACTACATACAGGAGCATGCGAGCTCCGATTTTGTCCGCAAGCACGCCTCCAACTGCCCGAATAACACCCGATGGAAGATTAAAGGCAGTTGTCATAAAGCCGGCCATCACAATAGGCATGGAATACACATTAACATAGTACGGAATAAGCCACTGCGACAAAGCCACGAAGCTTCCGAACACCACAAAATAATACAGGCCAAAGCGCCATACGCGTGCTTCACGAAGAGGCAGTAACCGATCGCGCATTGACTTCACCGCTGTAGGCCTGGCATTCTTTGTCAGCAGGAAGAACACAATACCCGTAGCAGCCAGTAGAGCTGCATATAAACGCGGCATGGAACGCCATGCTGCAAGATTGGCACCGTGATCGGTAACGTATTCCAGCAGTGTTGGTCCGAACAGGGTGGTGAGTGCGGCACCCATGTTGCCGGCGCCAAAGATGCCAAGGGCAGTGCCTTGTTTATTCTTTGGGAAGAACAGTGAGACGTAGGCCACGCCCGAAGCAAATGTGCTGCCTGCAATACCAAAACAAAAACTCAAAGCAAGAAACGATGTATAGTCATCGGCATACGAGAGCAGGTACACCGGAACTGCGCATAACATCAACAGAGAGCCCATTACCCAGCGTCCGCCCAGTTTATCGGTAAGGATACCTACCGGCAAACGAAGTACCGACCCCACAAGAACCGGCACACCCAGCAGCCAGCCAACCTGGACAGGGCTCCATTTGTAAATACCATTATTGACAAGAAACGTAACAAGGACACCGTTTATCATCCACACGGCAAAGCAGATTGTAAATGCCAGTGTGGTAACGCTGAGTGTGCGTGTGGCAAGACCTGATGACGGTTGATTCATTGGTGTGTGTCTCCAGAAAACATCTTCGCTACTGTGTGCGTGACGTAGGTCCGGGAACACGGATGGGGAGCTCCGGAAATACTCATTGAACAGGCGAAACAAAAAACTCGCTATCAGCAGTTGATTCCTCAATATTAACGGTTGATATCAATTAATTTCATGATGTAAATCATGTTTAGAAGCCGTTTGATTTGCGTATGGAAGCGTGTTGTGAGCATGAGCCCGGTCCGTATCCACCGGATTTGATGTCCGGGTTTGAATGCCTGTCAAAACGGTAAATGACTACCTGAAAAACATGATTTGTATCATGAAATTCCATAAGGTGCATCATATAAAAGGATATTCCTGAGCTCCAACTTTGTACACGGATAAAACGAGTAGTACAACACTAATTCCACGTGACTATGTGTGTAGGATATAACCATCGTAAGGAGACCGCAGCATGAATCGGCATAGCGTTTTACACCACGGTTCCATCATCGCCAGCCTGCTGCTGTTCTTGTCTGTGCCTTTAATGGCTCAAAACGGTCAGGAGCTTTTCGAAACCAACTGCAGTGCCTGCCATACGGTGGGTGGTGGACGTTTGGTGGGCCCGGATCTGCAGGGCGTCACATCGCTGCGTTCTCCGGAATGGCTGATGAAGTGGACAAAGAGTTCGCAGACGCTGATTGCGAGCGGTGACGCCGATGCAAAGGCGATTTTTGCTGAATTTGGCGAGCTTATCATGCCTGACCAGTCGCACCTACCGGATGCCGACATTACTGCGATTTACGCCTACATTGGCAGTAAGGGCGGTGAAGCAGCCGAAGGTGGCGGAGCCCCGGTGGCCAACGCATCCGATGACGCTACGCCGGAGCAGATTCAGCGCGGACGGATGCTATTCGAGGGCTCGCATCGGTTTGCTAATGGCGGCGCATCCTGTATGTCATGCCACAACGTTAACTATGCAAACGTCCACCCCGGTGGTCTTCTTGCTAAGGATCTTACCGAAGTGTACAAGCGCATGGGAGGTGACGCCGGACTGAAAGGGATTTTAGGTGCCCCGCCGTTCCCGGCGATGGCCCAGACCTATACAGATCATCCGCTTACTGAACAGGAAATTGCTGATCTGATTGCATTCCTCCGTACGGTCAGCGATCAAAGCGCAAAACAGCAAGCTGCATCGTTTAATCCTCTGCTCATGGGTGGTGGAATCGGTGTGTGCTGTGTGTTTTTGTTGATACTCGTGATTTGGTTTAAAAGAAAGCGATTCTCAGTAAAGGCCGACATCTTTAACCGACAAATTAAATCCATATAGAATAACCTAAATCTGATAATGTGAGGCATTATGAGCTGGATAGAAGATATTGTTTCGCCCAAGACCCGTAAATGGGAAGAGTTTTACCGTAACAGATGGCAGTACGATAAAGTTATTCGCAGCACCCACGGTGTGAACTGTACCGGGGGCTGTTCGTGGAATATTCACGTGAAAGATGGTATTGTGGTCTGGGAAACACAGGCATTGGACTATCCGTTGCTCGAAAACACGTTGCCACCGTACGAACCCCGCGGATGCCAGCGTGGTATTTCGTATTCATGGTATCTGTACAGTCCGATTCGAGTAAAGTATCCGCTGATCCGCGGTGCTCTGATGGAGCTGTTCAATGTTGAAAAGAAATTAGCCAACGGCGATCCGGTGAAAGCATGGGAAAACCTGCAGAACGATCCCGAAAAACGCCGGCGCTATCAGTGGGCTCGCGGTAAGGGCGGGTTCAGGCGTGCCAAGTGGGATGAAGTACTTGAACTGATTGCCGCTGCCAACATTTATACTGTAAAGAAGTACGGTCCCGACAGGATTATCGGTTTTTCACCGATTCCTGCCATGTCCATGCTGAGCTATGCAGCCGGCGCCCGCTACCTGCAGTTGATGGGGGGCGTAAACCTTAGCTTCTACGATTGGTACTGTGACCTTCCCAATGCATTCCCCGAAGTATGGGGTGAGCAAACCGACGTGTGCGAAAGCGCAGACTGGTACAATTCAAAGTTCTGCGTGTCGATGGGTGCCAACCTTGGAATGACGCGGACCCCCGACATCCACTTTTTCTCCGAATCCAAGCATAACGGAACAAAAACCGTGGTGATGTCACCCGACTTCAGCATGGTTGCCAAACACGCTGACCAATGGATCCCGTGTCATGCCGGTTCCGACGGTGCGTTCTGGATGGCTGTAACCCACGTGATCCTGAAAGAATATCACGTTGACAAACAAGTTCCGTATTTCATGGATTATATCAAACGATATACGGATTTACCATTCCTGGTTGAACTGGAAAAACACGGTAATCACTACAGAGCCGGACGCCTGGTGCGTGCCAATGGCATTGCCAAGTATGCAGGCGTGGAAAACGGTGACTGGCAACTGTTAAATATCGACGCAAAGTCCGGCAACCTGGTATGCCCGAAAGGTACGATGGGAAGCCGGTGGGCTAAGGAAAAAGCCGGAAACTGGAATCTGAAATTTGAAGACTTTGTTGATAATACACCGTACGAACCAACCCTGTCATTACTGGATCATAGCGATGATGTGTATCAGGTTGAGTTCATTGAGTACGGGCTTGATAAAACGGCACTGCGTGGCGTCCCGGTTAAATTCATCGAAACGTTGAATGGGAAAATTCCGGTTGCAACGATTTATGATGTAACGATGGGACATTACGGCGTTGGCAGGGGGCTTGCAGGTGATTACCCGGCTTCGTACAACGACGAAAAGCACGCCTATACGCCGGCATGGCAGGAAATCTTTACCGGCGTCGGTCGGGATACCGTGATAAAGTTCGCCCGCGAGTGGGGCGGAACAGCCGAGGTTACCAAGGGCAAGTGCATGGTGATTGTCGGTGCCGCAATTAACCACTGGTTCCATGGCAACCTGATGTACCGCGCAGCAATTATGACGCAACTGCTTACGGGCTGCAACGGTGTTAATGGTGGCGGTATGAACCACTACGTTGGTCAGGAAAAACTTGCACCGGTGGATTCATGGGGAACCATTATGGCTGCAAAGGACTGGATTGCCGGGAACCGACTGCAGCAAGCCCCTATCTGGCACTATATCAACTCCGACCAGTGGAGATATGACAATAACCAGATGGACTATAACAGCGTTCCGAAGGATAACAAATACTCAAGTATGCACTCTGCGGACTGGACGGTAATGTCGGTACGAAACGGCTGGATGCCCTTCTACCCGCAGTATAACAAGAGCAACCTGGATGTTGTAAACGATGCTGTGGCTTCCGGTGCAAAAACTGATGACGAGATCCGGACATACATTGTTGAAAAATTAAAATCAAAAGAGTTACAATACTCAGTAGCCGACCCTGATAATGAAATTAATTTCCCGCGCAACTGGTTTATCTGGCGTGGTAATGCTCTAATGTCCAGCGCCAAGGGGCATGAATACATGCTGGACCACTATCTTGGAACTCACAACAACAAGATTGCCGACGAAGTTGCCAAGCCCCACGTACATGAAATCATCTGGCGCGAGGCTCCTAAGGGTAAAATGGATCTGGTGGTTGACATTAACTTCCGGATGGACACCTCGGCACTGTACTCGGATATTGTTCTGCCTACGGCATCTTGGTACGAGAAGGCCGACCTGAATTCTACAGACATGCACTCGTTCATTCACCCGCTGTCGGCAGCCGTTGCTCCGGTCTGGGAATCAAAAACCGACTGGCAGATTTTCCAGGCCCTTGCCAAGAAGGTGAGCGAGCTTGCCCCGGCCTACCTGCCCAAGCCGGTGAAGGACGTCATCAATGCTGCACTGTCACACGACTCGGCAGATGAAATTACCCAACCGTCGATTCGCGACTGGGGTAAGGGTGAGTGCGAACCGATACCGGGACAAACCATGCACAAGCTGGTATTTGTAGAACGGGATTATACGCAGATTTACAATAAGTACATATCGTTAGGGCCGAATATCAAAACGAATGCGTTGGGCGCACACGGTGTTTCGTTTATGGCTGATGATGTGTACAACGAAATGCTGCATGACAAACGTCACGTGCAGAAAGTAAATGGTGTTGAGTACCCATCGGTGAAGGAAGACGTGGAAGCGGTTAACGCCGTCCTTACCTTGTCTACCCTGACCAACGGAAAGCTTAATGACCGTGCCTACAAGAACATGGAGAAGAAAACCGGTGTTGTTCTTGCCGATCTCGGAGAGGGAAGTAAGGACGTACGCATTGACTATAAGGACTTGCAAGCCCAGCCACGCCGGTATAATACCTCGCCGCTGTGGTCAGGTCTGATGAATGACGGTCGAGCCTACTGCGCCTATTCGTACAATGTTGAGCGCCTGGTGCCGTGGCGTACAATTACAGGCCGGCAGCACACCTACATGGATCACGAAGGGTACATTGCCTTCGGCGAACACTTCACTACGTATAAACCATCGCCGACACCACAGGTGTATGGCGATATCCGCAAAACTGTGAACGATGGGAAGGCACGAATGCTGAACGTGCTCACACCCCACGGCAAGTGGCATATCCACTCAACCTACGGTGATACACTGCGCATGCTTACCTTATCGCGCGGCATTGAACCCTGCTGGATGAGCGAAGAAGATGCCGAAGCCATTGGAGTCAAGGACAACGACTGGGTAGAAGTGTACAATGACCACGGCGTGTATTGTACGCGTGCCTGCGTAAGCGCCCGGATACCAAAGGGAGTCTGCATCGTATATCACTCACCCGAACGGACATACACAGTCCCCAAATCTCAGATGCGCGGTAATCGCAGGGCAGGCGGACACAACAGCTTCACCCGTGTTCACCTGAAGCCAAACCTGATGACTGGTGGCTACGGTCAGTTCTCGTACCACTTTAACTACTGGGGTCCGGTTGGAGCCAACCGCGACACACACGTCTTAGTTCGCAAAATGGATAGAGTAGAATTTTAATTATACCAGAGATTATACTATGGATGTTCGCTCGCAAATCGCAATGGTTTTTCACCTGGACAAATGTATCGGGTGCCACACATGCTCTATTGCATGTAAGAATATCTGGACTGACCGTAAGGGTGCAGAATACATGTGGTGGAATAACGTTGAAACCAAACCAGGTACCGGCTACCCGACAAAATGGGAAGATCAGGAAATTTATAAAGGTGGTTGGGAGAAGAATGGCGACTCTGTTTCGCTGAAAGGGGCAGGGAAATTTAAGGGGCTTAAAAATATCTTCCATAACCCCCACCTGCCGGTGCTGGAAGACTATTATGAACCATGGACCTATAAGTATCAAGACCTGTTTGATGCTCCCGAAGGCGATGACCAGCCTACAGCACGGCCGGTTTCGCTGGTTACCGGTGACCATATCGATGTTCAGTCGGGTCCGAACTGGGATGACGACCTTGGCGGTTCACCCGATTATGCACGTCAGGACGTTAATCTGCAGCAATTAACACCTGCTGAGCAGGAGGCTATGTTCCAGCTGGAGCGGATGACGTTCCACTATCTGCCCAGAATCTGTAATCACTGCTTAAATCCGGCGTGCGTGGCATCCTGTCCGTCCGGCGCAATCTACAAACGCGGTGAGGACGGTGTAGTTCTTATCAACCAGGAACGTTGTCGTGCATGGCGGATGTGCGTTACGGCATGTCCGTATAAAAAAAGTTACTATAACTGGCACACCGGTAAATCTGAAAAGTGCGTACTGTGCTATCCCCGCCTTGAGTCGGGTCAGGCCCCTGCATGTTTCCATTCATGTGTTGGCCGGATCAGGTATCTGGGTGTGATGCTGTACGATGCTGATAAGATTCAAAGTGCTGCATCAGCACCCGACGACCAGTTGGTGGATGCACAGCTTGACATCTATCTTGACCCATTCGACCCTGAAGTCATTGAACAAGCCAGATTAAACGGTATTGCCGATTCAACAATTGAAGCAGCCCAGAAGTCACCAGTATATAAATTCGTGAAGGTCTGGAACCTGGCACTGCCACTGCACCCGGAGTTTCGGACGCTTCCCAATCTGTTCTATGTACCCGCCCTTCTGCCAACCATGGCTACCGTAAACGAAGGTGTCTATGACTCCACCAGTAAATCGCTGTGGAACGGTGTTGACAAGAACCGCTTGCCGATGCAATACCTTGCCTCGCTATTCTCAGCCGGTAATACCGACACTGTTTTCGAAGTGATGAAACGGCTGATGGCTGTACGGCTGCACCGCAGAGGTGTAACCGTGGGCGATCTGGAATCGGCTGAAATCACAACAGCCATGCAGGAAACCGGTATTGATGCCGAAACCGCCGATGCTATCTATCGTTTAACATCGCTGGCTACGTTTGACGAGCGCTTTGTAATTCCGCCGGCTCACCGCGAAGAATCCATCGAAATGCTCGAGAGCACTGCCGATGTGAAAGGCAACACGGGATTTGGCTTCAAGGAACGTCCTGCACGAGGACTGTAATGATGAAAAATACAGAATTATATTATCTGTTTGCTGATCTACTGCGATATCCTCAGGATAACTACAGGGAGCTTGTAGAGTCAACAAGCAAGGTGTTGCAGGACGTCTATCCGGAAGCGGCGCAGATGCTAAGCCCCTTTGTTGATTATATCCGTGAACATGATTCTGATGCCTGGGAAGAACTCTACACTAAAACGTTCGATGTTCAACCGGTCTGTTATCTTGACCTTGGGTACGTGATATTTGGTGAGGATTACAAGCGGGGTGCTTTTCTGCTACACATGCAGAACGAGCAGCTTATGATTAACAATGACTGTGGCACCGACTTGCCGGACAATATCAGCAACGTACTTGTTTTACTGACCAAGCATCATAACCAGGTGTTTTTGAATGAGCTAACCGGACAAATCGTGATTCCTGCTGTTGAAAAAATGATTGGTGAGTTTGCGCAGGCAAGAGTTGAGCTAAAGATACGGGTGATGCGCAAACTTCACAATGCAATCATTCAGGAAGAGCTTAATCAGGGCAACGTGTACCGGAATGTGTTCGAGTCGCTGCTTTGTGTGCTTAGGGAAGATTTTGCCGAAGCTCCGGCTCCGCTCAGTAATGAAGAGATTTTAACAAGTCAGCATCACAAAGCGTTTTTTGGAAAGAACAGCATTAACGCCGAAGTGCATACCATAGCCACTAATTATAAACTTGATTAACTATGACAAACTACCTGTTATTCGCAGTTTTGCCATACGTATCGTTGGCTGTTTTCCTTATAGGGTCTATCTATCGCTATCGCAGAAAAGGGTTCAGCGTATCGTCTATATCGTCGCAATTTTTAGAAGGACGTGAACTGTTTTGGGCAAGCCAGCCGTTTCACTGGGGTCTGATGATAGTATTCTTCGGACACCTCACGGCGTTCCTGATTCCCAAAACCGTCCTGGCATGGAATGGTGATCCGGTACGGTTAATCATTCTTGAAGTTTCGGCTTTTTCATTCGGATTAGCATCTTTAATTGGATTGTTGCTGCTAATCTATCGGAGAATTACTACACGAAGGTTACATGTGGTAACGAGTCCCATGGACATTGTGGTGTACATTATTCTCCTGACTCAGTTGGTAACCGGTGTTCTTGTTGCCTACTTCGACAGGTGGGGATCCTCGTGGTTTGCCGCGTTTTTAACGCCATATCTGCGATCGATTTTTGTTTTCGACCCACAAATCGAGGGTATTGCCGGGGTTACTTCACTGTCACTAAAAATCCACGTTGTATCGGCATTTTGCCTAATCGGCATTATCCCGTTTACGCGGTTCATGCACTTCCTGGTTTATCCGTTGGATTATCTCTGGCGCGGTTACCAGCAAGTGATTTGGAACTGGAACCGGCGTGAGATTCGGGTGTCGCGCGCGCACTCAGCAGGGAAGAAGGCAACAAACAATTAATTCGGCAGTTCTAAACTGTACTTTTGGTGTGTGGCGTTTGCTGTTGTTTCACGAGTTTTACTCGAGGAATACGGCAAACGCTTTTTTTTTTGTTACTCTGGAAGGTTGGCAATCCTGAGCAACTCTTTAACGTTAAGAATACCGATACTCTTCCCTGCTAGCTCTATAATCCCTGCCTTCTGGAAATCCGAGAGAACCCGAATGGTGGTTTCGGTAGTTGCACCGGCAATGTCGGCAATGTTTTCCCGGGACAGGATGGTGTTTAAGGTGACGTTATTTTCTTCGGTTCCAAAAAAGTCGCGCAATACAATCAGGGTTTCTGCGATCCGCTCGCGCACCTGTTTATGAACCATGCTCATGGCTTTCAACTCGGCTGTTTTTAGGTCAGCCGACAGCAATTTGATAATTTCAATTGCCACTGAATGATTCGAAATAATATGTTCCTGGTATGCCGACTGAGGGAAATAGCATACCGTGGAGTCCTCGATTGCGGTGGCCGAAACATGGTAGCGCTCGTTGGTAAATAAGGCTCGGTAGCCCAGGATACTTCCGCATTTGGCCAGTCGTAAAATCTGATTACGTCCGTTGTCGTTGTAGGAGTGAATAACAACCTTGCCCGAGTGCACGCAGTACAGCCCCTGGGGGTGAGTGTTCTGATGAAAGATCACCTGCCCCTTTTTAAAGTGAAGCATAGTTTTATTCTCGGCAAGGATTCCAAGATCCAACTTGCCCATTGCACAGAAGATAGAATCATGCATACCGCCGCACTTATCGCAGTTTAGCGTTTTCTCTTGGTGGTGTGTTCTGCTTGATGTCATGTGTAATGGTGAGAAAATACCTACGGGAGCAAAGATAGTGAGTGACGTGGAAATGGTCGGAAATACAAAAGCCCGTTATACACTGTGTGACGGGCTTTGCGGGTAGTTAATATAGTGGAGGGAACTGTTTAGAACAGTTCCAGGACATCTGCATAAACGATGCGGTTGCTAACCTCTAAGGTAATTGGACCCTGGCCGGACTTCGGGTCACCAAGACTTGTCTGGCGGCGTCTCGGATCGTCCGGATCGGAGAAGAATGATTCCAGCTCGGTAATAACCATGCGGTACTGGGTGCTGCCAATAGGTTCTTTTAATGCAATCATACCAGCCCAGATATTGGCAGCATGAATTCTGTCTAACCGTTGGTGTGTTACACGCGTCCACCCGAGGTCGGTACTTCCTGCACCAGGGTCACGTCGTTCAAGGGCAACCTCGATTTCACTCCCCAATTGTCCAACAGAGTTAGTCCGGTAGGTATGGCCGGTAACCTGGATGCTGATATTCTTACCATCATCTTCAATCCTCACCATAGCCTCGCGGTCAGGAGCTAACTGGCAAAACGTACTTTGCGTAACGCGGGAGCAGTAAACATCCTTACCGGTAGCAGCGTCAGCTAGGGAATGTTCCTGTACGCGAACAAGACCAAACCTCACAAAGGGATAGTAAGATTCGCCCGGATCCAGATCGATATCGCAATACCACAGTTTCCGGTCTTCATCGAACTTTGGCTCGAACGCAACCACAGTAAAGCGCTGCTTGGGGTTGACCTCTTCCAGACTTACACTGGGCAGTACCAGGGCAGGATCGCGGAAATTTGGCACTCTTGGTGAGTTATCGCTTGGGGTGGGCTCACTTAGCCAGATGGGGTCAAGCCCCCATTGAGTGACGAAAGGATGCAACTCCTCAGGAATTTCGAGTTTCCCCGTTGCAAGTATCGAGGCAATACCAGCCATTTTATCGGCATAGCCGGTGCTGCCGGATTCACTCAGACCGAGTTTAATTCCCTTATAAGAATTGTTGTTATCATCGTTATCGGTTTCGGTATTGACGGCTGAGGGCTTGAACGGCTGGCTGTTATAGAGCACAACACCAAGCAGTTCACCATTGCCTGAACTATACCACGGCCTGTTCATGTACACTCGTACTCCACCGCCCTTACGTGTACTTTTTATGACGTTGCCTACAAGTTTCTTCTCGGACTCAACCCAGCGGAACGAGGGAACAGCATAAAGAAAGTGAACACCATCCGGACGCTTCGTGCTGGGTATGATCATTTCCTTACCCGGTCCCTTTCGAGTAAGATTGTCCTTGTTTGACCGTAAGGAGACTGGCAAATACTCTTTAAAGCGGGTTGTTGCCAACGGTGAGAATGTAACCCGACGGAATTTTGTATCACCAAATTCCTGTGTGCGCTCCGTTGTCAGCACATCGTCGGTACGTTTTTCGCAATGTTGGTCAAAGAAATAGGTACTGAACGGAACTTCTTCCGGCTTGGGTTTTGTGACGTCATCGATCCACATTTTCCAATCTGTAAACATATCTATCTTTTGTGTTGATCGGGCATCAACCTTGATGTGTTTAAAGCTGATGGTGGCGTCGGTACCGCCGAAGACACGTCTTTTTAGACTTTGCTTGACGATTTCTGGTTTTTTAAGCGGCTTTTGAGTAGCATGAACAAGGTGCAGAGTACGTGCGGGCGAAATCAGCCAGTTTAATCCACGACCAGCGTTATGTACCTGAACGGCCGGCAGACCGGCATCTATCAATGTTTGTTTATGACCATGCAAATCCAGATTGTGTTTAGCCTCAGAATCCTTGTCGCCAAGGCCGCTGCTAAACTGTATCCATGCCTGTTCGCCGGCAGGAAGGAAAAGGGTCAGCGTTTTTGATGAAGCCTCCCACACGGGTTTCTTGTTCCCCTCGGCAAGTCGGAGTAAAATGGACGAAAGCGCAGGCCACTGACTAAAGGTATCAAAGCCAATCGTAACAACCGATGTTCCGATCGCCACGGTAGCCTGAGTAGCCCCTCCGGTATTGATCTCGATAATATCACCTGTGTTTAAGCCGGGCACATTGCTAAGGGTAACAGTCCGGGCAATTGGATCAGGGAGATACGGGACCTCCGTACTGCCGGCTTGTACCAGCGGGTACGCTATGGCAGTTTTCTTTTTATTGGGATCCGATGGCGGAGTGTTGTCAGTAGCTTCGGCTTGCAGGTTGCCGTTCTCATTTCGTGTGTACCACCGCTGTGGCAACGACTTCTCCTTCCCACGAATCAGGTCGAACATTGTGTTGTTGCCAACCATCTCTTCCGTTGGACTTTTATCGAACAGACCATGCCGTTCCGCAGTCTGAACTGACGCCAGCGGCGGGAAGAAATGGCGTTCACAGGTTTCGGTAGTTTGAACAACCTGTGTATCATCCTCGCTTGCATTGTAGTTCCGAATTACCATGGTTTCGATATCCTCGCCCTCAACGGGATGATTGCGCAGTGCAAGTGTTGGCGAACCAATCGGATCCCAGCGCACGTACCGTACGGCATCGGTAGCGCAGGTAAAGTCAGCGGGATTCATATCTGAAAGTTTGGCACTGTTACCTGCGATATCGGTAAATCGTGCGCGCATCCTGTACTTCCGTCCGTACCGTAATCGAGGTAGGGATTTGGGTACGATTGAAATATCGGATTCAACCTGGTAGGCGTAGTCTGCCGGCGGCTTTTGTTTATTGCTCCCGGGCGCAATCTGGTCATCGTTGTCAATAAACTGTCCAATTGGCGGTGCAACAATCGACCAGCCTTCCCACTGTGCAATCACTTCGTGTGCATACAGCTGTTGCAGGGACGGATCGTCTTCACTTCCTGGCGGTCGGGATGCTCCAAAGGTAAGCACGCCCTCTTCGTCGGTAACACTGATACCGGCCGATCGCAGTGGTTCATCGGCAAGCGGGAAGGTATAGGTTGCGTTCCTACGCATCAAGCTTTGCCATGTCCCTGCGGTTTCATCGTAAATATCTATACGATAGCCACGCATCACATCGTCGGCATGTAATACCGGCGTGTTATTTGCAATCAGCGAATTCCAGTGCTGGCTGTTCCGAATAATGGATTTTGCAAGCTTTAGTCCACGGTTCTTCCGAATGAGCTGCAAGCCCGTACCACGAATTGCCGGGGGCTCGGCAGACAAATAAGCATCTGGCGTATCCCGTGTTTTGGAATAACGGTGCAAGATGTTTCGTATATAACCAAGCATTTTCAAGGCTGACGAGTCGAGGTCGATTTGAGTAACCGCAAAATGCTCGGGGTTGTTTAAGCAGAGGAGCGGACCAACGATTTCAGACCCGTCAAGGGGCTTGGGCAGGAACTGCCAAAATTGTTTATCACCGGAGTCATTGAAAATGTAACGCGTAAACGGGGAGATGGTGGTTGTTGGTATGGCTGCGGCAACCTTCCATTGTACGTTACACGAGATTTTACCCACATTACCAAGTGATGAAGGGGCTTTAAATTCAACATGAATTGTAAGGCCGAGGCGTCGCATCACTACAGGAAACTCACGCAGCACACCAACAACCTGGTGGAAGTCGAACGTTGGTTTTTTAATCTTCGGACGCCGATCGCGGTACGTTCTGTTCTTCCCGGAGACGGTATCTACTGGATAGATACGAGCCTTATGATACAGTTCCGCCATGAGCAGTGAGCCGGCTTTTGAATCCGGTGTGATTCCTTCGCCCAGCGGTACCGGGAACATCATTTGTTCAACTTTCTGTGGGATTGGGATCCGTTCCTTCTGGCCCGTACCTCGTTTTTGTCTTGACTCGGTATTGCCCTCGTTGCGCATGGCTCGCTGCGTGGCTGCCTGGCCACTTTTTTCCCATTGGTTCAGAACATTCCTGAATTGTTGCTCCTGATCCATACTTGGTATAATACCTGACAGCGCCTCAATAAGGGGTGGCTGGCTGGTCTGACTAACCTTTAAAGTAGCATTTGCAATTTTGGGTGGTTCAAAAACAGGCGTCTTGTCTGTAAACGTTTGTACAAGTTTTGTATAGGTACTACGCAAGGCACTGTCAACTTCCAGAGGGGAGAAACTAATAATCTGGTAGCTAGGCCACACCTCTCCCACACCATGGGGATTAACAGCGGTGTTTTCATTGAATACAGCTTTCCAGACATCGCTGTCGGGCTGTTCGTCAATCACGGTCAGCTCATTACCGGGTATAGTAGTCCCGTTGACAACTAATTCAAAACTCAGTTTTTTTAATGATTCCGGCCAGTCAAGAAAATCCGGATAACTGGCTAAGGTAGTAGGTGCCGATGTAACATCCTGAAGCCGCGGAGTCAGTACGATTGCAGCGCGGAGCCATGTTCCTGAGTCACGAACATCAACATCGTAGGGGATTACGGTAAACTGTAGTTCTTGTGTTGTTGTTGCCATGATATCACTCCT
The DNA here is from genome assembly GCA_015709655.1 of Ignavibacteria bacterium. Taxonomy (NCBI): domain Bacteria; kingdom Pseudomonadati; phylum Ignavibacteriota; class Ignavibacteria; species Ignavibacteria bacterium. The sequence continues at coordinate 962,425 of CP054181.1, read as the reverse complement.
TATGCAAATGCGTTACAATATTCCAGCCACATAGGTTGTTCCGGGAACTGGTCAATAAAGGTTGGGTCAGCATCGTCACCCTTGAACTGGCGTTCCACGGTAACGCCGACGCTAAAGCTGAGGAAGAGGATTTCGATCTCAACCTCGATTGTTGCAGTACCAAATACCTTCCCGTTTCCTTGCCATGTAAGCTTAAGTTCGAATAGCAGCGATACTCTGATCAGCCCGAGTACACTCAGATTGCCGGTGAGTTTAAAGTAACCGGTTAGTTCGCTTTGCTCAACGTCCTTGCCATCAACCTGCTTTATCTCCAGCTTGTAGTAAATCCCGGCCATGACACTGGCACCACCGGAAGCAACGCCGCAGTCAAACGAGAAGTTGCCGCCAAACTCAAAGGCAGCTTCGAGCATCCGCACACCCTTAGGCGTGATTTCGATACCAAAGAAGCCACCGCCGCCAAACATCATGATGGTGATGCGGAACGGATTGTCCTTGGTACAGAACGCGAAATATGCCGAGAATGGTCGTCCGTCAAACGGGATGGTAACCCGCATCAGGAAGCTTAGGTTCTGTAATGAGAACACTCCAACGGTAACGTTGGGTAGTGTAATTGTAAGTGTAGCCGATACCCCCGATGGTTGAACGTCGAACGAGAACGAAAAGCCAACGCCGCCGGCACTGCCACCGCTTGGGATCAGGTCTTTAAGTTTATTGATAAACGTGAGGGGGCCGGCAAATTCCACCGCTTCGATATCCGGATCGATACTTGGTTTTTCGCCGATCTTTACCGAGAGAGCGATGCGGTTGAATTTAATAATCAGGAACTGTGCTGCACCGGTACCAATGAGGTTCACAATGAAGTTCGAGATTGAACCAAAGAGCAGAACTTCGGGCGGATTTAGATCCAGGCCCTTCTTTATTTCAGCTTTAAGGTACAGGATTGCCTTATCGGAATCATTGGAGGGTGAGGAATGCAGTGGCACCAGAATGTCACCCGGTGTACTCTTGATTTCCGTCTGCCATTCAAAAACCAAGTTCAGACCTTGTTTGAGAATGTTAAGGGCATTATTAGCTTCCTCGTACATTTTATATGCTTCGTTACCGGCTTCTTTCAGAGGTTTAAGAGCCTTCTCGATTTCAGATTTCAGCTCGTTGGCTGCATCTTCAACCTTCTTCTTCCACTGCTTAATCTCGGTTTCGATATACTTTTTAATTTCTTCGGCGCCAGAATTAAGTTTCGATACTGCTTCATCAATCTGATTTTTAACGCTGGCGGCAACATCCAGAGCTGCTTGTTTGGCTTCTTTGACTTCCTGATTAACGCCATCAGCAATTTCCGAGGCAGTATCTTTTATCTTGTCAACCTGATCCTTAACCTCTTGCAGCATGGAGGCAACATCGGCGTTCGACATTCCTTCCTTGAGTTTGTCGCCCATGCCAAAATCATCTTTTTTATCAAGACCAGGCATTTTATCCAAATTGCTCAGCACGTCCATCACGAAACTGAGAACATCCTGGAGCGTGATATCGCCAAGAATTTTAGCATTCAGCAGGTCGCTGAAGTACTGCATCGGATCAAAATTCCCTGCTGCAACTACCGCATTCTTGAGCTTGTCAGCCATTGCCGCAATCTTGGCTGCTTCGTCAGCGAAGTTGCCGACCAACGTGAAGTCACCCGGGATCGGACCCATAAGCCGAGAGAGTGCGCCAATCCCGATACTTGGTGCTGCTATGCCGCCGGACTTATCGGACTGTGCCGAAAAATTCATTTCAAGTGGCGACAGGAGGTTTACGAACACCTGGGCAGTATTTTTCACCGCATCGAGGCTGACCGAAGCAGCCCCCTGTCCGGGTGGTGTTCCCTTTTCAAAAGCATACTTCAGATAGGATAGGAAGTACTCAATTTCTCGTGGTTCATTCGTGCCCATGAGTTCCGCAACCTTCTCGATGACAACGGAACTCTTCTGCATTGAGGGGAAGAACCTTGGTGTATTGATTTCGGCTCCGGGAGCATAATAGCCATTCAGCAGAAAATTTTTCGTTGGCAGTGACGTATCGCCTTTTTTTGCTGATGGAGCATAGGCTATAGACTGTCCCGCCATGTTAACAGTGCGCCGTGCGGTCTCAGTCTTGTATTTGTTTGTAATCCAGTTCTGACAGTTGGCACCCGTGGCATCGGTATTTGCGATAAACGCCAGGGGAACCGAAAAGTGAATATCGTTATTATCCCAGTCGCGGCCAATGCATGACCATTGTACATCCTGATTAACACCATTATTGCTGAAAACCGGCCACAAACTATTGCTGCCCATGCCATTGCCAAGTGCAATCGACAATGTAGGTGATGAGCCAGCCGGCGTTTGCTGAAGGTCAGGTGAAAACAGGTTAGGCGTTGTCTTTGTTGTTATTGTAATTTTCCTGAATGGGAAGCCCCTTCCCATATACTCCATACCATCGAGACCGCTGGCAGGCAGGTCACGTTCCGGCTGACGCAGGATGATGTACAGGCGCTGCATTAAATAGGCAGCCATGTGCCCCCTGGGAGTGCGAACAAACTTGCGTTCTGTTTCTTTGACCAGGGTGGCGCGGTTGCCAAAGGGGAATAAGAAGCCTTTGTAGCATACCCGAACAAAATGGTCGCGTCCCTGAGTGCCGCGCTGAATCCATGTTTCAACGTCAAGCTGGTCCTGTCCAAGGGGGTCCCAGTTACCCGCCATGTCGGCCCATGCCCCCAATGCCGTGAGCATTAGCTGGTTAACCTTCACGGGGAGATTCTTGGTGGCCATGTCGTAATCGCTGGTAAGGCGAACAATTTCATGGCGATCCCGCCGGTTGAGTGAGGTTCTGAACGGACGTTCCTTAAACTTTGCCGGCATCAGGTAGTCGGTTCCATAATCGGGACTCCAGATTGCCCGCACGGTCCTAAAGTATGCGGCTTCCTCGCTTACAGTGCCGTCACTGTGTTTCACGCCAAGGCGGGTATGCCACAGTTCGGTCCGACGATTTTCAGTGTTGGTTTTGGGCTTTGCAGAATGTGACCAACCGGCGTACACGTTTGGTGACAACATTACCCTGTACGGATATTCAATAACGGTTTCGTCGGATGCCGGTACCTTTATTGGGGGCTTAGCCAACTGTGCAGCAAGATACCCCGCAGCAAAGGTTTCAGTAAACATGTTTGAGAAGTCAGAGTGACCCTGAAACTGGACCTTAACCTTGGAGTTCACGTTACTCGCTACAGCCGCCTTGGAGCCCTTTAGCATCAGATTTGCCGAGCCGACCTGGAATTGTTTGCTGCCTCCGGAATCCCCTCCAACTTTTTTCTTGGCTTTACTGGTGCCGGGTTTGGGATCTAAGGCAGCTTCTGCCAATGTGTATTTCCCCAAAAAAGCTGTCTGCATAATTGCCAGCGCAAAGTCCGGTTCAGGTGGTTTGGCACTCGGCGACACCCGAAGCGTGAATTTGCTCCAGTCCAGCAGTCCTTCGATAGAGTAAGTTCCCGAATAACCGTTAGGAGTGGTAAAAACCAGGCGGGAGGGATTGGAAAGAACACTTTCGATTGGGGGTTCACCAATAGGCTCATCAACACCCGAGTTTTTCGGGGCGCTTGGCGGAAGTGGTGGATTGGGATTGGCGGGTTTGTCAGGTCCGTTTACATAAAAGAATGCGCGCTCAGCAATATGTTGCGGCTGGAAGTGGACAATGAGTTTGCCTGTTCCTCCAAAGGTGCCGGCGCCTTTGTTTATGGTGAGGCCCGCAAATTCGAACGAGAGTACAACAAGGTCATCAGGACGGATCACGGTAACAACCGGATTACCGGGTAGCGTAAGGTCAAACTTGGGACCAAACTCCCTGTACTTGGCCTTCATTTTTGCCTTGCCAATACCCTTCACGCTGCTTGCGGCATCGTCGGAAGCCATTTCCACATTCTGGATATTCTGTCCGCCTACCTTAAGTTCTCCTTTATTTAGCGTACCGGTTCCCAATTGCAGCGATGCAAGTGAGTACGATGGTTTAGGCAATGCCATGGCATATACGCCAGCTGGCATAAGGGCAAGGTGAACGCCTGGTTTGGTAACCGTTGGCTGGGTAATCGTTCCGTCAATCGGGATGGTATATCGCCGCAACCCGGGTGCAACCACACACTTGGTAATGCGGTTGCCAACACGCTCAAGCTGAAGCGGCGGGATACCCGCACGATCCGAGAGCTCCAGGCTTACTCCGCCAACAATCACCCAGTTGGGTGATTCGGAGTAATTGGCAACAAAGGCCTCGTGCACTCCGTCAGCACCAATACCATAACCATACCGCGGGTTGCGCAGTGGCAGTGTTGCATTGAGTTCGTGAACATGCACGGCAACCTTGCCGTCGGTTGGGCCTTCGTAAAGATAGGCCTGACGGTCGTCGGTTGATGATTCGATGGTGAGAGTTTCAAACGCATCGTTGTGGGCTACCACGTCCCAGCTTGGTGTGTCAACAACATGGACAGGGACGTCCCAGCTGTTGTTACCACGGTGCAGACGTACCAGACTGGCAAGTTTGGCAGCCGGAACCAGCATAGAGTGCGTTGGGTTAAGCTGAATATCGGCTCGAACAGCGTTACGTTCTGCTGTACCAGCGGCTGTATGGACCTCAGCACGCACCGTCCCCTTGGCCGAGAGCGTCCACGACGGACGCATTTGAAACCGCGCTCCGGAACCAATGGTAATGCCGGCGTTGCCACAGACGATACTAAGTGTTTTTGGTACCTCTACTTCGGGGACATCCTGATCAAGCAGCCAGGGTACGAAAGGGGCTTTAAACGAGATGTTAAGCTTATTGAGTGTTAGCGTAAGGGAGGACTTTGTGGTTCCTTCGATAACGGCCGTGAAGTCGGCAGGTATCGTTGTACCGGGGAAGAAGGCAGACCGTAGCTGAAGTTGAATTGCGTTACTGCTCTCCTGCACCGTGAGTACCGGCGTGCCATCGAAGCTTGCGGGATTGATAACCCACCTGTCCTTACCGGCTACCTGAAATGCAACAAGCTGTTTGCGCCGGACCATACTGAAGCGCGCAGCAAAAAGCTGTCCGACGGCTGATGCCAAGGGTGCCGCTGCCAGCGACAAGGTCCCGGCAATGCCCAGCGCCTGCCGGCGTGACAACGCATATTTGCCGGGATATTGTGCAACACCTGAGAGCCTTACCGGTTCCGCTGCCACACCGGGCGTACTGTTGCGAACAAGATTTGAAAACGAAAGCAAACGTTTCATAAGTCAACCCCGAATAATCTGCGTGAATATACGCTTTAAACTTGCAAAAAAGTTCCCAGTTTTTATCAATGCTGATCTGGTGCTGACAAAATTCCATGGCCCGGGTCCGGAGCGCTGTAATTCGGATGTGTTTTTGTCTACTATCGCTTTGTTCTGGAACAATTCCCGGGCCTCTTCGTAAGCGTTTGTGATAAAAAAAGGTGATGTATTAATATTTCGCCTGTAGTAGTTGTAACACGCAAAGGATGCAACCACAAATTCGTTATGTTCGCTCTTGCATCGGGAAGTAATTGTAATTATCTGGGGTGTGCTATGAAACGTTATTTATTAAACATAGCAAGTATTGTTGCCGGCCTTGTCATGACTGCAGTTGCACTGGTGGCTCAGCCGGTTCTGGTTGATGTGCGGCTTACCCAGCCCCCTATGAATCAGGTAAAGATTGCTGATCTATGGAAAATCGAGCTGGTAAACAGGTCGCGGCAGACGGTTAGAATTTATCTGCGCGGGACAGCCGAAGAGATGTCGGTGCCCGATGGTATTGTTGCCGAGGCCCATAGTGCCGAGTTCGATGTACCGCCCGGGGTTTTTCGGGTGACGGCCGCTGGTATTTCGCCAATTACACACGATCAGTCCAATCCGCGTTACCGTGATGCACTTCTTACCACCGGGAACGTCCCTACAGGCGATTACAAAATCTGTGTGGAGGCGTACGAGGTGGAAACCCAGCAGATGGTTGGGTTCGACTGTAAGTTCACAACGGTAAACCGGATGTCGGCACCGATTCTGATTTCCCCGGTGGATGAGTCGGCTGTTCCCGATAAGTTTCCGGTGTTTACGTGGATGGCTTCGGTGCCTCCCGGACCAGGTCAGCGAATTAAATATAAAATCACAGTTGCCGAAATTCTTGGACGACAAACGCCGGAAGATGCGGTGACCCGAAATCCGGCATGGTTCACACAGCGTAATCTTGAAAGAACGCTCATCCAGTATCCGGTGTCAAGCCGAAGCTTTGTAAAGGGGCAGAAGTATGCCTGGAAGGTTGAAGCATACGAAGAACGGGGTACCATGGTTGTACCACTTGGCGAAAGCGAAGTGTGGTGGTTTACCTATGAGCCGTTTGGCGAAGGAGATGGCGGAGATGTCACTGCTGTGGTTCCAACACAAAAGAAGAACAATCAGTCTCTGGAGAAAAGCGATGAATGTCCTGGAGAGAACTGGGACTTTGAAATTGGAACATTGGGATGCTGGGAAGTCCAGGGTGAAAGCTTTTTCGATGACCCCGTGCTTGATAAACATCCGGTTTTTGGAGCTGTAGGGCCTCAGGGGAAATACTGGGTTAGCAGCTATGGACAGTTGAGTTCGGATAAAGCGCAAGGGACGATGATTAGCGTTGACTTCCGGATTCAAAACAGTACCATATCGTTTCTGTTCGGTGGTGTTCCCAACGAGAATTGTCGTGTAGAACTGCTGCTCGAGCGTATAGAATCGGATACATTTAGTTTTCAAAAACGTACACTGCCGGGATCCAGCTCTACCTGGTTTATTGCCAATTCAACACCAATGAGCGCCGCGGCAAGCAGCGACCGGTTTACTCCCGTAGAGTGGGATGTGCTGCCATACCTGAATCGAAACGCAAGAATACTGGTAATTGACTCGTCGGAAATCGGACATGTTAACGTTGATGATTTTAAGTTTTTTGACAAGGAAAAACTGGACAAGGTGAAGTATCCGGTTCAGGTTATGTCGGCCGGAGAACGCCACAGCTTAGTTGGTACGCCTGCAAGCAAACCGGCAGGACTACTGCAAAGCAGTCTTCTTGATAATCTTGAAATGGTAAAAGCAGGCGATATCGCCATTCAAGGTGTGATGGTGGTTAATGAAACATCGCCGGCACAAAAGGGTCATACGGCGTCTTCTGTCCTTGGTGCAGGGGCTGCGATGCAATCTGCCAAGGTAAAGGATAAACCGTTAGGCGGTTACCAGACAGGCGGTACAGGCGGACAGTCTGCAGACAACGACGTAGATGCTGGTAGCGAGGCTAAGCCGATGATAGGAGGAACCGTTGGTGGTGTAGCCGGCGGTTTTGGTGGGGTGAGGGCGGTGAGTACCGATAATATCCAGGTTGCAGACCTTTCGGATGTTGAAATGGATAAAGGGATCAAGTCGGTGTTGGATGCCTCTGCACTGGCTAAAATCACTGATAAGGGTAAGGTATGGGGCTGGGGCGATAATTTGTTTAACGTGGTTCGGGGTGGCTTTGGAAGCGTTGTGAAAGAACCTAAACAAATTACGGACTTTGAAGAGGTCATGTCACTCGAAGCCGGAGTATGGAATTCGTTTGCAGTTGATAAGAAGGGCGTACTCAAAGGCTGGGGCAGAAACAACTTCCGCCAATTAGGCTTGCAGGATGAAAACGGAAGGTCCACTCCCACCACGATCCCTGGTGTGGCGAATGTTGTGAAGGTTTCATCCGGACCATTCCATACTGTTGCGATTAACAAGTCGGGGCAGTGTTATGTGTGGGGCTGGAACAGAGCCTATGCGTGCGGGTTCCCTGCCAACTTACACATTAACCCAACTACTAACCAGATTGATAGTTCAGTGTATTTATCTGTACCTGCATTGTATCCTAAGCTACAAGGGGTTGTTGATATTGCAGCCGGTGAAGGGCATACCCTTTCGCTGAACTACATGGGCAGGGTGTATGCCTGGGGTAATAATTGTCATGGCCAGACCGGTGCATCTGATGATGAGGCATATACCACGGTTCCAACGTCAGTCACATTCCCTGGCTACCAACCTGTGTATGGCGGAAAAGGTGCAATAAATGGTTTTGTTGCTGTTGCAGCAGGGTTCGACCACAGCCTGGCCCTGAATGCTGATGGTAAGGTTTGGGCCTGGGGTGGTAATGCAAGCGGACAACTGGGCGATGGTGAAACGGAGGACAGAGCACAACCCAAGATTATTCCTGATCTTCATGATATTCGCGCCATTGCTGCCGGTGACGGTTTCTCACTGGCACTGGACAGTAGCGGTGTAGTATGGGCATGGGGGAATAATGTTCTTGGACAGTTGGGCGACGGTACCCGCGTTGGTAAGTTTAAGCCGGTTAAGGTTGCCCGCTTAGAAGGGGCTCAGGGAATCGTTGCCGGTGGCGCCCATGCAATGGCAGTACTGGCTGACGGTAGTTTGTGGACGTGGGGTAACAACTCGTTTGGTCAGTTAGGCGAGGGTAATATCATCAACCTTGTCCCTGTGCCTTTGAATCCGGCAATTGGTCCACTACGCGTTGAGCGGTTAGCAACCAAGTGACCAGCAGCCAACGATTGGGGTGTGCTGTTAGCATCCTGCTGATGGCATTGACTTCTGGCCCTGCCAATGGCCAGTGGTTCTCATTCGGAGCCAAGGGCGGAGCTTCACCGGTATGGCTGACAGGTAATTATCGGATTTTAGGACAGGCGTCGTCACGCCAGGGTACGTTTCAGGAACAGCCGCCCGACATCTGGCGGGCAGAGCTTAATCCCACGTTGTCACTGTACGGACTTCCCGTAACGGCAAATCTTCTGGTAAGTTCCGAGCAGCGGGATATCCGGCAAAATATCAATGCCTTTTCGGTAACACTTGATCCGGATGCAATTAAACGCATTGTTGCCCAGCGTGCAACAACCATGCTCGAAGCGTATGCACGCTCTGAAGCGGGTGAGTTGCTTGACCGGTATGATTCAATAAAGGACTCCCTGAGTACGTACGATCCGGAAAAACTGAAGGAGCTGGAGCAATATCGCAAAATTCAGGAAATGCGTGAATTGGCAAATGGCGATATTACAAATTACTCCTCAGTCCTGCAGGAAATGGGCCTGATGTCGGACGTAGAAGATTTTATGCAAAAACTCCCGACCGTAGGATTTGGTACGGTATTCCCAACATTCTCGCCACTTACACTGTCGGGTGCCAGAGTCTCGGGTGGCTGGGGCGAGTGGAATCCGGGTGGTGTTTTTTACATTGCCGGTGTTTCCGGTACAACCCAGCGGCCATTGTATAGAGTGGATAGTATTCGTATTGATACGACGGTTTTTCGGACCGTTGACAATAGTGACTTTGGCAGACAACTGTACGGTGGCCGGTTAGGATTTGGCCGGCAGTCAGGTGCCCATTTTATTTTTACCGGCCTGTATGCAACTGATGATGCTTTAAGTTTAACTCTTCCCGATAGCGGGGTAACCAAGACACCTCAGCGGAATTATATCTCAAGCTTCAGCGTCCGGTCAGAACCGGTAAAGGGTATCTGGAGCTTCGAAGCAGAGCTTGCCGGATCGCTCACCGAGGGTGACCAGAGTGCGCCCCGAATTGGCAGCCCCGAGGTCCCTGACTTTTTAAATACACTTATTGACAGCTCGGTGAGTGCGTACATCGATTGGGCTTTTACCGGCAGTACCACAGTGAACCTGGCATCGTCGGGAACGCGTCTTGTTGCCAAAATCAGGCGAATCGGTGCAGGGTACAATGCCTTGGGAGTCCCCAACCTTCGAACAGACTATATACGGTACGATGCACGAATAGACCAGAAGTTCTGGAAACGACAGTTAAGTGTTGGTGCCTTTATACGCCATGATGAAGATAATCTTGCAGATGTCAAGCGCTCTACGAGCACGTTGTCAAGCTGGGGGGCTAACATTGGGTTAAACATCAGGACATGGCCGTTTATTCGCTTGTCATATTCGCCGTACACACAGGTTAATAACTCACGAGATACATTCCTGCAGTACCGGAACGAAACGGTGATTTGGTCAGTTGTTACCGGCCATGCGTATCGGCTGGGAACATTCGGGGCCAATACCACATTAACCCTCACCCGTCAGGATGCCGAGACCAAGAACCATGTTAACGATTATTCTGTCACGTCGGCTAACCTTTCGCAGAGCCTGAGTTTTACTATCCCGCTAACACTGTCGGCAGGTCTGGGATATATCGTGCAAAAAATGCCGCTGGAGGATGCCACGTCAATTGTTACTGTTGACGGAGCTGCTGCCTACGCGATAAGCGAATCGTTTAGCACGAGTGGCGGAGTAACGCTGGCTTTTGACAGTATGTATGGAACGCGCAGCGGGTTCTACCTGTCGTTACTGGCACAGTTAGGCGATTATGCCGATATTGATTTACGGGTGGAACGCAATATCTTTAATGAAAGCGTAATTCCACCTGTATTGGGGGGCAGCTATACTGAGAATATTTTCAGGCTGACAATTGGTAAGATTTGGTAGTATCTACCAACAGTGCTGAATCAATCCCGCACTTCCCAGTACTTGGTTTTCCGAAGTTCGCTAACCCACGCTTGTTCCAGCTTTTGCTTCTTGGCATACACGGCCATTTGTTCGATGGCCTTATAGTCGTATTCAAGTGATGGCCGGTGTTCGCGGATTAAACGCTTTTTGTAAATAATGTGATATCCCGGTTTTGTGGGATCGGCTGAATAGGGTAATGGGTCACTAATCCCTCCATCGGCAAGGTCGTTTACAACCTTCTTCATGTCAGGTGGCAGTCGCTGGACGTCCAGTTGCCCCATGGCTCCACCAAAGCCCTGTGTTTCGCGCTCTTCCGAAAACTCTTTTGCCAGATCCTCGAAATTCTCACCGTTTTCAGCCCGACCTTTCAGTGTGGTGAGTTGTTTCCTGATTTCGGCTTTGTCTTCCTCGCTTTGGCCTACTTTAATCAGGATGTGTTTGCAGTGGATGCTGGTTGGCGTCTTACTCACAAGTTCGATGATGTGGTAACCAAACGGACTTTCCACCGGCTCAGATACCTGTCCGGGCAGCAAGGCAAAGGCAGCCGCTTCGAAGGAGGGCACAAACTTGCCCTTTTCCACCGAGCCCAGGTCACCGCCATTTTCAGCAGAGCCGGGGTCGGCGCTATGGCTGCGCGCCAGTTTTTCAAACTCTACGCCAAGTCTGACGTTTGAGTCACGTATGGCAAGGGCAAGCGCAAGGGCTTCTTTCTTTTGTTGTTCGCCTGCCTTAACGTACTTCACGATGTGATACAGATCAACACGGTCAGGAATGATGGGCAGAGAGTCCTTGTACTCCTGATAGAACCGCTCTACATCATTACGGGTGGCTTTCACGTCGCCAAACATTGCTTCCCGCTTTTTATGAGCCAGAAGCTGCTTCCGGATTTCATCCCTGAATTCACGACGAATTCTGGTCATGCTCATGCCGTAGAGCTGTTCAATCCGTTGCTCTGACCCGAACTGTTGCACCATCATTGCAATCTGCTGCTCCATACGCTGACTAATCTCTTCATCGGTAACAGCGATGTTTGTGTCTTCAACGGCAGCGGCCAGGACAAGCCTTTCATTGATAAGCTGGTCAAGAACAAACTGACGCACGTTTGGGCTGCTTTTATCGACACCGGGATTTTGCTGAGCCATAATCGAGACCTGACCGTCGATATCGCTCTTTAAAATGATTTCTTCGCCAACAATGGCAACAATTCGGTCTAGGGCATCCTGTGCACGAATGCCAGCCGGGTTCACTACAGCGAACGTAAGGCAGGTAAGCCAAAGCCCCTTAACAAACAGATTAACGCCAGATGGCATTGATGGCTTTCTGATTAAGTGTAACTGTGTGACGCTTCCGGACACTGTCGAGCCAGGAGTTGGTAAGTTTCTTTTGCAGCTGGTCCTGGTACGCTGGTGCCAGTTCTGACATTGCTTCTTCGAATGTTTTCTGCCGTGGCGGCTCAATAGCGTCCAGACGGATTATTGCAGTCCCGCGATCGATCGTGAACGGTGAAGAAATCTGTCCAACCTTTAACCCGAGCTCTTCCACCTTGCGTGCAATGGCACTGGTCTTGGGTGATAGCGCTGTCGGATACTTGCCACTGGTTTCGCGCATAGCCTGACGCTGCGTGTGTGTGCGTGCAAGGGTTGTAAAATCTGCACCGGCCAGCAGCTGTTGCTGAATGTTGTTGACGGCACTGTCGGTAAGCATAAATATCTCCGACACAACATATCGCTGATCAGTCATCCATCTGGAGCGGGTAGAATCAAAAAACACCCGTGCATCGGTAGTATCGAATTTTAGTTTACTCCAGACTTCCTGCTCTTCAACTTTAAAGAGCAGAATGCCATCATTGAACTCACGCATAAGTGCGGCAAACTCGGGATCGGCTTTATCCAGGTTTCGTGTTGCCTGTTCCAGCAGTATTGGATCGGTAATTTTATTTGCTGCCCGTTCGAAGCCGGTTCTGTTGAGTGTGTATCCCCGCATATCCATACGAATGTGCATGGAGTCGGTAAGATCTTTTACAGTTAACCCGCCTGCTGGGTAGCTGTAGATGGTTTTGGGTAATTGATCGTCGGGAATCTTTTTCCACCATGACGTGTCGCTGGAGTTCTTTGTCGTATCAATCGTATTCATCAGCGTATTAAACACATCGGTATTCCAGTGGTATCCCCAGGCATTTTTCAGCGAATCGTAGTGCTGACGCTTGTCGTCTTCAAAATAGAGTCGGCGATATGTTTTTTTAGCATTATCGGTTTCGGCTATTGCATCCGTATGTTTTGTTGAGTCGCGCCGTATGATATGTACGCCATATATGGTGTGTACCTTGGTTGAAATTTCACCATCACGGAGTGCAAACACGGCATCCTCAAATTCAGGGATCAGGTGAGAGTTGTTGCTTTCTAAGCCGGCAGACCGGGAATACGGAGCACCCAGGTATCCGCCGCGCGGTGCGGAGGCGTCATCATCGCTGTACGTTTTAGCCAGGGTTTCAAACACATCGCCCTTTGAATCAAGTCCACGGGCTTTCAAAAGTTTTTCTTGTTGCGCTGGCTTGGCTTTCAGGATTGTAATCAGTGAGTCAGCCAGGGCGTTTGTGGCGTTACTGTCACGACCTTCCTTTACCTGTAGCAGGATATGCCGGAATTTTACGATATCTCGGGGTCCCCTGTCGTTCACCTTAATGATGAAGTAGCCAAACCGTGTTTCGACCGGGGTAACCGAGTAGGCACCGGTTTTGAGCGAATAGGCTTCGTCTTCGACGGCTTTAATGATGGAACCGCCACTAATCCACGGGAGTTGTCCGCTCTTTGCACCCGTTTCCTTATCATCGGATGAATCACGGGCCAGTTTGGCAAAATCAGCTCCCTGGTTAAGCATCGCAATTAATGCTGTTGCCTTGGCCTTGCTCTGCGTGGTATCCCATCGGTCGTCATTGGGTTTGTGGACAGCGCACAGGATAACCGACATTTTAATTTCGTCAAGCCGACGCTGTGCTAGCTCAGCAACCCTCTTGTTTACAAAGGCATTATCAAGATACCAGGTTTCCGCAAGCAGCTTTCGGTTATTGGCGATATCGGCCTGAACATTTTCGTCTTTATCAATGCCGCGATCTAACGCATCGGCTACTTTCAGACGGTAATTGGTATAGAGTTTCAGGAATTCAAGGGCGGTATCCCGTGGTACGCTGCTGAACGGGACTTCCCGGCGTGAAAGGTTTTTCTGAAATGCCCTCTGTACTTCGGCATAGGTGACCTTTTCGGCGCCGACGGTAGCAAGGACCTGGTTTGAAAGATCATTCTGAGTTTTGGAGGTCGTGCTCCGGGCTGACTTGTTGTGTTGTGACTGAAGCGGGGCTGTGCCCAACGATGCCAAAACCAGCACCGTAGAAAGGAAAATGTAACGCATTGCCAAAAATACGGACTAAGATTAAAGGAATTGTGTTTCTGCCGAAACACGTTGGGCAACCTGCCACACATTTCCTGCACCGAGTGTTATAATCATGTCGCCATGCTTCCGCACCGTCTGCAGGATATTGGTTGCATCATCAAGGGTTGGAGCATACAGTACGTTGAAGTGTCCGGCAGCCTTGGCTGCTCTAACGATGGTTTCACCCGTGATACCCGGGAGGGGCTGTTCCCTTGCAGCGTACACATTGGTAACGATCAAAACGTCGGCCTGACCAAAACTGTTACCAAATTCATCGGCAAGGTCGCGGGTACGGGTGTACGTATGTGGCTGAAAAACAACAACAATTCGCCGTTTCCAGCCGTTAGTCGCAGCCTGCAGGGTACTTCGAATTTCGGTAGGATGGTGGGCATAATCATCAACCACCATCAGGGATTCCGTCTCGGTTTTAATCTCGAACCTGCGATATACGCCCGTAAACTCGGCAAGTGCCTCCCTGATTTTCTCAAAGGGGGCCTGGCAAACAAGGGCTGCAGCGATGGCACCCAGGGCGTTGCGTACGTTATGGTCACCGGGAACGTTCAGCGTGATGCTCCCCAAAGGTTCTGAACGGTACAAAACCGTAAACGTGCTGGAGCGTTCGGAATACACAAGATCCACGGCTCGAACTGTGGCATCGCTGGATAGACCAAAGCTAATGGTAACCTTGCTGATCAAAGGAAGAACTGACCGAACGCCCGGGTCATCGATACACACACACGCTGTTCCGTAAAAAGGTACCTTGTTGGCAAACTCCACAAAGGCAGTTTTAATCTCGTCCAGGTTGTTGTAAATATCCAGGTGGTCGGCTTCGATGTTGGTAATAATGGCAATGGTGGGAAGCAGCTGCAAAAACGATCTATCATACTCATCGGCTTCCAGAACAATCCAGTTCCCGTGGCCCAGGCGGGCATTGCTGCCACCCAATCCACGCAGTCGGCCACCAACGATGACGGTAGGATCGAAACCGGCTTTCATCAATATAAGCCCACTCATGCTGGTGGTTGTGGTTTTCCCGTGGGTGCCGGCAATGGCCAGACAGTATTTAATTCGGGATAACTCCGAGAGCATTTCAGCCCGCCGGATAATGGGTATGCCGGCATGGGTGGCTGCAACAGTTTCAAGATTTTCTGAAGGGGCTACGGCACTGGAATAAACAACCAGGTCAGCACCCAGAATATTCGTACCAGCGTGTCCGATGAAAACCGCAATACCAATGTCTTCCAGCCTGTCTGTGGTATCACTGCGGACAACGTCTGATCCGCTGACGGTGAAGCCCTGACTTAACAGGATCTCGGCAATACCGCTCATGCCAATACCACCGATACCAACAAGGTGGATGTGCCGGATAGAAGAGAAATTCATTCGTACATCTCCGGTCGCCGGTCATGAAAAACGTTATTGAATTCGTTAAAGCTCTTGTTCCTGGTATCGGCAGGGTTTATCTCAACAGTCAAAACATGAGTTCCGGTGCCGGCATTAGCCTCGACAGTGGTAAGTGCGCGTCCGTTATAGCTGTAAATGGTACTGCATCCGTTAAAATGGACCGATTCAGCATTGTTGGTTTCCGTTCCTTCGCGATTGGCAACAGCCAGAAAAACCTTGTTTTCCAGTGCCCGCGCCGGCATCACCATCGGCCATACCTCGGTGACCAGATTCGAGGGTGCAGCAACAACATCGGCCCCACGGAGGGCAAGGGTTCGGGTGCTTTCCGGAAAACGCCAGTCATAACAAATCATAATACCCAGATTACAATCGTGCTGTGGTATCTGTACAACCTGGAAGCCGGAATCACCGGGGGTAAAGATTAACTGCTCTTTGTAAAACAGATGCGTCTTCCGGTACACGTATTCGGGTATGCCCAAGCCCCCTACAAGAGCACTGTTAAAAAAACGGTCAAGACCGTTGTTTTCCGGAAAGCCAAACACAACAACTTTTTTCTGTACAGCAGCACGGTTGACGAGCGAAGTAAGGCGGGGGTCGGAACGGTGGAGTGCAACGCTTCTAACCTCGTCAGTCGTTTGCATAAAGTAGCCGCTGGTACTTAATTCCGGGAAAACGATCACATCGGTTTTTGTGGTTGAAATGATGTCGGCCATGGCCTCCAGGTTAACGTCGGTGGCCATGTATTGGGGCGTAAATTGAACAACGGAGAGCAACATAATTCTAAAGCTGAATAACGATTGAAAGCAGGTGTGTTGACGATGGTGAAACTATAACAGCCTGATGCCCTGGGAGGACGGATTCTGCAGCCATGAAGAGTGTGGAATTCAGTTTGTTTACTAAAATGCCGCTTGCTACACCAATCACATAACCGGTGAGTACGTCGCTGATGTAATGGACGCCCAGGTTCATGCGGCTGACCCCTGTGGCAAGGGCATACAGGACGGATGGCCCGATAACGTACCATACAGGATAGCGCAGTGACAGTGCCGTAGCCAGGGCCGCTGTTCCGGCAGCATGCGAGCTGGGAAACGATGGATCGGTTGGTTTCTCGTACCCTGTAATGCAGTTGGGATATGCGGCAAACGGACGCTCCCTGGTAACGATATACTTCATTATGGTGCTTGTGCCGTATGCCGTTAAAAGTGTGACAAAACTCTGCAGACCCGTCTCGGCAGCGTAACGCTGTGCTGCCGCCCCGTTGGTATTGGCGGTTGCTGCTGATCCCAGCCAGAGGAGTGCGGGGACGCCAAACGTCACCGGCAGCAGGGCGTCACTCACTGCCCTCGAGGCGCCGATTGTGGTTTCATCGTTATGCCGGTTAAATTCACGTACGATTCCGGCTTCCCACGACGCAGCAGTACAGTTGTCCTGTTGCGCCTGCGTCTGCACCTGCAGGAACAGTGCACACAGGATGCTAAGGCCAAGACCTGTACGAAGCCCGTAGGAACAATGTGGTGGTATGGTTTGGAATGCCGGGAACACAGTCTGCAATTTAGGACGATATGCAGCTCTTACCTGCATTGCCGGATAAGATTTGAAGCCGGGACGTCAGCTGCAACATGCGTTCTGGTGTAACTTCGCACATGGTTATCGCAATTGTGGGAGCTACCGGACTGGTTGGCCGAACGATGTGCGCCGTACTGCACGAGCGCAATGTGGAATTCTCGTCGCTGCGCCTACTGGCATCCTCTCGCTCGGAAGGAGAAGTAATAGCCGTAGGCGGAATTCCGTACACGGTAGAATCGCTTCAGTCTGATTCGTTTCAGGGTGTTGACGTAGCACTGTTCAGTGCCGGTGGAAGCATCAGTAAAACGTATGCACCCATAGCTGCTGCGGCGGGTTGTATCGTTATTGACAACAGTAGTGCCTGGCGTATGCACGGTAATGTACCCCTTGTTGTTCCCGAAGTTAATCCGCTCGACGTAGAACAGCATCACTCCATAATTGCCAATCCGAATTGCTCCACAATTCAGCTGGTGGTGGCTCTGCATCCGCTGCACCGGTTATTTAACATCAAGCGCGTTGTTGTAAGCACGTATCAAAGTGTGAGCGGCGCCGGACAGAAGGGAGTCCGCCAGCTCGAAACCGAAATTGGAGGTGGAACCGCCACCAACCGGATCAGCACTCATAACCTTGCTTACAATACCGTATTCCACACTGCAGATCCAGCGTCGCCGGCTGATGCACCTGTCACCGAAGAGGAAGCCAAGATTGTCCGCGAAACCCGGCGAATTCTGCATCTTCCGGAATTGCCAATGGCAGTAACCTGTGTGCGAATACCGGTAACCGGTGGCCATGCCGAAAGCGTAAGCATTGAGTTTAACAGCGAGCTTCCGCCGGTTGAAGAAATCAGGGCGCTCCTGGCTTCGGCACCGGGGATCAATGTTGTGGACAACCTGGTGGCCGATGTTTACCCAACCCCACTCTCGGCACAGAATACAGATGCAGTGCATATCGGCAGAATCCGGCGCGATACATCGGTACCTCATGGCCTGCAGATGTGGGTTGTGGCCGACAATCTTAGAAAGGGCGCCGCAACGAATGCAGTACAAATTTTGGAATTATTGCAAAAGTTACAAACTGTTCGTAGTGATAACGCAGAATGAACCACGTTGACCCGGATATGTGTACTGCATATGGCGTGATAATGGCAGGGGGCTCAGGCGAGCGCTTCTGGCCACTGAGCCGCGCCAACCGGCCTAAGCAGTTGTTGCCGCTGGGAGCAGACGGCCAAACCATGCTTGAAGAAGCAATCCGGCGGATCGAGCCCGTTATTCCTTTGGATCGGATTTTGATTATCACGGGCGGAGCATTGCGCGATGCAATTCTGGATGAATTGCCATGGTTTCCTGCTGATAACGTGGTTGCCGAACCTGCAAAGCGGAACACCGCTCCGTGTTTGGCGCTGGCGGCTGCCATCATTGAAGCGCGCCATACTCAGGCACAGGCGCATCCGCTGATGGCAGTACTCACAGCCGACCATTTTATCGGTGACGAGGCGGAGTTCCGCCGGAATGTAGAAACCGCACTAAACCATGCCTGTAGCTGCAACAGCCTAGTAACGCTTGGTGTACAACCAAGCCGTCCCGAAACAGGATATGGGTATATCGAGGTTGAGGATCATACATCAGCAGATAGTCCTGTAAAGCAGGTAAAAGCATTTAGGGAAAAACCGGATGCCCCCAAAGCCCTTGAGTACATGCGGGGAGGTAATCACCTGTGGAACAGCGGGATGTTTTTCTGGCGGGTTGACGTGTTTATTGAACAGATGCAGAAGCACTTGCCGGATGTTGGTAATGCTATCAGGCCGTTAGCGAGCTTGCTCCGGTCTTCATCCGGGCCTACACCGGCGGGCGATGAATTAGGTGGGCTGGCTGCCCTGTTTACTGCACTGCCGAATGTAAGTATTGATTATGGACTGATGGAAAAAGCTGACAGCGTTGCAGTTGTTCCGGTAGGGTTTGTGTGGGACGATGTTGGGAGTTGGGACTCGCTGTACAGATTACGCAACACCAATGATAACGGTACAGTGCATCAGGGAACCGTAATCGACGTGGAGAGCACAAACTGCGTTCTGATCAATGCGGCTGACAGTAGTCACGTGCTTGCCACTGTAGGGGTGCAGAATGTTATCGTGGTGGTAACACCCGATGCCACCCTTGTATGCGCAGGTGATAAGGCACAACAGGTACGAGATGTTGTCAGGGAACTTCGCTCGCAGGGACGTACCGATGTTATCTGATAACCTCCCGGAAGCATACCACATGGTTGCCGTAGCACTTGATCTGCCCGACCCAGGGATGCAGAATTCAAATGCCGATGTCCATCGGCTGAAGGCGATTTTAACCGAGCGAATTACCGAACTGCTAACAAAGAACCCCGAGAAGCTGATGGCAGCCCTCTATCGGCTGGATGTTAGTGAGCATAGTATCAACGAGGTTTTTAATCAGAGTTTGTCGGAAGATCTTGCCGAGAATATCTCGGACCTCATCATTGCACGTCAGGTTGAAAAACTGGTCACACGTCGGGCGTACGCACAGCAAAAGGGCGCAGAAGGAGTGTAATGGTAACGTTTTTTCATAACATATCAAATCTGGTAACATGCAGTGCCGGCGGCAGCCATACACGAACCGGAAATGACATGGGATCGGTAGGGTTAATTAAGAACGGAGCAATACTTTTTGATGAGCACATCATTGCTGTTGGTGAAACTGCTCAATTAAAAGAGCACTATCCCGATGTTGTTGCAGGTGCAGAACACGTGGACTGTAGTGGTAAAACGGTGCTCCCGGGATTTGTGGACTCGCATACCCATCTCGTGTTTGCGGGGACACGGTCACATGAATTTTCGCGTAGGCTTGCCGGCGTCCCCTATACACACATTGCAGCTGAAGGCGGTGGTATCCTGACCACCATGAATGCAGTGCGGGAAGCATCAGTAGGGCAGATAGCAGCACAGGCAACGAACCTTGCCCTTTCGGCGTTACGGCACGGGACCACAACAATCGAGATTAAGAGCGGGTACGGACTCAGTACCAAGGCCGAGCTGAAACTGTTGGAAGCTGCCGAGATGGTACGCCGGCAGGTTCCGTCAGAAGTCCACATCACCTTCCTGGGTGCTCATGACGTTCCGCCTGAGTACAGGAAAGCCCAAGCCCCTTACACTCCGGATGACTATGTAGCAGAAATCATTGAAACCATGCTTCCGGCAGTCGTCAGGCAGGGATATGCCACAGCGTGTGATGTTTTTACCGACAAAGGGTTTTTTACGGTGGAGCAGTCCGAAAAGATTCTTCGGGCAGCACGGGATCTGGGTTTGGCAATACATGTTCATGCCGATGAAATTGCCAATATTGGTGCGTCGGCGATGGCAGCACGCTACAATGCCTACAGTGCAGATCATCTTGAATGTATCAGCTCTGAGAACGTTGTGGCACTTGCAGAATCGGGTGTTGTGGCCACACTGTTGCCGGGTACGGCATATACGCTTCGGTTACCGCCACCACCGGCACGAATGATAATTGATAGTGGGGCTGTGGTTGCACTGGCAACAGACTGTAATCCAGGAAGTAACTATAGTGAGAATATGCAACATGTACTGTCACAAGCCTGTATAATGCTGCACATGAGTATCGAAGAGGCAATTACCGCAGCTACGCTGCATGGTGCACATGCTCTGCGCATTGCCAACAGGAAAGGATCGCTGGAACCGGGGAAGGATGCCGATATCGTTGTGTTCGGTGTTCGCGAGTATACCGACATCGTTTATCATTACGGAATCAACCATGTTGACAGTGTTTTTATTGGCGGTCGGCGGGTTGTTTAATCAGACAGTCCCAATGCCCGGGTAACATCATTGTCAAAAAGCGTACGATTGCTGCCCAGAAGCTCTCGCCGGGCCTTTATCCAACGCTCCTTGTTTGCGCCATAGTGTACCAGAGCTTCTGGTCCTTCGGGCATTTCCATACCCCAGTGGAACGTGAAGGGCACTGATGCAGATTTTAATGCATGAAAAACAGCTTTGTGGAAGTCGTGGGTACCCTGACACTTCACACCCGGCAGTTCAATCACAGCAGTTATCGGAAATTGTGCCATCCCCAGGAAGGCGCGTGTTTGCTTGATGTAACGAATAGCAAAGATGCCCGCATAGTTCAGCAGCGGAGTTCCAATGGTACGCAGTAGATGCAGAACTGCGGCAGTGTGCTGTAATGGTATGCCAACCTCAGTGCTGGTGGCCATGCCAAACACCGTTGGTTGCCGGTAGGTGGCGACCGGTGTATCCACGAATGGTCCCACATCCTTGTACGACTTATCCAGCAGGGTGTGTAACGACTGCGGGATCAGCTCGGGCGACGTATTTCCCACCAACCCAACAACACCAAGCATGTTGGTGCCCGGCCGAATGTCGGTGTTTGCAGGTGCCGGGATTGTTGCCGTATTGAGTTCCACCCGCTCCATCACCGTGCAGTGCACCGTACCGTTTGAGTTATGAGGATTAACCACGAATGTTACGTCGTTAACAGATGTAGAGTTGACGGACGGGATAAATGTGTGCAGCGCGTCAAAATCAAGCGTCTGCAGGATGTGATCCAGCCCGGAGCCAACAAAAATGGTTCGTCGGACAGCCTTGATTTTATGCAACGGAATCGTGTTGACCAGGAAGCCCATAACAAACCCGCACGAGCCAAAGCTGATAAGTGCTGTATTAAACAAATCATCATTACGCACCAGGCGTGCACCAATACGGTCTGCGAAATTGTGGGTAACTGCAGGAAGAGTAGCACGCTCCAGCCATAACACATCATCGGGCTCCGGACCTGTTATAACGTGTATAGCAACAACAGCATCGCTAACCGAACCAAAATGATGCGCCGATGCATGTGTGCCGGTTGATACCGCACCTCCCAACGTCTGATTTGTACACGTACCCGACGTAGGCAGCGTCCGCCCCCTGCCTTCCAGGTACCGGTACACCTCCGGCAGCAGTGTACCGCACTGAAAATAAAATAAGTTAGAGTAGTGGTATGAGCTTTTGCTATCCATGCACCCGTAATCTATCGGGTATTTCAGGGTCAGGTGCCGTGTGTTAACCATCAGGTGTGGCGAGGTAGCCACGGCGGACAATGAAAGCCCGCCTCCATAGGCGCGCATGCTGCCGCCTGCATTGCGTACCTGGCCGATAAGCCTGCGAACCGTATCGGCGGTGGCCTGAACATCGGTAAGAACCGTTGTTGGCCTGGGAGGGTATGGCGGCCAAAGTTCAACCAGCCGCTCTACCGACAGCGAAATGCTGTGGTTACGATTAACCCATTGTCCCGTTTCTTCGGTGGTAAAACTTTCTCTCATCGGTTCCTCCGCAGTATCATAAAATTGTAACGATTCAGGTATGAGTTCAGAGTTGTAAACTACTAAATGCAGCAAAACATGGATAGAGTTTGTGCGAAATGTACAAACAATGTGTTTACGTTGTTCCATGTAAGTACTCTGAATTACCTGAATCCTACAAGATGCCTCCGTTTCATTCGGGTTGTTTCAACTTTTAGAAGTATTATTGATGATGAGACTGAACTTTTATAATACACTGACAAAGACAAAGGACGGGCTTTCCCCAAATAACGGTGAACAGGTTCGCATGTACAGCTGTGGCCCTACCGTTTACAATGTGGTTCACCTGGGTAACCTTCGATCGTTTCTGACTGCAGATGTAATTCAGCGAACAATACGCGTAATTGGCGGCTACCCGGTGCTCTGGGTGATGAATATTACCGACATTGATGACAAAACAATACGTGATTCCGCAACCGGCAGCGGTGCCTGGCTTTCAGAAATGGGAGTGCAGGCTACCGATCCGATGGAAAATCTAAAGGTGTTTACCGCGTACTATATCAGGCAGTTCCACACCACACTTAGCCAGTTTGGTATTGACATTACAGATTTTTATGCTCAGCCTCGTGCAACGGATTACATTGAACCTATGCAGCAAATGGTTCGTGAGATCTATAAGGCAGGCTTTGCCTACGTCCGTGAAGGATCAGTGTATTTTGATGTGAACGCTTACAGCCGTGAGCATGAGTACGGTCAGCTTTACACGATTGACCGCGAAAATTTTAAGGAAGGTGTGCGCATCGATGCCGATGAGTACGACCGTGACTCCGTGAGTGACTTTGTACTCTGGAAGGCGCATAAACCGGGGGAACCCGCTTGGGATTTTGTCTGGGCGGATGGAACAAACCTTCGGGGTCGGCCCGGCTGGCACCTGGAGTGCTCCGCAATGTCGAAAGACATTTTTAAAACCCTGCCGTTCGATATTCATACCGGTGGAGTTGACCTGAGATTTCCGCACCATGAGGACGAACTGGCACAGTGCTGTGCGGCCCATTATGGTACGGGAGAAACGCCCCAGCCATTTGCCGGGCAGAGCAACTTTTGGATTCATAATGAATTCTTAGAAGTTGAAGGTAAAAAGATGAGCAAATCAGCAGGCAACTACTACACACTCCAGGATCTCATTAAAAAAGGTTATAACCCTCTGGATGTCCGCTATGCCATGCTTGGGGCACATTACCGAAGTGTCTATAACTTCACCGTTGAAGGACTGAAGGGGGCTTCGGCTGCCCGAAAACGGATTCAGGAGTATATCTGGGATTTGCTTGATTGTGCGGGTATTGCCGAACTGCCTCCTGAGAAAGCCGGCATTGCTGAAACTAATCCGTTGAAAGGTGTAATGAATGCTTTAGCCGATGATATACATACACCTCGGGCTCTTGCCGAACTTCACCAGTTTATTAGCTCACATCCCGCAACCGGAGTTGCACCACAACAGGCGCTCAGCATACTTTCGGCACTGAGCCTTGTGAATGGTGTTTTTAATGTCTGGACATTTCAGAGCCGCCCCCCCGTGAACATACCCCAGGAGGTTATTAACCTGGCGGAACAGCGGCTGAAGGCGAGAGCCGCTAAAGACTGGGCGGCCAGCGACGTCCTCCGCGACGCAATATCGGCCATGGGGTGGACAGTGCTGGATACCAGGGAAGGTTATAAACTAGAGCCGTTCAATGAGTAGTGATTTTCGGAGTGACGTTGTCGTAATTGGTGCCGGTGCCGTTGGCACTGCTCTAAAGCCATTTGTGTTGGATGTTGTTTCACATGCACAGTTTGAACAATGGCTAAAACCCGATCAAACACGCTATGTGCTAACGATACTTGCTGTGCCCGACACCCACATCCGGTTAGTTGCCGAACGCATTGCCAAGGTTTTGCCTGATGGCAACAACGCTGTTATTGCACATGTGAGCGGACTCAACGGCCCGGACGCCCTTCACGCACTACAGGAGTGCGGCTGGAATACGGCAGCAATGCATCCGTTTCAGACGTTCCGGAATAACCGGACTACTCACGTGAGCGGTATTGGCTGGGGTGTTGAAGCTGACGATGCGGCTGCGGTGGTAATACGGACGTTTATTGAACGTACGGGCGGGAAGATGCACCATTGGCATCATCTCTCGCAGGAACAGCGTTTGCAGTACCATGCCGTTGCTGTTGCGGCAAGTAATATGCTGTACGCATGTTTTGACCTGGCCGTTTCACTGGCACATCACGTGGGGATACCGCCGGAGGACTTTATTCCGCCTATTGCTCAAACCACGCTTGACAACGTGAGGGAGGCACTTCTGAACCGTGAAGGCAAGGTGGAATTTCCGGTGACCGGCCCGCTGGCACGCGGGCAGTTCGATGATGTCCTGCGTCAGCTGCAAGCTCTGCCCGGAGCTCAGCAGAAGCAGTACGCTGTGTTAGCCATGGGGCTGCTTGATAGCCTGTCGGACAGATTTACCAACGAACAAACTGAAGAAATCCGCAACCATCTGCTGAAGTTTATCCGTGAACAATGAACGTTCTGATGCGTCAGAATAGAAACCGGTGATCAAAATCAAGAATACAACAACTAAACAACAGTAGCAATTGCATCACGCATGGCGCTGATGTTTTTTGCAATATCGCCGTGCATAATGCCACTGCCACTTACAAGTACCTGAGCGCCTGCATTCACAACTTCTTTAGCATTCGAAATTTTAATCCCACCATCCACCTCGATAAGAACGTTACCCATGCCATGAGTATCAAGCCACGATCGTAGTGTGGAACAACGGTTCAGGAATGACGGGATGAAGTTTTGTCCACCATACCCGGGATTTACACTCATAAGCAGGATAAAGTCACAGCTCTCGGCTGCCGCAAACGCAAAATCCAGTGGTGTAGCCGGATTCAGAGCCAGACCTGCCTTACAGCCCAGTTGCCTGATTCGGTTTAGAGTGCGATGGATGTGTTTGCACACTTCGGCATGTACACTTATCCACGATGCCCCCGCTGCTGCAAACTGTTCAACCTGATGGTCGGCATTCTGAACCATCAGGTGTACATCTACAGGGAGTGCCGATACCTCCCGTACTGCATTCATGATGGCAGGCCCCATAGTGATGGGAGGTACGAAGTGACCGTCCATCACATCGTAATGTAAAATATCGGCACCGCCGTTTTCGCATTGCCGAACGGTATCACCCAGGGCAGCAAAGTTGGCCGAGAGGAGTGAAGGGGCTATATAGATCATGCTCAGGTAAAAGTTAAATAGTAAAAAAGCAAAACATGGAGTGCTACGGACCGCCGGTAATGATCCCAAGCTGCAAACCATAGGGCGTAACACCCTCGTTAGTGAACCACATCCCAACCACTGTTGCCTGAACCCTAATGTTGGACGTGATCTCGGCACATGCACCGATGCCGGCCTGTGATGCCCATCCGAACGTCATTGACGGATCGGTGAAAAAGTCAAAGCCGGCAAGACCGGAGTTTGATGACGCACCCATTCCTGTTGTCAGGTACGAAAAAGCGCCAAGGCGTGCCGTCCCGGCCAGCCATACGCCCAAGCCCCCTTCCAATGCCATCGCATCCCGCCTGCGGATACCCGTTGTGATAAAATTCAACCCGGCCCACCAGCGCCTGTCATCGTCAATACTGCTAAAGAAGCAAAAACCAAACCCATCGTTATGCCGGTTGTTATCCTGAGGCAGCCATACGCGGTGGACAGATACCAGGCCCCAGGCATTGGACGGAGCACTGCTGGTTCCCAGCTCAGTCTGAGCCCGCAATGGCAGAGCAAGAAGCATACACAACAGAACACATATTCGCATGACCGAAAAATAACCAGAAAGAATTTCTCCCTGCGTGAATTGTCGGCATCATAGCTTTGCCTATGCAGAAATCAATCATACTCTCTGGAATGCAGCCCTCCGGCGATCTGACGTTTGGCCATATTGCAGGCGCACTTCGCAACTGGGTTGTGCTGCAGCGCACCTATGAATCGCTGTTTTGTGTGGTGGACTTGCATGCGATTACGGCAAGACAGGAGCCAGCGAAGTTGCGTAAGTGGACGCTTGACGCGGCAGCAATGTACATGGCCGCGGGGGTTGATCCCGAGGTAAGCACAATTTTCGTGCAGAGCCATGTGCCGGAACACACTCAGCTTGCGTGGGTGCTTACATGTTTAACCGGCATGGGTGAATGTATGCGGATGACTCAGTTTAAAGACAAGAGTCAGCAGCATGCCGACAATGTAAATGTGGGGTTGTTTACCTACCCGATTCTGATGGCCGCCGATATCCTGCTGTACAATGCACATCTTGTTCCCGTTGGCGAAGATCAGAAACAACATCTTGAGTTAACGCGCAACCTTGCGGAACGGTTTAATCACCGGTACACCGACACCTTTGTTGTGCCGGAACCGTACATCCCAAAGGAAGGTGGACGCATCATGTCGCTCCAGGAGCCAACAAGAAAAATGTCGAAGAGCGACCCCAACCGCGGTGCAACAATCTTTCTGACTGACACCGATGCTGAGATCAGGAACAAAATCCGTCGGGCGGTTACTGACTCCGGAAGCACAATTGAGTTTAACGAGGAAACCCGTCCTGGCATCTCGAATCTGATAACGTTACTGCACATCGCAACGGATGTACCCTGTAACACCATCGTGAACGAGTGGTCTGGTGTTTCGGGTTATGCTGATTTTAAAGAAGCCGTGGCAACCGCTGTTACAGACTACGTCAGGCCTATTCGTGAACGATTTCTTGAAATTCGCACCAATACGGATCGCCTTGAAACTATTTTGGGGGAAGGGGCTAAGGCAGCGCAGGATCGGGCAAGGAAGACGCTGCGGAAGGTGTATAAAAAAACGGGATTTATCCCGCTCGGATAACGGTCAGGTAGTATATTGGTGAGTGAACATTTTTACAGATTATACATTTTGATAGTATTGCCATGTCGTTACGATTAACTCCCGTACCAACACCCAAGCCCGTTGCTGACCTGCTGAGCGGCTTAAACCCGCAGCAGGCGCAGGCGGTGTCGTGCACCGGGGGTCCGCTTTTTATCATCGCCGGTGCAGGCAGCGGTAAAACCCGCGTCCTTACAGTCAGGATTGCCAACCTGCTTGCATCCGGAGTTTCGGCACACTCAATTCTTGCGCTTACCTTTACCAATAAGGCCGCTAAGGAGATGAAGGAGCGTATCGAAACACTTGTGGGCAGTCACGGTGTGCACGGAATGTGGGTGGGTACCTTTCATTCGATGTTTTCGAGGATATTGCGGCGCCATGCCGACCTCATTGGACATACAAATTCGTTTACAATTTATGATGCCGATGACCAGCTTGCAGCGGTGAAAGCCGTGATGGCGATGCTTGGCATCTCGCAGCAATTGGTGGCACCTGCTGCTGTACGCGCACGGATATCGGGTGCAAAAAACGCATTGATCAGCTGGCAGGATTTTGAGCGGGAAGCTTCTACACCCAACGAGAGGCAGATTGCTCAGATATTTCAAGAGTACGAAAAACGGTTGCATCAGAGCAACGCCATGGATTTTGATGACTTGCTGATCAACACCATTCAGCTCTTCCGGAGTCAGCCACAGGTGCTTGAGGAGTATCAGGATAGATTCCGGTATATCATGGTTGATGAATACCAGGATACCAACAAGGCGCAGTATATCGTTATCTCGATGCTTGCCCGTAAATACCGCAACCTGTGCGTTGTTGGTGATGACGCACAGAGCATTTACCGGTGGCGTGGCGCCGATATTAACAACATCCTGTCGTTTAAACGCGACTATCCCGAAGCCACCGAGGTACGTCTTGAACAGAATTACAGAAGTACCAAAACCATACTCACAGCAGCAGACTCTGTGATATCACGGAACAGCAGGCAGTTAAAGAAGTCACTGTGGACTGAGAACCCCGACGGAGAAAAGATCGCTCTCTTCTCGTGTCGGGATGACAGGGAAGAAGCCGCAACCATTGTTAGCTACATCAGGGAGCAGATCTTTAACAAGGGTACCGATTACAAAGACGTCGCGATTTTGTATCGGACCAATGCGCAGTCGCAGGCATTGGAAGACGCTTTGCGCAGAGAAAATCTGCCATATCTGATTGTAAGCGGAGTTAGCTTTTACAAGCGTAAGGAAGTTAAGGACACAATTGCATACCTGCGGTTGCTCGTTAATCCGTCTGACACAGAAAGTATCCTGCGAGTAATCAATGAACCCGCCCGGGGGATTGGTGCCACCAGCCTGCAGCGTCTGCAAGAGCACGCAAGCCGATACAACAAAACCCTGTACCAGACTATGCTGGATGTTGGCGCTGTAGAAGGCCTCCAGAAACGGATTCAAACCCAGGTTGCGGATTTTGTTGCTATGGTTGAACGCTTCAGGCAGCACATGAACCAAGAGCCCCCTGCCTCACTTGCGCAAGCCTACATTCATGCTACCGGTATAATGCAGATGTATAAACAGCAGAACACCGATGAAGCTGAAGACAGATATAACAATATTGACAGAGTTCTGTCGCACATCGCAGAGCAGCAGGACCTCGATGCTACCCTTACGCTTGCCACCTACCTTGAGCAGGTTGCGCTTGTAAGTGAACAGGACGACCCGCAACTCGGCAGTAACCGGGTATCGCTGATGACGATGCATGCAGCTAAGGGGCTTGAGTTCCCGCTTGTAATAATAGCCGGGCTGGAACAAGGCTTGTTTCCATTACAAAAGGCCGAGACTGACAGCGCAGAGATGGAAGAAGAGCGGCGGCTGTTCTACGTTGGAATTACCCGTGCGCGCGAAATGCTGGTACTTACGTACGCTGAACGCAGATTCCGATTTGGTGAAATTGGTTTTTCCAGACCATCACTCTTTTTGAGCGAAATTGATGCTGAATGCCTAAGCATGACAGGCCGTGTGCTGGCAGCAACACCTACGTCTCATGCGGGTACCTTCACGTTGGGCGAGGCAAAACAACAGCATCGGAGTCCGTACTCTCAGTTGCCCGAAAAAACATCGTATTCGCAGATACCCAGGCCTAACCGGTACTCCGGTGCCGTACCCCCAAAACCGGGATCAGGGCCGGCAGGTGATGCAAACAGGTACAGTGTTGGGCAACGGGTACGGCATCCGCTCTTTGGAAACGGACGCATTGATAGTTTAAGCGGGACCGGTTCGCAGTCTAAAGCCGTTGTTCAATTTGAAAGCGGACAGAGGAAGCACCTCATGCTATCGTATGCCAAACTTGAGATCTTGTAAGTCTCTGTTCGGGTTAGGTCTGGCCACAGTGCCCTTCACCACACCATTTGCTGTCTGCCGGTACTTATTAAAAGCCCAACAGTAATTCGGTTTTTTTACTAAGCTAAATGCAAACGCATTTCCGGGTTATTAGGCAGCGCGAGGGACGGTAAACGTGATATTGGTGCCCACGCCGTACGTGCTCTGAATGTCGAACGTACCACCGTGGATCTCTACCAAACGCTTTGCAATCACCAGGCCCAGACCAACGCCCTGTTGCTCCTGAACCTGTCTGCGAAACTGGCGATAGGCCCCAATTTGACGCAGCTCCTGCTCCTTCATGCCTATACCATGGTCGCTGATTGAAAAGACAACCTTTGATTTCTGAGGATTTGCCGTGAGTGTAACAGGTGACCCTGCAGGAGAAAAGTATAATGCATTGTCAAGTAACTCGCAGGTAACCTTGTTAAGGTGACGTTCAAGCATTGATACCGGGACACCATCTACGTCCAGCGAAATGGTGAGATCTTTACGGCGGTGGTGCAATTCGGCAACATACGTTGCCGTATCGTACACGATGCTTCCAGGTTCGATGGTTTTAAACTGTCGCATGCGCTCAATATGTAACGGATTCTCGGCCAGTGTCTCGATTTGAGCATACATCAGGAAGTTATCCGTTACCCGAAGCAGACGGCGGGCGGCAGAGAGAACCTCTCCGCTAACCTCACGAATTTCTGCAGGAGTAACTTCCAATGCATGTCCATGAAGGTAGGACGACTGGCCGATAATATCCGTAAGTGGAGTGCGATATTCGTGTGGCAACGCATATAATAACGATGTGTGGCGCGCCACGCTGTCAGTAAGGTCAGATCCGGCAGATTTCTGCGAAATCATGGGCTGAATTGTCATTATTGAGTTAATTCCTACATCCGATAATGGGTAGGAAAGTATCCCGTGCGGTAAATTGGTACCCGGTCGGAGCTTGGCCGATGATACAAGCGCAATAAACGGAGTGTCGGAATGAAGCCCGGCCTTGATAAGGTCTTCCCTAATGTCAGAAGAAGTAATAAACTCCTCGTCCAGGATTACTACAGTTGGGCGGTGGGAACGAACAATTACCATAGCCGCCTGGGCACAGTCGGCTACCAATACCGAAACACCGGCACCTACCAGGCGCTGGGCAGTGTTCGTCCTGCGCTCCTGGTTCGACGCTACCAGTAAAATCAATTTGGGTGTTTGACTGTTCATCATGGTTGTGACCTTTCAACTTGTTCCTCAACTACAAATGCAAACTATCGAGTTAAAATGGCCGATAAAAGTTAAAAAGTGTCTGTTTGTTACATGGCAAAAAGAGGACTCAAATGTTACGTAAAAGTACGTATAGCCCTCTATTTGCACCTTCTTTAGCCATGATTATTACCCTGCTAAGTTTGGGAAATTTTCAATATGTTACATCGCAAGAGGTAAATTCTTTATTAAAAAAAACAGAATACGTAGTTTTACCAAGTATTAATTTTAGCGTGGATAAATTGGCTAACACGTTTATTTTCACGGGGTTACTTCAAACTGACCTTCCGGTTGCGGGTGGACGACTTTTTTTATATAATCAGTACCGTGGTTCGGCTTTTCGTACAACGACGACGGCTGTGCGTGATGATGAGGAGGCGAATGTTACATACCGGTACCCGGTTTCGCCTGACATAGCAGTGCTTGGGCGTAGTTCGTGGGTGTTGTCTCGTGACAGCAGGCTGGTTGGGCTGAGTTCGCTTGAGCGTCTTAATGGGGCGGCTGGAATCGCGGTTACCTTGCCGGGCAATCTGGAGTCTGAGGCAATTGCAGGTGTTGAGCGGACTATGCAGTTGGGGGTTACCACTACAGGTCCGTTGGTAGCAGTCCGGGCCGTTCTGGAGCCAACAATGGTTGACGTAGTAGAGCTGTCAGGAAACGCACTTGGAGACTGGCATAGGATCGATGACACCCGAACAAATTCTGATATTGTTTTTCGGATGAGTGTGCGCCAGGTCTCGGCTGATAGTTCGGAGCTGTTGGCTGATGTATCAGGTCAGCAGGTAGGACGGCAGTATCTGACGTCTGTGTCTGGCAGCAGTACGCCCGATGCTGTTGAAGAGCGTGTTGAACGCAATATTCACGCAACGAGCAGTGTGCGCTACATGCTGCAACCCGCCTTTGGAGTATCGGCAAAAGGGAATGCATGGTTTACCAGGGTTGCAAGGGGCTTTGGCAACCCGGTAGATAACGCACCGCTATCAGCAATATCACGAACTCTTACCGAGGGTGTTATTGATGCCGAGGGGGCAGTCCTATGGCACGGCTCACAGTTTGCGATAACGGCCGGACTGGGATTGTATATCCGAATGGAGGAAAATACGGTTGAGCGCAGGTTCGATGTTGCCGACGCAGATCTAACCTCGTTTCAGCAGCAGGAGTTTATGCGCGATAACCGCACCTATCGTTCCCGTGCCTTTATTCAGGGCTTGTATGTTCCTACGGAAAAGGATTCGGTATCGGTTGATTATTCCTGGTGGCTGCTGCGTTATGATACTCCAAGTGATGGCAATGCCGATGACCGAGATGAACTCAACACGTCTGCACTGGTTAGGTATTCCCGGCGTATGAGCAGTACGCTTCATGTTGGTGCAGAGTTGGGACTGCGTAATACACACCTGGTATTTCTGAAAGCAGCCCGCAGCGCATTTAATAATCAAAATTATGTTATACGGTTTGCACCGTTTCTTTCGATTTCAGCGGGGATTCTTCAGGCTATCCCGCAGGTGGAGATACTTGCCAATTATACTGTTTATGATTTTGAGGGTAAGGGGGCTTCGGCACGTTCATACAGTTTTCGCCAGCTTTCGTATCGCGACAGTGTGAGGCTGAACATCCTACCAACGATTACATTGGAACTGCCGCTACTTGTCCGCTATTTTGAGCGAAGTGTGCTTCTGTGGTCAAGCTTCTCCGAAACACCTCAGGCGGGGTCGCTGGAGTATCTCGTCAGTGCCCTGCTGATAGACAGGTCGGTATCCGGTTGCGATATCGGAGCAGGGGTCCGGTTGTATACATTTGAACAGGCGTCACTGGAGTCGCCGTTGGGTACCTCGAATATCATGAATGCGGTGTATTCCATAGCACCCGAGGCAGTGCTTCGGTATCGTACACGTGCAGGTTCCGAGTTGCGGTTCAGCGGTTGGTACGAGTTTCAGGAGCTGCGTCCATCGGGTAACCGCGAGCTACCCAATTTTATCCTGAGTGCCAGGATTGTACTATGATGGTACCGGGCTCACACATGGTGATAACGCTTCCGTCCACACATGGTGCAGCACGGCTACTTCAGCCAGCAATTGCAGCGGCAGTCATACAACATTCATCTGTTGAGGCTGATGGACTTCAGTCGGTGATTCTTGCGGTTACTGAGGCAGTAACAAATGCGTGCATTCATGGCAACAAACTAAACCCTGCACTGGAGGTTACGGTGCACCTTACTTGTGAGGCCAACCGGTTAACGGTCAGCATCACCGACTGCGGGAGTGGATTCAGCCCCGACGACGTGCCCGATCCTCGTACGGACGACAGGGTGATGCAGCCGGGGGGGCGCGGGTTGCTGGTGATGCGGGAGCTGGCAACAGAGCTCCGGTTTGAACGCCTTGAAGGAGGGATGCGGGTGCTTATGGTGTTTCAGTTTTGAAGCGCATATTTACCCATCATGTCAAATTCAAGATTAACCTGACCTCCGGTATCAAGGAGACCTGCTGTTGTGTTTGCCAGGGTATGTGGTATTAGGGCTACTCTGAGCCAGGCCTCATCCGCTGATAGCGGGCTAATTCCGGCTACGGTCAGCGATACACCGTCAACACAAACCGAGCCGGTGGGAATCACATTCCTGCGCCATTGCGGTGGAAATTCGATGACAAGCTCCTTGCCTGCAGATCGCCCGATCACATCGCGAATTGTTCCTACGGTGTCGATATGACCCTGTACGAGATGTCCTCCTACACGGTCACCAAGCTTCATCGCCCGCTCCACGTTTACAGGTGTTCCTTCTGTGAGGCGTCCCAGTGTGGTTTTGTGTAGAGTTTCGTTCACGACCGTAAACCGTACCGTGGTGCCAGCAACCTCTTCAACGGTAAGGCAACATCCCATTACGGCAATGCTGTGATCTGCGAGTGTGCCGGGAATAATGGCAGGAGCATCAAGAATAAGGGTAACAGAATCTGGGTGACGCTGTACAGATACAATGGTTCCAACAGATTCAACGAGGCCGGTAAACAAGTGTATAGTCTCCAAGATTGATTAATGACAATGGGTGTTGCGGCAGGAGTCGCCAACATCTCCGGCATACTGGTGCGGTGATACGGGATTACTGCTTAAGCTCATCAAACTTGGCCTTCATTGTAGGATTGCCGTGGGTGAGCTTCTTGATGGTGAGATCCTCGGCCTTTTGATTTGCGAGCCGAAGATTATTATCGGACGAGAGTAAGGCTTCCTTGGTTTTCTGCAGGTGATCAATAGTTTTATCAATTTCATCGATTGCTGTTTTAAACTTCCTGCTTGCCAGTTCGTAATTCCTGGCAAAGCCTTCTTTAAAGGCGTTGATTTTACTTTCGAAATTGGTAATGTCCACGCTCTGGCTTCGGGCCAGGGCAAGTTCAGCCTTGTACTGTACAGCATTTAAAGCGGCATTACGTAAAAGGGTGATTATCTGGATGAAGAACTGCGGACGAATCACGTACATCTTCTTGAATCGGTGCGACACATCGACAATACCGGTGTTATAGAGCTCGCTGTCGGCCTCGAGGAGGGATACAAGGACGGCGTACTCGCAGTTTTTCTCGGTCCGGTCTCTGTCCAGCTCCTTCAGGAAGTCTTCATTCTTACGCTTTGTGGTTGTCGAGTCCGATTCGTTCTTCATTTCGAACATAATCGAGATGATTTCAACACCATTTTCATCGGTTTCCCTGAAGATATAGTCACCCTTACTTCCGGAGCGTGCGTCGTTGTCTTTTTCGAAGTATACTCTTGGGAAAGCTGTTGCGCGCAGCTTGTTAAATTCGGTTTCACAGTGCTGTTCAAGAGTTTCGCCAATCATTTTGGTTGACAGGCGCACCTTCATGTCTTTGTGCAGAGCAATTTCTTCGTCCTTACTCTTAATGATGAATTCGCTTTTCTTTAATTCAGCCTGAAACTTCTCGGTTAGCGTTTTTTCGAGCAGTAACTTTTCGTTCTCTGCATTTCGCAGGGTCTGTCTGAGCTCATCACGTTCTTTTTCGATATCTCTGACGGCGGTGGTGACGGTAAGTTCTTGTTCTACTTCAACCCGTCGGAATTCCTGCTTCAGCTGAATGATTTCGGAGTCTCGCTTTTGTATTTCCTCCGTCAACGTCAGCTTTGACGTCATTTTCAGTTGGTTCAGCATTTGTTCCTTTGCCGCCAATTCCTCCCGAAGTCTGTTCGTGACTTCGGCAACAGCTTGGGCAACCGCGCTGTGCTTTTCCTTTTCAGCGTAGCGTAGATTCCGCTGGAGCTCTTCCTCGAACAGATGATCCCGGATTTGCAGCGCAATGTTTGCGTAGCTGGCTTCATCAATTGTGAAAGCTTCCTTGCAATTGGGACAAACGATCTGGTTCATGGTTTTCTGTAGGCAGTGGTACAGTGCGTTGGTAACATATGTCTGCGTGCCGTTCATTTGTCCGGTAATCTTCGGCACAGGCTACTGGCAGCTGTTGCGGCCAGGCAAATGCAATATAGGCGAAACAGATAAATACATTTGTTGATGCCGGCTGTACAGTGTGATTTGGAGTGCCACAGACAATCCTTGCACTCTCATGTATCCGGCATCAGCATGGAAACAAGTAAATTGTTGGTTTCTTTGTGCAACTAAGCGGGGAAAAATGTGGAACATCAGCGGTACATAGCCATTGGGGCAGCGCATCGTGAGCTTGAGCACGTATTGCAGTGTGGCACGGTATCCCAAATGGTGCAGAGTGTTCCGGCAAATGCGGTAATCGTACTTCCCACAATGAATCACCGAACGGAATGGCGTCGTGCCTGGGCGCAGTACAGGGCAACCGAGACGGTTCCGTTGTTGTTTACCTTCCCGCAGCTTTATGAATGGCTTTTTCGTGCGGGTAATACCGATACCGTACAACAGCTGCAGGTGCATGAGTGTACCATGCTGCTGGATGCTGCACTCACACATGCCGGGGTTGAATTCCAACCGTCTGGGTTTAACGCATTAAGCGTGCTTCGGTGGAAACAGGAAGGTCTGACTCCGGCAACAGCATTACAACTGTTACCAAGTGACGGCGGTGTTATGCTCTATCCCGGATCGGAAGAGAAGATACGTATCTGGGAACAGTATGAAATCCTAAAAGGTGATAATACGTTTGACTATGCTGATGTTGTGCAGCATGTTATTTCAACCGTCCCATCTATTCCTGAAAAACTTCCGCAGACAGTACTGGTAGTTGCAATGCACGGCCTATCGCAATGCGATCGAGAATTATTATGCGTCTTACGTGAGACCGGAGTAAGCGTTGGAATACAGTTTGCACCCGCTCCCAGTGAGGGCAACTCCAGTTTAGAAGCTCTGCAATGGTTACTGCTACATGGTTTTTCTCAACCCGAACATCAGGAAGAGGCCGGGACCGAGCCGAAATTAGCCACACATATTTTTCAGGCACCTACCGTGCGCAGTGAAGTCAGGCGGGTGCTTGGTGCTGTAAAGGAGCTGCACAATGCCAAGGTAAGCCTGCACAACATTGCCATCGTGCCGGTGGTGCCGGATATATACAAACCTCTTCTTATGGAATATGCAGCGAACTCGGTTCCGCTTGCCATCGTGAACGAACAGAAACTCTCAATGTGCGCTACTGCACAGCTTCTGCATGGTGTGGTGGAATTTCACTTACACGGCTGGCGAACGCGTGACCTTATCATGCTTCCGTTTGACGGTGCGCCGCAGTATGCACCCGAATACTGTGCGTTGAGGGACACAGCCGAGGTGCTCCGGATGGTTGGAGGAAACGGTGTGCACGAGTGGGTTGAACGGATCCGAAGTAACAACCTTAGCTCACAGGTAATGACTGACATTAAAAAGATTGAGAACATTGAAAGGCACCTTCTTCACAGTAGTGCTGAACGTTTCACCGGAGCACTGAAGCAACTCCTGCCGGATACCGAAACTCCGGAACGACAGCACCTGCTGGCAAGTCTTGACGAGTATGCGGGATCAGCCAAACGTACTGGTCTGATTCACGAGTCTGCCGGTGTTCATCT
This sequence comes from Ignavibacteria bacterium, assembly GCA_015709655.1. Classification (NCBI taxonomy): domain Bacteria; kingdom Pseudomonadati; phylum Ignavibacteriota; class Ignavibacteria; species Ignavibacteria bacterium. Next base: position 925,608 of record CP054181.1, on the reverse strand, counting down.
TGCGCGATGGTGGAAGATTGTTGAGTCCATCACTGTTAGCAGCCTGAACCCCGATGCCGGTAGCATTGCCGTTGTACAGCCAAATGAGCTGCGGTCATTACGATATGAGTATGTTTTTGTGCTTGGGATGACAGACGGCAATCTCCCGTCGCTCAGGGAAGACCCGGTAAACGAGCTCCTTATTGGACGCCGACAACGTGACCTTGAGCAGGAGCAGTGGACTGATGTGGTTACTTCAGTAACCAAACTACTGGTTGCCAGCTATCCTGCTTTTGTAGATGATGATCCCACGATTCCGTCGCAGTTCCTCCCCAATGCACCGCAGGTACCCTCTCCTCTTAAGAGTTTAACACAAGAGTATGATGATGTAGTGCTCAACGAAGCAGACCGCAGGTTTTATCTGGATCCTTGCGAGTATCGCGGTGAGATTTTCCAGCAGGCACTGCAGAAGGGAGATCTGATTTCGGAGACAGAACACTACCTGAAAACGGTAATCGAACAACCAATTAGCCCGTCCCGACTGGATACCGCCATTGCATGTCCATACAAGTACTATGCGTCAGCAGTTCTTAAAGTTGCCGAGACCGACATGCCTTCAGATGATCTTCACCCTACTGAGAGAGGTACGATTTTTCATGAAGTTGCAAGGGAGCTGTTCGAATCGTACAAGCCCACAGGAGCCATCCCTGCGGGTAATCCGGCCGAGATCTCTGAGCATTCTGTTAACCTGGAAGAGATAGACTTTAATGACCTCGTAGCAAAGGCATGCTTGATATACCAGGAGAAGCGGATACGCTACCCTGGCGGATATCCAATGCAAACGGTGGAAGACGGGATGTTGGTGAGCAACGGACGTCGAAGCGGCATCCTGAGCCGTTGGCTCAGGATGGAACAGCAAGTTGCAAAAGATACTAAATTCAGACCATGGTTGTTTGAGTTTGATCAGTTTGATGTTGAGCTTGACGATTATACTCCGCCCCGAAAAGTAAACTGTAAGGTTGACAGAATTGACGTACGAAGCACCGATGGACAGCTGGAGTTCATGATTGTTGACTATAAACTAAGCCGTAGCTCCATACCAGCGGTAATCAAAATACAATGCGGTGAAAGCACACAGGCTGCATTGTATATCAGGGTGGTCCAGCAATGGCTAAACAATAAAAATATCCCGGGCACCGTTGTTGGCATGTGCTATCATACGTTTGGCCGGGAGGCAAGGTCGGCAGACGATCCGGATACGAGATCATGGCTGGGCAGGCAAGGCCCGAGCGCTGATGCGGTTGATACGGCAGCCGGAATTCTTGTGCATACACGTCAGGCTGCTGACCGAATCAGATCGGCCTACTACTCGGTGCAACCGTTAAAAAATGCCTGCGAAAAGTGCTCGTACAGTGAAATCTGCAGAGTATCCGATTATGGAGAGGCACATCCCTAACTAACTGATCAGAAGTATTTATGGCAAAGCGAACCAAGAGAAAACGGCAAGAGCTCAGTCCATCTGAACTGACCTGGAAATGTCCGAGCACATTATTACCCTTCAAATCAACACGTGAGTTAAAGCCCCTTAGCAGAATCGTAGGGCAGGACAGAGCCGTTGATGCGCTCCGGCTGGGCGCACGAATACGGTCACAGGGGTATAACATCTGGGCATCAGGTGTAGTGGGTACCGGCCGGATGACAACGATACGAGGGATCCTGGACGAGTTTAAGGCGGAGAGCCCACAGTTAAGTGACTTTGGATATGTAAATAATTTTAAGAGCGAGGATGCTCCGGTTTTACTTCGATTTCACGCCGGAGAAGGGCGTGTGTTTTGCAGAATGATTGATGATGCCTACGCTTTTCTTGCGCGTCGAATTCCGCATTTATTCGAAGAAGAAGGATTTCAGAAAGGCAGAAAGGAAATCATTCAGCGGTATCAGGCTCAAGAACAGCAAATTCTGGTTGAGTTCGATCAAAAGTTACGTCCCGAAGGCTTTGTACTTGGCCACATCCAGGATGAAGAGGGTAATACGCGAACCGAGGTCTTTCCGTTCATTGATGGGAAGCCCACAACACCGGAAGAGCTGGAGCAGATGTTTCAGGAAGGGAAGATTACCGCCCAGCAACTTGCCGCGATCAGAGATGCCTATAGCCGGCACCGGGACAGTTTGAATGACATTGGCAGACGCAGCATGCGAATAATGACCGACTTTCGGAAGGAACTCTCACAGTACGATCAATCGGCTGTTGGCCTGCTGATAAAAGGAGTGTTTGATGATGTGCGCAGGTCGTTCCCGCGCGACAGGGTGTCGGCATTCCTTGATGGAGTAACACGGTATATTCTTGACAACCTGGAATCATACGTGAAGGTTAGCTCTGCAAAACTCACGGGCACGGTGGACGAAGCTACCGAGGAACTAAGTGCGGAAATTGTACGAGTGCTGAGTGTTAACCTGATTATTGATAACTACGACCAGCGGGAGGCGCCCGTCGTTATCGAAACATCACCCACCTATGCCTCACTTTTTGGAATTATCGAGCGTCGGCTGGATGCCAGAGGCTATACCACAAGTGACTTCACTCAAATCCGTGCCGGCTCGGTTCTGAAGGCTGACGGCGGCTTTATCGTTTTGAATGCGATGGACGTGCTGGCTGACCCCGTTATCTGGCAGGCATTAAAAAAAGTGATATTGTACGGTAAGGTTGAGCTACAGCCCATCGATGCACAGAGTCAGCTCACAGCAATCAAGCCCGATGCAATCGAGGTTAACGTCAAGGTAATACTTCTTGGCGATCCATCCATCTACCTTGCCTTATGGGATGGCGAAGAGGACTTTCATAAAATGTTTAAGATTCATGCTGAGTTTGACGATTTAACTGACAGAACGCCGGCAATGATTAAAGACTACGCGTCGTTTTTTGCCAAGATGGCCGAGCAAGAAAACCTGTTACACTGCGACACGTCTGGAGCGGCTGCCTTGATCGAGTGGGCAGTGGCCTATACCGATTCGCAGGAGAAGATTACGCTGCAGTTTAGCTACGTAGCTGACTTGATGCGGGAATCAGACTTTTTTGCTCGGGCTGCAGGCGCCAGTCTGATTGCCCGCACCCACGTTCGAACGGCCCTGGAACAGCGCCGGTGGCGCAGCAACAGCGTTGATGAACGCCTACGCGAACAAATTGTAAAAGGCAGTCTGCTGATTGATGTTGAAGGCAGCAGGGTAGGGCAAATCAATGGACTGACGATTTATCAGAGCGGGATCATGGCATACGGTAAACCATCTCGGATTACTGCAACCGTGAGCGCCGGGAATGCAGGGATCATTAACATCGAGCGGGAAGTCGATATGTCGGGTCCGATTCACAACAAGGGTGTTCTAATTCTATCGGGTCTGCTCAGATCGATCTTTTCACGCTCCCAGTCGATGAGCTTTACTGCAAGTATTGCCTTTGAACAGTCGTATGGCGGAGTGGACGGAGATAGCGCCAGCGTGGCAGAGATAATCGCGCTGCTGAGTGCCATCAGCAATATACCGGTTCGCCAGGATCTGGCTATCACCGGATCAATTAATCAAAAAGGTGATATTCAGGCAATTGGTGGCATCAACGAAAAAATAATTGGCTTTTACGAGGTCTGCACGGATAAGGGGCTTACCGGAACTCAGGGGGTTGTACTTCCTCACCAGAACGTACATGATTTGATGCTGCGTGAAGACGTTGTGGCCGCCGTACAACATGGAAAATTCCATCTGTATCCGGCTGAACGGCTCGAAGATGCCATCGAACTGATGATGGGCCTGCCCGCAGGAGATATTCAGACGGACAAGCAGTTTCCCAAGGGATCGGTATTTGCTGTTGTCAAAGAAAAACTTGATATCTTGCACGACGCTTCGAGGGTAAACCGATAATTATGAATCCGACCACGGTAGTTCATGCAGATAACATTCTAACACATCTGGAGCTTGATCCGCAACTGGTTTCGTATTATGATCCCAGCATTAGCCGGACAACAATACAGACTGTGCGGTCAGGGACGTACTCAGCACCCGATGCGATTGTTCAGGCAGTATTCGATGTCCTGCAGGCCGATGTGGAGCTCGGCACAGGGTCATCGCCCGGACTGATAGACAGATATTCGTTGGCGATGTCTGTTTTTGAACAGGCGGGTGAGTACCATGCCGCCCGGCTGGTAGAACTTCGCATTGCAGATGCCGCCTATTTGGGTTCACAGTTTAGCCTGGCTGCCAGGCATTACACTGCCGTTGTTGACTACTTCCGGAACACCGGCGACAATAAATATCTTGGCTACGTTTTAGAGAGTTTTGGCATCGTACAACATTATTTGGGCGACTTTGGCAGAGCAGAACGGCTCCTGGTAGAAGCAGAGCGAATGTGGGAGTTGTGCGGAGCAATAACAAAGGTTACCAGCGTTCGCGTAAACCTTGCCAACCTGCATCTGGACTCCGGGAATTTTGCAACAGCGGAAGAGTACTATAAAGAAGCGATACAGGGGTTTGAAACGTCAGGCGACGAAGTCCGACGTGCAATGGTTGCTACGAATCTTGGAATTCTTTTCATAAAGCAGACTCGTTTCGCAGAAGCAGCGGAACTGTTTTACGGTGCATTAGATGTTTTTCAGAGACACGATAAGGTTGAATATACTGCTACTGTGCTTGGTGCGATTGGGAATACTCATGAGGCTGCAGGTAATCCAACAATGGCCATAAGCTGGTATAAGCAGGCACTGGATTGTGGCATGAAGTTGGGGAACGCCAACCTGATTACGGAAAAAAGTATTCAACTTGGTGAAGTACTCACAAGTGTATGCAGGTTTGACGAAGCTTTGTATCATCTGGAACAGGCTGCCACACTGTGTATCACGGGAGCTGACTACAAAGGATTGTGCACAGTGAACACCCAGATGGCCATGGTTTTCCTTGGAACTGGTAATACCGATGAGGCTTGGAAGAGGATCAGTGAGGCAGCTGCTTACGCTTCAGATCAGAACTGGAATACACAGCTGGTACTGTGTAAATTGGTTTCTGCACAAATCGCAATCGAAATTGGGGATGACGAAAGGGCCTTGGGCCTGCTCCGGAGTATTGAAGAAGTCGCTGCATCCTTGCGAACGGAATACGAACTGGTACAGATACTGAACTTACAATATCTGCTCCATAAAAAGTACGGACAGTTTCCTGATGCGTTGCGGTATTTGGAGCGGTATCGTGAACTCAATGAAAAAATCCTTGGTCTCGAAAAGCAGCGGAACCTGGCAATGGTAGAGGTAAAGCTGCGTTTCGAAGCACAACAACGTGAACATGCACTTGCCCTGCAAGAAGAACAGCGGGTTCGCGAGCAGCAACGCATACTGCTGGAGAATATGGTCCCTGCTACTATTGCTGAAAGGTTACTGAATGGTGAGGCGTTTATTGCCGAACAGTTTGATGACGTTAGTGTGCTCTTTTTTGATATCGTTAATTTCACCCAAATGGCGGCCTCGACATCACCGGCTGTAGTAATAGATTTTCTTAATATCCTGTATAAACAGTGCGATGAGGCGGTCGCACGGCATGGTCTTACCAAAATTAAAACGCTCGGCGACTCGTACATGACCGTTGCAGGAGCACCGGTACCGCAGAATGATCATGTTGAAAGGATGGTAGGTGCCGCGCTGGAGTTGCAGCGAATTGTTAGTGCCTTTGCTGATACCACCTCAGCCCTGGTAAAACATGAGTTGTTCTCAGAAAAGTATCACACACTGAAGGTGCGGTTCGGTGTGCACTGTGGTCCGGTTAGTGCAGGAGTAATCGGTGAAATCCGTATGGTGTACGATGTGTGGGGCGATACCGTTAATGTTGCCGCCCGTTTGGAACAAACAGCAGGGCCCGGCGAGCTTCATGTATCTGATCAGTTTCGGAAGCGAGTGTTGGAAATCGGTGACGGTTTGGCAACGTTCACGTCACGCGGAAAAAGAGAGATGAAAGGTAAGGGTATGATGCAGACGTGGACCATGACGGCACCTAGTGCTTGAAATGCCGCATCCCGGTAAACATCATTGCCAGCCCGTGGTCATTCGCTGCCTGAATCACTTCATCATCCCTAACAGAGCCCCCCGGTTGAATGATGCACGTGGCACCAGCTTGGGCAGCCTGCAGTAATCCGTCAGCAAAAGGGAAAAAGGCATCGGACGCTACAGCACATCCTTGCAACGAGAGTCTGGCATCAGATGCTTTTAAGGCAGCTATCCGCGCTGAATCAACACGTGACATCTGACCGGCACCGATGCCCAATGACCGGTCTGCCTGGGCATACACAATGGCGTTACTCTTAACGTGTTTGGCAATCTTCCATGCAAACATCATTGCCTGGTGCTCGTTGGATGTTGGCTGGCGTTTGGTAACAACTCGTAGCTCATTGCTGTTAAGCAGGCGAGCGTTGGCCTGCTGAATCAGGAATCCGTTCGTTACGGTGCGAATATCTAAACCGGCTTCTGGAGTTTTGCTGAAAACAGTGGTGATAACAAGCCGTCGGTCTTTCTTTTTCCTAAGGATCGCTAACGCACCATCCGAAAACGACGGTGCAATGATAACTTCGGTGAATATCGGATGGATATGGCTTGCAAACTCTTCGTCAACTTCTGTATTAACGCAGATGATTCCCCCAAAGGGGCTTACAGTGTCGGTGGCAAATGCTTTTTCCCATGCATCTATAAGCCCCGTTCCACTTCCAACTCCACATGGGTTGTTATGCTTGATGATGCACACAGTTGGTTCGGTAAACTCCAGGCACAGCTTAGCCGCTGCATCAACATCCAGGACGTTGTTATAGCTTAGCTCCTTGCCGTGGACCGACTGGAAGCTCTGGGTAAAACGTCCGTACAGCATCGCTTGCTGCTGCGGATTTTCGCCGTACCGCAGATGCAAATCCTGCTTCAAGGGGATCGCCGTTTCGGACGGGAACAGGGTGCCCGTTTTTGTGGAAAGGTATGAGCTGATCATGGCATCGTAGCGGGCCGTATGCGAAAAGGCTTCCATTGCCAGTTTCTCACGTACATCCAATGGTATCTCGGCATGAGTGTGTATGCTTTCCCGGATTTGTGTGAGTACTGTGCTATACTGTTCGGGGTTAACAACAACCAGCGTATTGGCATAGTTCTTCGCAGCAGCGCGTATCATGGCCGGACCACCTATGTCGATATTCTCAATGATGTCATCATGAGTTGAGTTGCTGTCTGCGACGGTTTTCTCGAATGGGTATAGATTGATCACCGCAATGTCAATTTTATTAATACCATGCTTCTGCATTTGTTCAGCATGTGCCGGGTTCGTTGGGATTCCCAGCAAACCTCCATGGATGTTCGGGTGCAACGTCTTCACTCTTCCGTCCATTATTTCAGGGAAACCTGTTACATCGGATACCGGTGTCACCGGGATGCCTTCTTGCCTGAGAAGGGCGGCTGTGCCACCAGTGGATATGATGCTGAAGCCAAGCTGATGGAGTTCACGGGCTAACGCGACAACATCGGTTTTATCTGAAACCGAGATAAGGGCAGTGCGTGATGTCATGCACAAAGCTACAGGACCGGATTGCTTTACGACGTTGACTTTAGCCTTCCAAGGCTTCGTCGGCAACGTGAAAACTGCCGCAGATCAGCGTGCGTCCAAGGCTGCGGGCGTGGTGACAGGCAGCGGCAACCGAGGGATGAACATGAACCTCAGTAAAGCCGGCATCCTGTGCCAATGTCTCAAGAATGGTAACCGGCGCGGCACGTGGAATGTGCGGCGTACACAGGTGTAGGGATTGTGTCACCGGGAGCAGAGCATGGAGCATGCCCGGTATGTCTTTATCGTGCATGGCACCGAAAACAACCTGCCACGAAGCAGGTGCGTACCCGGCATCCAAAAGGGTGGTACAGAGGCACGCAATGCCCGATGGATTATGGCTAACATCCAGCACCACCACGGAGTCTGTGCCGATCCGCTGGATACGTCCCGCCATACCCGTGGATTCTCGAACATGCAGAAGTCCGAGACGTATGTGCTCTGGCCCGATAAAAAGTGTGCCCTGAAGCTGCTGCACGGCACAGAGGACGGTTGCAATGTTATCGGCCTGGTGTTTTCCGGCAAGTTCGGTATTAAAATAGCTTAGGGTTTCGTTCCAGATGACAGAAACCTGCATGGTCAGGTCGCTGTGAATGGAATCAACATCTACCTGTACGCTGTTGGCTGTGAAGATAATTGGAGCGTTATTCCGTGCTGCCTCCTGCCGGAACACGTCGGCAACACGGGTACGGTTTGCCGTATCGTGATTCACAATTCGGGGTCCGAGCACGACCGGCGTATCCGGCTTTATGATGCCGGCTTTTTCGGAAGCGATGCTGTCCAGCGACGTGCCAAGGTATTCGGTATGGTCGTAGTCAATCGAGGTAATGATACTCAGCAGCGGACTAATGATGTTGGTAGCGTCATAGCGGCCGCCAAGACCAGTTTCGATAATGGCGACGTCGGTGTTTTGTTCTGCGAAGTACAGAAACGCGAGTGCCGTTGTAACTTCAAAAAACGTTCCGCCAATTTGTTTAGCATGTTCCATCAGTGGCGGAGCCAGGCGCATTATAGTTGCATCGGAAATCGCCTCGCCGTTAATGCGAATTCGTTCGTTAAACCTTCGAATATGCGGTGAAGTGTACAAGCCAACCTTGTAACCTGCGCACTGAAGGATGGACGCAAGCATTGCGCAGGTGCTGCCCTTCCCGTTGGTACCGGCAACGTGGATAGCATGCAGGTGTTTGTGCGGGTTGCCAACAGCGGAGCAGAGTGACAGTACCCGGGATGTTCCGGGCTTAATGGCCGACGTAAACGTCATGCTAAACAACTCTTGCAGCAACAGATCTACATTCATGGTTCGATTAAGGCGAAAAATAAAGCCCCTTCACAAAAAGTAAAGGGGCTTGGATTTTAGATCACGACGGAGTGATGAAGGTTATTCGCCTTCGGCAGGTTCGCTTGACTCCAAATCTTCGATGGTGGTTGACGAGCTGGCCGTTCCATCCACGTTGTACTTGTCGGCATTGGGTACAGGGTGATTGGCATTGTAGGCTGCCACCACATCTTCGCTCTTACCGCGGAGGTACTCAACTGCTGAAAGGACAATTTTCTTTTGTTCTTTGTCAAACTCAACTACTTTTAACGGTAACACCTGGTCAGGTGAGAAGTAGTCGGCAATCGTACGTACCGGTGCAAACGAAAGCTGCGATACCGGAACAAAGCCGTCAACACCCTGGGGCAGTTCAACGATCAGGCCCTTGTCAATCAGACGCAGAATCTTGCCTTCGGTTTCGGTGCCAACGCCCACTTCACTTTCAAAAATATCCCATGGGTTTTCTGAAATTTGTTTATGACCAAGCGAGATACGACGGTGCTCGTTATCGATTGCCAGCACTACCACGTCGATGGTGTCGCCCTTCTTAACAAACTCACCGGGGTGCCTGATTTTCTTGGTCCAGCTCAGGTCAGAGATATGTACCAGACCATCCACGCCGGGTTCAAGTTCTACGAAGACGCCAAAGTTTGTAAGGTTGCGAACAACGCCCTGATGAACTGATCCAACGGGGTACTTAGCCGTATGGTCGTTCCACGGATCCGGCTCGAGTTGCTTCATACCAAGAGCAAGTTTGCGTTCTGCCTTGTCAATGCTCAGGACGATGGCGTTCACGATTTGTCCGAGCGACACAACTTGTGACGGATGCTTAATGTGCTGGGTCCAGCTCATTTCACTGATGTGAATCAGACCTTCGACACCCTTTTCAATTTCGATAAATGCACCGTAGTCGGTAAGCGAAACAACCTTGCCGGACACCTTAGTACCTGGCTCGTACTTCTCGCCGATTTCATCCCACGGGTGCGACGTAAGCTGCTTCATGCCCAGTGAAATCCGCTTGCGGTTTGGATCGTAATCCAGGACAACGACCTTTACCTGCTCGTCAAGCTGAACAATTTCGCTTGGATGTGTAACACGTCCCCACGACAAGTCAGTAATGTGAACCAGACCATCCACGCCACCAAGGTCAACGAATACGCCGAAGTCGCTTACGGCCTTCACGACGCCTTCGAGCACCAAGCCTTTTTCAAGCATATTCAGAATCTTGCCGCGCTGATCCGAGAGCTGCTCTTCGAGCAGTACCTTGTGGCTCACCACAACGTTTTCACTTGGATGATTAACTTTCACAACACGTACGTCGATAGCCTTGGTTACCCATGCGTCAAAATCACGTACCGGACGAATATCAATTTGAGAGCCCGGCAAAAAGGCTTCGATGCCAAGCAGGTCAACAACCATACCGCCCTTGATGCGACGGAGGATGCGAACGGACGTGGTTTCCTGTGTTTCGTGAAGCTTCAGGATGTCATCCCACGTCTTCATGAAATCGGCACGCCGGCGCGATAAAATCAACCGGCCATTGGGATCCTCGATTTTCTCAACGAATACGTCAACAGGATCGCCCACATTTAATGTTTCGGCTCCAACGAATTCGGCACGCGGAACAATGCCCAGTGATTTAAAGCCAATATCAACAAGGATTTCATCCTTATTAACCGAGATGACCTTGCCATGGACCATCTCGTCTTCTTTTACCTGCGAAATGCTGGTATCGAACAAATTCATGAACGCGGCATCGTCCATGGTTACAGTATCAAGATCACCCTCAAGGATTTTTGCGAGCGCCGTCTTTCTGTTCTGCTTCGGCTGACCCAGGTTAGAGGAAACCTCGGCAACAGCAGACATGCTGACGTCCTCGGTAACATGGGTAGTTTCTTCCGACATACAGTCTCCTGACTCTCCAACATCGAGGCTCGTAACCGGTGTTGATGAGCAATTTTGATTAGTGAAACAAATAAGTACGAGCCGGAAAGAGCAAAATTACTGCAAAAAATGGATATGACAATGGCCCCGGAATGTCTGGGTAGGGGTAAGGGGCTTAGCCGGGCATGATATCAAAGGGGCCCAGGGCTTCGTCGATTACTACCGGTATTGCTCCAAAGGGGGTATCTGCAACCACCGTTTCGGAACCCGGGAGACCCGAAAGCTCTGCTGATTCTCGCTGCATGGCAGCCATCCAGGAATAGAGGGAGGTCGACACAGCCACTTCGGCTGGGATTTTATTGTGCCGGGCTACAAAATCGGCAACGGCGGCAGAAACTTCATCGTATATGTCGAACCATTCCATGGTACTTGTATGACACCGAAAACCGTGCCAAAGTTACTGCCACCCCCAACGTGCACGGCGGTTGGGGAGCTTTCACGGGGGCAGCTGTCCGCCCACCACGACGCACGATGAGATCTGGCTGGACGCCAGATCCCGATGGTTCCGGCAGGCACAACCACGGGTACGTACGATACGTGTAGTCATCGCGTCTGTCAGGGTCCAAGCAATGGAGGGACCGGGAGCCGGCGGCATGCCGTGATTTTCAGTTATGGTGATGTTCGGTAGGACGCCCCTTCCTATTTTTGCTCTTCTTTTCATACGCGCCCATAGCTCAGCAGGATTAGAGCAGCAGCCTTCTAAGCTGCGGGTCGCAGGTTCGAGTCCTGCTGGGCGCGCTTCCCACACCAAAAATTTATTTTTCAGCGAGGATATCATGGGCTATATGAGTGGCTTTGGTAATGAGTTCGCTACCGAAGCAGAGAAGGGTGCCCTTCCGGAGGGTCAGAATTCACCACAAAAACATCCGTTGGGATTGTTTGTAGAGCAGATTAACGGTACGGCGTTTACCATGCCGCGAAGCCTGAATAAGCGCTCCTGGATGTATCGTCTTCACCCCTCGGCAGTCCATAAGCCATATCAACGTATCAGCAACGGACTTATCCGGTCATCGGCGTTTACCGAAGTAGAGACAACGCCGAACCAACTTCGCTGGAGCCCCCTTCCCATTCCGTCTGAGCCAACAACATTTGTTGAAGGCATTGTAACGATGGCAGGGAATGGCGATCTGGCCACCCATTCCGGTGTTGCCATTCACGTGTACCGTGCCAACTCTTCCATGAATGATGAGTTTTTTTACAATGCCGATGGTGAGCTTTTAATCGTACCGCAGCAAGGAACCTTGCGGTTGCTTACCGAGATGGGGATCATCGAGGTTGAGCCGTGTGAAATCTGCGTGATCCCGCGCGGAATCAAGTTCCGGGTTGAAGTTCAGGGTCCGTCGAGAGGTTACATGTTAGAGAACTACGGTGCCGCTCTCCGACTGCCCGATTTGGGGCCGATTGGTGCAAACGGACTTGCCTACCCGCGTGACTTCCTGTATCCGGAAGCGTGGTATGAAAACAAAAAAGGTGACTTTAGGGTTGTTGCCAAGTTTATGGGGAATCTGTGGGAAGGAAGCTACAATCATAGTCCGCTGAATGTTGTTGGCTGGCACGGTAACTATGCTCCGTACAAGTATGACCTTCGCCGGTTCCAGTGTATTAATACCGTTACCTTCGACCATCCCGATCCATCCATCTACACCGTTCTCACCAGTCCGAGTGCTATCCCCGGTACTGCAAATGCCGATTTCGCCATCTTCCCGCCACGGTGGATGGTTGCCGAACACACCTTCCGTCCACCCTGGTTCCACCGCAACTTCATGAACGAGTTCATGGGACTGATCGAAGGGATATACGACGGGAAGGAAGGCGGCGGCTTTGAGCCGGGTGGTGCATCGCTCCATAATTGTATGACGGGACACGGCCCTGATGCTGCAACGTTTAACCGGATGACCAACGCCGACTTAAAGCCCGAAAAACTTGAAGGAACACTTGCCTTTATGTTCGAAACCTGCTTTGTAATTCGGCCAACAGCGTTTGCAATGGGTGCTGCCGAACTGCAGGAGGATTACTGGGAGGCTTGGAAGGGGCTCTAACAGTCATAACAGTGCGAGCATGCCCGTTGGTTTATCAAGCGGTTAAGCAGCACCGAATGAGAATTTGAAAATCGAATGGGAATGAATGATGTAGCGTATTTGACATCATTTGTGTAACTTTGTCGTTCAGCCAAGTCCCGTGCGATTGTGCCGAACCCAACTCCGCCAGGTCCGGAAGGAAGCAACGGTCAGTTTGTGTACAATGCGCCACGGATCACTTGGCTTTTTTTTGATATTACAACGAGCAGCGTCTCTGAAAACAACCGGATGGTTCGCCGAATCCTCATTAACGTAACTCCAACGCACCAACGCATTGCCATTACCGAAGATGGCAGGCTTGCCGAGTTATTTACCGAGGAGCCCGATACCGAACATCATGTTGGCAATATCTATCTTGGCAAGGTTACCAAGATTCTCCAGGGAATGAATGCGGCCTTTATTGATATTGGCCTTGAGCAGGATGCATTCCTGCATTTTAGCGATGTTGATTCGTCGATGGAAGAGGATGATATTGACAATGACGACGACGAAGCCGAAAAGCCGTTAGCCGAGACGCTTGATTCCAGTGATGTAGCACTGCGAACCGCCAAGGTTGTCTCGAAAAAGAAACTTCCTACCTTCTCTACAAAACGCAGCGGTGAAGTGGTCATCAACCTGCAGCCCAAGCAGCGCGTGATTGTTCAGGTAAGCCGCGAGGCCTATCATCAGAAAGGAGTTCGGGTAACCACCAAGGTGGGGTTGCCCGGAAGGAATGTTGTGCTGATGCCGTTTGAAGACAGTGTTGGCGTCAGCCGGAAAATACAGTCGTACCGCGAGCGGCGCAGACTGCGAATTCTAGCTCGTGAAGTTCTACCCGAAGGCATGGGGTGCATTATCAGGACAGCCGCCAGTGGCCTTGAAAGCGAAGATGTCCAGCGTGACTTTTCAACACTGGTAGAAACATGGACCGAAATCGAAGCCCAGGTACGGAAGGCCGGACACCCGCAACTTCTGTACAAGGAAACCGGAGCCGCCCGCGGCGTGATTCGGGATCTCTTTAAAGATGATGTGCAGCAGGTGGTGGTTGATGACAGGAAGGTGTACCGCGAGATTAAAAACTACATCGAGCGGACGGCGCCCCATCTGCGCGGCAAAATCGAGCTCTATACGGACTCGGCACCCCTGTTTGATACCTTCAGCATCGAAACCGAGGTTCATCAAACGCATCAGCGGCGCGTACAGCTGCCCAGCGGCGGGACCATTGTGGTTGATCATACCGAGGCAATGGTGGTGATTGATGTGAATAGCGGACGTGCTTCCAATGAACGTACTCAGGAAGATAACGCCGTGAAAACCAACTTCGAAGCGGTCCGCGAAGTGGCAAAACAGATCAGGCTGCGCGATATCGGCGGTATTATTCTTGTTGACTTTATTGATATGCAACAGGACGAGAACCGTCGGCGGATTTATTCCGAAATGAAACGTGAGCTGGCCAGAGATCGCGCTAAAACAGTCGTGTTTCCGGTTACCCAGCTTGGTTTAATGCAGCTAACACGCCAGCGCATCCGGCAGAGTGTTGCCGAACGGTCGAGCGACGACTGTCCGCTGTGCTTTGGCACTGGCAAGGTGCAAAACCCGGGCACAACTGCTGCCACGATTGACCGGTGGTTGCGGAATTTCCGCGCACGGACGTGGAAGCTGGGTGTTACCATTAAGGCACATCCATACATGGTGCAGTTTCTACGCAGAAACAGTTTAAAGTACAAGTGGCGGTGGATACGAAAGTATTTCCTGTGGGTCAGACTCGTAGAAGATGACGCTACCGAGGCCGGAGATTTTTCGGGTTTCGCTGGTCGGCGAGATGTTACAAAAATTTATCAATAGCCGTGCAGCGTACTATTACCATCTTAGGGTCAACCGGCTCAATTGGAACGCAAACGCTTCAGGTTGTGGCCGGTCTGCCGTCAGAGTTTACAGTACGCTGGATTACCTGTAATACGCGGGTTGACGATCTGGTACGGCAAGTTCAGGAATACAATCCTTATGGTATAGCTATCCGCGATGAAACCGCATGCCGGCGGTTTCGGGAGCTTCTTCCAACGTATACGGGTGAAGTCCGCTGCGGCGAAGAGGGGCTGTGCGAAGCTGCTGCCGATCCCGAGAACAATCTGGTAATGAGTGCCATGGTGGGGTTCTCCGGCGTTGTGCCTACGATGGCTGCAATACAGTCAGGCTGCACCGTTGCGCTGGCAAATAAGGAGACACTTGTCAGTGCAGGTGAACTCATTACGGCTACACTGAAGGAACACAATGCTGCCCTCCTGGCTGTTGACAGTGAGCATAGCGCTATTGCGCAGTGCCTGCAAGGTGAAAATCTGAAATCCGTTCAACGGATAATTCTGACTGCATCCGGTGGCCCGTTCCGAACAGCGACCGCGGAGGAGCTCGCAACGATGACGCCGGCTCAGGCTCTCAGACATCCCAACTGGGATATGGGGAATAAAATCACAATTGACTCGGCAACCCTCATGAATAAGGGCTTCGAGGTGATCGAAGCACGGTGGTTGTTTAACCTTGACGCCACTGCCATTGATGTTGTGGTGCATCCGCAGAGTATTATCCACAGCATGGTGGAGTTCTGCGACGGCTCCGTGAAAGCACAAATGGGACTGCCCTCCATGCTTGTTCCCATCCAGTGGGCGTTAACATATCCGCAGCGCACGCCCATGAATATGAAAACTCCGGACCTTGCGGAAATTGGAGCACTGACATTTGAAAAGCCCGATGTTCACAAGTTCCCGTGTTTGCAGATTGCGTACGATGCCCTCCGAACTGGAGGTACTGCAGGCTGCATTGTAAACGCCGCCAACGAAATCGCCGTGTATGCTTTTCTTGACAACAGAATACGGTTTACCGATATACCCACTGTTATTCTGAAAACGCTGGAACGCATGAATATTACCGATGCACCGTCTTTACCCGCCATTATCGAAACCGATGCTGAAGCACGACTTCGTGCTCATGAACAGGTAACGATGATTTCTGCAGGTGCAGCGATGTCCTAAATTCCCATCCGCTCACCGTTTTTTGTTACTCGTGATTTAGCCCAATTCTTAAATCGAATCTATGTCTGAATTAATTGCTTTTCTTATTGTTATCGGTGTCCTGGTTTTTATTCATGAGCTTGGACACTTTTTGGCAGCACGTTTAACCGGTATGCGCGCTGACGTGTTTGCCGTTGGTATGGGGCCCCGGATGCTTGGCTGGAACAAAGTAAACGGTTTTACGTTTGGTCCGCTACCCAAAGATATTGTACTTGGTGAACATACCGATTACCGGGTAAGCTGGCTGCCCATTGGCGGTTACGTGAAAATTATCGGCATGATTGATGAGAGCCTCGATACCGAGTTTGCCGCCAAACCACCGGAGCCGTACGAATTCAGATCAAAAAATGCACTGCAGAAAACACTGGTGCTCAGTGCCGGCGTCATCATGAATATTCTGCTTGCAATTGCAATCTTCTGGGTGCTGCCGTTAGTAACAGGCACCGACGAGATGAAGGTAACGTCTGTGGGCTACGTAGAGCCCGGCACACTGGCCGCACAAATGCAGTTGGAACGGGGCGATACATTTGTGAGTATTGACGGACAAACGCCCCACTCGTGGGGACACGTCATGGAGCTGCTTGCGCTTGAATCACAAACCGGCACCCGCAAGATTGTTCTGAACCGGAACGGAACCCTGATCAACAGAAGTGTTTCGGCTGCCGATGTGATGCGAGGTATGACGAATAATACGCTTGGCCTGCACCCAAGTCAAACCCGCGTGGTTCTTGGCGACGTAGTGTCGTACGGACCCGCCGATAAAGCAGGGTTAAAAAAAGGCGATATGATCCTGGCGGCCGATAGTGTAGGTATTGGTGCGATGGCACAGCTACAGCGATATATCCGTGACCATGCCGGTAAAAGTGTGGTGCTCCATGTTGAGCGGGCCGACTCGGTTCGGCCGGTAACCGTACAGGTTGCAAAAGATAGTGTTATCAAGGTGGGACTGGAACAGAAGTTTATTGGTCCCCGCGAGCATAAAACCTACGGAGTGTTCGAGGCACTCACGCTTTCGGTAGGCGAGGTAAGCAAAACAGTTAATCTTATTGTGACCTCGGTTGGACACGTAATCTCCGGCACCGTAAGTGTAAAACAGAGCTTTGGCGGACCCGTTAAAATTGCCAAGATGGCCTCACGGAGTCAGGAGCTTGGCATGGAACCATTCCTGCGCTTTATGGCGCTTATCTCCATTTCACTGGCTGTGATGAACATTCTGCCATTGCCGGGTCTGGATGGCGGACATCTGTTATTTGTCCTGATTGAGGCAATTATGCGCCGCGAGATACCTACAAAGGTTAAAATCAGGGTCCAGCAGATAGGGATGATACTCCTGCTGATCCTCATGGCGTTCGTGTTTTACCTGGATCTGAGTTAATTGCATCGTGAAGAGAATATAAATTATGCAAATACTGGTAACAAATGATGACGGAATCGACGCACCCGGAATTGCTGCGCTGGTGCAGGCGCTGCGTCCGCTCGGGAATGTAGTCGTTGTTGCTCCTGACCGTCAGCAAAGTGCCGTTGGCCATGCACTCACCGTCAGCAGTCCGCTGCGTGCCACACAGTTCCGCAGGAACGGCGAAGTATTTGGCTGGGCTATTAATGGTACGCCGGCCGACTGTGTAAAGCTTGGGATATCGGCATTGCTCAAGTACATGCCTGACCTGGTGGTCAGCGGCATCAATCATGGTGGAAACACCAGTGTAAACGCTATTTACAGCGGCACTGTTAGTGCTGCCACCGAGGGCACGCTGATGGGCGTTCCAAGTATGGCCGTTAGTCTGGATGACTTTAGTTTGAATGCCGACATGAGTTTTGCAGCAAAAGTTGCGGCACACATTGCCTCGCAGCTACCTGCCCTTGGAATACCCAAGGGAACTCTCCTAAACGTGAACGTTCCTGCTATTGCGGAGTCAGACTGCAGGGGGATTCGGATTGCACAGCAGGGACGCAGCATCTGGCAGGACAGCTACGAGGAGCGTATCGATCCGCACCGTCGGGAATACTACTGGCTTACAGGGTCGCTGGTATCGGTGGAAGAACTCCCCGATGCCGATGATTTGCTGGTTGCACAGGGCTACGTAGCCGTAACGCCGATTCATTACGAGCTGACGAATTTTACCGTGCTGGATCGTTTACGTACAACCCTTACTGATTTGCCGTAACCTGCGGCAACAAGCCTCGGTTGGTAAATAACTGTATTATGGCTTCCGCATTCACCGCATTTCGTGGCATGGCTGGAGCAGTCGTATCGGTGGTGCTAACGGTGTGAAGCACCCGCGCCAGATCGGCAGCATCACCGGTTTTAAACAATACTGCTTCGGGTGGACGCCGCACGGAATCCGACCCCACAGCCCAAACGCCGTCCTCAATTGCTTCAACAAGGGTCAGGCTTTCCCCGCCCTCCGTCCTTGTAGGCCGTACCACAATATGTGCTTCATGTACAACTGGTGCCAGGGGGCTTTGCAAACCATGAACCAGAAAAACGTTGCGAAGAGCCTGGACGCGTTCCTGATACAAACGATAAAGATCATTATCAACGATTTCTCCGAGGACAATCAGCAGTGCCATGTCGGGACTGCTGAGTTGGTTGTGCGCATCGAGTAATGTATCGATACCGTAGAGATCGGCTCCGTTATACCGCACCACCCGTCCTGCATTTGCCAGTACCCTGACTTTTGCCTGCAGCCAGCCATTTGGCAGGTCGGGTTTTGGGCATTCCTGTTCCCAGTGCGACACAGGTAATGCCGAGGGGATAACACTAATAGTATCGGGATTTAGTTTCAGCCTCTCCACCAATGCCGTACGCGTTTCACTGCTGATTGCAATAATCGCGCGGGCATTGTGGTACACTCCTGCGAGAGCGGCATCGAAGTGTTCCAGGTCGGGTCTGTGCCGGAACGAGTGAACCGTGAGCGCATACGGACGTCGAAGGGCAGTCCACACACGTCCCAGCAGCACCGTCCGCCGTGCATTCCCCTCATCGGTATGCAGGTGAACAGGTGTGCGCTGCAAAGCCGAAGGAAAACCTTCCTTCCGGACCCATGGCAGATCGTGGCGGACGCCTGCCGTGCTATGTCCACGTACGCCAAAGCCCCTTTCCACCAACTGCTCTGCCAATCGGATGATGTGCAGTGCCACCCCTCCGAACGGAGGCGGAAACGGACCATGAAGTATGATATCAGGCACGGAGTGGCTTCCGGGCAACAATAACGTGCATATCCGAACAGCGGTTTCGGTACTGTTCGTACAACTCCAGGGAATACTGTGGCTGGTACAGCAGGTAGTCTTCATCTGCACACAACTCTAATCCTGCGTCCACCATTAGTGACCGAATCTTATCCCATTCGATATGATCATCTGGCCACACATGGATATCACCCTCCTCTGAATACCGTGGATTCCGGAATTTGCGGAATCGTTTAATCCACCAGTTCACAGAAAATATCCGTTTCATGTACCAGAACGGTGAACGAGGAGCTGTTGATGCGGAACGTAGCTCTGCAAGTAGCGGGCTATTGGTCCAGTATTCACTCGAAGCTTCGTGATCGATAACCAGTACCCCACCAGGAGAAAGTATTCGAATCATTTCAGAAACAATGTGTAAATAGTCCGGAACATGGTGCAGTACACTGTAGGTTGCTATAAAATCAAAAATACCATTACCAAATTCAGTAAGGTCTCTACCGTTTAGGATATGTGGAGTTGTAGCATTAGGATCGATAGCAGAGGAGATACGAGTGAAGGAGGGGGTAACATCTGCACAGATAACATGGAAGCCATGGTGTAGAATGTGTCGGGTCAGATTACCATCGCCACACCCGAAATCCAATGCCCGCCTGGATCCAGATTTCACCAGACCGGTTGCCAAGCCTATCAGTGCTGCCAGGCGTGCCTGCTCAACCGAGTTATAAATTTCGGAATGCCGTTTTGTATAGAGTGTGGCGATCCGTTCATGCTGACGAATATTCTCCTGAATGTATGTATCATGTGTTTTCATACGTAGACTTGCAATCTATGAAGACAGTGTCCGAAAGTTAGTTGAAAAAAAAGAGGCTCGCTTTGTGGTTGGTAATTTGGAGAAACTAAACAACCAAACACCAAACAAAGGAGCCCCATGCGATCCAAACATACGCACCCAGATCTTAGTGCGGCAATCGAAACACTAGCGGAGCTGGCAGGCGACGAAGTCGCGGCACTCGTGTTACATCATCTGGAGCTGAGCAGACATGTTGGCGTTCAGCTGATGGAACGGGAGGTGACGCACCTAGCCGGGGAGCGCCATAGCCATGACAAGCCTCACCAGGGGCGCTACAGCCGCTGGGGACGTAATCCTGGCAGTCTTGCTGTAGGAGGACAGAAGCTGCCGGTGGCAGTACCCAGGGTGTATGATGCCGAAACCGGGAAGACGTTTTCGCCACAGATCTACCATGAAATGCGCCAGGCCGCGGAGCCACCGACCTACGTGATCGAGTCGTTGTTTCGTGGACTCGGCAGCCGCAATCTGGAGCTGGTTACCGAAGCATTGATGGATTCATTTGGACTCTCAAAGAGTCGGGTTTCTGAGCTCTTCGTTGAGCACAGCGCCGCGATCCTGGAAGAGTTTCTTCAGCGTCGCCTTGACGAGTCAACCTATGTGGCGGTCTTCATCGACGGGAAGTGCATACAGGGTCAGAACATCGTCTCGGTTATTGGCGTAACTGAAGCCGGGGAGAAGTATCGCTGGGGCTAACCCAATGTACGACAGAGAACGCCGGTGTGATCACGACGATGTTTCGCGAGATGATCAGCCGTGGTTTCTGCTTCGATGACGGCCTGTTGTTTGTGATCGATGGCGGGCTAGGCCTTCGAAAGGCGATCGAAGAGGTCTTTGGCGAATATGCCGTCATTCAGCGCTGCCAAGTGCACAAGTTGCGCAATGTGCTTGACCATCAGCCGGAGAACGCACGTCCAGAATGGCGCAAACTTCTGAAGCAATTGTTTTCCTGCGATGACTACAAACACGCACGCGCTATGGCTGATGAACTCATAGCACGATTGCAGAAGATCAATCCCGCCGCTGCTGCATCACTCAATGAGGGCATCGAAGACGTACTGACCCTAACACGACTCGGCATGCGATCTGTGTTCGGCCGTTCGTTCGGCACGACAAATGTGATCGAGTCGGCGAACTCTGCCATAGCACGTCGTACGAGGCACGTTACGCGATGGTCCACAGGTGATCAGCGGCTACGGTGGTCAGCTCTCGCTCTCTTCGACGCAGAACAATCATGGCGACGAGTACATAACTATAAAAGATTGCTTATGTTGCACCGAGCGATCGTAAACGAAGTAAACAACAGAATCCAAAACAATCAAACCAAAGCTATAGTCTCTCGATTTTCAACTAGGAAACGGACATAGTCTCTATGAAAATGGATTACATCACAGTGCGTTCAATAATAACGGGTTGCTAAGATGAGAACATTCGTTCTCGGAATCACACCTGTCGTTCTATTGCTTAGTGTGTTCAGTGCCACGGCCGAACAGAGGTGGAGGCTTATTCACGAGGCACCCGGGATAGGCATATTCCCCGAAGCACAGCTTATAAACAAAGGACAAATACTCCTGTTTGGCGGACTTAACAAAGGTATCGTCACAGCAAATACATACATACTTGATGCCAAATCAGAAGTTATCCGACCTGTAATGCCAATGAACCAACCACGATATTTAACTTCATCGGTAGTAATGTCGGACGGCAAGGTGTACGTAATAGGTGGAAACATCTCGTCATCACATCAAAGTACTAATAAGATTGAATGTTTTGATCCCCAAACAGAAATGTGGGAAGTTGTAGGAAGTATTTCAACAGCAAGAGCCCAGTTGGCAGCCGTGGCTCTTGATTCGTTCAGAATCATGATTGTTGGTGGGCGTATTGGCATTGATAACGTTGTCAATACGTGTGAAATCTTCGATACTCGCACCAGAGTAACTCTTTTAGCTGGCGACTTTCCTTACGTGACGAGTTTATCTCAGCTTACTGTAGATTCAGCAGGTCGTATAATTGCCTTTGCCGGCAGGATTGGTGGTCCGGGTTCATACCGCTCGAACAGGGTGTGGGCATATGATGAATCAACATTTACGTGGGATCCAGTTGGCACCACTGATTCGTTGTACTACCCTACTATGGTAACGACTCCTGATAAGCAGTTGATCTGGACTGGGGGAAGTGCATCAGAAAATTCGAAAGGGGGTAAGTACGTAATGACAATTGGTCGTTATAGTAATGGAACATTCAAAACATACGGGCTTTTACTCGAGAACAGGTGTGGGCATAGTGCGGTAAATTACTTGTCCGGTTCGATCCTTGTTATTGGAGGTAACAATGATATTTCGATTCAGTACAAATCGTGTGAATTCGTGGATGTTCTAACCGGGGTGTCTACACCGGCACCTCCATTGAATATCGGACGAGCTTTTTTTAAAGCAGTTTCAGTTGGTAGTGGACGAGATCTTAAGGTGTTTGCAATAGGTGGGATTTCGTCTGCAACGGAAACGAGTACGATTGAAGTACTCTCAGGAGAGTGCGAAACCACCGTCCAATCCGTTCCCCCAAGTCGGTTTACACTTCGGGGCAGTGCGTATTTGTTGGACACGACAATTGTGCTTACCGATTCAAAGCCGTTTCTGGCCGGTGCTGCCTGGCTGAAGCAGAAGGTGAATATAGTAAACGACTTTACTATTCAATTTGGCTTTCGGTTGCTCGACGGAACCGATAACGAGCTGCGTGATGGCGGACCTCAGGGTGCCGATGGTGTTGTCCTGGTGTTTCAGCCGGTAGAGCCGGCGCCTCTTGGCGACGCAGGGAAAGGTATCGGGTATGATGGGATTCCGCATGGCCTGGCCATTGAATGTGACGCATTCCTGAATGCAGCGTTTTCCGATCCGTCGGGTAGCCATATTGCAGTTCAGGGCGGTGATGGCACACGGCTGCGGGCAGTGCATGCAGAGCCCTACCTCCTTGCCCTTGGATATGCCAACGTGCCAAATTTTGTGGCCGACGGTTCGGAATACCATGTAAAGGTAGCGTATGCCAACGCCACACTGTCGGTGTGGGTTTCCAAGGATCAGAATTTTAACGATCCGGTGCTATCAGTGCCGCTAAACATACCACAACTGCTGCAGCCGTTTCTGGCTACAGACGGAAAGGCATACGCAGGGATAACCTCGGCAACCGGATTCTCGCAGCAGCAACATGTTCTTACGTACGTCCGGGTAGAATCCTGCAGTGATGATCTGACATCAGCCGAATTGCCTGAATCGTCACCCGCCAGCGGGGTCGAGGTGTTCCCTAATCCCTTGTACGGACAGTCAACGGTCAGACTTCGGTTTTCTGCACCGGCGCTTCCGGGTACCGTTGCGGAGGTGTATAGTCGTACCGGTAACCTGGTGCTGCGCAGGGATGCAGCGAACCATACTGAAATTGATTTTGAGGTTCCGGATGTGGCATCAGGTGTGTATGCAATTCGGATTGTTCGAAACGGTGAACTCGTAAACACCACCCTCCTGCATATCCTGCGATAGTGCTACATAATCCACTGCACTACAGGCAGCGTAACCAGCGATCCAGTGGTGCTGATAACAATTGCCTGTGCCATGATTTCTTCGTCGAGTCCATAGTGCTCGGCAAAAACCAGGGGCAGCATCATCACCGGCATGGCAGACTCGAACAGCATGGCCGCAGATACGTCGGTGCTGAAACCCAGAAATGAAATAAGTACAAAACCAAGTGCCGGTGAAATAATCAACTTAATGATTATTGCAGGACCCAGTGTGCGCAGCTGGCGTGTGGTGGGCGGTCGGAGGCCAAGCCCTATGGTAATCAGCATGAGCGGGGCAACGGCTTCACCCGCAAGAGCAATCGGGACGGTAACAAGCTCCGGCAGCTCCAGTCCGGTACCTGCTGCCAGCAGACCAAGCATGACGCCAATAAAGGCGGGAGTACGGATTATCGAGATGAAGGCTGCTGAAGGAGTAAATTTCGTGGTGTCTGACCCGTAGTACATGCAGATAGCAATGCCCAGCGTGAGCAGCATTGGTGTATTGCCCGTCATATCATACAACAATGGGATATGCTGCACATGGTCACCAATAACGAATTTTATGAACGGGTAGCCCAGATAGGTAACGTTGCCCCAGGCAGCCGCCAGAATCAGTGAACCGGTAGTTCCGCGACTCAGTGTGGTCCGTCGGGAATAGATCAGCCAGGCAAGTGCGGCACATACGGTTACTGTGATACCAGGAACGACAGGGATCGCAAGAATTCCGGCGTCAGGATGAATCGGGCTCACAACACTAAAGGCAAGCAACGGCAGGAGTAATACGTAGACCAGATCGTTGATTGCCTTCCTCATTGCATCGGCACGCTGTACGCCAACAGCTACGCGTACAAGCAGACCAACGGAGATAAGTAGGAAGAGTGCAGCAAATGCCGAAATCATAGAACAATGTTACGGTGTAACCCGGTTTAATTTTCTGTAACACGGTCCTGTTGGTATTCCCGATAGTTTGTGATGTGTTCATCATCACCTGTTTGATTGTGCTCCTTCGTGTACTCATAGTTGCCGGTGAGGCGCTGCATGATAGTCTTCGCTCCTCACTTCGGATCATCGATTCTACCCCGACTGTGGTACTGGGCAGAGTGCCGCATTCAAAGGCGTTGTCGGTAATCCCGGATGTGTATCCCGATGTGGTACTTCTGGATGCCGGGGCCGACAGTGGGGCTGTGCTGCGCTCATGGGCTCAGCAGCAGTTACACGACGTAGCGCTGGTTTGTGTTGCTCCTGATGTGCATTTTGCCCTTGATGCGTTTCATGCCGGTGCAACGCATTACCTGATGACGCCGGTTTCAGATGCCGAGCTGGAGGTTGCCGTAGCCCGCTGTGGACAGTTACTGCACTCTACAGAAGGGTCACGCCAGAATAAAATCGCCCAGGCTAAACAACGGTCGAGTTTGGCAAAACCATACAACTGCCAGGTTATTGCCCTGCCCTCGGCGTCGGCAATCGAAGTGCGCCGGCAGGATGCCCTGATCAGTGCTCATGGCAATGGCAGTTACACGAAGGTGGTGCTTACCGATGAACCTCCCATTGTACTGACGCGGTCACTGGGGGATCTGGCGGCGGAATTAGAAGACTACGGACTGGTCCGCGTTCACCGGTCGCACATGGTAAACCTGCTCCAGGTACGTACTGTGCAAAGGGGGCGTGTCCCGGCCCTTAAACTGTCGAACGGTGTGGTGGTGGATGTTAGCGATACCTACCGAGAGTCAGTGTTCCAGGCGCTACGTATCGGACGTTTCCGAGGGGGGTAAATCCTGTACTGTTTCAATAGCAAAAATGATGCGATGTTCTAACTTGCATCATGATCCGCAGTTTCTGTTTGCTCCTCCTTTTTGCCGGCTTACATGTGGCCGAAAGCTGTCCGCCAGACAATGAGGTGTGGCTTAACTCGTACTCACGCGTGGTCCAGGTAAAACGATGCCGTAACTGGATGCGAATCGATACTGCCACGAGCGTCCATAATCCAACCAGTATCACAACCGGTGATACGGTAATGATCATTCAGATGAAGGGGGCTATGGCCGACAGCTCAGGCCGACTTCTATCAATGGGAGCAGCAGGACGCTTTGAGCGGAATATCGTGCACAGACGGAGTGCCGATACGTTGTTCTTTGAACGGGTTCTCATGGCTGAGTATGCAGAAACCGGATGCGTTCAGATTGTAAAACAATATACCTATGGCGGACTGCAGGATTCGGTCACGTTTTTAGACCGAACGATTTCATGTCCGCCATTTAACGGAACCACCGGCGGAGTGATCGTCCTGCAGGCCACGGATACCCTGTTTCTGTCGGCAGGCATCTCCGCCGATGCCAAGGGCTACCGGGCCGGCGAAGGGTTCTGCACTACCGGCCTTTCAGCGAATGCTGGACACGGGAGTGCAGTGGCTGCCGGCGGCGGCGGTCACGGTGGGGCCGGTGGCTGGGCATCGCAAAAGCTGGTGCCGCCCGCAGGCGTACAACCGGGGGTGGCAGTTTCGTACACCAGCGGATACAACTGGATTTTTATGGGCGGAGGGGCAGGCACCATGACAGGGAAGGGCGGTGCTGCCGGTGGGGGAATCGTGATCATTGATGCTCCTGCAATAATCGGTCTTACCGATTCCGTACGCATAACCGCACGTGGAGGCTCCGCAACAACAGAAGGAGGCGGAGGTGGTGCAGGCGGTGCACTGCTGCTTATTTCACACAACATCAGCAGGATCCCGGTGTTAACAGCGTCTGGCGGGTCGAGTATGTCCGGTGGTGCGGGTGGCGGCGGTGTGGTACGCATTGGTACAATGACGGCGTACAACCTGACGGAATCGGCCTACCAGGGAGGGGCTGCGAAGTACGGGACGCGTGGCAATGGTTTTGCAGGAGCGGTGTTTTACAATGTTTTCATTAACCAGAGTACCGCGCGATACCAAAGCCCCCTGACGAACATCTCAAACGATACATCGGTTTGTGCGGGTACCAGCGTAGTGCTGCGTACGCAGGGAGCACATGCAACCAGTTGGTTTACTGCTGACTCGGTGCTGTGCACGATGTGCGACTCGGTGACGGTTACTCCGGACGACACAACCACATTTGGTGCTGCTCTTGACGTGGATGGCTGTGTTGACACGTTCTATGTAAAAGTAAATGTGTTTACGAATCCGGCTTTTACGTTCCCACCACCGATCCATACATGTCCGGGCGTGCCGGTTTACATTGAAGGCCCTCCGGGCATGACAGCATACCGCTGGTCTACCGGCGACACGTCACGTACGATACGTGCACAGAATGCAGGCAGGTACAAATTGCTGGTTGCCGACTCAAATGGTTGCGTGGCGGAACAGACCGCAACAGTGGTCCATGACACGTTGCGTCGGTTACATCTTGTTAGCGATCCTATTGCCGGGGTTGCCTCCACGGTTGCCTCGGGTGAGTGGGCTCACTCCGAAGTAATTATTCAAAATATTTCTAATGATACATTGCATAATATCGGAGTTATAATGACGGAGGGGACCGTTCTCTCGGTGCCCTATTCCAGCGTTCCGTGGCAGCTGGCGCCGGGTGAGCAGGCTACACTGCCGGTATTTGCATGGTGTTCGTATCCGGGAGAGTATTCCGATACCATCGTGATTTCGGAGCCGTGCGGGTTTTTGCACGTCCCGGTGCAGACCCGGGTGTTGGAAACACCGGCATACTCACGGTGCCGGGTGCGCGTAACCTCGGCAGGTGAGTTAGAAAGGATGCTTGAGGATCCTCAGACGGTAATCGTTGACATACTTGGGCGCCGGGTGATACCACCGTTTTACCGTGGCTTGTACATTGTGCGTACAGCTACCGTAACGCAGTTTCTGCAAATACCTTGAGCATGACGAACCTCCAGATAAAGAGCGCATTACTATTGTTGCCATTCTCATATTCTTTAATAACGTGTCGTAGTTTGTCCACGTCAAGAAGGTCCGAAAGCACACTCCAGTCGGAATGAAGGTACGAACGCAGCGCACCCCGCAGCCACGTTGTATGTCCTGGTGTTACAAAGCCGGTTTTATCCTTCCGATCAAGAACCGCATCGGGTACAATACCGCGCATAGCAGCGCGCAGCACCCGTTTCGTTTCACCCAGATGGATTTTATGGTTGTTGGGCATCGAGAAGCAAAGCTCAACCAGCCGGTGATCAAGGAACGGAACCCTGCTTTCGATACTAAATGCCATCGAATTGATGTCTTCAGTATGAAGCAACGTTGGCAACAGCGTTACAAACACAAGGTTATGGAGAAAGCCATTCAGGTGCGATCCTGCCGGATCGGGTATGTTTAACCGGATAGCAGTATTGGAGCTTTGCAGTATCCACGGATAGGTTCTGCGAAACTCAAGTTCGTAGAGCTGCTGCTCTTCGCGAACCAGGGTGAGCACCGACTTTGCCAGTACTGATGCGCTTTTAAGAGGATTGTATAACTGGCGTTTGCGGTGTGCGTTCCACTCGCGGATTGCATCAGCAGGCTGCACGTCCCGAATCAGGTCAGCAATCACTCGATACATGCTGTGCATATATCCGCCCATGATCTCGTCAGAGCCCTGTCCGTCCAGCACAACCTTAATGCCATTCTCGGCTGCAAGCTTCATTACGAAGTACTGGCTGATGTAGCTGCTTGACGGCAGGGGAGCATCCATCATTGCAGCAATTACCGGCAATGCTTCGGCAACATCGGTATCGGTTGGCGAAATATAATGGGGTTTAATACCCGGATAGGCGGCAAGGACGTGGTTGATATACGGACGCTCGTCAACATCACCTGCGCCCGTGTAGTAGGCGGTAAAGGTTTCTACATTGTGTTCGTTGGTCTGTGATGCCAGGCAGCAGGCAATCGACGTGCTGTCCAGACCTCCGCTTAAACACACGCCCATGGGGACGTCGCGGCGGGACGTCAGGCGGATGGAATCAATAAACAGTTCTCTGAACTGAGCTACCGAGTCATCAAAACTCATGGTGGTATTCTGCTGTGTGTTCAGGTGTGCGTACTGTGTTACTGACGCTGACCCGTTTTGCCATACCAGTGCATGAGCCGCCGGCAACGCCTTGATATCGGTGAAATAGGTTTCGTCCCAGTGATGCATCCACCCCAGGTACAGTCCACGGGCCACCTGGTCGGTATTCAGTGTCTTCGACACTAATGGCGACAACCGAAGAGCCTTGATTTCGCTGGCAATGTGCAACCGTCCGCCGCTCAGTGCATAGTGAAACGGCTTTATCCCAAAACGGTCGCGTGCGCAGAACAAACGTTGTTTCCTGCTGTCCCATATTGCAAATGCCCACATACCGATGAAGCGTTCAAGACAGGCATCCTGCCAGTGCAGGTAGGCTTGCAGGACAACTTCGGTATCACCCGTAGTGGTAAACACCACACCATCCCGCTGCAGCTCGCTGCGAAGTTCAACGTAATTATACACCTCGCCATTAAACGCTATGGTGCAGCCGGACCGTGTTAACGGCTGATGTGATGCATCGGACAAATCAATGATACTTAGCCGGTTATGTCCCAGCGAAACAGCACCATCCTGCTCCACGCGTCGCGCATCAGGCCCACGGTGTGCCATAACCGCAAGCATCCGCTCCGATAATGAGTATGCCTCTGATGGGGTAAGAGAGGTATCGGCTATGGCTGTAAATCCACACATCAGCAGGGTGTACAATTCTGAAACTGAAACATGCTACCAGCGTCTGCCAGTATTCGAAGATATGAGATTGCCGACTGTTTTATTATTCCCGGGCTCTGTACCGTATTCCTGAGCCTACGGCAAAACCGTGTATCATACCTAATTTGCCGCTGTGACGATACCAGAACATATCCGTTTGCTGTGTGGTGCCGCCCGACCGTTTATCGTGGGCAAGCTGCTGGAAAAAATCCGAGGTACACCGCGGGTGGTGACTGATTTTGGTGATACTGATCCTCGCGTTGCCCTGGAACTCACCCGTAAGCATGAATGGTACACAGGCGTCTCCTGCAACCAGGTGGCCGACTTTATGCGGCAGCATCCGCCTACCGATACTGCCATGTGGGCAGTGGGTATGGACGTAGGAATACGACTTCAGAATATGGTTGCCGGACTCTGCTCCCATGCAGACCGGCGGTGGCTTTCCAATCAGGACTGCCAACAAGCAATCCGCCATCACGTTAGCTGGATTGATAAACATCTTGAATTTAGTGGTGGTATGGCAACATCGCACCTTCTGGGCGGACTGTTGGGTATGATTGCAGCTGGGTCAGTAACAAACGAAGCGCCGATAAAGGAAAAGGGGCTTTGGGCGGCGCGGGAGTTTGTGCAACACATCAGACGTCAGATTTTACCTGACGGAATGAGCTTTGAGGCCAGCACCGCATATCACCGTCATGTAGCCGACATCATGGTTCATGCCACACGGTGGATGATGAACTGTGAACGCATGAAGACAATAGCGAATGCAGAGTACCGGCACACGCTTGAAAAAACCGTGCAGGCACTCGCAGTACTGGAAGCTGCCGGCATGCCATTAATCGGTGATAATGATGACGGCATGGCTGTCAAGGTAAATCCCGAATATCCGGGGACGCCGTCCACTGCCGAGTTGTATCGCGTGTACACACAGGAATGCGGTTTCACATTGCCCAAGCCCCCTGCCGTTAGCTCATACACCGAATACAGTGATTTTGGCCTCAGCATCTGGTTTAAACCGCGTTATACTCTTACCGCCCGGTGCGGTCCGCTGGGACAATACAATAAGGGAGGCCATGCCCACAACGATCAGAACAGCATCACTCTGCTGGCTGATGGCGTACCGTTTATCACCGACAGCGGTAGCTACGTGTATACGTACGATCCTGACCGCCGTAATGCAGACCGGTCTACCCAGGCACATAGTACCGTGGTTTCTGACCATGAACAACGGTCGTGGCCTGGCGGTGCTGACGGTTTATTCTGGATGTTTAACACCAGGCCTGCACCCTTTGTGGAACGCAGCTCATCAACCGAATGGATAGGGAGCGTTATTCATCAAAATAAAAAAGGTTATAAACATACCCGGATCATCCGGCTTGTATCGGACACCGAGATACTGATTCGTGATGAGTTTGACGGTACGGACAGTGCTGCATACATGAACCTGATTCTGCATCCCGGAGTTACTCTTACGGTTATCGATGGCGGTGCCGTACTGGAGCATCTGGGGCGGACTGTGCGGTGTGCCTGGAACGGTTCAGAGGCAACAACCAGGGAGTGCAGTATTGCACCTGCATACCATGTTACGTGCAAAACTGTCAGAATTACCGTTCCACTCCCAGGTAACCATCTTGATTGGAGCATATATTTACCAACATGAGGGTTACCGAACATCTGGGAAAGATCAGCTGGTCACTGGCTGACAAAGGCTTGTATGTTGGATACGGGCTGGTTCAGTTGTTGCAGGTAAAGGCGCTGCCGGCTGAGGAGTACGGGGTGTTTTCGCTGCTGGTGGCTCTGAACACCTGGATTATGATAGTAAGTGACGGTTCGGCATTAGCCGGCATCATTCAGTTTGGTACCGACAAGAACGAGCGTGCGCGCCTTAACACACTGGCGTTTGTGATACACACACTGATTGTTGGTGTTGGTGCTGCGCTTGTTTATCTGTTCCGTACCCCGCTATCGGCGGTATTCAGTGAACCACGGTTTGAAGCTGTAGCTACCATGCTACCGCTGTATTGTCTGCTTACGTTACCGCGGATGTTCTGTCTGAAAATTATCTACCGCGACATTCGGATGCGCGACCTGTTCCTTATAGACTTGATCTGGTTTGGCGTGCGCACCATCCTCACGACACACGCTTTGGCCACTAACCAGTTAAACGATTTTTACGATATTGTACGGATTGATTTTTACGGCATGGCAGCCAGCTCGGCAGCCTCGGTTATGTTTACCGTTAAAGACTTACGCTTTGGATGGGAGGGGGCTGTAAGCCTGCGTCAGTACCTGAAATACGGCATCCCGCTTGCGCTTGCCACCGCCCTGAACAGCACGCCACGTCAGCTTGACGTTCTTGTTATTGCAGCCTTCTTCGGCGTGGGCGTCGTAGGGGTGTACAATCCGGCCAAGAATCTGTTCCGTTTTTTCGAGCAGGCATTCGATGCCGTGGCAGCGCTGTTGTACCCTGCGTCTGTAAGAATGTTTTCGCAGCACCGGCATGACGACTTGAAGATCATGATAACAAAGGTTATCAGCATGACTCTGCTGCCGACCATAGCCTTTGTTGTGATACTGGAACTGGGCGCCAGTAACGTGATCGTGTGGCTGTTAGGCGAGCAGTACGCAGCCTCGGTTACGCACTTCAATGTCCTGATTTTTGCCGCTATCGGAATGCCGTTTGTTTTAATGAGTTCGGTGATCGCTGCCATGGGACACAGCGCCGTGGTGGTCAGGTATTCTGCCTACGGTTTAGTCATTGGGATGGCAGTACTTTTTGCTGCAAGCTTTGCGCGCATCGAATGGGCCATTGGCCTTGGACTGGTTGTTAACACGATTGTAGTTGGTTTGTTATGCACCGCCTATGTCCGCCGGTCAATTAACTTTCCGCTACGTTCCGTGCTGCGCGTGATTACCGATGCGCGTTCGAGTCTGGAAGAACGGCGTGCTCTGAAAAATGGGAGGAACGGAAAATGAAGACGTGGTTTCAGATTCAGGTAATACGTGCGCTGCTGCAGCACCGGAAGCGTGCCATTGCCCGTGTATGGCTCACCACTTTCGTTGGTGCACTCTGGATTATTGCCGGTGTCCTGTGGTACACAGGAAGTATGCGCAGCATTGCCACCGAAGCACGCAGTGTAAAGGTTGATTTTTTCCTTAACCCTCTGGTCTCCGATCAGGAAGCACACACAATTTCCTCTACCGTTGCAGCTATGCCGTCAGTACGACAAGCCTGGATGGTTCACGAAGCCGAGATGTGGAAGGAACTCAATCAGGCATTGCAGGGAAGTGCTGAGGAGCTGGCAGACGTTGTGCGGCTGCCGCGGCTGATTCGGGTATTGCCTTGGCCTGACGCTGTTACAGAACGTGACATCACCACCCTTGTTACGCGGCTACGTGCGGCGAACGAAGATAGTATTACCGAAGTTGCCTATCCCCGGCAACTTGTCCAGCAGTTAGATGCACGACGTACTGACTTACAACTCATGGGAGGTGCGGCCGCCATTGTCAGCCTCCTGCTTTTTGCAATTGGTTTTGCCTATGCATTTCGCAGTGAACTGAATTCCGCCGCTCACGACTTGCGGGCTGGTGCAATGATGGGCACGGGCAAGTTTGCCCTGGTTGCACCGTATCTGGCAGTGCATCTAACAACCGGTATGGCGGGACTCGCTACTGGTGCCGCCGTCATCCATGCCGTTCTGACGTTGGCTACCGGCAGGGTAACGTGGCTTACACCTGTTGCCTGGGCCGACCTGTGGATGTCGTGTGCAGTGCTTGCCGTAATAGTGACAGCATTGACGCTGTGGCAAGCCCAGCAAGCCGGGACACGAGCCTATAAAAAAAGGCGTCCCCGATGATACTGCTCTGGTACACAGTCCGCCGGTTTCTTTCTACCATAGCATTTGCCGTAATAGCCCTTTGTGTGCTATTTGTGATTATTGACCTGATAGAGAACCTAGCGAAGTTTATTGACAAGGGTGTCCCGTTTGGCATCCTGGCGTGGTATTACATCGTGTACATCCCCGATATAGCCAAGCTGCTCATTCCCGTTGCTTGTTTACTGGCAGCGCTCTTTGTTGTTGGCCGTATGGCATCAACCAACGAGGTGACAGCAATGAAGGCTGCCGGCATTAGCACCATCAGATTCCTTATACCGTTCCTGATTGTTGGCATGCTGATCTCGGTTGCACAGGTATGGTTCAGCGGATGGGTTGTCCCCAATGCCAATTCAGCCAAGCTGCACCTTGTTCAAACCAGTATGGGCGGTGGTGGAACCAACGTTTTACAGAACCTGTACTTCCGGGATACCTCCAACAGGAATGTGCACATTGGAACGTACAACGAAGAACAGCTGACAGCCTATAACGTGGTTGTGGAAGACTTTACTGACTCGGCATCTGTCCGCCTGGTTTGGCGGATGGAGGCCGCAACCATGTACTGGAATCCAAAGCTCGGATGGATAGCCCCGTCGGCCCGCATTCGGTCATTTAACACCAATGGCATGAATATCCGGTGG
Source organism: Ignavibacteria bacterium (assembly GCA_015709655.1). Lineage (NCBI taxonomy): Bacteria > Pseudomonadati > Ignavibacteriota > Ignavibacteria > Ignavibacteria bacterium. The sequence continues at coordinate 891,860 of CP054181.1, read as the reverse complement.
GAGCGCAACTGGCCCGTTCCGTTTACGGTACGGTACAACCAGATTGCCCGACTGCAGCTCTCCGTTAGTGAATTAACATTCGATCAGGTACACGACTACATCGAAACACTGCGCAAGGGCGGGAAGAATACCCGCCGGCAGGAGATTGATTACTATGCGGGGTGGGCATTCCCGTTTAGCAGCCTGATTGTGATTTTGCTGGCAGTTCCTATTGCAGCACGCCGACGTAAGGCAGGCATTGCTGTGAACATTGCTATTGCCATGGTAATAACGTTTTTTTATATCGCCTTCTCCGAAATCTCAAAATCGGTAGGTGCAGGTACCCAGGCCGATCCGCTGGTCATAGCGTGGAGTGCCAACATGATTTTCTTCCTGCTGGGACTTGTATCGCTTGCCGTATTCCGTCGATAGCACTCTGATGTCCGGAAATTGTATTTTTGCCGTCTATGAAATACAGACTCGTAACCCTTTTCCTCCTGGTTTCCTTTGTTTTTATTGCCGGGGCATGCAGCAGTACCACAACCGGTCCCGAACAGCCGGACTACATATCGTATTCCAATCAACAGCCCGACAGCACCATCGCATGGATGTACTTTTCGCTTGATTCGAACAGGGTAATCAGTCCCAGTGATGCCCAGACAGCACTATGGGACATTAAAATGCCCTACCTGAAATGCTGTGGTCAAACAAAACAGATCGATATCATGCTCAACAGTGGAAATGTGGGTATTGGAAGCACGAAAGGGGCTATGGTTGACGCCAGATTTGAAGATCTTGACAGCGTACCCGCAGGAACCGTCTTAAAAGAAGATGATACAGCCATGGCATTTCGGATTGTCCCGGTAAAACTTATGGGACCAGGCATCATGTTTTCGTACGACATTACAAAGCATACCATACAGCCAAGCCCCGACAAGTGTTTGATTATTCAGACTACATCAGGAAAATTGTATAAGTTTCAGTTTACGAGCATCTACAAGGATGCACCCGCAGCTCCGGACATGAACACTCCTCTCGGGTATTACCATTTCCGGTTTGCCGAACTATAGGTTTAACAGTATTATTCAGGATGAATTATGTACGGTAATCTTTCCATTGTTGATACATCATCGGATTTAACACAGGAAGATCCGGTATTACTTGCAGAATTCGAAGCCCGCATCCAGGCCGGCGAAAAGATTGAACCACGTGACTGGATGCCTGCAGAGTATAAACGGCAGCTTATCCGCATGATAGAACAGCACGCTCACAGTGAAATTATCGGTGCCCTGCCCGAAGGCACCTGGATTACCCGTGCTCCAGGCTTTAAACGCAAGATTGCACTCATGGCCAAGGTTCAGGACGAAGTGGGACATGCCCACCTCCTGTACAGTGCCGCAGAAACCCTGGGCAAGAGTCGCGAAGACATGATTAACGACCTGCTCAGCGGTAAAAGCAAGTACAGCAATGTGTTCAACTACCCGGCGTTTACCTGGGCTGATACAGCCATTATTGCATGGCTTGTGGATGCCTCGGCGATTATTAACCAGGTGGCAAATAGCAGGGGATCGTATGCGCCGTATTCGCGGGCTCTTGAACGAATTTGTCAGGAAGAAAGCTTCCACCTTCGGTATGGTTATGATGCAGTGGTAACGCTTGCTACCGGATCGGCTGTTCAGCGGAAAATGGTACAGGAAGCCCTTACTCGCTGGTGGCGTCCAATCGTCCACTTCTTTGGACCGCCCGACAAAGTCAGTGTCCACACCGAAAAACTGATGAAGTGGAAAGTAAAAATGGCAAGCAACGATGATATGCGACAGCAGTTCTTTAACCAGTACGTTCCCAAGATCCATGAGCTTGGACTTGTTATTCCCGACAGCGAGTTAAGGAAGGACCCGGTTAGCGGACAGTGGGTGTACGGTGATCCCGACTGGGATGAATTCCGTCGCGTAATTAATGGCGATGGTCCGTGCAACAAGGAGCGGCTTGCCGTGAGGCGTACTGCCGAGGAGCGCGGACGCTGGGTACGCGAGGCACTGCGCAAGGCCGATGAACAGTACGTTACCCCTCTATCATGAGTTCTGTCTTTACCCGTCAGCGCAGAGCATCGGCAGGCAAAGCCGTATTGCGCCCGGAGCTGAATTTTGTATGAAAACACCCGTACCCGTCCCCTCGCAGCCCGATGACGTCCTTTCACACGTAGAAGCATTTATCCGGCTTGTGCGTATTCTGCGCGAGCAATGTCCGTGGGATATGAAACAAACCCACGACAGCATCTCACATCTTCTTATCGAAGAAGCGTACGAGACCGTGGATGCAATCAAAAAGCATAACGATACCGAGCTGTCGAAGGAACTGGGTGACATCTTACTGCACGTGGTAATGCACTCGGTGATGGCCGAGCAGCGAGGTGCATTCTCGCTGATGACCGTCATCCGCAACGAATCAGACAAACTGGTCAACCGCCATCCCCACATCTTTGCCGGCGAGGAAGCCCACGACGAAACCACGGTACTGCAGAATTGGGAACGCCTGAAAATGAAGGAAGGGCGAACCTCGGTACTTGACGGAGTACCTGCAGCACTGCCAGCCGCCCTGCGCGCTCAGCGCGTACAGGAAAAGGCTGCCAACGTAGGGTTCGACTGGCACGACCGACGCGATGTGTGGCAGAAGGTTCATGAGGAGCTTGCCGAACTGGAAACCGAAATTGCAAAGGGGGATGCCGAACGGACAGCCGATGAGTTTGGCGACCTCCTGTTTGCCATGGTAAATGCGGCACGTCATGAAGGGATTATTGCAGAAGACGCACTGCACAACACAGTCAATAAATTTATCAGACGTTTCCAGTTTATCGAGCAGCGGGCAGCTGAAAATCAGCGGGTGCTTCGCGAGATGGACTTGGCAGAGATGGATCAGTATTGGAACGAAGCAAAACACAATGGTTTATAACGCTGCTGTGTGCGATACTCCTAACGGCTTGCAGTGTATCGGAACAAGAGCAGCAGCCTGATGCTCTGCCTGATTCGCTGACGCAGGATTCCGTCCATGCAGACACCGTTGGCAATAAAGCCGTGGCTGACGTTGACAATGGGTCGGCAGACTTCGTGGTAACCGATACTACGATGACGCTGCGTCAGTCCCAATTCCCAAAACCCACAGGTTCGGTGATTAACGTGATGATCACTGGTGTGGATACCCGTATGGGTGCCTATGGTACCCATGCCGACGCTAATCAGCTGGTGCGGTTCTTCCTGGACAGTGGGATGGTGGAGATCATCTCTGTTCCGCGTGACACCGAGTCGGACGCAGGGTTCCCTGACAGTACCGGTTTAAACCGGCTTACCAACGTAAGGGCCAACAGGGGCCGGCGTGCCTATCTGGCCGCCGTTCAGAAAATCACAGGGGTGGGACCAATACACTACTGGGTTGAATTCGGCTTTTCTCAGGCTGTAGGACTGCTGGAGCTTGTAGGCTACAAGAACAACGCAACAACAACACTGCGGGTACTACGGTCACGGCAGGCATACCGCGCCGGTGATTTTCAGCGGTCGTACAACCAGGGGCGTTTTATCCGTTCGATACTTCTGCATGAACTGCCAAAGGGTACAACTCTGCTGCGGTCACTCGCAATCCGGCTGGGTCTGGCCATGGTTGAAACAAACCTGACGTATGATGTAGTGTCTGAAATTGTAAATAAGATGAATGAAAGCGGTTTTGACGGTTCTGCTGACAGAATTTGGGTACGATTAAAGCCCTCGGTACTCTTGCATGTACAGGCATTTGACTTTGATTCGTCAAACATCCAAGCCTTAAATAAGCAGATTGACTCAAGAGTAGCGCACCTGCTCAAAGACTCAGTTCGTACCCCCTCCGGATCGTACGAGAAACGGCTGCAGGCATTAATCAGTAAGGCCGAATCCACCAAATCAGCATCAGGCGTTATTCACCTTCTTCAGTTGCCGTATCGCCAGCGTGCATGGCTACAGATAACCGATTCCGCACGCCGTACAGCGTACCGTCAGCAAATCTGCACGCTTCTGGAACATGCCTACCGCAGAAACAACAACACAAAGCTTGCAGACGAGGTCAGGGATTATCTCGAGCTGGAAAAAGAGCTTCATTAGTGTTACTCATATCCTCTTACCCGGACAGTGCTACCGCAGGTAGGTAAGCGGGTTAAGCCTGTTTCTGCCGTTCCAGATTTCAAAGTGAACCAGTGCGCCATCCATATTCTCGCCTGATTTTCCGATTAGAGTACCCTGCTTAACGCGTGAACCCTGCGATACATTTACCGATGCAAGGTTGGCGTACACCGTCCGGATTCCGTTTTCATGATCTACAATAACAAGTGAACCAAAGCCGGGCAGCCACGTAACGGAGCTGACTTTGCCGGACGCTACACATGAAACGGGGCTTCCCTGGGGTGCTGCGATATCGATCCCCGGATTGTCGAGTGTGGTGCCGGTCTCGGAATTTTTGTATGCTCCGTATCCGTGAATCAACTTGCGTCCGCTTGTTGGCCATGGCAACGAGTTGGCCGAAAAGGCGGGAGCTGCAGACTCTGTTGAGGGGGCTTTGGCAGACCTTCCGGAGGATCGGCTGCCGGCCGGTGATTTTTTTTCACTGGCCCGACGCTCAGCATCAGCCTTGCGGCGGGCTTCGGCAACAAGCTTGTTAATTATGGAACTGAGTTTTCGCAGACTCGCTGTCTTGGTATTCAGCTCACGCTGGGTTGCTCGTTTACTGGACTGCAGCGAGCGCAGCTCCTTGCTGCTCTTTTGTATCGTGCGGTTCAGTACCTTCTCCTGTCCCGCCTTAGCCTGAAGCACAACTGTCTGCGTACGGGTATAGTCGCTCAGTAAGCCCTGCTGCTTATTCAGTGAGTCTCTAAGCTCCACCATCCGGCCACGATACTGTACTACAGACCTGGTGAGAGATCTAAACAGTGAGGCAGTGGTCCCATCATCGAGTGGCGTACCGCGGTTTTTTGATTTCCATACGGCCAGAGACCGAAGCGCAGCGTTGTATGATTGTTCAACGTCGGTAAGTGCCTGGCGGGTTTGCCGGATTCTACCTTCAAGAGCAGTTGCACTGTCAGTAAGCCGCGTGAGAGTATCCTGGAGTTCACGAATAAACAGCGTGATGGAGTGACGCTGCCGTTGAAGACCCGTTAGTGAGCGCGATGCTTTTTTTTCTTCTGCTCTGAGCGTATGTAACCGTTGCTGGGTTTTTTTTATACTGTTGCGCAGTTCCTTCAGCTCTTGTTTCCTGGCGTCGATCGCGCTTTGTCCGCAGACAGTTGTTCCCGCAGCAAGCAAAACCCCCAGAAGTAAAAAAAAGTATTTCATCCGCTAAAACTCATCTGTTTTCTGTCGTTCCACCCGTGCACCGAGGGCGTGCAGCCGTTCTTCCATAACCTCGTAACCGCGGTCAAGATGATACACCCGAAGGATTTCCGAGACACCGTTGGCCAGCAGCGCGGCAATCACCAGTGATGCGCTTGCCCTGAGGTCGCTGCTCATCACCGAGGCACCGGTGAGCGGTGCGCCGCCGTGTACGGTGCAGGTGCTTTCGCCGGTTGTGATGTGAGCGCCCAGACGCTGCAGTTCGGGAACATATCCAAATCGTGTGGGATAGATCGTATCGGTAATCGTGGCGCTCCCGTTGGCTGTTAACATGTAAGCTGCCCACTGAGCCTGCGCGTCAGTCGGGAAGCCCGGGTATGGTGCTGCCGTAATATCCACTGCAGCAGGTGTCGTATCCATGCACACCCGTACTGATGTGCCGGTTTGTTGTACGGTGGCACCTGACTGGTGCAATGCGTGGAGGATGGCCGTCATGTGGTCGGCTCTGACGTTATGCAGTGTAACATCGCCCTGTGTTGCGGCTGCAGCGATAAGGTACGTTGCTGCTTCAATACGATCCGGTATCGTTACTGCCTGCACAGGTTGCAGTTTCTCAACACCGTCTATCTGCAATGTGGTTGTTCCAATCCCCTGGATTACGGCACCCATCTGTACCAGCATTTCTGCAACAGCTACAACTTCAGGCTCAAGTGCAACATTGGTGAGCACGGTTCTTCCCCTGGCCAGCACCGCGGCCATTATCACGTTAACACTCGCGCCAACACTGACAACATCAAAATGAAACCTGCCCCCCTGTAACCCCTGTGTGCTGGCATTGATGTAGCCACTGTCCACGCTAATCTCGGCACCAAGCGCCTCCAGCCCCCTAAGGTGCAGGTCAACAGGCCGGGGACCAAAGTTGCAGCCACCCGGCAGGGACACTCTGGCCTTGCCAAAACGGGCAATGAGCGGTCCCAGCACGTAGATCGAAGCCCTCATTTTTTTTACATGTTCGTACGGGGCTTCCACAGAGTGAATATCCGACGTGTCAAGCGTTACGGTGGTGCCCTGTGCATGTGTTCGTACGCCCAGTGTTTCCAGCAGGCGGCAGAACGTATCAACATCACGGTTCTGTGGGGTATTGGTGAGCGTACTCACACCCGGTGCCAGCAAACATGCCGGCATCATGGCCAGCGAGGCATTCTTTGCGCCGGAAATGGTGAGCTCGCCCTGCAGGCGCGCAGGACCTGTAATAACGAATTTGTCCATAGACCACAAAAGTAGCCCTGTTCAGTATTGTCTGGAGCGAAGGTTATACACATCAGGCCGAACACTTGCGGTTGTTCATTCGCAAAAAAAACAATAGGTTTGTACTCCCGTTAGAGGTGCTGCCACCACGGTGGTTGCTGAGAACACACTCTTGGAACCTGATTCGGATAATGCCGACGAAGGAAAACGGAAGAGCGAACCCCTGACGGACCTAACTCTTGTATCAACCGGAGACTTGGTCCATGACAAACCAAATCCTTGTTTTGCTTCTCTGCGCATCGTGTTTGTATGCGCAAACCGATCCCGACACTACCCGTATCCGCACTGTGCTGAGTAAGGCAGTTGTTGTAAGCAGCGTCCGCGCCGCCCCTGAAGCGCCGATTACCCATGCCACGGTGGACTCGGCCACACTGTCACGCACGATGGTAGGGCAGGATGCCCAGTTCGTGCTTGAACAAACCGTACCGGGCATTGTGGCATACAGCGAAAGTGGTACCGGCTTTAGTAACTACGGGTCATTCAGGCTCCGCGGAATTGACCAGACGCGCGTGAATGTGACCCTGAACGGTGTGCCCCTGAACGATATGATTGATCAGGGTGTGTTCTTCTCAAACATCACCGACCTCCTGAACGGAATGCACAGTGTGCAGGTTCAGCGCGGAGTAGGTACCTCCGCAAACGGCACAGCATCGTTTGCCGGCTCGGTCAGCATTGAGTCTGACATGCCGATGCCCCGGAAGCCCGGCGCCATCATGCAACTCACGTCGGGCTCATACAACCTGCTCCGGGGCAGCGCAACCGTGAACTCCGGCGATCTGGGTAATGGCATCGCTGCCTCCGTCAAACTGGGAGCCTTTACTACACAGGGCTATCGCTACAATACCGCATCCACGGGATACAACGGCATGGCCGGGATTTCAGCCGTTCAAGGCTCCGAAATTTTCCGCTTCCTGGCCGTTGGCGGTACAATCGGCAACCAGCTTGCATACCTGCCCGTGCCCAAGCCCCTTGCCGATATCGACCCGAGAACCAATGTGAACGATAGTAACGATCATGATAATTTCGGACAGTACCTGATGCAAGCCGAGTGGACCCATGCTTTTGACGATAAGGCGGCTTCAAGTGTGATGGTGTATGCAGGAGGTGCCGGCGGGGACTACTACACCGGCTTTGCCGATGCAGCAGGTAACCTTACTCAGATTAACTATCCGCTTGAAAACAGGCATTATGGCGTGTTGGGTACGCTCTCACTTTGGGACGTGTTGCCCAACGTTTCAGTTAGCGGCGGTGTGCATACCTACATCTTTACCCGTCGGAACTGGGAAACGGTAGTGCCATTCGATAATCGTCCCTATTACGATGACAGTACAACCAAGAGGGAGCTTGCTGCCTTTGTAAAAGCAGCGTGGACTATTGGCAGTACCGATGATTATCCCCAGGCAACTCTGCAGGCCGACCTGCAGATCCGCTATGCACGGCTTGACTTCAGGCCGGATATGCGCACTGTGCCACAAGACACCAAGATCCCGGCGCATATCTGGTTGTTTGTAAATCCGCGTGTTGGACTCAACCTTCAGCTTTCGGACCACGTTGGCGTGTACACTTCCGTAGGCAGTACCGGCAGAGAACCAACCCGCTTTGATCTGCTTGGAGGAACCCAGATTACCGAAGCCAACCTCCCGGTTTTACTCCAACCCAATACCGTCCGCCCCGAGTATGTTGTGGATGCCGAGCTGGGCACACGGTTTACAGGCCGGTTGTTTTCGGCGCTGCCTAATATATCGCTGAACCTTAACGGATTTTACATGAAGTTTACCGACGAAATTGCTCCCGTCGGGGAATACATTGACCAGTATTTTGTGCAGCTTCGAACCAATGTTGCCTCGAGCTCACGGTACGGCGTTGAAGCCGACCTCCGCTGGAAGCTCCGCAGTAGTCTGACCCTTTTGCTCAATGCCACGGTGATGAAGTCAAACATTAAAAATGTTTATCTGGTATCGGCGCAAAAAACCGTCAGCAATGTCGAAGCAGTACTCACACCCCACGTGCAGGGGACTGCGCAGTTGCAGTGGGATCCTGCTGAATGGCTGGGATTTGACGTTGGCCTGAGAACGGTTAGCTCTTCGTTTCTGGAGCTCACCAACGCACCAAATCTGATGCTTGACGGATTTACGATTGCCGACGCTGCGCTGCGCCTGAACTACCGGAGAGTACAGCTTGGTATTCGGATGAATAACATTGGTAATCGGCCGTACACTACCAATGGCGGCGTGGATTATTCGCAGGGGCAGCCTGTGCCAACAGTCTTTATGCAGGCCGGACGCAACCTGTGGGTATATACCACAATAGCCCTTTAGTTTAATGTCGATATTGTGATGTGTTGTGTTGGGGATCGCCGACAATCTTCTATTTTCGCACCCTATGAACAAACATGCAATCCAGGTTACGGCCCGTTGTTCGTACAAAGGCAGGAACGGACGCTGTCAGCGCAAAACCACCATCACCCATCCATACTGCGCTCAACACACCCGGATGGTGCTGGGCGTTAGCGTCCGCAAAAGCCAAATCCCCAATGCCGGTCTGGGCCTCTTTGCCGAAAAGAGCTTTAAAACCGGTGACTACGTAGCGCAGTACAGCGGCGAGATAATCTCCGTTGAAGAATATGATAAACGCTACAGCGATGATGCCATGGGATCGTACGGCGTGGAGTTGGACAGTAAGCGTGTTATTGACGCATGCCGCAGTGACTCAGGTGTTGCCAGGTATGCCTGTGACTACCATGGCTCAGGCAAAAAACCAAATGTTGAATACGTTGCCGATGATGAGAAGGACGAAGTCTGGCTGGTTGCAATACGGCCGATAAAGAAGGGTGACGAAATACTGTCGGACTACGGTGACGACATGCACCGTGCGATGGGCATATAGCCATACCCCGGTTCCCAAGCCCTTTCCGGAGCAGTAACACCTGCGTTTACCCTATATTTAACCTTTCGTTACAGAACCTACGAACAGTTTTACAACAAACAGACCAATGGAAAACGCTTTTAGCACAATCATTTCAACGGTTCGTGCCGTGTATCCCAAAGCAGAAGCAGTAGAGCATCATGGTGACTTAACCATGTTTGTTGATACCGATTCGCTGATTGACGTGTTAACCGAATTGCGCGATTCACCGGCAACGGCAATGAATATGCTGGTGGACATTACGGCGGTTGACAAAAACACATCACCAGACCGGTATGACGTTGTGTACTTTCTTACCTCGCTCATCCATAAAACCCGTGTACGGGTTAAAGTACGCGTCCGCGATGACCGTATGCACCTGCCAACGGCTGTGGAAATATGGGAAAGCGCCAACTGGTACGAGCGTGAAACGTACGACATGTACGGCGTGATCTTTGACGGTCACCCCGACCTCCGCCGGTTTTACATGCCGGAGGATTTTATGGATGAGAACAGTGAACAGTTATATCCCTTACGCAAGGATTTCCCGCTGATGGGTATCCCCGGCTCCCTGCCGCTGCCTCCCAAGGAAGAACGGTAGCAGTGTAACCCCAACATCGTAGCGCAATGTAAAGCCCCTTACCAACGGGGCTTTTTTTTATAAACTTTATTTATGAAGCGGGAAGGGGCTTGGGATCATTCCTCGGACAGCCATTGGACGGCATCTTGTACCGTATCTCTGATTTCCAGCTTGTCTGACAACCGTGAAATGTCAATCAGTGACTTAACCTGTCCTTGCACGCCAACCAGAATCAGGAATCCTTCGTTCTCGTTCATCTGCCGGTTGGCTAACAGGAGCGCCGAGAGACCCTGCGTATCGCACAGTTGCACCCTGGACAGATCGATGACCAGGGCCTTCACTTCGGGCTGACAGATAATCAGCAGCTCGTGTTTTACTTCGGCGGCAATCGAACTGTCCAGCAACGGTTCTTTGATGGTAAAGATGACAAGCTCGCCATCATGATCTACGGAAAATCGCATAAAAGCCTGATGTAAGGTATGTGATCGTTGAACAATGTTGCAATTTCGCACAATGAACGGTACCAATACAAATCCGGACCCTGCACCGGAGTCAATTCTGGTTATCCGGCTCAGCTCACTCGGCGACGTCATATTAGCAACACCGGTGATCAGACAGTTGCAGCGTACCTATCCGGATGCAATCATCGATGTAGCAGTACGCGAGCAGTACGGCATGGTGTACACCAGCAATCCCCGGGTGCGTCGCGTATGGAATGTTGCGCCCAGTGTAACGGCCGACAGTGACATGGATAACTGGAAGCTGGCTATGCTTGACACGGTTCCCGGAGGGCGGTACGACCTGGTTGTTGACCTGCAGAACAATGTTGCAAGCACCGCCGTACGGCATGGGCTGGGCATGCATACCGTCAAGTACCCAAAGTTCAGAATGCAGAAACTGGCAATGGTCTGGCTTAAAAAATTCCCGTCGGCAACCACCCACGTTATTGACCGTTACAGAATGGCGCTTGCCAACTACCCGCTGGCCTTAGACACAGATGGTCCTGAACTCTGGCTTCCCGAAGAACGCGCATCCGGTGTGTACAAGCCCGACCCTTCCAGGCGCATGCATGGTGAACAGCCGGCAACCGGCACTCTTGAGGGATTGCAGATTGGCATCTCGCCCGGAGCCCGCCACTTTACCAAACGCTGGCCTGCCGAAAGCTATGGGCAGTTGTGTGCGCAGCTTGTTCGGATGGGTGCCCGTGTTATGCTGGTGGGAGGCACAGCGGATACTGACGCGTGTAACCGGGTTGCGAACGTAGCAGGTGTACCCGTGCAGCGTGCTGACGGCGCAACAACACTCGATGCAACCGTTCGGGCGTTAGACGCCTGTGATGTGTTGGTTGGTAATGACAGCGCAGTCATGCACATGGCCGCAGCCCGCAGAATACCAACCATTGCAATTTTCGGCAGCAGCGTTCGTGAACTTGGTTTTACCCCCTATGGTGTGCGTTATCACATTGTTGAGTACAATATTCGCTGCAGACCCTGCAGCCATATTGGCCGGCAGCGATGTCCGCAAAAGCACTTTAAGTGCATGCTGATGACTACTCCCAACCAGGTGATGCAGGCCATACTGAAGCTGGTATGAAGATTGCCTTGAGCAATTGGCAACGGATTACTTCCACAACCCACACTTACACCGCTTGTTATGGTTAACGTTATACTTGTTGGTGCCGGAAACATTGCACAAAGCATCCATCTGCCTGTGTTAACAGAAATGCCCAAGGTAAAGGTGCAGGCAATTGTTGACAGGCAAATCGCCAAAGCAAAACTGGTTGCCGAAAAGCACGCCATACCGTATGCATTCCGATCACTCACCGAAGCCCTGAAGTTGCCGGATATTCACGGTGTGGTTATTACAAGCAGTACCGACGCACACTGCGAGCATGCACTGGAAAGCATTGCTGCCGGCAAGGCCGTTTTTATTGAACGTCCGGCGGCACGCACCATGGATGAGACTGTACAGATTAAAATGGCTGCCGACGCAGCCGGAACAATGGTGATGGTTGGTATGAACCACCGGTTCCGTCAGGACGTAGCGATGATGAAAAATGCTATTGACCGCGGCGAAATTGGTAAGCTCTTCTATATCAAGGCAGGCTGGGTAAAACAGCGGAGCAATGACTCACGATGGATGGCAAGTTCTGACAAGAGTGGCGGTGGTGTACTCATGGATTTGGGAGTGAGTGTTGTTGACCTGATCTTGCATGTGCTGGACTTCAGCAAGGTACGCAGCGTTACGGCTAGCACGTTTAACCAGGAAACCAAGGCAGTTGAAGATATTGCCATTGCAATGCTTCAATTTCAGGACGGTGCCGTTGCTACAATTGAAGCCAGCTGGTCACTCATGCGTACGGAAGATCTGTATTACTGCAATGTTTTTGGGAAAAAGGGTAGCGTGTACATGAATCCGTTTAAGCTGGTAAAGAAGGACGGGGCCACGTTCAGCACCACCCATCCGGCGCCCACCCGGCACCAGCAGTCTCTGTACCGCAAATCGTACGAGGCGGAGCTGCGCCACTTCGTCTCTGCTATCCAGGGGATTATTCCGCCGGTAAGCTCAATCAGCGATGCCGTGGAGCGCATGCGCATTATTGATGCTCTGTATGCGAGTGCCTCGCTGAACCGCGAAATTGTGATACCGTAGCCCCCTACCAATAGCATTTGCTGGCATAAAAAAATGACGTTGATAAATTGTGCATAGCACTGAATAACTATGTGATAACTGGATGGTGAGTTTACTTGTACACTATCTCCGGTATTGTGTAGGTTGCAGTGTTGGCAATGCACCGGTGTGAACTGCCGATGCCTGCACAACGTCAAACTTTTATTTCTCACTGACCGGATTCCATGGGAACCACTCCAACTCCTGAACAACCTCAACGATTACGCGTACTTCCACTCGAGCCATCGGGCGGACGCGTGCCACCACATTCTACCGAAGCCGAGATTGCTGTGCTCGGCGCCATGATGATAGACCGTGAGGCGGTAGGCAGAGTGCTTGAAATCCTGGATGCCGACTGTTTCTACCACGAGCGGCATGCAGTGATTTTTAAAACCATGCTTACAATGTTCGAGCGCGGCGTTACCATTGACCTGATCACACTGAGCAACGAGCTTCAGCGGGCAGGCTTGCTTGAAGTGGTAGGTGGAACCCTGCCGCTGACCGAGATTTCGCTGCAGACTGTTTCGGCAGCCAATGTTGAACACCATGCCAGAATTGTCCTGGAACGATTTCTAAAACGTAAACTTATTTGGGTCTCGTCGTCCATCATTAACGATGCGTATGACGATACCACCGATGCCCTGGAAGAAGTTGACCGTGCCGAACAGCGCATCTTTGAAGTTGCAGAACGCCGGACCCGACGGTCGTACGCTGATATGCACCGGCTTACGAAGCATGCCGTAGAACGTATCCTGGTGATGGCCGACGGCAGTGGGTCAGGCATCACGGGCGTTCCCACGGGCTATACCCAGCTCGACGAAATGCTGTCAGGCTTTCAGAAGAGCGATTTGATTATCATTGCGGCCCGCCCCTCCATGGGTAAGACTGCATTTGCACTGTCACTGGCCCGAAATGCAGCGCGCGAAGGAAAAGCAGTTGGCATTTTCTCCCTTGAAATGGCTGCCCACCAGATTGTTCTGCGCCTGATCAGCGCCGAAACCGAAATTGGTTTGCATACACTGCGGAGCGGGAGGCTTACCGAGTTACAGCGCCGAACCCTGGTGAACAGGCTGGATAGGCTTAAGGACAGCAGGATGTATATCGACGACAGTGCCGGACTCACACCGGTAGAGTTCCGGGCTAAATGCCGCCGAATGAAGAGCGAGCACAACATTGATGTTGTTTTTGTTGACTATATGCAGTTGATGCATGTTCAGAAAGCCGAAAGCAGAGAACGCGAAATCTCAATGATCAGTCATACCCTCAAGGCTGTTGCCAAGGAACTTGATATTCCCGTAATTGCACTCTCGCAGCTAAACAGGTCACTGGAGGCACGCAGCGATAAGCGTCCGATTTTGTCTGACCTTCGCGACTCAGGTTCGATTGAACAAGACGCAGATGTTGTTATGTTTATACACCGCCCCGATTACTTCCGTAGTCCCGACGGTGCAACCGACGATCCGGCAAATGAGAATATGGCGGAGATTATCATTGGTAAACAACGGAACGGACCAACAGGCGATGTGAAGTTGTACTACAAGAAAGAGAATGCAACCTTCCTGAATCCGATGATTAATCCGAACACCTTCAGTAATGCCGGCGATGGTTTTTAAGCAACGTGCATTGTACAACTGTTGTGTGGAGGTGTACATTGAGGAAAACTATTGCGCAAGCAATAATACTATTTATTATTGGGATCGGGTGTGTGTTCACCGTACCCGTTGTTGCACAAAGCGGCAGCCTTCAGCTAACATCTCCGGCAGGCGGTGAGATTTATTATACAAACCGTGATACACTGATAACAATACGGTGGGCAGGTGTTGCCGACACACTGCCGGTGAGACTTGAGTACAATACAGGTAGTCTGCAGTGGTATCTGATTACTGATTCCGTAAGGGGGCTTTCTTACACGTGGAATGTGTCAGACCTTCCGCCTGCGTCCACCTATCGCATACGGGTAACGGAGGTGGCGCCGATAAGCCCCGCCGATGTGGTCATCTATACCGGACATACCGGGATTGTAAAGGGTGGAGCGTGGGGACCAGGCTCTGACCGCATTGTGACGGTTGCCAACGAGCCTCACATCTGGGACCCCGGAGTGGGCGGTTCGGTGCCGCTGGTGTCGCTTCCGGGTACAGTTACTCCCTATACCGATGTAGCCTGGAGTGCTGACTCGGTTAGGATTATTGCTTCAACAAACGATGCCGGTGTAATAAGCTTTCGTACTGCCGATAACTCGGTGGAGGCCACGCTGCGTCACCCGCAGCCGGTTACAAAAATCCAGCTGCATTCAAACAGTTCACGATGTTTAACAATGTCGGCTGATAACAGGATTCGGCTCTTCGACCTCCCGTCAGCAGCACCTGTACGTACCATACCGTCAACAACCAACATTCTGGATGCATGTTTTGATACCGACGGCAGCAGAGTTCTGGTATGCGCCGATGATGCGCGGATTCATCCAATGCCAGGCGGCGGTGCGCCGGTAGTGTTTTCAGGACACCAACTGGGCGTTCTTCAGGGTGAGTTCTCTAACGATGAGAAGAACGTTGCCACTGTTGGCGGGGATGCCACTGTCCGCGTATGGAATGCCTTTTCAGGCACAGAGCTGTGGCAGGGCTCCGATCCCAAGGAAGGCGTCCGCTCTGTTGCGTACTCCCCCGATGGAACCATGCTGGCCGTAGGAATGAGTGACAGTTCGGTAACGGTCTGGGATGCCGACTCTGGAAATCTGCTGCATCAGTTTTACGGAATTCGCGGTTCGGTACTGCACGTTGAATGGTCTGCTTCGGGTGATATGATTGCTGCCTGCGGTACCGATAACGCGGCCCATATTTTCTGGATGGACGGGGTTCACCCGCCAATGCGTATGCAGCACAGGGCGGCGGTTACCTCGGTGCACTGGAGTCCGAATGACGAACAGGTTCTTACAACGTCGGTTGACGGAAGTGCTGTTGTTTGGCGAGTCCGGAATAAAATCCTGCAGGGTGATACATGCAGCAATTTCTCGATTGCACATCCTCCGCGTACGGTAGCAAAACTTCATGCAACCGGAGGCACTGCAGAAATCGGAGCCAACATTTCGGTTCAGCTTCAGCTAACAGCTGGGGATTTTTTAACCCTGACGGATATCGACAGTCTGCAGCCACGCCTGACGTATAATCACACACTTCTCCATCTTCTTTCAACTTCGATACCGGTGGCACTAACCTCGCAGACCGGTAACCGGACGATGCTTACACTGGAGCCGGTTCCGACACCGAAGCAGCCCGGCACGTTTGGTGAACTTCTGTTCCGGGCTACGCTTGGTACTGACAGTATTACATCCATCCGCTGGGACGATGTTAAACAAATTGGGGATGGTCCGGAAATCAATATCGAAACCACGTCTGACTCGGTGTACGTAACCGGGATTTGTCGTGCGGGTGGCCTGCCGCGCTTGTTCAACCCGGTTGGCCTTCCACTTTCGGTACACCTGTCCGGTTCCGCCGGCAATCCGATACTTACGGTTACTGTTGGCGAACGGGGTCCGGTAACGATAAAGATATTTACAGTGAGCGGCAACCTTGTATGGGAAGATTTCCGGGTGCTCACGGCGCATGACGGTGCCACGTTTAGCTGTGAGCTCCCTGAGCACTGTAAAGGCCGGATACTTGGTGTTGTTATCACCACGGCAACGGGATTGCTCAGTGAAATTGTGGGGGCTGTTCAATGAAGTTGCTTTGTATTGTACTGTGTTTTGGCGTAATCACATCGCAGGCGCAGCCCTGGGTAGAAGTATCGCCCAACGATGTGCTGTTAACCCAGATTGGCTTTTCTGTCCACGGCGGCATTGTGTCGCAAGGGAGTGACTTCACGTTACCGTTTGCCCCCACCTGCTGTACGGCATACGGCTCGTCTCTCACCGGTACGCTTGGGATTTCGGCATCGCTGCGTCAGGAGTTAAGCAAGGCCATCCGGCTTCAGGCCCGTGTAACCTATCTTCCAATGAACGGCACATTTGATTCAGACGAGTCGATTCTTGTGAGCGGTAATGTTGATGGTGTAACTCGCCACACGCTGGAAACAAGTCTCACCTTTCTTGGTGCCGAGTTGCTGGCAGATGTAAAGGTTGCCAAGCCTGTTCGGGTGTTGCTTGGCGCAAGCATTGGAAGCATGGTGGGAGGGGAGTTCGACCAGAGGGAAACCCTGATCATGCCGGGACTGGGAACATTTGAAAATGGGATGCGGGTGCGGAACGAGACCCGAGATGCGGCACTACAGTCCATGATAAGTCCTGCAGTGATGCTTACAGGGGGCTTGGCATTCGATATCCCAATGTCAGCAAATCACGATGTGGTTTTATCACCCGAGATACTTTTGAATATGGGGATTACCGACGTTGTGGAGTCGGTATCATGGCGTGCCAACATCGCGCGGGTGGGAGCCTCGGTTTCGTTTGCGTTAAATGCGCCCGAACCACCACTGCCAATCAAGAGGCGTACCCAGGAATTTATTGATACAGTTGTGATTACCACAGCACCCGACCAGCCGCTGCGCACAATAGCCGGAGCGGAAACCATGGTAACGGATACAGCTGTAACCAACGAAGAAGTCATTTTTACAAGCAAGTTGTACCGAACTGACACCATCGTTCAACCGCAGAAACCCGAGCTTGTAGCTGCAATTCATGCACGTGGCAGGGATGCCGGTGGAACTGAACACAACACCTTTACCATCAGGCTGAGTACGCAGTTTGTTTCGGAAGCATTGCCCCTGCTCCCCGTTGTTTTCTTTGAATCACAGGCAGTAACACTTTCTTCGCGGTACCACCAGGTTCAGAATTCAGCATCATTCTCGGTAGATCACATTCCACCCACAACGACGGCGGTACACCGCGAAGTTCTGAATATCATTGGTTCACGATTGAACAGTAATCCCACCGCAACAATAACGCTACGGGGAACAGCCGATCCCACAACCGAGGCAGGGAACTGTTCACTGGCACGTGACCGTGCACAGGCGGTGCGTGACTACCTGGTGCAGGTCTGGAAGGTTGATCCGAATCGGATTCATATTGCCGAGACGTCGGGTAACTGCGCTCCGGCACGTGCAACCCGCGAGCAAAGTGAATATGGGTACAGCGAGAACAGACGGGTGGAAATCGAAACATCAGACTTAACGGTTATTGAACCTGTTGCAAAACGGAAGTTCAGTGAAACGCGAACTGTTGACCCGCCACTACTGGTTCTGGACCCATCCGGTTCGAGTACACGCTATGTTACGGGATGGACAATTCGGGGTATGGCGGGCGCAGATCCTCTGTTCACGATTGACTCAGCCGGAAGCTCCCTTCAAATTGTGCATGCACTAACACCCGGTTCGGTTGAGAAATTGTCGGACTCAACTCCGCTGATGCTCGAATACACCATCCGTGGAATACAAAACAGTAGGGCAGCAGCAACTGTAGTGCTGCCCGTGCAGCGCGACACCTTAGAAGATGAACTGCAGCGCCTGACATTAACTTTATTTGATGTTTCGAGTGACGAGCTTACCAATACTGCACTGCAACAGATCCGAACCTTTGTAAAGGGCATACCATCAGGCTCGAAGGTTGTTGTTCGTGGTTTCACTGATCTGCTGGGAAATGCAGACTTCAACCGTCAGCTGGCACAGAGGCGTGCCGGCGCTGTATGTAGTGAAATTCAGAGAATAATGAAAACCAGGATAATTCTGGAGTGCACCGAGATTTCAACTGATAAACGACCTCCGGGAATTGAGTCAAACCAGACGCCTGAGGAGCGTTTTCTTAGTCGGACTGTTCAGATTGAGGTAACGAAGAAGCGGTAGAACCAGGGTCAGGGGGCTTCCCGTGCGCTTGGTCAGGTATTGCACTTGGCGTTGTGTACACCCTTGGAATTGCCGTTGGGAATCTTTTTCTGATTTTGGCAAGTAACTCTTCCTCGACGTTGTAGAGTTCGTTCAGAGTGAGGCTCCCCGGCATCACGATGTCAATTTCAATAAAGATGTCCTTACCGCTCTGCCTGGTATGCACTGCTTTCAGAGCGTAGATCTTATGCTCGACTGACTGGATGATATTCATGATGTCGGACTGCATATCATCGGGCAGGGTCCGGTCTGTTAAGTGCCGGAATGCCTCGGCCCCATGCCGCAGCGGAACCTTCAGTGTAAGTCCGAGTAGGGCAATGGATGCTACGGCGTCGATGGTCGTTGCCGCAGTGAACCATCCTGACGACTCCAGGAGTGCCTCGGCAAGGAGGCTGATCAGAACTCCCAGTTCGACCCACGAATCTACTCTCCACAGCTCGGCATCGTAGCGGAGCATGGGCACAAAAAGCCTGTTGGCGCTGCGTTCAAGGCGCCTGGCAGTAAGGCGCATGATGAAAAAAGAGACGGAACTCCAAATAAGCAAAAGGAGATAGTTGCTGCCGGCCGGCGGTTCACGAAACAGGCTAATAGCATGGATAATTGTAAAAATCGTGACTATTGTAAGCAGGTTTGCGCTAACCAGGATGGCAAGGCTTTCGTACTTGCCGTATCCATAGTTAAAGGTTGTGTCGGCTGACCGTGTTGAGCGGTCAACCGCAACCAGGAAGAGCACTGAATTCCCGATATCAATGAGCGCAATGTATCCGTTTGTCTGAATCAGGAGTGACTCTTCCCACTGGCCAAGAAACACGCTGATAAAGGCAAGGAGCACGCACACCGTAAGCGATGCCGTAGAGGCAAACAGTGCAGTTCCCGGTTGCAGGAACCGGGCGCTTTTGGTGCGGAGGGATGCCAGTATGTTACGCAATGTTCAGAATTCCGCGGAAGTACCGGATGGTAGCACGTAGTCCTTCGGTTCTGGAAACGGTGGGCTGCCATCCCAGGGATTGGGTGGCTACTGTGATATCAGGTTTTCTAACCTTCGGGTCGTCCATCGGCAGTTCGGTAAAGGTAATCGTGCTTTTAGAGCCGGTGAGCTGTACAATCTCGGTGGCAAGTTCAGCCATGCTTAATTCATCGGGATTGCCGATGTTCACCGGTGTAGTAATCGAGCTCCGCAACAGGCGAATGATACCATCCACCAGATCGTCAACGTAGCAGATACTTCGGGTCTGGCTACCGTCACCAAAAACGGTAAGGGGCTCGCC
Organism: Ignavibacteria bacterium; assembly: GCA_015709655.1. Classification (NCBI taxonomy): domain Bacteria; kingdom Pseudomonadati; phylum Ignavibacteriota; class Ignavibacteria; species Ignavibacteria bacterium. Next base: position 871,938 of record CP054181.1, on the reverse strand, counting down.
GCGAAGCGCCTGCGACACAAAGGCGGGGATGGCACGCCCGTCGTCCACTCTCATTTTAGGACCATACGTATTAAAAATGCGTACTATCCGGGTGTCCAGGTTATGAAACCGCTGGTACGCCATGGTCATAGCTTCGGCAAACCGTTTTGCTTCGTCGTACACACCACGGATGCCAATTGGGTTTACATTCCCCCAGTACGACTCAGGCTGAGGGTGTACAAGGGGGTCGCCATAGACTTCACTCGTTGAGGCAAGCAGGAACGTAGCCCCTTTCGCCTTGGCAAGTCCCAGGGCTTTGTGAGTACCAAGTGACCCCACCTTCAGTGTTTGAATTGGCAGCTTGAGGTAATCAATCGGGCTTGCGGGGCTTGCAAAGTGAAGTACAGCATCCAGCTTACCCGGCACATACAGGTAGTTGGTGACGTCATACTGCACAATTTCAAATTGAGGATTGCCAATCAGGTGCTGTATGTTTTCGGCCGATCCGGTAATGAAATTATCCAAACAGATCACATGGCATCCGTCAGCTACAAGTTGGCTGCACAGGTGCGAGCCAAGGAAGCCCGCACCGCCGGTAATAAGAATTCGCTCCATTGCACAAAAATACAGGCAGTTCGGGAGCCGGACAGAATAAAAGCTTGAAAGGCTGAGTTTGCTCTGGTGAGCTTCCTGGTGAGTTGGGTGCTGAACCTACGTTCAGGTTGGTGAATACTAGCGTGTCGTGAACCAACCTGCAGACTACGGTAATGGATTTGCTCTGGTCCGAGGTTTGCCAAGACAGGTTGATTTCATCGTCAAAGGCTGTTTTTGTAATGGCAGTGTCACCGTTGAGATTCCGCACCATGAGTTTGCTGCGTGTGCCTTGGCAGGAATCCATCGGGCAGGAAAGTAAATTGGTGTCACCGCTGGCCTATCCACGTTACTGCGCACTCAATTGGCCGGGTGCTCTCGGTGCACATTCAATGCCAGCACTCTGTCGGCCTTCCTGTTAACTGCTACCGGTAGTGTGTGGTAAACACTTGTGGCTGTACTGGTAGATCAATAATCCGGCGTTGCCACATTCTATGCAGTTGCTTATGGTATGCGCTGACCGGTGAGTCAGAGCGGCCTCGATGAACAGGGCAATGGCGCAGATAGGGCGCGTCACGTGGGGGCAGCAGCACAACGAGCAAGCAGTTGAACAGCGGTAAAACAATCGGCCACGCATATAGCAATGCTAAAGCAACTGTAACAGCTTCACGTATTGCCGGGCAATTAACCCATACGAAACCAGCAGTCCTACAGTATTGAAAACTGCGGGGATGGCAACCGGGGTTGATATCAACGGAATAACCGAGAACTGCTTCATGCGTCCGCCAAGCAGGTCGGCACTGACCTGGTTGGGAGGAATATTCTTATCGTTGGCAATCTTAATGACGGTTGCAAGACGCCGGGAGGTGCGCAGATACTCCACGCCCCAAACCGAGAGGAGGATAAAGTACGGCAGGGTTTGTCCGCTGCGTAATTCCACCAGATGACCGGCGTCAAGCATGCCGGCAAACTGTAGTGCATAAATAAAAATCCAGTAGCATCCTGCCAGCGTAAAGGCAAGGCTGACGAGTCGTTTAAACAGGCTGTACGGTTTTGAATAAACTGATTCAATTGTAGAATGAAGCATGCGGTAAAAGTAAAACAGTAAAAACAATGATTAGATACGGAACACAGAGTTGCACTGGTTAACGGTATTGTCATGCTAACATAGCAAAACCGGTGGGTGTTGGTATGGTGCAGCCACGTCTGCCGAGGTATTCAACCCTGCTGAAGCGCAACGACCGTCTTCGATTGGTTCAGAACTATGGATAGCTATGAGTGCTTTCACCGTAACCGGAAAGCCAATGTTGTGTAGAAAGTACGTCAGTGTTTGTCACGGCTGGGGCGTACAACCGTACACTGTTTATCGTCGTGCGTAGCGGCAGAGTACGGAGTGCAACACGTCAAACTGGTATAAATGATGATAGCAGCACACAGAAAGATTTAGCCACTGAACCGCTGCTATCGGGTAGTTGCTGCTAACTGTGGGCTTGGCAGGGTGATACAAAGTATAAATCTCGATTGTTATCAGATGCCCAATCGTATTCTTGTTGTCAGCAGAACAATAAGGATAATTAGGGAAAAAAGTGTTCCGACAGGTAAATACCAAAGTGTCAGAATCGAGAGGATTACGCCCAGTACGTATGCCCAACTCTGATGCGTCCATAATGCAACTACCCAGACTAACCAAGTCAAACCGTAGAAAATAAAGAGTGGTCCTAACTTGAAAACATCAACATTGAACATAGAGAACACATTTGCCCAAGGCCCGGGCTTTTCTGGTCCGATGTACGTCCCGTTGATAATGACAAACACTCCATCCAGCAGCATATAGCCACCATTGACTAATCCTAATACTGTAACTAAGATTTTCATTGTTGAAATAAACTCGGAATACCGGGGAAAAACGAAAATTGGTTTAATAGTGACGCACTAAAACCCGTGTGCAATTCGTATTGACATCCTTCCAATGCGTTGCAAAAGAGTTCTGTGCCCTTGATTCGCGGTTATTTCGTTGTCTTGCCACCCATTGCAGAAAGAGCGCTGTCAACAGGCTCCCACAGTTCTATCTTGTTTCCTTCCGCATCCATAATGTGAACAAACTTTCCATAGTCAAAGGTTTCGATACTGTCAAGCATGGTCACACCGTTGCTTTTAAGTATATTTACAAGGCCTTCAATGTTCTGAACCCGGTAGTTTATCATAAATTCCTTCTTTGAAGGAGAGAAGTACTCACTACCCCGTGTATTAGCCCCTTAAAAGACTGGACAGAAATCACGAACCAGATTTGTACCAGTTAACTTAGGGAACCATGTCAAGAACAAAGCGAACATTTACACCGGAAGACCGGCTGAGTCTTCTGCAGGAAGCGGAGCGGGAGGGATATTTGGCTACCTGTCTCAAGTACAATTTATCCCCATCTTTATTGGCAAAGTGGAAGCAACGGTATCTATGCAAGGGTGTCGCAGGGCTGAACCCCTCGTATAGGCGGATAGATCCGGCCGTACGAGCGTTAGAAGAAGAGAATGAGCGATTGAAACGTATCATCGCCCGACAAGCATTAGAGCTTGAGGTCAAAGGAGAGTTGCTAAAAAAACACCTATCCAACCAAGGAGAAAGTGATGATCATCCAGCGTTACTCCGATCGAGCCGCCGTTACGGTTCTTTCGCAGTGGCTAGGATTGCCACGGAGTACGTTATACTATACGCCTCGCCCGGGAAAACGTGGTAAAAAACCCAGCACACATACGCTGTATCACGGCTCGATGGTCCCTAATGAAGAGGTTGTTGACAAGATAAAGGAACTTATCAGTGGTCCGTACAATGCTTATGGGTACCAATCTGTTCATGATGATTTACGCCAATTAGGGTGATTAATCACAAGAAGACGTATCGCCTCATGGATGAGCAGAAACTTCTTCTTGGGAAAGTTATCCGTAGCCGTGGGAAACGCACGTGGGTGCAGTATAGGCAGATATCGGCTCATCAGCCGATGGAGTACTTATGTCTTGATATTAAGTATGTCTGGGTACACGGAGAAGGTCGGTGGTATTACCTACTCTCGATCATGGATGTGTTCAGCCGCAAGATTATCCAGTGGATCTTCCAGAGGAGTGTCCGCAAGCATGACGTGATCGTGATGTTTCGCAGGTTGCATACACAGTACAACCTCAAGGGAGTACTCATCAGAAATGATAACGGCTCCCAGTTTCTGGCCAATCAGGTGAGAAGCTATCTCGCTGAACTTGAAGCCAAGCAGGAATTTACCCATGTGGCTACACCCGAAGAAAATGCCTACATCGAAGCATTCCACAGCATTCTTCAACGGGAGCTGGTTGAACGATTTGAGTTTAGCAGCTTCTACGAAGCTAACCAGCATCTTCAACACTACATGCAGTGGTATAACTATGAGCGCAAACACAGAAAACTCGGCCGAATAACTCCACAGCAGAAATGGGAAACTGGTCTGCTCACTACGTCCACTCCGGAGTTCGCTCATGTGTCGGAACGAGCCAGGCTCGGTTCGAAGGAGTTCACAGAACATCAAACACAATTTCAGTTGTCAGGCATCACCGACCCAACAACTGATGCTGTTACTCGCCGCTGCTCAAACAAGAAGGAGAATAATCGGCACGTACTACATATCTTTAACAACAATTCTGTCTAATCTATTGGGGGTTGATACAGAGTACATTAAAGAAAGACCTGCAATACTTACGAAACGAACGAGTGCTGACGATGATTGGTAAGGGCAAAGGGAGTGTGTATGTATTGACTGGAGAAGAGTAACCCGAAACACTAGCCCGGCAACTACCATGAGACTGTTTCAAACAGTGTGTCAATGGCGCTACCTCTACCAAACATACGGAGTACCAGCCATGAACACTAGCACATTTGACTTCGAGTCATTTACGAAGCAGGCAGCCGAACGGCTCAAAGCAGGAGACTCTTTCTTCGGTCGTGATGGCGTACGAACGCCACTACGTAAAGAATTTGTCGAGGAGGCACTAGACGGGAACCCGGTGCCCATTGAGAATCGGAAAGCGACCAGTCTACACAGTCAAACCGGCGCAATGGACGCAAAACCAAGAGCGTGAACATGGGCATGGGGAAGGTTCCGAGAGGCACCGCACGACCACGCAGGCCCGTTCCAACCGCAGATTTTGCCTAAGCGTGAGCGAACACCTGGTGTGGACCCAGACAAGCAGATCATCGCCCTGTATGCGCGTGGCGCGAGCTACGGTGACATCCGTGATCACCTGATGGACATCTATGGCTTGGAGGCCTTGGTAGCTACCATATCGCGTGTCACCGACAAGATCCTGCCGTTGATTGCAGACTGGTGTGCACGGCTACTGGAGGCGGTGTACCCATTTGTATGGCTTGATGCCATTTACTACACAGTGCGTCATGAGGGCCGCGTGGTTTCGCGTGCAGTTTACTGCGTCATAGGACTCAACCAAGACGGTCACAAGGAACTCCTGGGACTCTACATCGGCGAGTCTGAAGGTGCGAAGTTCTGGCTGGGTGTTCTCACCGATCTCTCCAACCGAGGATTGCGCGACATGTTCATCGCCTGTATTGACAACCTCACCGGATTCGCTGAGGCAATTGAGGCTGTCTTCCCCCGGACACAGGTGCAGCTCTGCGTGATTCATCAGATGCGCAACTCCATCAAGTATCTCTCGTACCAGGATGTCAAGCCCTTCGTCAAAGACCTACACGGTGTTTACAAAGCCACGACCATTGAACAAGCCGAGCGAAACCTCGAGAGGCTCGCCACCCAGTGGGGAGCGCGATATCCCAAGGTTATCGAATCATGGAAGCGCAATTGGACTGAGCACCTACTTCGAATTCGACAAAGACATTCGTCGCATCATGGACACCACCAACATCATCGAAGGCTTTCACCGGCAGCTTCGCTCCGTGACGAAATCCAAAGGAGCATTCCCAAGCGACGAAGCCTTGATGAAGCTACTCTTCCTGGCTCAAGAACACAGTACTTCTAAATGGAACCGTCCCGTTCACAACTTGAATCGTACTGTAGCACAACTGTCAATCCTCTTCCCTGATCGTCTTCAACTACCCTTGTGACGTCAGCTGACACACTTAATGCAACACTCCCGTTTGCGTTATGGTTTCCTAAATACGACGGTTATAAAACTATTTAATGAATCCTGTCAAGTTATTTAGCGTGATACCATTGGCTAGTGAACCAAGAGCAATCTTGAATGGTAACAGCCAGGTGAACACTGCAGCAGCTCGATAACAGCACCGTTTTCCGGGTTTTGTAGTGACCGTCCTAAGATGTCATACCATTCAATATGCTGTAGAACTTCATGATCGCCCGGTTTACCTGAATCCGCGCTTGTTATGCGATCCTCATCAATCCGTGCAATAAACGGAGCCTGATCAGCCCCCTGCCCAAATACATACAATTTGTTCTGATCTTTATAAAGCGAGCTAAGACGTGATGGTCTTTGATCCTGCATGCTGAGAAATCGCTTGGTTTTTAATGCTGAATCGAATTCACAAATGAAACCGCGTGATGACGACTCAATCAATTCCCCGGCCGCAGGGTCATAATCGAGAATGTCTCCAACTGCAGTCACACTCCCGTCATTAGAGATCATCGCATCAAACACAGTAGGGTATGTATATTTTGGCAGAAACTCAACTACTAATTTAAGTTCACCAGAGCCGACGTTGTATCTCCAAATCTGCAGACCCCACCTTGGTTCAACTCTACTTGTAGCTGATGCAATGATCACAATGCTCCCATTGGTTTCGTCAGCGCCAATAAATTGGACGTCATATCTAAACTCACCTGTATCACTCCAAACCATTGTCTTCAGTTCATCTTCCGAATACATCCCTCGTACCATGATTCGGTTTCGGACTTCCATACTATTTATTACTTCCCTCCAAAACACTACAACAGTAGTATCCATAATTAGAATAGCCGACCCCATCAAAATATCATCATCATTTGTCACCTGCATCTTCCACTCACTGTGCCAGCCAGTTACAGTGTCCATGCAGTATGCAAACAATGTATCAGCAGTTAGTGTACTTACAGGCGTTGTGAAAGCAATGAGACTACCTTTGCCATCTATACTCCCAATTCTTCGATGGGCTGGCTTAGGCAGTTGCAACAGCGATGAATCTCTTGTCCTTCCGTTTACAAAGGAATATCTGTACATATCGCTGGCATACTCAAGATTTACTATAAGACACTCTCCAACACCCTCGCCAGTCATTCGGACGCCGGAGATCCTAGCATATCTGATTTTCGAGTTTTGTGGTGCCCAGGACCAGTTTGTTGTGTATGACAACTCATCGATCCCGTACAAACTCATGTTAAAGTAATCGCTCAACAGCACAATTTCACGTCCCACTTTTGTTTGGAAGGTTAAATGCTTGTTAGGGGGAATCGAGTCCAACACTTTCAATATTGTTGGTTCTACCCGAACTGATTCATCTATAGCAGCATGCACAGCAGTTATCTGAAGCACCAGCATGACCAAGACCGTTACTGCACGTGCCAGAGAAATCGTAGCACAGTACCTAATATTCATAACGTGAAAAATCATAACTCTGATGACTGTGTGATTCTATACGTATTACTCTTGAGGGCACATTGCTTTGCATGTTGTTGAGAGAATGGTTCCAGAAGGGGGCGGAGTGATTAATGGAGCATCATCGCATTGGAATGCTAGTATTTGTCCAGAATGAGTAAGAACTCGGGTTTGAACTGTATTTGTTTCGTTGTCGAAGCAATGTTCAAGAGTTGTTGTGCAACAGAAATGGGTGCAAAATGCAAGTTTGAAGAATGGATCGAGCAGAATGACTGGTTGTGTGGAGATGTAAGAGCTCTGTACAAGTTTGACACATGATCCTTGCACAAACTCCTGAGTTGTAAAGGTTGCTGGGCATGGATACAAGCTTGGGGACATTCCTGGACGGTTTATAAAATAATATTCGCTAACAACAGGTATGAGACTATTAAACATTCCAAGAACAAAATCTTGATCCACTGGGCCTAGATATCCTGATGGATACATCACAGATTTTAAACCTGCACAACCTGGGTCATTGATATCAATCGGAGCCCAGCCAGTTATACTGAGCCGATAGATTACTTCCGATCCCACTACGCAGAACCACGCCCTATACGTAACCAATAATTGACAATTCGGGTAATTCGGATGAGTCAGAATAACTTGTCCAGGACCTGCATTGCCAGGTAGATCTGCACCTAATTTTTCCATGCATATCGATTCCCTGAAACAAAACCAATTCTCCTGGCTTGTTACCAATTGAGTACAGAGTACAGAGTGCAGAGTCAGTACTACAAAAATGAGACTCTTCATGGATGTGCTTTAGTTACGCCTCAATATACGACCTTTTTATCTGTAACGTTTTCGGGCTGTGCCGCAGTGGGGGATTTTTTACACAAATGTTCAATAGATGCATTGTATCAGCCCCTAATAGATTAAACAGATTTGTTGTCAAAGATATGTAGTACGTGTCGGCTGTTCTCATCCATGTTCGAGCAACGGTCGGTAACAGCCTCAGTAGCTGGATTGGTGGTGCTTGGCACCAGAAACGGTATGATGTTCTGTGGAGCCCTTCGAACCGAGCATGGACGCTTCCGACACACGAGCGAACTCTTGAGCGGTCGTAGTGAGCGGAGCAGTTTCCCATTTCTGCTGTGGAGTTATTCGAGCGCGTTTTCTGTGGTTGAGCTTGTAGCCCATGGCTAAACTCAAATCGTTCAAATTCTACTTGCGACAGGTTGCCAGATATCCCTCCCGCTCCGCTTCCTGCAGAAGACTCAGTCGATCTTCCGGTGTAAATGTTCGCTTTGTTCTTGCCATGATTTCCTACGGTAACTGGTACAAATCTGTTTTGTGATTGCTGTCCAGTCTTTTAGGGGGCTAATACAATCAGCTTGTCCCTGCGCTGTCCTGCGCCGCGGTTATGGGTGTACTGCCTGGACTTGCCGGAGTATGCCCAGCATTCTCCTGTGTTATTGTTTGAGCGCAGCCAACAGGCTTGGCTCGATGCTGGGAGCGTTTGACGCCGGGTGTGGATCGTGTGCGTTCGCACGAGGTACTTTATCCATGTGACACTGACGCTGTGCGGATGAGTTTCCCGTAGAATACCAACGATCTGTATGCTTACTAACTCAACCTGCTCCTTCCTTACGACATTCGTTTCAGCGCGCGACGGGTTGGTTTTTTCCTTGCCACACCAGTATTGCATAAAAAAACTAAGGGCTATACCCGTTGAATGGTATAGCCCTGTTAGCAACGTCCAATAGCAGTTCTTATTCTGCTGCTGTTTCCGGTGCCTCAGCTGCAGGAGCTTCGTCGGCTGACGGAGCGACCTCTGCTGCAGGTTCTTCTGCAGGGGTATTGGCGGCCTCGGCCTTCTTGGCAGCGCGTTCTTTCCGACGTGCCTTCAGGCGGTTGTACCGGGCAAGAGCGCGTTCGCGGTGCTGTTGTACCTGTTGTTCGATTTCGGCAGGGGCAAGCCCCTTAAAGGCAAGTGCACGGTGCAGCATAACGCCTTCGCGACTAAAAATCTGACGTACAACGTCGGTAGGTTGTGCCCCAACATTCAGCCAGTAGATAGCACGCTGAGTGTCAACAACAACATTATTTGGTGTGGTCATGGGATCTACCCATCCCACACGTTCAATGGCAGCGCCGTCTCTGCGGGCGCGTCCGTCGATCGCAACGATGTCGTAGAACGGGTGTTTTTTACGACCCCTGCGACGCAAGCGGAGTTTGACCATGGTGGTCCCTTTTTAAAATAAGTGAGTAATTAGTGTTTGCGTGCCGGCTGGCGTATGGGCTGTCCACCAATTGTAGGTTTCCCGCCTTTTGCCATGGTACGCATCATTTTTTGCATGTCTTCGAACTGTTTAATCAACCGGTTTACATCCTGGATGGTAGTGCCGCTGCCCAAGGCAATGCGTCGTCTGCGCGATCCGTTCAGTATCCGTGGGTTCCGGCGTTCTTCGTGAGTCATCGACAGGATCACGGCTTCGACGCGGTTCATCGCCTTATCGTCGATCTGCACGTTACGGAGCTGCTTATCCATACCGGGAATCATTCCCAGCAGGTCGCGCAGCGACCCCATCTTTTTAATCATCTTCATCTGAGCAAGAAAATCTTCGAAGGTGAACTGGTTTTTCCGAATCTTTTCTTCCAGGCGTTCAGCCTCTTTTTCATCGATTTGTGCCTGAGCTTTCTCAACCAGTGAGAGCACATCGCCCATGCCCAGAATGCGGGAGGCTATTCTCTCGGGATGGAAGAGTTCCAAGGCATCCACTTTTTCGCCGATACCAACAAACTTGATAGGCTTGCCCAGAACCTGGCGGATAGAGAGTGCGGCACCGCCCCGGGTATCGCCGTCAAGCTTTGTAAGCACAACGCCGGTAAGGTCCAACCTGTCGTTAAACGCGCCGGCGGTGGTCACGGCGTCCTGACCCGTCATGGCATCACACACAAACAGAATTTCATGTGGCTTGAGCAGCTCCTTCAGATCGGCCACTTCCGCCATCATCTCATCATCAATTGTCAAACGTCCGGCAGTGTCAACAATCACCACGTCGCGCCCATACTTCCGCGCATAGGTCAGAGCCTCGGTTGCAATTTCCTGTGGTTTTGCGTCATCCTTGCTGAACACCGGCAGAGAGATGCTTTGTCCTAGTGTACGCAACTGGTCAACAGCGGCCGGACGGTACACGTCGCACGCAACCAGCAGCGGCTGTTTACCTTTTTTCTTCAGCGAGTATGCCAGTTTAGCGCAGAAGGTAGTTTTACCGGAGCCCTGTAATCCTGCAACCATAACGATGGTAGGGGGCTGGGGCGCAAGTGCAAGATCGGCTTTTTTTGACCCCATCAGCTCCACAAGCTCATCGTGGATGAGCTTGATCATCAGCTGTCCGGGCTGCAGATTACCTTTTACCTCGATACCAAGTGACTTCTCCTTTACCGTTTCGATAAATGACTTGGTGACGGAGAATGCAACGTCGGCATCCAGCAGTGCAGTACGCACTTCACTCAGAGCCTCGGCCACATTTTCTTCGGTAAGCCGGCTTTGTCCGCGGAAACGCTTTAGCGCTCCCTCTAATTTTTCCTGTAGTGATTCAAACATAGGCGTTTCAGAGAACGGCAAAGATACGAGTTTCCCCGTTATTCTGTGCAGAATAACGGGGAAACTCGGGTATGCTTTCGGAGTATGAGTTAGTGGATTACGGAAATCCCGGCAGAGCCGACTACGCGGCCTGATGATCCGATAACTACGGCACGGTAGGCACCGGCCGGAAGATTCTCAACATTCAAGGGGCCGCTGATACCGCTACCGGATACGGTGAGTGGCGTGGAGAGCATCTGCTCGCCGTGCGCCGAATACAAGAGTGCGGTAGCCGAGGTACCGATGGCAGCAGCCTCACTGTTGCCAAACGGAATCATAAGATTAAGCGTAGCAGAAGCCGGATTGGGTGAAAGCTGCCAGTCCGAGCCGTGCACCAGTTCGGCAACCCATTCGGTTTGCGGCTGAACAACCGACAGTTTGTCGTTGATTGTACCGTTGGGCTCGATGAGGACAAGATTGTAGAGCGGACCGCTCTGGTTGGAATCCGGGCCAAAGAAACCGGTGAGCAGCATTGTTACTGCACGCTTTGTACCCCGCAGATCGGCAATCCATCCACGAATTGGCGTCCCGTTGGTAGTGCTGTACAACCACACGGTATCAATGGCCGGCTCTACCATGATGTATTCCGGTGAGTACGCTGTATAGGTAAGCGCCCCGGCATAGGTGTTCGTGGCGTTGCGGACATCCACTGTGCCAAGGTCGGTGACTGTATGTATGGTGCGGACGGCTGTCTTAGCAGGATCGGTTGATTCTTCAAGAGCACCCTCGGCTACAATGTACTGGAGAACGGCGGGAGCACCGCTGGCGGTATTGCTGAACGATGCAGTATCGCTTACACCGCAAACAACAACCTGATACGTTCTGCCCGGGCGCAGCGGCTCGAGGGTATCGCGGAAGAAGGCTTCGCTCTCCTTGGTTGATGTAGCCGATCCGATTGAGATGATAACAGGTGTTCCCGCCTCATAATCGATAAAACCGGTGGCCTTTTTATAGGCAAGGTTATCGGCGGCACGCGTACCGTTTACGTACAAATCCACCATGGCAAGGACGGGATCTGCCGAAGCATTGATCAACTGCATCCTGGACTTCTGCGAACCGGAAAGCATGGGGTATTTGATAACGGAGCCATTGTCGAGTGTGGCAAGCAGATACAGGCCATTCTCACTTTTGTTATTATCGTTAGGGATTTTAAAGCCTGATGACGTCAGGAAGATCACATCGCTGGGAATTGTCGAGAAGTCACATTCAAACGAAGCCAGGACATTGTTTTTATTACCGGCAACAGTCAGATCAATTGTGTATAGCTGACGTTTGACGTTCTTGGTTTCTGTCGTGGTGCCGCCGTATTTCACAGACGTAAACACCGGAGCTGCTGCGCCGCGGAGGTACACGTCAACCGACTCCATATCGGTAACGCCGTGCGAGAACATCAGGCCAACTTCGCCAACCACCGGTTCAGGGTTAGGCACAATCTGCTGCTTAACTCGCAGATTGATTGGCTCTCCGTCCGGGTTGGCAAGCCAGCCATCCGTTCCCTGCACTCCGAACAGTTCAACCTGGTATCCCGCATCCGCTTCAGGGGTGAACGAGAACCGGACAACGGCATCATCTTTTGACCCGCTATTTGCAGGGGCAACATCAATGAACACCTCCAGGCCTCCAAAGATAATTGCGTCGGTAAACATTAAACCGTCCTTGTAGTTTACATTGTCAGCCTTTGCGGTGTTATCGTACTGGGTAATGTACACATCAACCTGTGCCATTGCAGGGTCGGGGCTGTTGTGAAGGAAGGTAACGGTGGCAGTTTGTGCGGAAACTCCCACCCAGCCAAGGATGAATAAAACCAGGCTTAGTAATAAAAAATGCTGTTTCATTGTATTCCGGTGATGGTGAACAAGTGTATAAGGTACGAAATCTTTGAAAGATGACAAGATATGTTTTTTGCTCAAAAGTTTCAGTATCGGCTATGCCCTGGTAACGCTTGTGCTGTAATGAACCAGACCGGCATCTGCCGGATTGGCAGCAGCAGGGTGTGCCGGAAGCACGCGAACAGCGCAGCCAATTTCGCCGCTACTGTTGCAGTTAAACAGTCCCGAGTAGTGTGTTGTGCCGTTTTCGGTTTTTATAGGCGTCAGCGTCAGATATGACGGATTGACAATCACACCGCGACTATTAACACGTCCGTACACCGCCTGTACAAGCAAATGTTCAGGCTCGATCCCTGCCCGGCTGACTGCCGCCTGTACCTCGACAACTGAACCAACGCTGGCGTTGTTGGTACCAAAGATAGTGGCATCCCGAATGGAGAGCTCGTTCCATGAGCTGCGCACCTTGGTAAAAAACGCAACCAGGTTACGAGCGGCGGCAGCATTATCCTGCGTCATCTCCTTAAACCGATCCATGGCGCCGGTATATGAGCCGACAGTATAATCTTTTACCATCCGATGAGCGCTGAACTGCCACGCGAGGGAAGCAATGCTGCGTTTCATCATGGCAACCCAGCGTTCGGGGACCTTGCCGCCGTTGCTGATATCATAATGCATGGGTATGATTACGTGTTCCAGGATATCGTACAGCGTGAGGGCATCGGCAGCATCCTGTTCTTCGGGTTCGAACGATTCGCCACGTCCGATACAGAAGCCGTTCTCACCGTCGTACGCTTCGGCCCACCACCCATCCAGAATCGAGAAGTGCAGGCATCCGTTAACGGCAGCCTTCATTCCGCTTGTGCCGGATGCCTCGTAGGGTTTCCGGGGAGTGTTCAGCCAGATATCGCAACCGCGAACCATGAGTCTGGCAACATCCATGTTGTAGTCTTCCAGAAAGACAATTCGTCCGGCAAGTCCGTGTTCTGCAATCTTGGAGTGAACAGTTTGAATAAGTTCCTTGCCTGCGTTGTCGCGCGGGTGTGCCTTTCCGGCAAGGATGAACTGAACAGGGCGATCGGCATTGTTAACGATACGTGCCAGCCGCTCAACGTCCCACATCAGCAGATCTGCCCGTTTATACGTTGCAAACCGTCGTGCAAAGCCAATAGTGAGTACATCGGGATCCAGGAAGTTATGGATATGGGCGATCTGGCTTTGGGTAAGCGAGGTACTGTGTTTGCTCAGGATGTGTTCGCGGGCACCGATAACCAGCCTGTCGCGGCGCCGTTGATGAGCGCGCCACAGCTCGATTGACGGGATATTGTGGACGTTCTCCCACAGTTGCCGGTTATCGGGTTCGGAGCGCCACTGCGGACCCAGGTAGCGATCGTACAGGTCGGCAATCTCGGGGGCAACCCAGGTTTCGATATGGACACCGTTGGTAACCGACCCGATGGGAATTTCGTTGAGTTCGAAATCCGACCACACCGAGCGCCACATCTGGCGGGCCACTTCGCCGTGAAGTTTGCTGACGCCGTTGCGTGCGGAGCTGCCCCTGATGCCAAGGATTGTCATTGAAAAGCCCACGGTATTATCCGGCGTGCCGGTGGCACCCAGGGCCATAAACTCATCCCAGGTAAGCCCAAGCCCCTTGGCATAAGTAGCAAAGTGTTCCTCCAGAAGGTCGTGTGTAAACACTTCGTTGCCGGCAGGAACAGGCGTATGGGTAGTAAACACGGTGGAGGCAGCGGTTACCTGCCATGCCTGGCGGAAGTCCAGGCCGAGTTGCGTCATAAAAATCCGGCTGCGTTCCAGGGTAGCAAAGGCAGCATGTCCTTCGTTAAGATGGACGGCTGCGGGCTCGATACCCAGAGCCTGCAACGCACGCATACCGCCAATCCCGAGCAGGATCTCCTGCTTGATGCGGGTTTCACTGTCGCCGCCATACAAGCGGTCAGAAATACTGCGGAGTTCTTCGGTAGGATTCTCAGGGATGTTGGTATCGAGCAGGTACAACGGAATTCTGCCAACGCTCATCCGCCAGATTTGGGCGTGTGCGGTTCCCTCGGGCAGGTTAACGCTTACAAGCATGGGCGAGCCATTGGCCAGCATGACCCTGTGAATGGCAAGGTCGTGAAAATCCTGTTCTACATACTGTTCCTGCTGCCATCCGTTTTGGGTAAGGTACTGTCGGAAATACCCCTCCTGGTACAGCAGGCCCACGGCCACAAGTGGCAGGCCCAGATCGCTGGCGCTCTTCAGGTGGTCGCCGGCAAGCACGCCCAAGCCTCCTGAATAACTTGAAAAACTTTCGTGGATGCCAAACTCGGCGCAGAAGTAGGCAATGTAGGATGCGCTGTGTGGGCGAACCGAGGCGTACCATCCTGCCTCATCCATATAGGTACGGAACTCACGGTACACGTTCTGAAGGTCAGAAACAAAGTCGGGTCGCTGCGACAGCTGGACCAGCCGGTCATGGGTGAGACGTGAAAGCATTGCTACCGGGTTATGGTGTGTTTCTTCCCATAGCGACGGGTTCATGCGTCGGAATAAGTCAACAGCTTCTTTGTGCCAGCACCACCAGTAATTGTATGCCAGCTCCTTAAGCGGGACAAGTGGGGCGGGCATTGTGGGGGCAACAACAAATGTTGTGGTAGGTATCATAATGCAAAACTATGCTTGTTGGTTTGCCCGCATGTACTAACTTGATGCATTGGGGAGAACCCGCAGCTATTTGTAGAACCCTTCTGGAGGCAGAAATGGAACAGGCAGGGGGCTTAATCGATGTTCAAACCGGTATCGAGTTGTTACGTGCAGAGCATGTTGTGGCGATACCAACCGAAACGGTGTACGGGCTTGCAGCCCTGGCAGAATCGGCACCGGCATGCAGTCGGATTTTTACGGTGAAAAAACGGCCGGCAGCAAACCCTCTCATCGTTCATGTGGCCGATGGGGCGATGGCAGCGCAGATAGGCAGACTCGATGAGGTTAGCCAGATGCTGGTGCGGCATTTCTGGCCGGGACCGCTGACGGTTGTGGTGGACGTGGCAGCACAGCTTCCACCGGCAGTGACTGCCGGACTGAACACAGTAGCCATGCGGTGTCCGGCGCATACAATGGCACTGCAGATCATCACCGGAGTTGGCAAACCGCTGGTAGCACCAAGCGCCAACCCGTCGGGGACACCGAGTCCGACAACGGCACAACATGTTTTGAGTGATTACGATGGACGGATCCCGGTGATTGACGGTGGTTCGTGCAGGATTGGTCTGGAGAGTACGGTGGTGCGCGTAACCGGTGGTGCAGTTCACATCCTGCGACCGGGAGCCATCGTCAGGGCTCAGCTGCAGCGTGTGGTGCCATTACCGGTGGTAACCACTCCGTTAACGGGTACCGATGTTGTGCGATCACCCGGTACACGCTTCCGTCACTATGCGCCGTATGCTGCCGTAGAGCTCTTCACCGATGCCGACGAGCTTGAACAAGCGCTGGAAAACCGACCCAATGTTGTTGTGCTTTCCGAACTCCGGCCGCGGACCGAATGCAGGTGGCGTGTGCTGGACGCTGCCACGCTGTATTCAGAATTTCGGCGCGCCGATGCTGTGGGAGTGGAAAAAATTCTTGTACTTTGCAGTGGTGAAGTTCTCACTAATGAAGCATTAATGGACAGATTGCACCGTGCATCTCAACAACACAGCAGGGACTAAACGTACATGGTAGAAGCGCAGATTACAATCAGGAACAGGGCAGGTTTGCACACGCGTCCGGCTGCAATGTTGGTAAAGCTTGCCTCACAGTTCCAGAGTGATATTTATCTGGAGCGCAATGGATTTTCGATTAACGCCAAGAGTATCATTGGCGTGATGACGTTGGCAGCCGAGCAGGGGAGTACATTAGGTTTAACCGCAAGCGGCGCCGACGAAGCCGAGGCACTGCAGGCTGTAACTCAGTTGTTTGAGTCGGGTTTCGGTGAAGGATGAGCAGAAACGGTACCACATCTCTCGTACTCCAGGGTATCCCCGCATCGCCGGGGGTGGCTATCGGGCATGCCTTTGTGCTTGCCGCCCAGGTACCGGTGCACACGGGTACTACGAATGCCACGAACGAGCAGATCAATGTTGCCGAAGAATTACTGCGCTTCCATACGGCGGTTGAAACCGTGGTTATGGAGCTGCATCATGCGCGGAAGCTTGCCGAAGCCGAGGGGCCAACGGCCGTAACCATTGTTGATACGTTCATGCAAATTGTAAATGAACAGATGATGCATGAATCAATCCGTAACCAGATCTCGCAGTCAGTCAGCGCCGAAGTATCGGTTGCACGCGAGTTCGACGTGCACAGGACGATGCTGTACAAGGCCACTGACCCGTATCTGCGTTCGCGGGTGCTTGACCTTGACATGGTGAAGGAACGACTGATTGCAGCCCTCCGGAACAGAACCCTTAGGGTATCGGCCGGCATCAACAGCATCGTCATCGCACCGCATATCACGCCCCAGGAGATGCTCCAGTTTAAGTCAACCGGAACCATCGGGTACGTGACCGAGGTTGGTGGCATTAACTCGCACGTGTGTATTCTTGCGCGCGACATGAAGTACCCCGCCGTGATCGGGATAAAAGGGGCGAGCGACAAGATCAGAAATAATGATACGATTGTAATCGACGGGTATTCCGGAACCGTGGTTGTAGATCCCGATGCGGAGCTCCTGGAACATTATCAAAAAAAGTTAGAACGGGCAGAAGAGTACAGGCTGAAGCTTGAAACACTGTCGAACGTAAAAACCGTTACCACCGACGACCGTGAAATCACCCTGAATGCCAATATCGACGAGCCGGAGCAGGTAGATTCTGCCATGATGGCCGGCGCAGAGGGCATCGGTTTGGTGCGTACCGAGTACCTGCTGATGAAGCTTGGCAGGTATCCCACTACCTTCGAGCAGGCAGAGTGGTACCGGAACATCGCTCAGCGCGCCTTCCCCAAGCCTGTTACCTTTAGAGTGTTCGATGTTGGAGGTGATAAGTTCAGAGAGGGCATTCCGCACCGTGAAGACAATCCGGCCCTGGGCCTGCGCGGTATCCGCTTCCTGCTCTATCGTCCGGACATCTTCGAGAGTCAGATCTGCGCCATCCTGCGCGCCTCGGTGCACCGCAATGTCCGCCTGATGCTCCCTATGGTTTCGGGTGTGGAAGAGATCGATGCTGCACTTCAGAAAATTGCTGTCTGCAAAGACCGGCTTACTGCCGAGGGCGTGGAGTTTGACAAGCACATGCCGGTTGGTGTTATGATTGAAACCCCTGCTGCCGCTATCCTTGCAGATACTCTTGCACAGCGTGCCGACTTTATCAGCATTGGAACGAATGACCTGGCCCAGTACACGCTGGCCACCGACCGTACCAACGACCTTGTGGCTGAACTGTTCGAACCCCTGCATCCCGCAGTACTCCGACTAATTCAGCGCACCGTTCAAGCTGCCAATACGTACGGTAAAAGCGTCAGTGTTTGCGGCGAGCTGGCCGGTCACGGCTTTGCTACCGGTTTGCTCATCGGACTTGGCCTGCGTGAGCTGAGTGTTGCCCCGCAGCAGCTCTTGGAAATTAAACACCGTATTCTTTCGCTCAACTATGAGGCCTGCACTGAGCTGGTCTCGCACCTTATGCAGTGCACGTCGGCCGCCGATGTGTACGAGCTCCTGAATACCGTTAATGCCAAGTACGGAAAGGACGAGTTTGTGTGACCAAACGCGCGCGTGTATGGTGCGCTGTGATGCTGCTGCTGTCGGCAGTGGGAATCCGGGCACAAACAATACGCAATATTTTTATAAACCGTCATAACGTGTTTGACAGTACGCAGCGCGACTGGTTTTTTGGCGCTCCTCTTGCCAATGCGCTTCACTCCGTTACCAGAACCTACCTTATCGAGGATGAGTTGCTGCTGTTTGAAGGTGACGAAGCTGACAGCATCCTGCTTCTTGAAACCGAGCGTAATCTGCGTCGCACCGGCTTGTTTAGCAGCGTGAACGTGCAAACCATCGGGGCAGGGAGTGACGATCCGGACTCTGTTGACATCATCATCGAAACCCGCGACCGGTGGTCGCTCCTGCCCGCTCTGCTTGTTGGAACCGGTGGTGGTATCTCGAACCTGGGTGCCAAGCTTACCGAAGAGAATCTTCTTGGCACGGGCACTCAGTGTACGGCTCAGGCATTGCATCGTACCGAGAACGATATCGGCTGGGAAGGCATGGTACATGTTGCCCAGCGGAGACTGTTCAGATCGGAATTTGCCCTGGAGGCTCTTGTTCAGGCAAACGCCGTACGTACGGATCAGATGCTGACGATTGCAAAGGCGTATCGGACTACACAAACTCCGTGGGCAGGAGGCGTACAGGTTGCACGGAGCTTTGGCGCACTGTTCAGTTATGCCGATACCGTTGGTTTCCGGCAGCTTCCGTTTTCGGAGAACACCGCCTCGGCGTGGATATCACAATCGTACGGTACTGACGACCTGCTTTTTGTAACTGGTGCGCTTACCCTGAACAACGCCAGCCGCAACAGTCCCGGTATCAGGCAGGCATTCGACAACACAGGCAGTCTGCTCGTGAGTTTTTCATCACTCTCGGCGTTGTACTCGAGAAACCATTTTCTAAATGGATACGAAACCGAAGATGTTGCTGAAGGGGGCTGGGGCAACGTCACCCTTGGTCGGGTGTTCTCACTTGGAAATGGCGGGCAAACCATGTGGTACATTGGCGGAGAAGCTCGTAAAAGTCTGTATGTAATGCCGTCATTGTATGCCGACGGTTTGGTGCAAGGGGGCTCAGGCTTTGGCAGGGTCCCGGAAGGACAAGTTGCGGGCTCCCGGGCTCTGTACACATTTGTGGGTGTGCAGGGTATTGGTCACTGGCGTGCCTCTGACAATCTTGTGCTCACAGCACGGGTGCTTGCTCAGGCATCCTGGAACTGGAATGCTTACAGGCAGTTAGTCCTTGATTTTGAAAGCGGTCTGCGAGGATATTCTGCCAATGCTTTTGCCGGTGACAACCGCATGATTTCAAACGTTGAGCTTCGGTGGTTCCCGCAGTGGACGGTATGGATTGCCGGTATAAGCGGTGTTGCATTTTACGATGCCGGTACTGTATGGAACCAGGGTACGCCGCTGACCTCGGCACGATTCCACAATTCAGTAGGCATCGGAGTTCGCCTTCACAACCTGAAGGCCTCCGGTAACGATGCCATCTTCCGGTTCGATCTTGCATATAACCTTGATGAACATCGGTTCGGCGGACTGATCTTTACCACAAATCAGCTGTTCAGTGCCTTTGGTACTTTGATATTCTCCACACCACAATTGTACGGAAGCGTAAATGACGAGCGATAACATAGCAAATATTGCTGACTTTATTGATCATACGGTATTAAAGCCTGACAGCACAATTAAACACGTTGAGCAACTGTGTGCCGAAGCCACGCAGTACAATTTTGCTTCTGTCTGTATTCTTCCACGATGGGTTGAGCATGCCGCATCGCTGTTTTCCCGTGTATGTACGGTTGTCGGATTCCCGCTTGGTGCGTCGGCCACATCCGTTAAGGTGTTTGAATCAGTGACCGCCATACAGCATGGCGCAACCGAAATTGACGTTGTTGCATCGGTCACGTCGTTAAAAAGCGGACGTTTCGACGAGGTGTTTACCGACATAAGCGAGGTCACAAATGCTGTCCACTCCGAAGGGAAAATCGTAAAAGTTATCATTGAAGCCTGTTTGCTCTCGCATGACGAGAAACTGCGGATGTGCGAGATTGTCAGCAGGGCAGGGGCTGACTACATTAAAACCAGTACCGGCTTTTCTGCCGGGGGTGCTACCATTGCCGACGTTGAATTGCTGAAGCAACACGTCGCACCCGACGTTCTTGTGAAAGCCTCGGGTGGAATCAGAGATGCCGATACCGCCCGTGCAATGATCCGTGCCGGTGCAAGCCGGCTTGGCACTTCGTCCGGAATTGCAATCGTAACAGCAAAACGGCAGTAGCGATGGGGGATTGGCATGCATTGCTTGAAAGGCATGGCTGGCACTTGGAAAACAGGAAATAATGTCGTATAATGGTTCAAATCAGTTTGTCCATTATTGGGAAGGACGTGTGATGAACTCTCTCTCTCTCTCTCTCTCTGAGAGTCATGTATTCCGGAAGTGGTCGAAGGTAGCGGTCCGAATCATTCTAATGCTGGTTATGATACCTGCTCTACATGTTGAAGCAGTGGCCGAGGATCAGGGGCCACCAGTTAATCCATTTTGTGCCTGGCCCCCGCCATACCCTGACCCCAATTGTACCGATCCTTTGTTTTATGGATATAGCAAGGAGTTCTATGTACCGGTTTCGGCGATGCCACCGTGCAGCGTCAAGGTGAAGGTGTTCGGTAGTAAGCGTTGTGATGATTTTGAGCTTGGGGATCTTTGGTGGATGGATGATTTTAGTCCTCCGGGATGTATGACAAGAGAACAGCTCTTCCAGAGCTATTCCTATGGGAACTTGATTGATGCAATACAGCGGGAATTTAATAAACTGCTGGCTATAGAATCGGAAACGAAAGTACCTCCAAAGCAAATTCCTACATGTCCAAACGTTAGAACGTATCGTTCCGGCGTTGCGTCACCGTGTAGGAAGGCAATGGTGTACTGGACGTACTCAACGAATTTTGTATCGGTTTCATCGGATCCGGGGTATGTTGGGATTGAATACGATCCAACCAAGCCATGGTCGTGGTACGAGGCTCAAAAACCATTAGGAGCCACAAATGTACAGGTGGTGATGGAGATCTGTAAGGAGGCGGGCTGCTGCATGAGACTGGTGAACGTGTGTAAAGGCGAAGCTGGAGAAGTGATCGTGTTGGCAGGTGAATTTATCTCCGATCCCATCAGCTGCTGGACGTATCCCATTGACCCGAACTGCAATGTTATCTGGTGTAATCAGTGGTGGTAACTAACGATAACGTATTCCAATTGACTAATATGAAACCCTGAAAGGTATCCGTATGAAACAGCTATGCGCGTGTGCCGTGTTTTGCATCTGCGCTGTTGCAGTTACAACTGTGGCGTCGGCACAAGTTCTGGAACGCCTGAATGATTACGGCCTAACCGGCTTTTGGCATCAAACCAAACCAATATCGGACAATGAGTACATTATTGTAGCCGGCAGTGGTACGCTAATTTGTTGGAATGTGGAAGAGCGCACCTTTGTGAAGCAATCTGTGTTACAATGCCGTGCTCTGACCTCGTTTACTTCAGCTAACGGGAACTGGTATCTTGGGACCGACAATGGCGCGATATTGGCATCAGGTAATAGAGGTGAGACTTGGGACGAAGTAGGCAATGTTGGTGCATGGATATCGGATTTGCAGGCTATTGGTGGCACGGTTTATGGGATTTCGTACAGTGGGGATGTGTTTATTTACGATGAGCTGACAGGGAAGCTGAACATTGCTCTGCAGCGGCAGGACAGACAGTTTACCTGTCTTGATGTCAACGGCCCGGTAATCACTGTTGCAGGCACGAAGGGTGTAATCGTTCAAAGTCAGGACGGCGGCACCAACTGGGAGACTCTGCAGTCTGACACTGCCAACCGTATTACTGCAATCTGCCGGGTGGATGATACAACGCTGGTGTTCGGTGGGACTGCCACGCGGTTGTGGACGTCGGATGACAACGGACGGACAATGGCTCATCGAACCGTACTAAGCTGGATGTATTATACCGAGGAGGGAATACCGGGCGTGAAGTATGACCCAATCAATAGCATCATTTATTACCACAACAAACTGATGGCTGTCGGGAGTATGCCAACGAGATTAGGGTTGCTGCCGCGCTATGGCATCTACGTGTCAACCAATTCCGGTAAATACTGGAAACAGTATGAGCTGCCGGAAACCCCGATAGAGCTTCCTGTACGGTTTCAGATTGCCGGTGCCATCCTGCCCAGACCGAATGGCTCAGTGTATGTTGTAGAACCGGGCTGGGATGAACCTGGCTCGGTCAGAATTTCATGGCTTGCACCCGACCTGACTCCGAGTGTTGATACCATGTTTTTCCAACAAAATTTAATGTTTACTGAAAAAACGAGCAATTTGCAGAAAAGCGGGAGTGAAGCCGTTGCAGGCGCATATCAGTGGCAGAACAATCAACTACACAGGCTTATATTCACGGACGCTGACCCGGACGTGTATGGTGAAGGTCACCGTTTAACTGTCATTCAAAACAGCACTGACCGGGGCTTGTCCTGGACCACCACTGGCGAGCTGGTCACACCCCAGCGAATCAAGTGGTGGCACGTGGCAACCGACAGGATTTATCTGTGTGCGGGACTGCGGGAGAACAAAGGAATACCGGACCGTGTAGCAATGTCCACCGACGGAGGCGCGACGTTTACGTTTTCTCCGTCGCTCCCACGCCTAATGGAATCGGCGGTGGGTGACGAGCAGGGGCGACAGCTTGTGATGTTTTGCCGGAATAATGATACGGTTGGACAGGAGATACAGAAGGGAATGTTGTTTGACCTGCAACCGGACGGAACCTGTACTCGAATTGAACTCCCAAAACTGGCACAGCGATTTTCAATTAACACCCCGTTGGTATACAACGATTCACTGTACGTACCTGTTTGGGAGGTTGACACCAGCGGTAAGGTGATACATTCCTGGATCATTTCAAATTCGTTACCACTAACGACCTGGAACATACGATCCATCCCGTTTTCATTCGAGAACCTAAAACCATTTTACCAAATGGGTATTTGGGCCGTAACCAAACGCTATATCTATCTAAACTCAGGTGAGCTACGTGTAGCAACCTATGATTTGGAAACCGAAACTGTAACTGAAGAAAACGTTTGGCCAGAAATTGATCTAACGGATCCATGGACCATCACGAGAGATCTATATATCTTTGTTGCAGCAGATGATAACCTTCTTTATACACCTGGTGGGGCCTTGAGAATGCGTTCCAAGTTGGAGACACAATGGCGCACCATCCCACGATGTTCTGAAGGAATCCCCGCTTTGGGCACAATAAGTGCAATCATCCGGATGGATTCAGTAAGTTGGTTTATCGGGTATTCTAACGCAATGTACTGGCTTCGGCTTGATGGTACCAATACGTCGGTCACCGAACGTCCGCTTCCGGTATACGAGGTGCGTGGCGTCGTACTTCGCCACAGTCAGCCGATGGATCTACATCTATCTACAATTAACGCAACATTATACACTGCGAACGGCGAAGCTGTAGCCGTGGCTGCGCGCAACGGAGATACCAACACAGAGTTTCGGGTACCGTTCGTGGCCTCCGGCGTGTATTACCTAGTAGAGGTCACGAACAGTGAGCATGTTGTCACCCGGGTCATGATAATGCCATAGAAAGAATCTTGTGTGGAGTGAACGTTCACTGTGGTTATTCTTGACCACCGTACTTCGTAGCCCACTGGCCCTGGAGAATATGGATACGATGTTGCAGGGCAGCCCCGCGTGGTTGCCCCCACGAAACAACATAAAAAACGAAACCGTAGGGGCGACCCCATGTGGTCGCCTGCACGTTTGGAACCAACCGTAAATCATATGAAACCGTAGGGCCAATCCCATGTGGTCGCCCCCACGAAACAACATAAAAAACGATAAATCCATAGGAACCGATTTAGGGTGTCACATTTCCCTATCGTTCCTCCACTGTACCTCAACAGCAATTGCTCCGGAATTCCTAAGGTTCTTTACGTAGGCTGCGCAACGCAGCCGACCGGTCGAGCTGTAGTGGTAGGTGGTGATGCACGATGGTGGAGGAGGAGGGGGTGGGGCCCGAAGGGCCGTAGTCTGTCTGCTCGGGATTTTGTGTCGTGGTTTGGATGTGTAGATGGGTTGTGTTAAACCGTAATGTGGGTATGAAACTCTGTGGGGCAACCCCACGTGGTCGTCCCGCGGAACAACAACACAAACCAGACGCACAGCGTGCACTCCAACACGCAGCATATCCAACAATTTGTGAGCCTGCTACCCCCCCCAATAAAGCCCGCAGGGATCAGGGGAGGGGGCAGGGGGTAGCACCGCGCACCCCTATGGAGTGTAGCATCTGCGAACGCCAAGGATGCGGGAAGGTGTGGGAAATTGGAGGAAATTTGGAAATGTGTGTTGCAACACGTATATTTGTATCGTTGTTGTTACACATACATTTCATCCACTTTTCTTATTGGGGTAAAACATGACACAATGGACAATTGACAAGGCGCACAGTAATGTTGACTTTAAGATAAAGCACCTCATGATTAACACCGTTTCAGGTCATTTTGCAGATTTTAGCGGTGAGGTAAAGAGCAATGGTACCACCTTCGACGATGCGTCTGTACAGTTTACAGCTCAAATCTCCTCCATTAACACCGGGGTAGAATCACGCGATAACCATCTGAAGAGCGCTGACTTCTTCGATGCCGAAAACCACCCTACAATGTCGTTCGTATCCACATCGTTTACCAAGACCGGTGACGATACGTACAAACTCGCCGGCGACCTAACCATTCGCGGAACCACAAAACCTGTAGAGCTGGCTGTTGAGTTTGGCGGTACTATTGTTGACCCGTACGGACAAACCAAGGCAGGCTTCGAAGCTACGGGTAGCCTGAACCGTAAAGACTTTGGTCTGAACTGGAACGGTTTAACCGAAGCAGGCGGAATTGTTGTTAGCGATACCGTCCGCCTGGCACTGAACATACAGTTGCTGCAACAAACACAAGCATAATAACAACGAAAATAAAAAATAATAAAATCAGAATATTGAAAGGGGCTTTGGTATGCGGACAATAAAGATTGTTACGAGCGGACTTACTACATCGGTTGGACCACTGCGCGTAGCTCAGCCCCTTCCTGTTCATGCCCTTCGTGATGCAGATCCGTTTATCCTGCTGCACCATGCCGGACCGCAAACGTTTGAGCCGGGCTCTGAAGTTCACAAGGTTGAAGAGCATCCACACCGGGGCTTTGAACCGGTGACGTTTGTGTACAAGGGAAGCGTGCTGCACCGCGATTCGCTGGGTAACGAAGGGGTAATCGGCGACGATGAGGTGCAGTGGATTACCAGTGGCCGGGGAATTATGCATGAAGAAGGACCAACGGCCGAAATGGCGTCGCAGAACGGTACGCTTGAACTAATTCAGCTGTGGGTGAACCTCCCGGCAAACAAGAAGCTGATGGACCCTGCCTACCAGGAACTGCATCGTGACTTACTGCCGGTTGTGACTGCCCTGGATGGGAAGGCAGCAATGCGCGTGGTTGCCGGAACATACATGAACACCACCGGGCCCGCCGTTACACAGTCACCCATTGTTGCAGTCATGGGACGTATCACGGAAGGGGCTAAAGGTACCCTGGAATTGCCTCCACTGGATACAACGCTGCTGTATGTGCTGGGAGGTACACTAACCGTGGGCGACCAGTCTGTTGATGAGAAACGTCTGGTATTGTTTAACCCGCCGGAACAGGATATGCCCGACAGTAACATCACGGTTGAAGCTCACTCAGATGCCCGGATTTTATTGGTTGCCGGCAAACCCCATGGCGAGCCGATTGCCACCTATGGACCGTTTGTTATGAACACTGAAGAAGAACTGCACGATGCCTTCAGGGATCTTGCAGGCGGGAAGTTCGGAAGCATCTACGGATAACAGGTAGAATACCGTCTCCCGGTTTTTCTCCGGTTCTTCACTTTCCATTTCGTTTTTTGTGTTCCGTGTGTTATGTTACGCATACACAAATCAGGTGGACGGGATGACGTTGCATATAACAGGGGGCGACATCTTAGCCGGACGGTTGTTCAACATTGACCTGGACGGGAAGATTCTATCATGGAAAGAAGCGCTGTACGAGGGGCACCTTTCCGACTATGCCAATGTTCAGGAGTCTGGACGACAGGCGTTTAACCGCAACCGTGCCACATTTATCAGTTCGCGCGGCTGGGGAGATGCCGAAAAGGTTTTCAGATCAATGAACAATCGTGACCTTCTCCTGCTGAGTCCGTACTGGAAGGAAGTTGTGCTCTGGCTGGAACACGATCTGTCAGATCAGCTCTGCATGGCGCAGGTAATCACTCTGCTTCAACGGTCAGGTCGGCTACACCGGCTGGACGTCCGGTATGCATCAGCCGAAAAACCATTCTCGTACTACACCGATTCTGAACTGCACCTGTTCTCGCAGTCGCCCCGGGCTGTTACACCCACACTTGCCAATATGTACGTGAGCTTTTGGGAATACGTTTGTGGCAGCCGCCATCAGCAGGCTACGTATGCTGACCATGGCGTACTACACAGGGCAGCCCGGCAGTGGGAGCTGCTGCAGCCGGCAGACGATGGGCTGAGTGCTTTTGACCGGCATGTTATCGAGGTGGTCCACAAGTATAATGAACTGCGAATTGATGTGCTGCTGCAAATTCTCAATGCCGAAAACGGATATGCTGCCTTTTGGACAGAGATGCTCTTCGTATCCAGAGTGCATGACCTGGTGCAGCGAACACCGGCCCTACAAACGGTAGATAACATTGTTAAGTATTCAAACCAGACAGTGGCTGATGCGTGAGTATTAGCGTAATTTAATAAATCGATGGCCCTGCTTCTTTTACTGGTGACCGGATGTGCAATGGTGCTAACGCCTGCTTACTCACAAGCACAGCAGTTGTATTTCCCTCCCACCACCGATACACTGTGGGAGACAGTCAGTTTTTCGGAGCTCGGGTGGTGCCCGGAACATACCGATACACTCTACTCCTTCCTTGAAGCTACCAACAGTAAGGCATTCATTGTGCTGAAGAACGGACGTATTGCCATTGAATGGTATGGGACGGACTTCTCGGTGAACAAGAACTGGTACTGGGCCAGCGCTGCAAAAACAATTACGGCTGTTCTTGTGGGAATGCTGAACCAGGACGGGACGCTTGATATCACTCGGCCAACATCGGATTATCTTGGCAGCGGGTGGACGAGTTTACCGGCCGAACAAGAACAGAACATTACGCTGTGGCACCAACTGACGATGACGACCGGATTAGACGATGACGTTGAAGATGTGGACTGTACGCTGCCGTCATGCCTTACCTACAAGGCGGAGCCCGGAACCCGGTGGGCTTATCACAATGCTGCCTATACCATGCTGCACAAGGTCATCGAGGCAGCGTCTGATCAAAAAGTCAACACCATTCTTAACGAGAGGCTGAAGTCAAAAACCGGAATGGATGGGCTCTTTATTAATAGCGGGTATAACAACGTGATGTACAGCACTGCCCGGTCCATGGCACGGTTCGGACTGCTGACACTTGCCAACTTTACGTGGAACGGTCAGACGGTTTTTAGTGATTCCAACTACATCCGCTCGATGCTGAATACGTCACAGCCCCTTAACAAAAGTTATGGTTATTTGTGGTGGCTTAATGGCAAGGAAAGCTTCATGGTGCCACGGACACAGTTTGTGTTTAAGGGAAGTGCCGTACCAAATGCACCTGCCGATATGGTGAGCGGTCTTGGAACCAACAACCAGGTTGTCAGCGTTATTCCGTCAATGAACATGGTGGTGGTTCGGATGGGGAACAATGCCGGCGATGCCGAATCCGAAAATTCGCTGGTTTTTGTCAACAATCTGTGGAGTACGCTGCGTCTGGTAATGTGCAGCAGTACCGCCGTACAAGCTGATGAATCCGGACACCGTTACGATTTTCTGGTAGGCCAGCGTACCGTTCCTGCCGGTACCCGCGTTGTTGTTGTTAACGTGCTGGGCAGAACCGTGGGGTGCTTCGAGGGACCTGACAGCGTTCCTGAAAGCCTCAGTAATGCTGCGATTTCGGTGTCAAACGTTACCGGTGCAACGCGAGTTCCCACAGTGTATATGCTTGTACGATAATTTGCAATTTCCCGGTCTGATTTGTAATGTTTTGTACATTCTTTCGATGGTAGGGGGCTTGGGCATACTGCTGTTTGCCTTCCGCGGACTGATGCGCTTGGTGCAACTACTCTACTGCCAGAGGCTTATCCAGCAGCTCCAGGCCGGGTGTCCGTTCCAGAGTGTACTGAATTTCCCAGTCATTTTTAAATAATGCAACTGGCCGGTTCTGCTCATCAAGAACAAGAGGAACTGCATTGGCTGGACGCACACTGCCGGCTATCCATCGGGTGCGGGTAAATGGCTGCTGCTCTAAACGAACCTGCTCGTTGTACTCATTTTCCATCCGCCACGAAAACAATTCCAGTTGCAGCGTACCAACAACGCCAACGTATGGGGTTGGCCCACCGGCTGCATCGGTAAAAATCTGAATCACACCTTCTTCACGCAGTTGTTCAATTCCTTTACGAAAACTCTTGGAATACGATCCGGTTTTTGGCCACACGCGGGCAAAAATCTCAGGTGCAAATCGTGGAAACTGTGGCAGGAAGAGCTTGGAGCGTTCAGTCAGCACGTCGCCAACCTGGAACAGGCCAGGATTGGTGAGGCCAATTACGTCGCCCGGGAACGCTTCATCCACGATAGCGCGATCCCTTCCGAAAATCTCGAACGGGTAGTTCAGCTTTGTTGTTTTGCCTGAGCGAGGATGCAGAGCTGTAAGCCCACGGGTGAAGGTGCCACTGACGATTCTACAGAACGAAATTCTGTCGCGGTGAGCCTTGTTCATATTTGCCTGAACCTTGTACACGAAACCGGTGAATTCTTCCGATTCCGGTGTCACCACTACGGTTTCACCCTTGTCGGTAACCATAGAACAAGGCTGAGGGCGGGGCGCAAGGGTAAGCACTTCATTCAGGAAGTGCTCAACACCAAACGTGGTTAAAGCACTTCCCCAGTACACAGGCGTACATACTTCGTGCAGAAAATCAGTGGTGGCGAACGGTGGGATCACATGGTTAACGAATTCCAGTTCGGCAAGAAGTTTATCATGCTGAGTCTCGCCGATCGATGTACGAAGTGCCGGCCCGGCAATGTCGGCAATATGAACAGGCGCCTTCGTTCGGCCGCCGGCAGTCCGTTCAAACTCGTAAAACTGGTTTTGTTCGCGGTCGTAAATCCCCCGGAAATCCGATCCCGTACCAACAGGCCAGGTGCGGGGAATTGCCGCAATACCAAGAACCTGCTCTACCTCGTCCAGCAGCTCCAATGGGTCGCGTGACGGCCTGTCCAGTTTATTCATGAACGTTATTATCGGGATTTTGCGATCACGGCACACCCTGAACAGTTTTATCGTCTGCTCCTGAACACCGCGCCCTACATCCAGAAGCATGATAGCCGCATCAACGGCCATCAGTGTCCGGTACGTATCCTCCGAGAAATCCTGGTGTCCGGGTGTGTCAAGGATGTTCAGGATCAGGCCGTTATAATGCACCCTCATGGCACTCGAGCTTACGCTGATACCGCGTTGCTGTTCAATACCCATCCAGTCGGACGTGGTCGTGGAATGCTTGCCGCCGGTAACGGCGCCGGCCTCGTGAATGGCACCGGAATACAACAGCAACTTTTCGGTGAGCGTGGTTTTGCCGGCGTCGGGGTGACTGATGATGGCAACGGTTCTGCGTTTCTGAATTTCGGTTCGTGCGTCTGACATATCGTACAAAGCTACGGGAAAGCCGTTGGCAGGACCGTTCGCCCTCTACTTGTTAGGTAACAGCGGGGTTGCTTCCTTCTTTATCGAGATGAAGGAATAATTCAGGCCAATCACGAGCCTCACCGACGATGCACTCCATGACTCACCGCCAATAAAGCCGGTAAACATTGGTACAAACTGCACCTCGGGTGTGAGCACAAATGTCCGCGTGGTGTTCAACGGCAGGTTGTACCGCGCTCCCAGCAGCAAACCCATCTGGAATGATGAGGGGTTGGGAAGGTCGCCGGTGGCTGCGTTACGGACTCCCGTGCCATTGGTGTAGCTGTACGCCAGCGCAGGGTCGAGTTCTTCCTTCTGGTCGTACGTTCCACCCATCAGCGTCCCCAAACGAAGCCCGCCAAGCAGTACCAGGGATGGTGATAGGTTATAACCGATGATGGGTTCCAAAGTGATCAGCGTGACCGACGTCGTCAGCGTATGCGTGATGTTGCCGGTCCGGGTGGCGTTCGCATCCCGTACGGTAACCGGCTCCAGTGAGGTTTGGGTAACGCCGGAGCTATGAAAGGTAAGCCGTGCCATGATGTCGAGAGCGTTGCTAACGGGTAACTCAAACCCTAAGCCCCCTACCATCCCTCCGCCGACGCCACCGTTGTAGCCGCCGCAGCAGGAGGGGACGCCGGGCAGTGTAAGATTGTCGGCAAGGTTCATGTCAAGACTGTAGCCGCCAAGTAATCCAACACTGAATTTTCTAACGGTATCGGAAGATCCGTACTGCGAGATGGTCTCGGCTCGGACAGTCCCTCCTACCAGAATACCAAGGCAACAGAACAGAAGACACAATTTGATAATACGTTTATTCATAATGTTATTGCATAATTAAGACAGGGATTCGATAAAGCCGGCCGCCGATGTCAACAGTCAGAATATATGTTCCGGCTGCGATGGTTTCCGTGTTGATGGTCGTAACGGCTTCGCCGGTAAGTGCAGATTGCAGTGGCCCGCCGGCAACCATCCGTCCGGTAGCGTCATACAACGTAAATGAGGCCTTCTGCTCTCCAAGTCCGCTGGTAGCTACATTGATGGTGCTTGTTGCGGGAACGGGGTACACCCGGATGTCGAGCGGGGCATTCTTTGGCGTCAGCAAACGTGTTCCGCCCGCCTCGCAGATGTCCGAAATCGTCACCAGACCGTTACGGGTTTGAATAGCAGCCGTTGTATCGGCAAGCCACCGGAAGCTGGTGATGTCCACGCTTGTGCTTGGAGCGCTGCCCAGCACGGCAGTAAACGTAAGGTTTGCAAGAATCTGGGCTGAACTGCTCCGGGTACCCTGAATCGTGATGGAACACGGTGCGTACATCCCTTCGGTAAAGCAGTCTGGTGTGGCACCTGTACCAACAATGACCATTGGATTGTAGGTAATCTCGGCTTCCCATTCCGTTAGCTTATGAAAGTCCAGATTCTCGGAGGCAACAAGGTTGAGTGGCAGCGTAAAGGTTTCGCCAACCTTTACACTAATGGTATCAATCGTTACTATTGCCGACGGAGGGCCGGCGGCATTACATTCAGCAGTAATTGCAGTTGTGGCTACCGAAGCACACTCTGCGGATGCCTGAACCCTGATTGTGTCGTTCACGGTAGCAAGGCAAGGCACGCTGTATTCAATGGTCAGTGTGTCACCTACATGTAAGGGGGCTCCGGCAGGCGGGGTCTGCGAGAGTATGGTTAGCACCCCGGACGACGAAACGATTGGTGCTAGGGTGTCGGTACCGCAGTTGCGGAACAAGGCAGTGCCGGTTGCGCCCGATGTTATCGTCCCGTGAGCAATCAGCGGGCTAGCGGCGCAGATGGCGCCGGTCGTGCGCACGCCCTGTACCCGGATGTGACGGGTAATCGAGCATGGATCCACAACACAAACAATGGAATCAACAAGAGTTCCGTCAGTACCGGGCGTCCACGTAACGGTAAAGGTTTGCTCTACACCGTCCGGCAGTTTGTTACCTGACGTGATCGATGTGGTTATCGAGCTACCGGTTTTCACCGATTGTACAGTACCGTCAGAGCCACTGTAGGTTACGTCAAAGGTAGCGGTAGCAGACTGTTGTCCTCCGCATGAGCTGATTTCACCAAAATCAATTACCGTAGGCATTGCCAGTGAGCTGCCTGACTTAACAGCTGTTACTGAAAGGGGGAGCGTAATGGCGCATGGCTCTGCACTGATAGTAATATTCTTTTGCATTGTCCCGGATGCTGCAGGTTGTATGGTAACGCGAACAACAACGGAGTCACCGGGCTGCAGTGTTAATGGACCCTGTGGAGTAAACACCACCTCGGGATCGGTAGGGAACTGAACAGTGGCTGCCGCCGAGCCTGTATTCCGGAGGGTGATGGCGGTATCCACACTGGCATCACAGTCCTGGAGCAATCCTGCGTCAAGAACCTGCGGAACCAGCTCCAGTTGAACATCGTCGCGCTTTCCGTTCAGGTTAATCCGCAAGGTATCTGTACACCGTCCGGAAATAAACGGAACCCTGGCTACGGCGCCGAAGGTTCCGTTTGCCTGCGGGTTGAAGGAGATCGTTACCTTGGTGCTTTCGCCAGACTTAAGGGTTAACGGTGTGGTTGGGCTGACAATGGCGTACGGGGCAGGCACGCTGCCGGGGAGCAACTCCAAATCGTTGGTGCCGTTATTCCGGATATTCACCTGGGTGTCGCGAACTTCGGGCCTGCACGAGAGGATGGTGCCAAAATTTACAACGCTTGGCTGAATGCTGGCAACAAGCTGGGCCTTGGTCACGCTCAGGTTAACAACCTGACGCCAGGTACATGGTGATCCAATAATCATTAGCAAGCCTGTAGTTGTACCGGAAGCCTGCGGTGTTGCCTTAACAATGATCTGCACACTGTCACCCGGCTTTAGATGGAGGCCGTTAGTAAGATCCGTTACAATCGAAAACACGGGTATTGATGTATTGATGCTGTCAACCACCATGGGCTGTTTTGACGTGTTCTTAAGCCAGAGTGTATCTTCGACCGAGGACTCGCAGGCATCAAGGAACGGCCACGTGATAGAGTCCTTGGAAATTTGCAGACCCGGGTTATCAATACTTACCTTGATCGTGTCGGTAGCCGTACATCCCAGGAAATCTTTGACAACAACAACGTAGTTTGATGTAGAGGGCGGGTTTACTTCCGGGGCTTCTGACTCGGTATTGTTGATATAAGGCGGGCCAGGTTCAAGCCGGCGCCATTTGTATGTGTAGGGCGGGGTACCGCCGTCAGCAATTGCCCGTAACGCCACAGGTGTGTTAATGCAGACGGTGGTATCGTTGCCGATCGAAACTGTTGGCTTTGGAGCCCTGGAAAGATGTACGGTATCGCGATACATGCAACCGTCAATCGTGGTGCACACAACATGGTAGTATCCACTGTCAGAAACATTGATAAACTGTGCGGTTTCACCGGTGCTCCACCGGTAACGGTTAAAGCCTGAAGGGGCCCGAAGCTGCCGTGTTTCGGTTTCGCAGATCAGGGTATCGCCCTGCACCGTAATGGTGATGGTCGTGTCCTTGCAATTGTTAATATAGCTTACAAAACCGGATCCCATAATGGTGTCGGCGCGCACCTTCGAGCTGTCCTGGTACGCCTTCAATGTTGGCATGTTTCTGGTTTTTGCGTAGCTGGCAATGCTTACATAGGCATTACCGCGGGCGCACACGCCGGTAACGTAATCAATCCCAAAGTCAGTACTGGGTGGCGGAAGTGGATTGCTGGGTTGTGGCGGCGGCGGTAGATTGTTTTGCGGAGAAGCACCGTAGTATGAGCAGAACATCATCTGCGATGCATCACTGCTGAGCATGGCAACAAAACCATCAGAGAGCGACGGGTAGTCGCCGGTAACATGTGGTCCCTTCTGAAACGCATCGGCAGTAACGGGTAGATTGGTAGAGCCGTTGGTTTCACCACCCACCCAGATACGTCCGTCACGTGTGAGTGACACGGTGTTGATTCGGTCGCCCTGATTGCCGCCAAGAAAGGATGACCACGCAATTGTTCCATTTCGTTCATTCAGTTTTGTTATGAAGCCGTCCGACGAGCCCTGGAGTACATCCTGGTAGGCGTTGGCAACCGGGAAGTCAGCGCTGGTGGCAACGCCCACGATGATGGGGTTGCCCTTGCCATCAACCGTAACATCGGTGGCGGCGTCCCAGATATCTGTACCGCCAAGGTAGAAACTCCACCTGCGGTCTGCAATACCGCCGGTAGTGGCAAAGTGTACCACGCCGATATCCATAGCATTCTTGAGTTGCGAATTATCGGTAGCCGGATAGTTGGCGCTCTTGGTGGAACCTGCCACCGTCACGATACCAAAGCTGTCAACAGCAATACCGGTTGCCTTATCGTCTTCATCACCACCGTAATACACTAACCAGTCGCCGCGCCACCGGTCAGTTGTACCGGGCTTAAGGCTGAAGCGGGCAATAAAGTAATCGTAGTTATGGGTATCGTTTGCGCGGTTCTTGCCCCAGGCGCCACCCATTTGTTCGCTAACGCGTGGACTGTTGGTTTCGCCGCAGACAGCAAGGATGCCGTTGTTAAATGCAATGCCGGTCACCCGGTCAGCCCGGCTACCATCCATTATCCAGCTGTCGCCCCAAAAGCCGTCGGACTGCAATCGCATCACCCAGCCGGCAAGGCCCACGATAGTGTCGCCCTCTAGGTCGCCAAAAGGGCCGCTGCCTCGTTTATTGTAATTAATGTTAGCAGCGGTATCCATCAGTGAATGGTTGCTGCTGTCCAGCGAACCGCATATCCATACGCCCCCTGATGTGTCGGCACACAGCCCAAGCAGTTCATCGCGCCCGGTGCCCCCTACGTAGGTGTTCCACACGAAATCACCCTCGGGAGTAAACTTGGCTACGAAGGCGTCGCTGCGTGCCTTCAGCCGTGGCTGAAAAACACCGCTTACGATGGGCAGATCCCGAGCTGTTGTCGAGCCGGCGATGTACACATTACCATCAGTGTCAATGGTGGTTTTAATACCCTGGCTGAACGACGCATTGCCGGAATAGTACGTTGCCCATTCAATCTGAGGGTCAATGATCAGTGTTTCGTTGGTGTTGTACTCACCCACGGTGAATGACAGAACAGAACCCTGAAGCACTGACTGTACGGCAACCGCTCTGCGGCTTGCACCCTCAGTCCACGCTACCGGTGCCGATTCTGTAACTGATCCTAATGGGGTGGTGAATTCCACGCCGCCGTCTGCATTGCGGATAACAGATGTTGCACCGTTGTAAAAAATCTTAATAGCTGACGGATTGGTACCCGGGTGGACGATATAGTCGGCTTTGACGCCCTTTGCAGTTGCGGTATATCGTACGTCAACACCCGGCAGAACTTCATGGAACACAATACCCGAGAACAGACGTGCCCTTGCCCCGTTGCTGAACACAGAGGGTTGGATGTAGGTGTGGTACTGGCTTGCAACATCAGTCAGGGTAAACCGTGCCGACGGATTGGCATTCAGAAGGCCCGCATCAACACGGATGGCATCATAGCATGGTTGCCCGTGTGGATCTGCCGTTTGCCGGTACAGCACCAGGTGCATACCGCCCGGGTGGATGAACGTGGTCAGCGGACCCGACTCGTGCGTGGCAACCACGTGATCCGCACGGGTACCGCTGGTGTACCGAACATGACCACTGTTTTGCACAAACGTTCCGGTCTGTACTGACTTCTGTGGTCCAACACTACTCAACGCACCGTACACGGTGCACAGCAGGCAAATGAGTATGTAACTCACCTTAGGCATGGCAGCTCCATTTGATCAAAAACAGAGCAAGGTACGGCAATACAGAAATAATTACAACAACATTTTTTTTCGGTTTCGAGAAGATTTCCTGATAATGGTACTGGGATGACACCAAAAAATCGGTATCATTGATAACTGGCATAACACTTCTTTCGTGTAACTAATGACGCAGATCGAAACTTTAGCAGATACGCGTGGCCGGATTTTGGTACGCAAAATATACCGTGAACTCCGCTATGAGCGCAGGTTGGGAACCTTTCAAACGCTCAGTGTGCTATGGCGAATTTGTTGTCGTGAGCAGG
Source organism: Ignavibacteria bacterium (assembly GCA_015709655.1). Lineage (NCBI taxonomy): Bacteria > Pseudomonadati > Ignavibacteriota > Ignavibacteria > Ignavibacteria bacterium. Next base: position 835,620 of record CP054181.1, on the reverse strand, counting down.
AGTTAATCCGCAGCACACGTCAGGACGTCGTGGTTCTACATCCGCTGGGAATCTGGCAGGGTACAGCGCTGTGGATGGAAGAGGTGGTCAACCGCTTTTATTTTTCTCCCATCAATGCATGGGTCTATGCCGGTGCAGCACTGCTCCTGGTGGCTGTTGGCCTTAACCGGGTTGGTGTTTTCGATAGTCCGGGTATTGTGGTTGCAGGTGTGGTTTTAGAGGCGCTGTTGCTCCTGGTATTGTTCTCGGTGATGTACTTCACCCCACCCGAAGAATCCGAAGCTGCCGATGAAACTTCGGCAGGCACCCAAAACGAAGCCACCGAACTTCTCCGGGAAATCGGCGAGATTGGCCGTGACTATGCCGCCATGGCCGTGCAGTTAGAAGCAATCTCGAATGCGCTTGTAGAAATCGTGGAACGTCAGGGCCAGCTTGTTCAGTCAGTGTCCACCAGCGTGATGAAGGCAGTAGAGGCGGTGGCTCCGAACCCGCAACTGATGCAAAGCATGGAAAATACGTCGAAAGGACTGGAGGAATTTGCCACCAGTCTTGCCGGCATTAACGACAAGCTTCGGGCCATACAGATGCATGAAGTGCAGGTAACAGTGCGTGCCGAACTGGAACGTATTCTCACGGCTACCATCATGGATTCACGTCAGAGCACTACCAAGGGGTAAGAATGCCGCGCGCCACCCGACGTCGTGTTGAAATTTATTTTATCCTGTACCTGCTTGCCCTGGTGCTGCTGTTGCCCGATAAACCGATGCCTGCAGGTGGCGGGATGGTGCTGCCGGGTGATCTCAGGCTGGACCTGCAACCCGAGCGGGTACGTATGGAGTGCAACCTTGTCAGAGATTCGTCAGGGGGCTTGCGCATACGGTCACTCGACTCCGAGAACGTCATTCGCTACAACACCGGTTTAACGGATGTTGACGTTCGGGCCCGTATCGAGGATGCGGCAACAGGCCAGGTACTCATGGTGGATGCCGGCAGAAATCCTGCAGCATTGTTTGAATTGCAGTTGTTGCCTGAGCGGCAAACCGTCCTCTTTCGGTGGCATCCCAACTATGCCGATGCTACGCCGCGAACACTGCGGGTGACGTTACAGGCGTCGGCAGTGCCCGCCGATGCAGGCGGACCCAATGCGGGGGCCGGCCGACACTTCCCGACCGGGTTGCGCCTTAATGGCACGGCACAGTTTGTCCTTGTCACCAACGTTACCCGGCATTCAGAAAACGGTCAGACCGAGCTCATGCCCCGGGTTGACACCATCAGGATAATCGATTCATCAGCACGCCGGTCCATGGGTACGTTCTGGATCGAGCCTGCGCGCGACCTGATTAGCGGTATCTCGCAGCAGCCGTGGGCAATGCGCCTTAGTATGGGCGGTGCCGATCCCATGCGCGACCTTGCCGCACTGCCTTTGGTCCAAGCCAGCAACGGCGCTACCGTGGAACGATACCTTGATACGGCAGCACGCATGCTGATGGTTCGGGGTACCATCCCACGCAGCGGTAAGTACACCGTGAATGTTGTGGCACACCGCGCTGACGGACAAGTGGCGCAGACATCGTTCGATGTGCAGTGCCTGAGTATGCCGGCCGCCATGGTGGCTTCTGTGATGTATCCGGGTGTAGAATACACGATCGAGACAAACCTGCCGGATTTGGAAGGGGCTAAGGCAGTCGTGTTGGATGGTGGCCGTGAGGTGGCTGCCACGTCGGCATCGGTTCTGAGCTTTACTCCCAGACTGTCCGATACCGGCAAAACACTCCAGTTTGTCCGCCTGATTGCCGGCGACCGTGTAGAAACCCCGGTTGCCATACACGTTCGGGGATTCCCGCCGCCCGAGATCCGGGATGTAAAGGATTACGGGTCGGGCGACAAGAAGAAGGTGATTGTTAAGTTTTATGGTGATAAAAATCGTGATCGTCCGTCCCTGGAAGTCGTTGACGGCAACGTCCGCTCAGTGCGAAAACTGTTCGGTAATATCCATGCCGCCAACGATGCCGATGATGCAGGTGTTGCATGGATAGACGAGTTTGAAGTTACCCGTAAGGACAACGGTCAGCCCTTTACGTTTACCATTCAGGCCAGAGATCAGCGTGGCCGGACATCGGCACTGTGGCGCGAACCTGCACGGTGACAGGTTTGTGGCAGACCTGCGGAGAATGGGCCACGTGTGCGAGCGTCGCGGAGTAGTGCAGCCACGAGACGGTGGCGTGCCTACTGTTTTTTCTGCTGTTGTGCCCTTGCAGTACGATAGTCACGAACATTAGCATTGTGCCCGGCAAACGTTTTTGCGAAAGCATGAGCCCCTTGTCCGCCCGGCCTTACCACGAAGAACAAATACTCGTGCTTTTCGGGATTCATGGCAGCCCTGATGGCATCGGCTCCCGGATTACAAATTGGTGTGGGCGGCAGTCCCGTGTTGGTGTATGTGTTCCAGGCGTGCCGGTCGCGAAGATGCGAGTACGTGATGCGTCCCTGATGTTGCTTGCCGTACACCACCGTCGGATCTGCTTCAAGGCGCATTCCCTTGTTCAGCCTGTTTACGTACACGCCCGCGATGCGTGGCATTTCGGCTGGAAGTGAAGCTTCGGCCTGAACGATTGATGCCAGGATGAGCTGTTCGTACGAAGGCGGGTTATTGCCGGTAACCTTACGATACTGCTGCTGCAAGCGTAACGCAATAGCGTTGGGATCCTCACGCCACAAAAACACGTATGTATCGGGGAACAGGTAGCCCTCCAGCGAATCAAAGCGGGCGACAAGCGTTGCTGAATCAATATCCAGCGCTCTTGCCAGCGTACCGGCCGTTTGCCATCGTGTAAGGCCCTCACGCAGCAGCACACGCACGGTGGGGCGTCCGGAACCGCTGTACAGCATCTGCAGCAGATCCAGCTGGGTGATCCCCGGATAAAACCGGTACCAGCCGCTTTTTACGGAGGCTGTACTGAACAAACCAAGTACTCGGGCGGTAAACTGCAGCAGCCACGGCTGCGGAGCATTGCAACTCTGTGCAGCCCTGGTGACCGCTCCAACGTTGGTGGTTCCGCGCGGGATGTGTACGCTGCACACTGTTTGGATGTGGGGCTGTAGTGAAAACATCCATGCTACTGTTCCGGCCGACAGCAGGAGCAGGGCAATCGGGAGGACAATAACCAGTACGGTAAACTTTTTTATTGCAGGCATGCTGGTAACGAAAATGTGGCCTGTGCTACAGGCTACGGTTGAGGGCTCTGAGGGACACCCGCATCTGCCGTGGTGACCGTTTCAACGAAAATCTGGTTTAATGACGGCTCGGTAACCTCGAAGCGCGAGATTTCCAGATGCTCGGCAAGGATACGCAGAATGCCGTGCGGCGTCTGTACTGCCGGATCGAACTTCAGTTCAGCCCTGCCGTCGGCTTTTGCCTCGACGCCAACGCCGGCCATTGCCGGAATCTCACCTTCGCCTGAATATTCAAAAACTATATGATTGCTGCGAAAGCGGGATTTGATTTCGCGCAGATTTCCGTTTAGTACAACACTGCCAAAATTGATGAGCGCAATATCATCGCATAGCTTCTCAACCTGATCCATCTGGTGCGTAGAAAGGATCACCGTTACGTTCTCGGACCGGAGGGTGCGCACCGTGCTGATCAGCAGTTGGGCATTAACAGGATCCAGACCCGTAAACGGTTCGTCTAAAATCACCAGGGACGGTGCATGCTGCACCGCACTAATGAACTGTACTTTTTGCTGCATCCCTTTTGAAAGCTCAGAGATCTTCTTGTTCTCCCAGCCACGTGCGTCCAGCCGGTCCAGCCACGTGTTCAGTGACGTCCGCATCTCGGCTGCCGACATTCCCTTAAGCATCCCAAAGTAGGTGAGCTGTTCACGCACCGTAAGCTTCTTGTACAACCCGCGCTCCTCCGGCAGATAGCCGATGCGGTTATGCGCTACCTCTGCAACAGGCTGACCATTTAGCAGTATTGTCCCGCTATCCGGTGTTGTGATATTGGTAATCATTCTGATCAGCGTTGTCTTGCCCGCACCGTTGGGCCCGAGCAGACCAAAGATGGTGCCGCTGTTAATGGTCAGACTGATGGAGTTGTTTGCAACAAAACGTCCGTACTGCTTTGTTACCGATTGGATTTCAAGCATCTGCAAGTTTACGATACGATGAGAAAACAGCAGAAACGAATGTACCATACCACCTCGAAGCAGTAGGTGTGTTACCGGACAACTTTTGCCAATAAACCGTATATTTCGTTTTTCTGCATCAGGGCAATCTTCATGCGAACATTTACTCAAGTGTGGAACAGCACGATAATTCAAAAGTGGGTGATGGCAATTTCCGGCTTGGGAATCGTGGGCTTTTTAATTGCTCACCTCAGCGGTAATCTGTTAGTTTTTCTCGGACCCGAGCACATGAACAGCTATGCTGTAGAGCTGCGGGGGCTGTTGCACGGAAGCGCCCTGTGGGTGGCCCGTATCGGCCTGATTGTAATGCTGGTGCTGCACGTAATCACGGGCATCAAGCTTACCCGTCTGAACAAGGGAGCGCGGACAGTTCGCAACGAACGCGTAACCCCTCGGGCATCAACCGTTGCCGGACGCTCCATGGCCTACACCGGGCTGCTGATTCTGGTGTACATCCTCTATCACCTGGCTCATTTTACGTGGGGCATGGCACAGCCCGAAGCATTTAACCATGTTGATGCTGCAGGACGTCACGACGTGTACCGGATGATCGTGGAAGGCTTCTCACAGCCCCTTATCGTAGTCATCTATGCGATTGCCATGGTTGTAACCGGCATGCACCTTAACCATGCCATTCAGAGTGCGTTTCAAACGCTTGGTATCAACCACCCGAAATACACACCACTCATCCGCACAATTGGGCCCCTGCTGGGACTCCTGATTGTGGTGGGATTCTTGTCGGTACCGTTAGCAGTGATTACCGGCTTAGTAAAGTAACGGAGAAATTCTATGGAACTCAACAGCAAGGTCCCCACCGGCCCTATCGAGCAGCAGTGGGATAAACATAAAGCCGACAGTAAGCTGGTGAACCCGGCCAACAAGCGTAAGTTCAGAGTGATTGTAGTGGGAACCGGTCTGGCCGGAGCCTCGGCTGCAGCCACCCTTGCCGAACTTGGCTACAATGTAACGGCAATCACGTATCACGACTCGGCACGCAGAGCACACAGTATTGCGGCTCAGGGCGGGATTAACGCAGCCAAAAACTATCCGAATGACGGTGACAGTATCTGGCGACTCTTCTACGATACCGTGAAGGGTGGCGACTTCCGTGCCCGCGAATCCAACGTGTACCGTCTGGCACAGGTCTCCGTAAACATCATTGACCAGTGCGTAGCCCAGGGCGTACCCTTTGCGCGGGAGTATGGCGGACATCTGGCGAACCGCTCGTTTGGCGGTGCCCAGGTAAGCCGGACGTTTTACGCGCGGGGGCAGACAGGACAGCAGCTCCTGCTGGGTGCCTACCAGGCACTGTCGCGTCAGGTTGGCCTTGGCAAGGTAACCTTGCTGAACAAACGCGAGATGATGGACGTTATCGTGATTGATAATCGGGCCCGCGGCGTTGTAATTCGCAATCTGGTTACCGGTACAGTTGAAAGCATCATGGGTGATGCCGTACTGCTCTGTACAGGGGGCTATGGTAACGTTTTTTACCTTAGTACCAATGCCAAGAACTGCAACGTTACCGCTGCCTATCGCGCCTATAAACGCGGCGCTGCCTTTGCAAATCCCTGCTATACCCAGATCCATCCCACCTGTATCCCCGTCAGCGGCGAGTACCAAAGCAAGCTTACCCTGATGAGCGAATCACTACGGAACGACGGACGGATATGGGTTCCCAAGAAAGCCGGTGATAACCGGGTGGCCGCCGATATTCCCGATGCCGACCGTGACTATTACCTGGAGCGCAAATACCCCTCGTTTGGCAACCTGTCACCACGCGACATCTCGTCGCGCGCTGCCAAGGAAGTCTGTGACGAAGGCCGGGGCGTTGGTCCCGGCGGACGTGGCGTGTACCTGGACTTTGCCGATGCCATCAGGCGGCAGGGGAAACACGTTATCGAAGAACGGTACGGCAACCTGTTTGAAATGTACGAACGGATTACCGGTGACGACCCGTATTCCGTACCCATGCGCATCTACCCGGCGGTCCACTACACCATGGGCGGCTTGTGGGTGGATTACAACCTGATGACAACGATACCGGGCTTGTTTGCACTAGGAGAAGCTAACTTTTCTGATCATGGCGCCAACAGGCTTGGTGCCAGCGCCCTCATGCAGGGTCTGGCCGACGGGTACTTTGTGATACCCTACACCCTTGGGGGATATCTGGGGCAGGTAGGCCCAAGCCCCCTCCCAACGACCGATGCACCCGAAGTGCGCCAGGCCGAGGAAGCAGTAAAAACCAAGATCGATAACCTGCTTTCGATTAAAGGGAAGCGCACACCCACAAGTTTCCACCGCGAACTTGGTATGCTGCTGTGGGACAAATGCGGCATGGCCCGGAACCAGAAAGGGCTGCAGGAAGCTCTTGCCCGCATACCCGAGATCCGGCAGGAGTTCTGGAAGAACCTGTTCGTACCCGGTTCCGGTGCCGACCTGAACCAGTCACTCGAGCTGGCATCGCGGGTGGCAGATTTCCTGGAATTCGGCGAACTGATGGTGCGCGACGCACTGCAGCGCGAGGAAAGCTGCGGGTGTCACTTCAGAGAAGAGTATCAGACGCCTGACCATGAAGCTAAACGAAATGATGAAAAATTTGCATACGTGGCTGCATGGGAATACAAGGGCGATTCGGCTCAACCCGAATTACATAAGGAACACCTCACGTTTGATAATGTTCACCTGGCTACCCGGAGTTATAAATGAAATTACGACTGCACATCTGGCGGCAGGCATCACCGGCTGATACCGGTATGATGCGCACCTACGACGTAGAGAATATCACCGATCACATGAGCTTCCTGGAGATGCTCGACATCCTGAACGAAGAACTCCTTGCTAAAGGTGAAGAACCAGTGGCCTTTGACCACGACTGCCGTGAAGGCATCTGCGGTACCTGTGGCATGGTGGTGAATGGCCGGCCGCATGGTCCAATCCCGAAAACAACAGTGTGCCAGCTTCATATGCGCTCATTTAAGGATGGCGATGAGATCTTTATCGAACCGTGGCGGGCAAATGCATTTCCGGTGATTAAGGACCTTATCGTTGACCGCGGAGCATTTGACAGGATTGTTCAGCACGGCGGTTTTGTAAGCGTAAATACCGGCAGTGCTCCCGAAGCGAATGCCATGCCGGTCCCCAAACCCGATGCCGAGTCTGCCATGGATGCTGCCGCCTGTATCGGCTGCGGTGCCTGCGTGGCCGCATGTCCGAATTCCAGCGCAATGCTGTTCGTGGCGGCCAAGGCCGGACACCTGAGTATGTTGCCGCAGGGCCAGGTAGAACGCACGGCACGTGCAATGAACATGGTTACACAGATGGACAACGAAGGGTTTGGCGGATGCAGCAACCACTACGAATGCGAGGCGGCTTGTCCGAAAGGTATCAGCGTCTCGTTTATTGCCCGCATGAACCGCGACTTTGCAAAGGCAGCACTGTTTGGCAAGGAGTAGCCGGTGCTACCCTGAACCGTTAGCACCTGCGGCATGTTCGTACTGTTCTTAACCTTCTGCTGACGCCAGAACGGCTAAGTATTCCAGTACGGCTCTTTCCATACCAACAAATACGGCACGCCCGATCAGGGCGTGCCCGATACTCACCTCCTCGATCCCCTCGATTGCTGCAATTGGCGCAAGATTTTCAAGTGACAAGCCGTGTCCGGCCTTTACAAGCAACCCAAGCTGCCGCGCCTCGTCAGTGGCAATCGTCAGTCTCGTAATATGGTCATTTGCCTCGATCCGTGTCCGTGAATTTGCATACGCCCCCGTATGGAGCTCCACCATGTCGGCACCCGTGCGGGATGCCGCCTGTAATTGTGAACGGTCCGGCTCTACAAACAGACTTACGCTAATACCGCGGTCATGGAACTCATCAACCGCCTCCCTGATCTGACTCTCGGCTGTGACGATATTTAAGCCCCCTTCCGTGGTGAGCTCCTCTCGTTTTTCAGGTACCAGCGTTACCATATCCGGCCCAATGGACAATGCGATCTGCACAATTTCCGGTGTCAGTGCCATCTCGAGGTCAAATTTTTTTGTGACCACTTCCTGTAACCGAATTATGTCTCTGTCGTTAATATGTCGACGGTCCTCACGTAAATGAGCCACAATGCCATGTGCGCCTGAAATTTCGGCCAGGACGGCAGCCTGTACGGGGTCTGGATAAAGTCCACCTCTGGCTTCTCGAATGGTGGCAACATGATCAATGTTAACGGATAGTTTCATGGTGGGATGGCATTTTGGGACGATTCATGATTAAGCCGTAAATTACAGCTTTATTTGTTCTGTGCATAACCACAACATGTTGACAACAGGAGTACACATGCGAGCATTTTTATACGCGTTTATGGTTGCCATCTGTGCAGCCAGCGTGTCTGCCGGCACCGGAATTAACACATCTATTCGTGGATTTATCGAGAACTCCGGGCAGTGGCCTGATGAAGTTCTGTATGTTCACCGCGGCACCAACCTGAACACCTGGATTACAACATCCGGGATGGTGATGGACCAATACAAGATTGACGGTACAACCCGTACCGGTCAGGTAGTTCGGCTGACCTGGACAAAGGCCAATCCGCAGAATTTTGCGGTGGTCGGCACACAGGGACCAACCGTTCGGCACTATATCAATCGGGGCGGCTCGGCGGCAACTGTGTCGCGCACCTACGAGTCACTGCGATTCTCAAACGTCTTCCCCGGTGTTGACGTGCTGTACTACCTGGATAATACCGGCAGGCTGCGCTACGATCTTGACGTAGAGGCCGGTGCTCATACCGAACCCATTTCTTTTGCCGTGAAGGGTGAAAATGGCATCAGTGTCCGTGACGGCGAGGTGACACTTGATACCGACCTGGGCGGCATTGTTATCACTGACCTGTATGCCTACGTGATGGGTGACCGTGAACGTGCCACACCGGCAGCTTTCCGTGCTGCAATGAACGGCATTGAGTTCAGCATCCCCGAGCGAAAAGTGTCGGAATCCCTGCGAATTGACCCTGTTGTGTATGGAACCTATATTGGCGGACCTGGTACGGACGAAGTAATAAACATCGCTCTGGGCGCTAATCATCTGTATGTTGTTGGTTCGACCTTTAATCTTGATTTTCCCGAGACCTCCGGTAAGTACAGCAAGTCAGTTGCCGGCGGACGCGACGGGTTTATTGCCGCCATCTCAAAAGATTTATCCAAGCTGGTAGGATATACCTACGTGGGCGGCTCCGGCCCCGACGAGGTTACCGCCGTCACGATTGACCAGAACAGTATGGTTTGCGTTACCGGTAACACCGAAAGTACCAATTTCCCAATCACCATTGGCTCGGTAGGGCAGGTGCACAAGGGACAGACTGATGCCTTTATCTGCCGGTTTTCGGCAGACCTTGCAAATATGGATATCTCAACCTTCGTTGGCGGAAACAAAGAAGATAAGGCATACGGTATTGCTGTGGACAAGGCTACCGGCGCCATCTACGTGTGCGGATCAACCACGTCGAACGCAAACTTCCCGGTCAGTGGGGCACACCAGCAAACCCTGGGCGGCGAAATGGACGGCTTCTTGGTAAAGCTTGCCCCCGGCGGCGGTACGTTTGTTTTTTCAACCTACTTTGGCCGCACCAAGAATGAGGTATTCACTGCCATCGCCGTTGATGCCTCCGGTTTCCCGTTTGTAACGGGATGGACTTCGTCGTCGGATTTTGAAACACAGCCTTCGGGTAGTAGCGGAGGGGGATGGGGCTGGTGGAAACCCGGCGCACGGACTCCGTATGATGCAACCTACAATGGAGGTGATAAAGATGCATTCCTGATTAAATTCTTCCCGGATGGCACACTTTCTAAAAAAGATGATGGTACGTTCTCTACATACTTTGGCGGGGCCGGTGAAGAAGAAGGCAGAGGAATCTATATCGATGCTCAAGGACGTCCACTCCTGGTGGGGGTAACAAACTCAACGAAATACCCTACCGCCGGCACCATTACCGCCGACTATATCGGTGGCAAGTCAGATATCTTCATGTGTCAGTTTACGGATGACGGCAAGGCACTTACCGCATGTACCTACTTTGGTGGTACCGGTGAAGATTGGGTGAATGGTATCGTTGCAGATCCGTCACTGAATTCCGGCATCTTGTGGGGATATACAAACTCAATGGATTTCCCGATTCAGGGCGCCGGAGCCAGTGCAGCGCGTACCGGCAGCACCGATGCCTTCCTGGCAAATATCAACCCGTATGCGGTGAAGTTTAGCTCGCTGGTAGGGGGCTATGGTACCGATACCGCCGTAGCTGCCGTTGTTGACGATGCCGGCGATATCTACTTTGTCCTGAGAGGCACGTCGGATGACCTGACCGTTCACCCGGATGCTTGGAAGCAAACCAAGCCAGGTGAAGAAGACGGCTACGTTGCAAAATGGGCTCAGGGCACGCTTGACCTGGTGTCGCCCACCGGTGGCGAAAGCATTTGTGCTGGCTCCAACCGGACAATTAGTTGGGCTGCCGAGGGAATGCTTCAGGGCGACAAGTACCTGCTTCGTATCAGCAGCGACAGCGGCAAAACGTGGACCGATCTGGCCAAGGATCTTACAGGGATGAACTACACCTGGAAACCTGCGGCAAATATGGTAGAGGGTACGCAGTACAGAATTGAACTGTCATCACCCCGCGGTCATGTTTCACGCAGCGGTACATTCTCTATCAGCAACCCTCCTGCGGTACACAAAGATCCTGTGTCAACATCTGCGTGCGAAGGTGAAGATATCACACTTGCGGTCGAAGCCCAAGGCATTGGGCTGAAATACCAGTGGCGCAGAAACGGAACTACGATCCAGGGAGCAACGAATCCAACGCTGAAAATCTCAAAGGTGTCGGCTGATAATTCAGGTAACTACGACTGTGTTGTGAGCGGTGCCTGCTCACCGGCAGCTACAACAAAGCCGGCAATTGTTGGCGTTGCAGCTCAAACCGAAATCACACAGCAACCAGTGGCCACAACGGTAGATGAAGGTAAAAAACTAACGCTCACGGTTGTTGCCAAGGGTTCGGAGCTTACCTATTCGTGGAGCCGCAATGGTATGCCAATTGCCAACGCCGATAAGGCAACATATACGGTTGCGACTGCATCCGGCGATGATGCCGGTGATTATACCTGCACCGTTACCGGCGGTTGCGGAAGCAAGACCACAGATGTTGCCACCGTGATTGTTAACCGGGTTGGTTCGGTTCAAACCGAGGTTGCCGTTCCCGGCTTTGCCATGCATATCAATGGTCCGGTGCCTGCTTCCGAAAAACTCTCGTGCACCTTTACACTCAATGCCGATGCCGAGGTTATGATTCGGTTCGTTGGTGTAGATGGCTCAGTGGTTTCGTCGGTCATGCTCGGACGCCTGGCAGCAGGAACGTCAACACTCATGGTGCCGGTTAGCAATCTAACCCCGGGTGTGTACGGCATCGAAGCTGTTCGTGGCACCACGGTGCTGCGTACGGCAATTCACGTGATCCGCTAAAATCAGCCTCAGATGTCACACTGTATGGGTATGGGTACACTACACAGCAATGAAACACTCCTCACCATACTGGATAACTAGAATACTGTACTCCTATGTCTTCCTCCACTCACTACCGCTTTTTGCCGGTATGGGTGGAGGAAATTTTGTTTCGGGCTTTCTCGGGTCGTCCGATAGTGCGGGCATCTCGGCAGTAACCTCGCTGAACAACGGTACCGTGGCAGTGTGCGGCTGGGGCGTGTCGGCACACTCCATTACCGCACCGGGATGGCGTAAGACCGTTGCCGGAGGCACCGATGCCTTTGTTGCAATCTTTACGAAGAGTCTGGATACGCTGCTTGCGTTTACAACGATTGGCGGACGTGCCAATGACAGGCCGACGGCTATGACCGTAACACCGGATGGCTGGATTGCGGTGACGGGGTGGACACTGTCGGCCGACTTCCCGTGTACCCAGGGAACTGCACAAACCCAGTTTTCTGCCGAAACCGATGGCTTTGTTGCCGTCTTCCCGCCAACCCTTGCCGAACCGGTTTCCTGGCTGATACCGGGCAGCGGCGTGGAACGGCCCACATGTATTGTTACCGATGCAAAGGGGACGATTTACGTGTGCGGCACCACAACCTCGCACTCGGGCTTCCCCGTCACCAACGGGTTGTTTAAACAACTGAAGGGAAATTCCGATGGTTTTGTTATTCGGTACACCGCAGCAGGAACCTCGGTCCTGTTTGGCACATACCTTGGCGGGTCAGCACATGACGGGTTTACGGCGCTGACGGTGGACGAAAGTGGCTACCTGTACCTGGCCGGGTGGACCTCGTCTGTGGACTTCCCAATGTACCCGATTATTGACTCACAATGGTGGTGGTATTACGATGACCGGCCGCTTGACTTTACCTATAACGGCGGCGATGCCGACGCAACGCTGACGGTGCTGCAGCCCGACGGCTCGGGAGGCGTTGCCAGTACCTACTTTGGCGGTAACGGTGCCGACACGGCTATCGGCGTGCTGGTACATGACGGACGTATCGTGATGTCGGGCACAACAACGTCGGACGATTTCCCGCTGCTGGACCCGATTCAGGAGGTCCTGTCCGGCACGTCCGATATCTTTATTGCCGCCTTTACCGGACAGGGCAGGGTGCTGGACAATTCCAGCTACTGGGGTGGCGATGGTGCCGAGCATGCCATTGCCGCAGCCCGGTATCAGGGCAACAGGATGGTGATTTGCGGGACCACAACCTCGATGAACCTTCCCGGTGTTAACGCCGGCGCAAACACCTCGTCAGCAGGCGGGACCGATATGCTTGTTGCCGTCCTCTCGCCGCAGACCGCGTACTACGTTACTGCCATTGGGGGCACGGGTATGGACGGTGCCGCTTCTGTAGCAGTCCGACCCGATATGGGCTTTGTTGTTGCCGGCTGGTCTGGTAGCACCCACATCAGGCTGTCAGATGCTACGCTTACACGCGCACCCGGCATTACCGGTGCCATCCCCTGCGCCATCGAAATCCAACCGGGTGTTATCAACCTTGCAGCACCGTCCGGGAACGAACATGTGTGCCACGGTAGCACCCTCCGCCTTCAGTGGAACGTACAGGATATGTTCCCGTCCGATATCTACGAGGTTGCCTGGTCCCGCGATGCAACACAGTGGACTGTTATAAACAACGCAATCAGCGGAAATAGTTATGATTGGTTAATATCCCAAAGTGTAGGAACCGGTCCGGTGTATATTGCAGTGCAGTCGGGAAGGGGACACCGCAGCCGGACGGAACACCCCATTCTTATCAGCGAGGCTCCGCGTGTACAATCACACCCGGAGTCGGCCACTGTCTGCCGTACCGATAGCGTTACGCTCACTGTGGACATTGTTGGCACAGGAGTCACGCTCCAGTGGCAACGCAACGGCAAGGACGTACCGGGTGCAACTGCGGCGGAGCACGTGGTGTACGGCAGTGATGCCGACGGCAGCTCGTACAGCGTGCGGTATAGCAGCCCGTGCGGTGTGAGCGGTGTAACGACCAAGGCCATTGTGACGCAGGGAATCGAAACAAAGATTACTAAACAGCAGGCCAACGCTGAAGTGCGGATCGGCGATCCGCTCTCGCTTCAGATTCAGGCTCAGGGATCACAGCTCACCTACCGGTGGCTGCACAACATGATAGCGCTGGACTCAGAAACCGGGCCTGTGTTAAGCAGGAGTAGTGTTACCGCTGCCGACAGTGGCTGGTATCGGTGTATTGCTGTTGGCGAATGCGGAACCGACACATCGGTAGCAATTCACGTTAGCATCCTGCCGGTGAGCAGCGTGCACAGCAATCCTCAACCCGGCATACGGCTGTACCCGAACCCGGCCACCGACGCCCTCACCATTGCGCTCGACCCTCCCGTCACCGGCACCGTCACCGGCTATGTTGTGAATAGTCTTGGAGAACGGCGGACTGAGTTTGTGATTCCCGAAGGCAGTTACCTCTGCACCGTCACCCTTACCGGTCTGCCGTCCGGCCTGTACGCGGTTTACCTTGAAGGAACGCCGTTTTTGCCGCAGGTTTTTGTGAAGAAGGCTGCCGGTCACGTTAGCCAACCATAACCCGACGCCAACCATAACCCGACGCCAACCATAACCCAACGGCAACCATAACCCGACGCCAACCATAACCCAACGGCAACCATAACCCGACGCCAACCACACCAACACCTGACGGCAGGCAGTACGTTACGAGCGATCCTAAACGACGTAAACAACAGAATCCAAAACAATCAAACCAAAGCTATCGTCTCTCGATTTTCAACTAGGAAACGGACATAGTCGGAAAGACCGTATAGTTCCAATTTCTGAAAAAATCGTCGAATTATTCGTCAATACTACAAAGCGTAAAACCAACTGCTTGGTTGTTTGAAGGGCAACAAAGGGCAAACAATACACCGCCGACAGCCTGCAAAGCGTATTGAAACAGGCATTGGAAAAAGCAAAGGTTAAAAAAACGGTTAGTTTACCTTGGCTGCGACACAGCCACGTACTTACAGTAAAATGGCACTGACATGCGTTATATTCAAGAATTGCTCGCCATTACAGCAGTAAAACCACTGAAATTTACACCCACGTAGGTCCTAGAAGTTTGAAAAATATAAAAAGTCCCTTTGATGATTTGTAACAACCGAACTACACCAAGCTAACAAAAAAAGATATATTTATGCAGTATTATTGCATATATAAGCGAGTTATGTGCCATTTTTGAATGACAATGCGAATAGATACAGACAAACAAATGAATTTACTTAGTGATAAGAACGTTGCAATAATTGGTGGTGGACCCGTTGGACTGACTATGGCAAAATTATTACAGCAAAACGGCATAGACGTTTCAGTTTACGAAAGAGACAACGACCGAGAGGCAAGAATTTTTGGTGGAACCCTTGACCTACACAAAGGTTCAGGTCAGGAAGCAATGAAAAAAGCGGGATTGTTACAAACTTATTATGACTTAGCCTTACCAATGGGTGTAAATATTGCTGATGAAAAAGGCAATATTTTATCCACAAAAAATGTAAAGCCCGAAAATCGATTTGACAATCCTGAAATAAACAGAAATGACTTAAGGGCTATCTTGTTGAATAGTTTAGAAAACGACACGGTTATTTGGGATAGAAAACTTGTTATGCTTGAACCTGGTAAGAAGAAGTGGACACTAACTTTTGAGAATAAACCGAGTGAAACAGCAGATTTGGTTATTCTTGCCAATGGCGGGATGTCCAAGGTAAGAAAATTTGTTACCGACACGGAAGTTGAAGAAACAGGTACTTTCAATATACAAGCCGATATTCATCAACCAGAGATAAACTGTCCTGGATTTTTTCAGCTATGCAATGGAAACCGGCTAATGGCATCTCACCAAGGTAATTTATTATTTGCTAACCCCAATAATAATGGTGCATTGCATTTTGGAATAAGTTTTAAAACACCTGATGAATGGAAAAACCAAACGCAGGTAGATTTTCAAAACAGAAATAGTGTCGTTGATTTTCTTCTGAAAGAATTTTCCGATTGGGACGAACGCTACAAAGAATTGATTCATACGACGTTGTCATTTGTAGGATTGGCTACACGGATATTTCCTTTAGAAAAGCCTTGGAAAAGCAAGCGCCCATTACCCATAACAATGATTGGGGATGCCGCACATTTGATGCCGCCTTTTGCAGGGCAGGGAGTAAATAGTGGGTTGGTGGATGCCTTGATATTGTCTGATAATCTAGCCGATGGAAAATTTAATAGCATTGAAGAGGCTGTTAAAAATTATGAACAGCAAATGTTTATCTATGGCAAAGAAGCACAAGAAGAATCAACTCAAAACGAAATTGAAATGTTTAAACCCGACTTTACGTTTCAGCAATTGTTAAATGTATAAAATGGAATAAAACGGCACATAACAAACAAATTGGCAATAGAGCCGGTGAAGTACTTCTATTGAACTTTTGTGCAATGTTGAAGATTAGTAATTCTATTCAACATTTGTGCTAAAAGTCGGCTCCATCGCCAATTTGCCAAACGTTAGCAGTAACAATATGACGACAGCCAAACAGACAATATTTCTTTTGACCATAACAGTTCTCGGACTGACAGCCTGTAAGCAAAAACAGGCGACAGAAATTCGTGACGACTTTAAAAAGTATTACGACCAATTTAATGTTGACGGTTCATTCGTGCTTTATGACCCGCAAGACGATACGTATATTCTTTACAACCAAGACCAATTCGAGCAACCTTTTTCACCTGCCTCGACTTATAAAATTTGCAACTCGCTTATCGGACTTGAGACAGGAGTAATTAAAGACGAGAACTTTGTAATTCCTTGGGACAGTGTAATCCGACAAAATCCAAACTGGAACGCTGTCCACGACTTAAAGACCGCTTTCAAAAACTCAACAGTTTGGTATTATCAAGAGCTTGCAAGACGTGTTGGCGGACAACAAATGAAATACTGGCTTGACAAAGCCAACTATGGAAATGCTGACACTTCGGGTGGTATAGACAAGTTTTGGCTAACTGGCGGACTTCGTATTTCGCCCAAACAGCAGATTGACTTTTTAAAACGACTTCACGACAACCAACTTCCTTTTTCACAACGCTCAATGGACATTGCAAAAAATATAATGATTGCAAAGGACACCTTGAACTATGTAATAAGAGCAAAAACTGGTTGGGGCGGACAAGACAACAAAGATATTGGTTGGTATGTCGGCTATCTGGAGACAAAAAATAAAGTTTACTATTTCTCAAACTGTATTCAATCGTCTGACTTAAACAACAAGGACTTTGCAAATGCACGAATAGACATTGTTTATTTAATTCTTAAAGACCTTAAACTAATTGACCAATGAGAATTGCTACTGCTAACACGGGTTTTGCGTTAGTGGGCGGACAGTGCGAATAGAAACATTTGAGCAATTAATAAGCTTTGGTGCTGGCCGACAGTTTACGGTTTCAAAAGCCCACCAACGCAAAGCCCGAGACCGTTGTACGACATAGTAAAACCGAACCAAACAAAATGAAAGTCAGAGAAGAAAAGTTAAGAACAATTATAGAATGGTCGGAGAAAAACGAAGATGTAAGAGTTCTTCTTCTGACAAGTTCACTTGTAAATCCTTTAGCACTTGTTGACGAATTTAGTGATTTAGACATTGAATTTGTTTTTGAGGATAATACAAATTACATTTCAGACAAAAGCTGGACGCTTAAATTCGGAAATCCAATTGCTATGATTGAAGAAGACGAAAGTTGTTTTAACCATAAACACGCAATGAAAATGCTACTTTATGAAGACGGTGTGAAAGTAGATTTTAAACTTTACAGCAAATCAAAATTTATAAAGGAAACGCAAGAGAAAGAATTACCAGAAGATTGGGATATTGGTTATAAAATTTTAATTGATAAAGATGGTATTACAAAGCAAATGCTGAAACCAACTTATCAAATTTCCATTATCAAAAAACCGTCTGAAAAAGAGTTTCAAAATCTAATAAACGATTTTTGGTGGGACACAACTTACGTGGCAAAGTGTCTTGTGAGAGATGAAATATTCTATGCGAAATTTATGTCGGAAACCGTTATTCGCACAGAATATTTAATTCCTTTAATTGAATGGCACATTGCAAGTGAACACAATTGGAACATAACGACCAATAAATATGGACGACTTTTCAAAAAGTATCTTAAGCAGGAAATGTGGGCTAAAACAGAACAAACATTTTCAGGGAGCGATATAAAGGAAAATTGGACTGCTCTATTTTCAATGACTGATTTAGTTTCAGAAATAGGAACTGAATTGTCAAAAAAATTAGAGTACAAATACCCGGATAAATTAGAAAATGACATACGAAAATATTTAGCTGGACTAAAACCCAAAACATAACTACGTCGTACAACATCGTATTGGCAATAGGCGGGCTGAACGGCTTCGTATCAACGGAAGTGCATAATTCAACTTCTGTTCTTCGTATCAACTTCAGCACTAAAAATCCCGCCCATCGCCAATACGCGAACCGTTGGCAGCAAGCGTAGAGAACGACACAACAACAAACAGACGACTAAAAACTGAGAAAAAGTAAACCATTTTGACAGGTGACAAACGACATACAGACCATATTGAAAACGGACAACGAGTAAGCCGACACTCATTGCCTACGCTACTGTATTTTTTATTTTCCCCACCGCACATTTTTTTTAATTCAATTTTATTGCCACCGCACAAATGGCACATTGGCTTTTGCCCCAACCGCACTAGTCGACACACAGGCAAAATCCAAAGAGCCATTTTTTGCCCACGCACTTATGACGACAATGCAACTATAAAACTTAACTTAGCAGACTATAAAAACTTTACATATTAAGACCGAGAGATGGCGAAAAAAGCGAAAGAAAATATTGAAGAACCGTTAGAGAAAAAGCTCTGGAAAGCGGCTGACAAGCTCCGTAAAAACATGGATGCAGCTGAATACAAGCATGTAGTTTTGGGACTGATTTTCCTGAAATACATCTCTGATGCTTTTGAAGAGCTTTACAACAAACTGAAAGAAGGAAAAGGCGACTATGAAGGTGCAGACCCCGAAGACAAAAATGAATATGTAGCCGAGAAAGTGTTTTATGTGCCGCCTTCTGCCCGTTGGACATGGCTGCAAGGCAGAGCCAAATTGCCGACCATTGGCAAAGACATTGACGATGCAATGGACGCTATTGAAAAGGACAACCCATCTTTGAAAGGCGTATTGCCCAAAGTGTATGCACAGGAAAAATTAGACAAAGGCAGTTTAGGCGGACTGGTTGACTTGGTTAGCACTGCCGCTTTAGGAACTAAAGAAGCCCAAAGCAAAGACTTGTTGGGCAGGGTGTTTGAATATTTCTTAGGCGAATTTGCTTTGGCAGAAGGCAAAAAAGGCGGACAGTTCTATACGCCTGAAAGTGTGGTGAAACTATTGGTTGAAATGCTTGAACCGTATGAGGGCAGAGTGTTCGACCCTTGTTGCGGAAGCGGTGGCATGTTTGTGCAGAGTGAGAAATTTATTAAACACCACCAAGACTATTACAAAAAGAATAACGGCAAAAAACTTTCATTAAATCCTGCCGACCATATTTCTATTTACGGACAGGAAAGCAACCAAACCACTTGGCGATTGGCAAAGATGAACCTTGCCATTAGAGGTATTGACAGCAGCAACGTAAAATGGAACAACGAAGGCAGTTTTTTAAATGATGCCCACAAAGACCTGAAAGCAGATTTTATCATTGCCAACCCACCTTTTAATGACAGCGACTGGAGTGGTGAACTGTTACAGAAAGATGCACGATGGTCGTATGGCACACCACCTGTAGGTAATGCCAACTACGCATGGATACAGCACTTTTTGTATCATCTTTCTGCCAATGGACAGGCGGGTTTTGTTTTATCTAAAGGTTCTCTGACGAGTAACAGCAGTGGCGAAGATGTAATACGCAAAGCATTGGTTGATGCCGATTTGATTGACTGCATTGTAAACCTTCCCACCAAATTGTTTTTGAATACACAGATACCCGCTTGCCTGTGGTTTATAAAAAAGAACAAACAGCAACGCAAGGGGCAAATACTGTTTATAGATGCCCGAAATAGGGGCTTTTTGATTAACCGCAGAACCCGTGACCTGAGTGCGGAAGAAATACACCAAATTGCCCAAACCTACCACAATTGGCGAACAGGTGAAGGCGAATACAATGATGTGCAGGGCTTTTGCAAAAGTGCTACGCTGGATGAAGTAAAAACATTGAACTATGCCCTTACACCCGGCAGATATGTAGGTTTAGCAGAGGAAGAAGACGATTTTGTGTTTGCCGAACGCTTTGCTACACTAAAAGCAGAACTTGAAAAACAGATTGCCGAGGAAGATGCTTTGAACAAGCGAATAGCCAAAAATCTTTCCAACATTAAAATAGAAGTGGAAGCATGAGTGAGTGGAAAGAATTTAAATTCTCTGATTTTGTAGAAATCAATCCCACTGTTTCAATGAAAGGAACAGAGTTGTATTCATTTGTAGAAATGAAAGATTTGCAAGACGGAAATAAATTTTGTTTCCCAAGTGCAGAGAGAAATCCTTCTAGTGGAGCAAGATTTAAAGAAGGTGATACACTTTTTGCAAGGATAACCCCATGTTTAGAAAATGGTAAAATCTGTAAAGTCAAAGGATTAAAAAACGGGATTGGTTTTGGCTCAACTGAATTTCTTGTTTTTAGAGGAAAAGAAAATGTATCAGACAATGAATTTGTTTTTTACCTATCTCGATGGGATGAAGTAAGAGGATATGCTGAAAGCAGATTTGAAGGAACATCTGGAAGACAAAGAGTTCCAAAAAATTGTTTTGATAATCTATTTTTAAATCTCCCCCCACTCCCCGAACAAACCGCCATAGCTGAAGTATTAAGCAGCTTAGACGATAAAATAGACCTGCTGCACCGCCAAAACAAAACCTTAGAGCTATTAGCCGAAACGCTTTTCAGGCAGTGGTTTGTGGAGGGTAATATTTCAACAGAACTTATTGAACTTGGTTCTTTGGTTAACACGATTAATGGAGTTTCATACAAAAGCACTGAACTAAATTCATCTACAACAGCAATGGTTTCTTTGAAAAGCTTTGATAGAAACGGTGGTTTTAGAATTGATGGATTTAAAGAGTTTACTGGAAAATATAAGGAGCAACAAACTGTAAAAGAGGGAGATTTAGTTGTTGCTCATACTGACATTACTCAAGACGCAGAAGTTATTGGGAATCCTGCGTTAGTTATCAGCAATCCAAAATACACCACAATGGTAATATCAATGGATATGGTAAAAGTAATACCAAAAGTGGACTGGATTTCAATTGAATTCTTGTATTTCCTTATGCGAACAAGAGAATTTAAAGGTCATTGTGAGGGAAATGCTAATGGATCAACGGTTTTACATTTAAGTAAACAAGCTATCCCTACATTCGAATTCAAAACACCGAAAAGAGAAAAGGTAATTGAATTTACAAGGCAATCAAAAGAACTACTATCTAAAACATTTGAAAATCACAGACAAATCCGCACCCTTACGCAGCTCAGGGATACGCTGCTGCCCAAGTTGATGAGTGGGGAGGTTAAAATAAATGTATAAATCTAAATGCCAATTACAGAAGCTGAAATAGAAAAACTAATTAGTTGCACCAAAATGTTCATGAATCATGTTCATTGGGTGCAACAGTCGTTTAATCTCCTTCCTGATAAAAATCACTATGGGACTTCTATTAACCACGTTGACCTACAAGAATTTCGTGACGAGTTTTGTGATGAATTAGTCAATACAATATCAGAATGGGTTTACAGTCAGCAAAAAGCAGCGGAAGTCATTGACAAAATGATAGCAGAAGGGAGAAGTTCTCAAAATGCCCATAACACGCTAACTACAGAAGCATTTCGTAAATTCAGAAATCATTCAACTGACAAATTATTAATTCAAGGTCAATTTGGTGAATTGCTTTTATTCAACTTTTTGCAAAGTTTTTTTAAGTGCGTGCCTTTGCTTCGGAAAATGCCAATCACAACATCAGTTGAAATGGAAAGATTTGGTGCTGATGCGATTCATTATCGATTAGATGGTGATAAAAATTTATTCTATTTAGGCGAGGCGAAAACATACATCAGTAAATATAAGTTTGCTACTGCCTTTGAAGATGCAATTGATAGTATTCTTAAAACTTATGCAGAGCATCGCAAAGAAATCGGAAGATATGTTTACGATTCTTTTATTGATGATTCATTAATTCAGGTTGCTAGTGACTACAAAAATGGGAAATTGGCAAATGTTGAATTGCAACTTGTTTCAATAATCACATATTGCGAAACCCGTAAGATTGAAAAGAAAAGTGAAGCACAAATCAAAGCAGATATTATCAAAATAATTGAAGAAAGGGGAAAAGCTCTAGACCGTAAAATATATGATAAAATTGATGCGGGATTGCACCCACGCTTCAACTACATTATACTTCCTGTTTGGGAGTTGGATAAATTGCTTGAACAATTTCAAAAACTCATAGGTAAATAATGGAAGCAAAAGACATACTCATAAAACTGCTCCATTTAGAGCTTATTACAAATGCTAGCAAGCTTAACTTCATTACTGAGCATCCAAGTGAACAAATTAATGATGAGTTTTTAACAGATGCAATCTCTGTATTAAATGAACTATCGATTCGAACTGATGAACATTCAAAGAAACAACTCATTGCGATTTGTGCTTTACTCTGGACTTATAGAAAACAAGAATGGGATGGACTGAAAAATTATTTGATTCTATTCCTATCCCGTGCAGGGTTTGGTCCTTCATCAATTATGATTGACAATGACTATTCATTTGCTGACAAACAGTTTTCTTTCGGTGAAAGTTTATTAAATCAATTTGCAGTTACCGTAGCTCAAGTAAAAAATGAAATCAAGGTTGGTGATTCAATCTTTTTGTTGAGTGATTTTCAAAAAGAAATTTGGGAATCCATTGAGAATAATTCTTTGATTGGAATTTCAGCACCAACATCAGCAGGTAAGTCCTTTCTAATTTTGTTAAAGGCAATTGACCTAATTAAGAAGAAAAGCGGTGTTGTCGTTTATGTAGTTCCTACACTTAGTTTGGTTTCACAAGTAACGAGTGACTTTAGAAAGTTACTTGATGAATTTGAACTTAGCGATTATTCCATTGAAACTACTTACAATAACTTGTCTGCCACCCAAAGTACAATTTACATTTTAACGCAAGAAAAAGCGATTGCGGCATTTTCACAAACCGAAAAACCATTTGAAAATATTCGCTTACTTGTAATTGATGAAATTCAGAATGTAGAGAAGGTTGCGGATTCAGACGACCAGCGTTCAAAGGTTTTATATGACTTGATGATTGAACTTAGAAACAGTTCACAAATTGACCACATTATAATTTCAGGGCCAAGAATTATCAAAATTGATGAATTGGGTTCAAATGTTTTTGGTATAACTTCTGAAAAGAAAGAAACAGATGCATCACCTGTATTGAATCTAACTTACTCTATTTCAAAAAAGAAGACTGACTATTATTTCAATGTATATTCTGATTTATTGGAAAACAATCTTCAAGTAAAAATCACCAACAATGAATCAATACAGGGGTATGGGAAAGTCCAATACAATGATGACTACCTTGATTATTTAGGCAACTTTTTACAAAGTTTGGGCAAAGATGAAAGCACTTTAATATTTTCTCCAACTTCAACAACTTGCAATAAAATGGCTACACATATTGCAAAGAATATGGAGGATAAAGATGAGCAATATTTAAATGGGCTTGCTTCATTCATTTCAGCCACTGTTCATCCTAAGTTCACAATGGTTGAAACTGTTCAGAAAGGCGTTGCATATCATCACGGTAAACTACCTTTTCATGTAAGAATTTTAGTTGAAGATGGCATTAGACAAAAAAATATTAAAACAATTATTTGCACTACTACCCTTTTACAAGGGGTTAACTTACCAGTTCAAAATATTATAATTAGAAATCCCAATTTATTTATCGCCAAAAAAGAAACGAGTGCTAAACTTTCAAATTATGAAATTGCCAATCTAAGAGGCAGAGCAGGTAGATTATTGAAGGACTTTGTTGGCAGAACCTATATTTTGGATGAATTAAGTTTTCAAGAACCTTCATCAAAGCAGTTAGAACTTTTCAAAGACACTTCCAAAGAGTTGCTGGTTGGTTATGGGAAAAAATATCAGGAACACAAGGAAAACATAAAGAAAGACCTTGCTTCGAATATTGGCAGCAATTCAGAAAATCAAGATTATTCGTTTCTAACAACCTATCTGCGTCAAACGGTTTTGAAATATGGCTTATTCTCACAAGTTTACCTTGGCAGAGTTGGCATAGTATTAAGTGATTCGGAAATGAATACAATTTTCGAATCTCTATCCAAATTGGAGATAACAAAATCCATTTGTTCAAAGAATAGATATTGGGACCCCATAGACTTAAACAAACTTTATCAAAGAAGAGCAATATTCAATTTGCCAACTAGCCCAGCGGAGTTTCGCTTATCATACCAATTAAAGGACATTCTTTCAATTTTCAGGAATGAGTTTCCAATTTATTACGACAAATACTTTGGTGTTCCAGATGTTCCGGGTAAAGATATTCTTTTACAAAAGTGCATCTTAGCTGAGAACTGGTTGAAGGAAAAAACACTTGCAGAGATTTTTTCAGATAGATTTTATGATAGCTCTGAAAAGATTGATGATACAATAAGTTTCGTGCAGAATAAAATCTCTTATGGTCTTCCATTATTATTGAAACCACTGTATGACATCAAAGAACCCGATTCAATGTTTACAAGGTTTATTGAACTAGGAGCATACAAGCCCCTCACCAGAAAATTGATAGAACTAAGCATTCCAAGAGAAACAGCAATTTTTCTAAATAATAATTTTGAGTTCAAAAATATTGATAACAAACAGGAGCTAACCAGCCAATTAAGAGAAATACGTGACAAGCTATCGTATTGGTATAAGGTTCAATTAAGCACAATATAAATGAAACCCATCACCGAAAATATTATTGAACAGTCAGCGATTGAAATTTTACAATCGCAGGGATGGGAGTATGCCAACGGCAAAGAGATTTCACCCGAAGGGCTTTATTGTGAAAGAGAAAATTTCAGTCAGATTGTTTTGCTCAATCGGCTGAGAACAGCCATTACCAAAATCAATCCTGCAATTCCATTAGATGCACAGGAAGCAGCCGTTCAAAAAGTGCTGCGGTTTGCTTCGCCTGACTTGCTGCACAACAACGAAGAATTTCACCGCTTGTTGGTTGAGAAAGTAAAAATTCCCTATCAGGAAAACGGTTACGAAAGAAGTCATGAAGTGTCATTGATTGACTTTGAGCATCCTGCCAACAATCAGTTTTTAGTGGTGAATCAATACACTATCATTGAAAACAATCAGAACAAACGACCTGATGTATTGCTATTTGTAAATGGTTTGCCTTTGGTAGTGATTGAACTAAAAAATGCTGCCAGTGAAAACGCAGACATTAAAAGTGCCTATCAGCAAATACAAACTTACAAAGCCATTATTCCGAGTTTGTTTACTTACAATGCTATCTGCATTTTATCAGACGGTTTGGAATGTAAGGCAGGAAGTGTTTCAGCAGATTTAAGCCGTTACATGACTTGGAAAACAGCAGACGGTATAAAAGAAGCATCCCGATTTAAACCACAGTTAGAAACCTTGCTGAAAGGAATGTTGCAACCATCAACATTGTTGGATTTGGTTCGCAACTTCATTGTGTTTGAAAAATCGAAAAAAGAAGATGCAAAAACAGGATTGATACAAATTCAGACCGTAAAGAAATTGGCCGCTTATCATCAATTCTTTGCTGTAAACAAAGCCGTTCAATCAACTGTAAATGCATCAGGCGAAAACGGAGATAAACGAGGCGGTGTAGTTTGGCACACACAAGGTTCGGGCAAAAGTTTGAGTATGGTATTCTATTCGGGAAAACTTATCACTTCACCCGAAATGAAGAACCCAACCATTGTGGTAATTACCGACCGTAATGATTTGGACGACCAGTTATTTGACACATTTGCTTCGTCTGTTCAATTGCTAAGACAAGAACCCGTTCAGGCAGAGAACAGAGAGCATTTAAAAGAACTGTTGAAAGTGGCAAGCGGTGGCATTGTTTTTACTACCATTCAGAAGTTTTTACCCGAAAACAACAAATCGGTTTACGACCAACTTTCTGACCGAAAAAATGTGGTTGTGATTGCAGATGAAGCACACAGAACACAATATGGTTTTGAAGCAAAATTGGTTGACGAAAAAGACAAGGAAACCAAAGAAGTAATCGGAAAACGCATTGCTTACGGATTTGCAAAATACATGCGGGATGCCTTGCCCAATGCAACTTATATCGGTTTTACTGGAACTCCAATTGAAGGAACAGACGTAAACACGCCACAGGTATTCGGCAATTACATTGACCGATACGACATTAAAGATGCCGTTGATGATGGAGCAACGGTTAAAATTTTCTATGAAAGTCGTTTGGCAAAAGTAAATCTTGACGAAGAAGGCAGACGATTGATTGAAGAATTTGACAAGGAATTAGAGCAAGACGAAGAACTCACAGAAAAGCAGAAAGCAAAAGCCAAATGGACAAAGTTGGAAGCCATTGTTGGGCATCACGACCGTGTGAAGAACTTAGCAAAAGACATTGTAACGCATTTTGAAAAGCGACAAACCGTTTTTGAAGGCAAAGCAATGATTGTAGCCATGAGCCGCAGAATTGCAGCCGACCTTTACAAAGAAATTATTGCACTTCGCCCCGATTGGCATAATGATGATTTGACCAAAGGAGCTATAAAAGTGGTGATGACAACCAACAGTGCAGACGGTCCCGAAATTTCAAAACATCATACCACCAAACAACAACGTAGGGATTTATCGGAACGCATGAAAGACCCTGCCGATGAATTGAAACTCGTAATTGTTCGGGATATGTGGCTGACTGGTTTTGATGCTCCTTGTTTAAATACCATGTATGTTGACAAGCCCATGAGAGGCCACAACCTAATGCAAGCCATTGCAAGGGTAAACCGTGTTTTCAAAGACAAGCCAGGCGGATTGATTGTGGACTATTTGGGAATTGGCACAGATTTGAAGAAAGCACTTTCGTTTTATGGTGAAGCAGGTGGAAAAGGCGACCCGGCAGAGAACATTGAAAAGGCATTTGAAATTTTCAAAGAGAAATTAGAAGTGGTGCAACAAATGTTCAATGAAGACAGCATCACCCGAAACGATATTTTAGTTGAAGAACCCGATGCTTATTATGAGGGCAGTTTCAAATTCAACTACCGCAGATTCTTTGTTGTTGGTGCTCAGGAAAAACTCTCCATCATTTTACAGGCAGAAGAACACATATTGGGTTTGCAAGACGGCAAAGAAAGATTTATCAGAGAAGTAAGTTTATTAAGTCAGGCACTTTCACTTTGCATTACCAAAGAAGAAGTTCAGCCACATTTGCCCGAAGTTGCGTTTTTTCAAGCTATGAAAGCAAGGTTGGCAAAGTTTGATGCTCCAATAGGCGGTGGTAAATCTGATGTGGAAATTGAAACAGCCATCAAACAAATTGTTGATGAAGCATTGAGCAGCGATAAAGTAATTGACATTTTTGATGCAGCAGGAATTGACAAGCCCGAAATTTCAGGACTGGAAATTCTTTCAGACGAATTCCTGTTTGAAGTTCAAGGAATGCAGCACAAAAATTTGGCTATTGAGTTGCTGAAAAAAATATTGAACAACGAACTGAAAGTAAGAGCAAAGACAAATCTTGTGAAGAGCAAGAAACTTTTAGAAATGTTGGAAGGTGCTATTAAACGCTATCAAAACAACTTGCTGACAACTGCTGAAATCATTCAAGAACTCATCAACATTGCCAAACAAATCAAAGAAGCAGACAAGGAAGGCGAAAAACTCGGACTGAATAGCGATGAAGTTGCTTTTTACAATGCCCTTGAAATAAACGACAGTGCAGTTCAGGTTTTAGGTGACGACAAATTAAAAGAAATTGCAAGAGAAATTGCCGACAAAGTAAGAGCAAATGCAACTATTGACTGGACAATCAGAGAAAGTGCAAGAGCAAAACTCATGGTGCTTGTAAGGCGGACACTGAACAAATACGGCTATCCACCCGACAAACAACAAAAGGCAATTGACACAGTATTAAAACAAGCGGAATTATTAGCAGACAATTTAACAGCATGAGAACAAGCCAACGCACTGGTGTAAGCACATTTGCAAGCCGCACAAGCCCAAGCACAGACCAAAGACTGCAAAAGAGCTTCCACCTCTCCGACCCAAGAAAGAATTTCAAAATATTTTTCCCAACGCTTCAAAAAAAATAAAACACGCAACCGCACAGACCAACACGACACAGAAAATGATACTAAAACTCAACAAAGACAATGGTTTACAGACACGGTGGACAAGAACGCCAGCTGGTAACAGCGTGTTGCCGCAATTGGCGGTGACGTGCAAAATTGAAGCTGAGTGCTCCTATCAAACTTTTGTGCTGGGTGACAGTGAAGTGCTCCGAAATCGCCAACTGCGGCAACACGCAAAACGTTAGTGGCAAGGCTATGACGACACAACCCGACAGACAAATTGAGTTCTTTTTGATATTTCATATTTTAGTAGTTGCTTAAATAAGCAAATTGACTATCTTTGCATTATGGACAACATTTCTTGCATACGACAACAGGCGGACATTAAACAAATAAACCGTTGCAAAGACCGAGTTTCAGAACTGAACGGTTCGTTTGACTATTTATCGAACGGACTTGAATTGGCGGGTAACAACGTAAGACTGAAAATCCTGTTTCTGCTTTACGAAGAGCAACAACTTTGCGTTTGCGACCTTAGTGACATTCTCGGAATGACCATTTCGGCAATTTCACAACATCTGCGAAAACTCAAAGACCGAAAACTAATTGAAACGGAAAGGCAAGCACAAACCATTTTTTACTCACTGACAAAAGAGTATGAAAAAATGCTCAAACCTTTTTTCAAAATACTTCGCGAAAACAAAATTTTGGAAACAATATGAAAACAGACAAAAAATTAATCGGTGCAGGACTTTTGACAGCAATTGCAGCCTCACTTTGTTGCATCACACCTGTATTGGCTCTTGTCGCAGGGACAAGCGGACTTGCTTCAACTTTTTCTTGGCTTGAACCTTTCCGACCTTATTTTATAGGTTTGACAATTTTGGTTCTTGGTTTTGCTTGGTATCAAAAGTTGAAACCTAAAAAACAAATTGACTGCAATTGTGAGACAGAAGAAAAACCAAAATTCATTCAATCCAAAATGTTTTTAGGAATTGTAACAGCATTTGCAATAGTAATGCTTGCCTTTCCTTACTATGCTCACATATTTTATCCAAAGACAGAAAAACAAATCATAGTAGTTGACAAATCAAATGTTCAAACAGTTGAGTTTTCCATTAGCGGTATGACTTGTGCAGGTTGTGAAGAACACGTAAACCACGAAGTGAATAAGCTTTCGGGAATAATAAAATCAACTGTTTCATACGAAAACGGAAATGCAATTGTAGAATTTGATAACTCAAAAACGAACATTGCCGAAATTGAGAAAGCAATAAACGGAACAGGATATTCAGTAACAGACAAAAAGGAAAAATAAAATGGAAATCATACTACAATCAACAATCACTTGCCCAAATTGCGGACATAAAAAGGAAGAAACAATGCCGACAGACGCTTGCCAATATTTTTACGAATGTGATAATTGCAAGACCGTTTTAAAACCACATCAAGGCGACTGTTGTGTTTATTGCAGTTACGGAAGTGTAAAATGTCCGCCAATTCAACAAGACAAGAAATGTTGCTGACAAAAGACGAAAAAGCCCAGCCCATAACAGCGGTTTGGCGTAATGGCGGGTTCGGTGCTTCGTATGACAGTTTTGTGGTAGGTTCAAGTGCAGTGCTTCGATTGAACTTTTGTGCTAAAAATCCGCCACTACGCCAAGCCGCAAACCGTTATGCCTCATTGTAAAAAGCCGACCGCACAAATGGCACATTTGGTTTTTGCCGACACTCAACCCAACGCTGTAAAAACCAAAAGAGCCATTTTTTGCCAACGCCTCAAGACTGAAAAAATAATTTGAAAATAATTTGGAGACCACCCCCTGACCAGACGCATCTTTGCAGTGTAATTAATTTTAATCATTAAAAACATAAAACAATGAAACGACAAATTGAAGTGTTTACAGCAGGGTGTCCAGTATGTGAACCTGTAGTAAAAACAGTAAAAGAAATGGCTTGTGACTCTTGCGAGGTAACTGTTTACAACCTTGTTGAACAATGTGACGACAAAGTCTGTGTTGACAAGATGAAAAAGTATAACATTACTTCCCTTCCAGCGGTAGCTGTTAATGGAAAATTACTTGCTTGCTGTGAAAACAGAGGAGTAAGTAAGGAAGAATTAGCAGCCGCAGGTATCGGTAAAACCATTTAATTTTTAACCATACAATCCAACTTCCAATTATTGGGGTTGGATTGTATTTAATCAAACCATTATGTTACCGAGAGATTTAACAAAAGACCTTAAAGACAGATTGAATAGCATTAAAGGTCAGGTTGAAGGAGTAATAAAATGCTTGACGAAAGTAATGACCCTGCCCAAATTTTAAATCAATTTAAGGCAGTAAACAAAGGTTTTGAAAAGCACAGCACCTTCTATTAGATGAGGTTTTCAGAAAACTTTGGCAATGATAATTTCGAAGCATTAGAAGCCTGCCCGGTAACTGTGGACAGGAAGAAAGAATATCAATTATCAAAATCAATTCCCAGATTTAGGGCTTTATGAACTAACAGACAAAATGAAGGAAATTGATAAAGTTTATGAATATTTACTAAAAAAGAAGGTATGAAAGAAATATCATTAACCATTGACAATATGGTATGTCAAGGTTGTGCAGAAAAATATCCGACATCTTAAAGGAAACCAAAGGTGTAGAAGATGTAAATACAAAGGCTATAAAAAAATAGTGAACATCAAGTTTAATCCGACTGAAACTAATGAAAATGAACTGATTGCCATACTGACAAAAGCAGGATATAAACCTAAATAAAAATATAAACTTATGGTTACGATAAAATCATTTAGCGTTTTATTAATCCTTCAAATGTTCTTTGTTGCTTGTTCGGGAATAATTCACAGCAACCAAACAACCATAAATGAGGAGAGATAAAGCAATTGAAATTCCTATTGAAGGTATGTCTTGTATGTCCTGTGTGGCAACGGTAAAGAAGAGCCTTTCAGGTATGGAGGGTGTTAAAGAGGTAAATGTTAGCCTAAAAGACAAAAAAGCAACGGTAAAGTTCGACCCTAAAAAATTACACCTGAACAGTTGCAAGAAGCTGTCAACAAGTTGGGTTATAAGGCAGGTACGATACAAGAAATTAATAAATGATGTTAGAGAACTTTTGAATGAATTTATAAGCACTTTTCAAGAAGGTTCTATCCTTAGCTTAGGACTTGCTTTGTTGGCAGGATTGATTTCAAGTGGCGTTTGTCCTTGCACTTTACCCGTTGGACTTGGTTTTGCAGGTTATGTTGGCAGCACTACTATTCGTGAATCCAAAACAGGATTTTCGATAACATTTTCATTCTTTTAGGAATTGTGTTTTGTTTGACAGTATTGAGGAGCCATTGCCGGATATTTAGGAGTTTTCTAACTGAAACTTTTGGCAAATATTGGGCATTGGTGATGGGGATAATATCAATAATTGCAGCAGGTATTGCCTTTATGGTCCTTATTTGCGTGTGCGACAACTTGAAGCATTACGCAGACCAGGAATTGGCGGGTCATTTATATATGGTTTGATTTTAGTTTGGGAACATCAGCAGCCCCTACTATTATTGTTGTCTTTTGCAGCATCTAAAGCAAGTATTTTCTACGGACTGATTTTGGCACTTTTATTTGGAATCGGAAGAGGATTGCCTTTTTAGTAGTTGGTCTTTTGCAAGCTCTGTTTCAAAACTTGCCAAATTGACTTGGTTAAGGAAAAGTATTTAAATTATAAGCGGAGTAGCATTACTTTATTTGAGTTTCTATTTTTAGACTATTCAGTTACTATTTATAAAACGAGACAAAATTCAACCCTTCACATCCATACACATTGGCAAGTCGCTCAAAAGCCAACGCACAAGCCAAAACTTGCCAAAGAGTATGGCTGCCCCACCGCTGACAGACGGACGAAAAAGAACAACGAAGGCATAACAGCACCTAAACGCAAGCAGGGGTTTTGTGCTTCGTAGGACAGGAAAGTAGTATATTTGAAGTTCAGTTCTTAGTAGAAAGTGTAGTGGTTTAAGCCCTGCCTGCGTTTAGCTGCAAACCGTTGTGCGGCAGCTTAAAACGACACTCTAACAATAAACAATGGCACGGACAAGACAAGATAGAAGAAATGATTTTGACGAATTTTTTAGGACTGCTGTTGCGACTTTTACAGAATTTCGTGACAATGACCCGAAAGCCGAAAAATTTCAAAATATTTATATGCTCAACATTTGTCCTGGTAGTCGTGCCGGTGGAACAAACAATCGAGTAGTAGAAGTTTTTTGGGATAGAAGACCTTTTGAAACAATTACACAAGGACGAAATTGGACTGCTTTGACAGAATACGGAGCAACACTATTATACGAACGTGACGATAGTGGTTTTGTAATCGTTTCTATTTACCCAGCAAACACTGACAATAGAAAACCAATTGAAAGCAGCATTACACTTGACATTTGGTTAGACCCAATCAAACTCAAAGACAAATCTTTTTTGAAGAAACATTGGAATGACCTAATGGCATATATGGAAAGCACAAGTTTAGACGGCAATCCAACATTCCTGCAAAGGCAACGAGTTTCTTATCTACGGACTTTCAAAAACTTGGTAGTTGACAACAAATGGACACCGACAAAATCTTCTGTTTTTATAAGAGAAGTTTTTAAATGGGCTTTGACTGTTGGATTGAGCGGAATAATTATTTATGCTTTGACTCAATTGACACAGCCCAAGACAACCGAAACAGAAATTCAATTAAAAGAAGTAAACAGAAATTTAGACACGGTTTCTAAACATCTTGACAAAAAATCGGAAGGAAATTCCGACTTAAAAACCATTTCAATCACGACAGACAGTATTGCTGTTAAGACAAAAGAAATTTTAAAAACAATTGAGAAGCAGAAGACAAAATAGCGAAGGACAAGAAAGCCGACCGCATAACAAGCAGTTTGGCGTTATGGCGGGTGAACGGCTTCGATTGAACATTTGTGCAAGGTTCAACATTTGTAATTCTATTGAACTTTTGTGCTAAAAATCCGCCACAAACGCCAAGCTGCAAAACCGTTAGCGGTCATTGTAACCCAACACCGCACAGACAATCGTACTTCTGAAATTTAAAGTTTGTTTAAAAGACAAATATTTTTCTTATTTCAAAAATATATTATTGTTTATTAATAAATTATATTACATTTGCAACGTAATTCAAATTTAAAGTCATTATGAAACGAGTTTCAATAGTATTTCTTCAAGCTGTGCTTGTGCTTATCGGCATTGTAGTCCTGTCGTTTTTAATCATTATGCCGTCAAAAGAAGGACGAGCCACAAACTTAGATGTGGTTAGTATTTATACCGACCCATTTATTTTATACGGTTATGCAACATCAATCGCTTTTTTTGTTGCACTATACAAGGCATTTAGGTTGCTTGGCTATATCGGACAAAACAAAGTGTTTTCAACAAATGCAGTAAAAACTTTAAATCACATTAAGTATTGTGCGATTATACTAACTGCTTTAATTGTGGTAGCGGGAATTTTTATAAAGTTTGCCCACAACAAAAATGACGACCCCGCTGGTTTTCTTGCGATTTGCATTGTAACTTCTTTTGCTTCTATTGTGGTTGCAACTGCTGCTGCAATATTTGAAAAACTTCTGCAAAATGCAGTAGATATGAAATCTGAAAATGACCTAATTGTTTAATCTATGTCAATTATTGTAAACTTAGACTGGAGTGGTGTGAAAAAATCGGACCAGTCTTAAGTTGAGACGGAATTCTCAAAGGAGGACTGATGAGGAAGAGCCATTATAGCGAGGAGCAGATCGTTAGCATCGTCCGCGAATCACACGCCCATGGCGTAGCAGCGACATCGAAGAAGTACAAGGTGTCGTCACACACGATCTACATATGGCGCAAGAAGTACGGGAGCATGGAGCCGAGCCAGGTCTCCGAGCTCAAGCGGATCACGCAGGAGAACGCCCGGCTGAAGAAGCTGGTCGCCGAGCGTGATCTTGAGATCGAAGTGATGAAAGAGATTGCGGCAAAAATGGTAGGCGTCCCACAGAAACTTCAGGCAGTGGAGTACGTCAGTCGACGAGGCCTGGATCAACGCCGCGTGTGTTCTAATGGGTGTTTCACGTTCAATGGTAACGTATAAGCCTCGCCAGCCAGCCAAGGATGCTCCAGTACAGAAGATCATCAATGACGTTGTGGCGAAACACCCGGCCTGGGGCAAGCGATTGGTGTTCGGCTGGATGCGGGAGCAGGGGCATGACTACTCAGAGTGCACTGTTCACCGCGTTTACCGGCAAAGTGGCCATGCGGCTCAGTGGCGTAAGCGTTCACGCAAGATCCGGCGCAGCGTACGGATCAATCCGACGGCGATACAGCCACACGGGTATGGTGCATGGACTTTGCTGAGGATCGTTTGATGACCGCTCGGAAGATGATGGCACTGCTGATCAAGGACGAAGCCACGTCGTATGGCCTCAGCATAACCGTGCGGCGGTCATTCAAAGGCGCTGATGTTGAGGCTGTTCTTGACGAGCAGGTAGCTCGGTATGGAATGCCGAAGTACATTCGTTCCGACAACGGAGGACAATTCATTGCGTATGTGGTGCAGCAATGGGCTCAACAGCGCAAAGTTACGCTGGCATACATTCAGCCCGGAAGCCATGGCAGAACGGCTTTGCAGAGAGCTTCGTCGAACCTACCGACGTGAGGTGCTAAATGCAGAAATCTTCATGTCACTAGCCGAGGGGCAAACGATCTCAAACATGTGGCTGCACATGTACAACAACGAGCGACCTCACAGCAGGCACAATTATCGACCCCCAATCACTGCATTCAACAACCATGCAGCCTAACACATTTGTATAACCTGTGACTGGACCGATAAATCCACCCTACTCCAGTATCTTCTCTCAACGGCCGAGATGAGTTACGACTTCATTGAGCGTCATCGCTCGAAATGGCCGTTAGACGTGATGTGTTGAGTCTTGCAAGCTTCCCGTGATGGCTACTATCAGTGGCGCAAGGGTGTTGAGGGGAAGCGCAAGCAAGAAGATCGCGAACTGCTTGCTCAGATCAATGAGATCTATCAGGCAACGGAGAGGAGCTATGGTGCCGAGTGGATCGCTCATGATATCAGGAAAGGCGGGAGACGTGTCGGAAAGACTCGGGTTCGTCGGCTCATGAAGCAAAACGGTATGCCTGTTTAATGCAAGAACACATGGAAATGCATGGCAACGACGAATTCATCGGAGACGTATCACCCCTCACCGGATCTCGTGCAGCGCGCGTTCCACAGGACTGAACTGGACGAGCTGTGGCTGAGCGACTATTCTGAGCTTCCGGCGCTCGGTCCAAAGATCTACACCGTGGCGATCAAGGATCAAGCATCGCACCGCATTCTTGGTATCCACGTTTCGCATGATTTGCATGTTGGAGCGTTGTTCAAAGCATTCCATCAAGCCGTGATCGCGCGTCGGCTGAAGCACAGGACATTAGAGGTGCCCATCATCTTCCACTCCGACCAAGGAGGGCAGTACAACTCATATGCATTCAAAGATGAGCTCAAGAAGTACGGCCTCGTTAGTAGCATGGGCTCATCAGGCGACTGCTATGACAATGCTCCGATGGAATCGTTTTGGGCCACGATGAAGACCGAGTTGATGCATCACTTCCCATTTCGTAACGTCGAACATGCCGCAGGTGCCATCTATCGATGGACACATCTGTTCTACAACCAACGCCGCAGACACACGTCAATCGGTGGACTCTCGCCCGTGCAATTCGAAGCCGATTGGTATCAACGCAATCGATCAGTATGTTGTACTTAAACTTTCGTACCTCGAATTAGGCCGGGATCAGTGCTACAGTACGATTCAAGTTGTGAACGGGACGGTTCCATTTAGAAGTACTGTGTTCTTGAGCCAGGAAGAGTAGCTTCATCAAGGCTTCGTCGCTTGGGAATGCTCCTTTGGATTTCGTCACGGAGCGAAGCTGCCGGTGAAAGCCTTCGATGATGTTGGTGGTGTCCATGATGCGACGAATGTCTTTGTCGAATTCGAAGTAGGTGCTCAGTCTCGCCAATTGCGCTTCCATGATTCGATGACCTTTGGATATCGCGCTCCCCACTGGGTGGCAAGCCGTTCGGCTGCCTGATTCTTACGTGACTCGAAGTCGAATGTGCTGGTGTTCATGGTTGGTGCTCCGTATGTTTGGTAAAGGTAACGCCTTTGACACGCTTTATTGAAACAGTCTCGCAGTCAGCGTTTTACCGGCACTCAGCTACGGCACGCAGCCGGCTCTGACCACGAAACCAAAGCCCCCTGCCACAACTAAGACCATTTTAGTCGTATTTTGTGAAACTATTTACAGGACTACTATGGCAGACCAGGATAACAACCGGGACGTGAACGAACTTGTGAGTCGCGAGTACGAATACGGCTTTGAAACCGTAATCGACCAGGACGTGATTCCCAAGGGGCTTACCGAGGAAACCATACGCACAATTTCGCTGAAAAAGGAAGAACCCGCATGGATGCTGGAATGGCGGATGAATGCATTCCATAAGTGGCTCAAGATGAAGCCACCGCAGTGGGCTAATGTTAAATTTCCGGAGATTGATTTTCAGGACATCATCTACTATGCCGCACCGAAGCAAAAACCACGGCTGAATTCGATTGACGACGTGGACCCCGAGCTGCTGGCAACATTCGAAAAGCTGGGTATCCCGCTGGAAGAGCAAAAGCTGCTGGCAGGCGTTGCCGTCGATGCCGTAATCGACAGTGTGAGCGTGAAAACCACCTTCCAGGAAACACTCAGGCAAAAGGGCATCATCTTCTGCTCCATGAGCGAAGCCATACGCGAGCACTCCGAGCTGGTACGCCAGTACCTTGGCAGCGTGGTACCGGTGACCGATAACTTCTACTCTGCGCTCAACAGTGCCGTTTTCAGCGACGGATCGTTTGCCTTTATTCCCCAGGGCGTGCGATGTCCGATGGAACTCAGCACCTACTTCCGCATCAACGCCCGCAACACCGGACAGTTTGAACGCACCCTTATCGTAGCTCAGCCCGGAAGCTATGTAAGCTACCTGGAGGGATGTACTGCGCCCTCGCGCGACGAGAATCAGCTGCATGCTGCAGTCGTTGAACTTATTGCCGGCCAGGATGCCGAGATTAAGTACAGCACCGTGCAGAACTGGTACCCGGGTGACGCCAACGGTAACGGTGGCGTGTACAACTTTGTTACCAAACGCGGCTTGTGCGAGGGAGCACGCAGCAAAATATCGTGGACACAGGTTGAAACCGGATCTGCCATCACCTGGAAATACCCCAGCGTGGTGCTGAAGGGCGACGACAGTATCGGTGAGTTTTACTCCGTGGCTGTAACCAATAACCACCAGCAGGCCGACACCGGAACCAAGATGACGCATATTGGCAGGAATACCCGCTCACGCATCGTTAGCAAGGGCATCTCTGCCGGCTTTTCCCAAAACAGCTACCGCGGTCTGGTACGCTTTAACCCCAATGCCCACGGCAGCCGCAACTACTCACAGTGCGACTCGCTGCTGATTGGCGACAAGTGTGGCGCTCATACCTTCCCGTACCTGGAAACAGCAAACCCAAGCTGCACCGTAGAGCATGAAGCTACAACATCGAAAATTGCCGAAGACGTGCTCTTCTACTGTCAGCAACGCGGCCTTGATACCGAAAAGGCTATCGCTCTGATCGTGAACGGCTACGCACGCGAGGTGCTGAACCACCTGCCCATGGAATTCGCCGTGGAAGCACAAAAACTACTTGCAATAAGTCTGGAAGGATCGGTAGGGTAGCCCCCTTCATTTTTATATTTTTTATTATGATTATGAGTGAACTGTTAACAATAACAAATCTGCATGCAGGGATTGAAGGACGTGAAATTTTAAAGGGGCTTTCATTACGGGTAAACCCGGGTGAGGTTCATGCCATCATGGGTCCGAATGGCTCCGGAAAAAGTACGCTTGCCAGTGTGCTGGCAGGCAGAACTGACTACACCGTTACCGAAGGGTCGGTGCTGTTTCAGGGCAGGGACCTGTTGGAGATGGCACCTGAAGACCGTGCGCACGCCGGCATCTTCCTGGCATTTCAGTATCCGGTGGAAATACCCGGCGTTTCTACCGCCAACTTTATCCGCACCTGCGTAAACGAGGTTCGGACCGCCAACGGTAAGGAACCGCTCGACCCCGCAGCCTTCCTGAAACTGATGAAGGAGCGGATGAAGCTGGTGGAAATGGACCCATCGTTCCTGCAACGCTCGCTGAACGAGGGCTTCTCGGGTGGTGAAAAAAAACGAAATGAAGTGTTCCAGATGGCTATGCTGGAACCCGTACTGTCCATCCTGGATGAAACCGACAGCGGTTTGGATATCGACGCACTCCGTATCGTAGCCGGTGGCGTGAACGCTCTGCGGCAGGCCGATAGAGCCACCGTGGTGATTACACACTACCAACGCCTGCTAAACTACATCGTCCCCGATGTTGTCCACGTGCTGATGGACGGACGGATTGTGCGTACCGGCGGCAAGGAACTGGCAATGGAGCTGGAAGAAAAAGGCTACGACTGGCTGCGAAAGGATGGCGTGGAGGCATGACCAATCTTCTGGAACAAGCGGTTCAGGGCACCGTCCGCAACGAAGAGTGGAAGTACACCAGCGTCCTGCACCTGCTAAAAAACACCTACTCGGCAATACCCCGTGCTGAACCGGCTTCGGTGCCGGCGGCAGGCGACACGATTGTGGTTGAAAACGGCGTTGTTACCCGCCTGTGTGACGGTGCTACCGTAGAGCCCACCATCACCCGCCATGACGCCGTGCGCAGTACGGCCACCGCCTCGCCGTTCTATACCCTGAACGCTTCAGCAGCGCTTTACACCGTCCAGGTTGTTATCCCCGCCAATACCAGGCGGACACGACATGTGACAGTAAAAATCGTGAGCACCAGTGCCAACGCCAATCAGTTTGACGCCGTCCGCCTGCGCATTGTAACCATGCCGGGTGCCGAAGCCGTAGTCCACGAAGTTCACGAAGGCGGGGGAGCCGCACAGACGCTGAACATTACCGTTACCGAGCTGGTGGCTCATGCCGGTAGCATGCTTGAATACGTGAAGAAAACTCAACTGCCTGACAATGCACGGCATATTGGCATAACCCTGGCAAGCGTGAAGGCAAACGCACGGGTAACCACGCACACCCTGTGTACAGGCGGACCCCTGGTACGCAATGACCTGTACGTGCGCCTTGAGGAACCCGGCGCCGAAGCCTACCTGAACGGACTGAGTGTGATTGGCGGACACGACCATGCCGACAACCATACCGCCGTGGACCACCTGGCACCACACTGTCACAGCGACCAGCTTTATAAAGGAATTTACCACGACGCATCCGTCGGAGTGTTCAGCGGACGCATCTTTGTACGTCCCGACGCCCAAAAAACCACCGCCTACCAAAGCAACCGCTCGCTGCTGATTGGTGACCGTGCCAGGGTGAACTCCAAACCCCAGCTTGAAATTTGGGCCGACGACGTGAAGTGCTCCCACGGAGCCACCACCGGACAATTAGACGCCGAGGCGCTGTTCTACCTCCGGTCGCGGGGACTGTCACTCCGGCAGGCTACCGAACTGTTGTTGGACGCCTTTGCAGCAGAAATGTATAACCGTTTACCATCAGAGCAATGACAGACGAAATCCGCAGTCAGTTCCCGTTGCTAACCAGAATGGTGCATACTACCAGACCGCTGGTGTATTTAGACAACGCTGCCACAACCCAGAAACCCCGGGCTGTGATCGAAGCTATCGAGAAGTACTACCTGCTGTACAACAGTAACGTTCACCGTGGTGCCCATGCGATTGCCGCCGAAGCAACCACGATTTACGAGCAGGCCCGTATTCGAGCCGCAATGCTGCTGCACGCAGCCCTGCCCGAGGAAATTGTGTTTACGCGGGGAACCACCGAAAGCATCAACCTGGTTGCTGAGTCGTGGGGCAGAACACACCTTAAACACGGTGATGAAATTCTGATTACCGAAATGGAACATCACGCCAACATCGTCCCGTGGCAACTGATAGCACAGCGCACCGGTGCCGTAGTGGTGTCCGTGCCCATACCCGAATCGCATGTTATCACGCTGGACGTGCTGGAGCCATACGTTACCGAACGCACCAAGATGATTGCAATTACCCAGATGAGTAATACCCTTGGCGTGGTAAACCCGGTTCGCGACATCTGTCAGTACGCCCGATCCCGGGCCATTACCACGCTGGTTGACGGCGCGCAGGCAATCCTGCACACCAAGGTGAACGTGTGCGACATCGGCTGCGACTTCTACGTTTTTTCGGCGCATAAACTGTACGGTCCTACCGGTATCGGTGTGCTGTACGGACGGTACGACCAGTTAAACGAAATGCCCCCGTACCAGGGTGGCGGCGCAATGATTGAAAGCGTAAGCCTTGCCAACGGTACCACCTACCAGAAGCCCCCTCTCCGGTTTGAAGCAGGAACCCCCAATATTGCAGGAGCTGCCGGCCTGCGTGCCGCTCTGGAGTGGTTTGGCACCATGAAGATGCGGGATATTCACAAGTACGAACAACGGCTGGTAAAACGCCTGGTTGACGGGCTGGAAACCGTCCCCGGCATAAACATTCTTGGCGCCGGCGCCAGCCACACCGCACTGGTATCGTTTACCATTCAGGGTATGCATTCCTACGACCTGGGAATTCTGCTCGATGAACAGGGGTTTGCTATCCGCACCGGACACCACTGCACCATGCCGCTGCTGCAGCACTACGGTGTTGAATCGGTAGCGCGCGCCTCGGTTGCCCTGTACAACACACCTGAAGAAATCAATTTGTTTATCGAAGCCGTTCACCGCTCTCTGAGGATGTTACAATGAGCTATAAAGAAGCCATCGCAGAACTGCAGGCCGAGTTTGATGCTCT
Organism: Ignavibacteria bacterium; assembly: GCA_015709655.1. Lineage (NCBI taxonomy): Bacteria > Pseudomonadati > Ignavibacteriota > Ignavibacteria > Ignavibacteria bacterium. The sequence goes on along the minus strand of CP054181.1, from coordinate 794,535 downwards.
GACCGACTGGGAAGACCGCTATGCCCATATCATTGACATGGGCAAGAAACTGGAACCCTATCCCAATGAACACAAAACCGATGCCTACAAAATCAAGGGCTGTACAAGCATGGCATGGCTGTTCCCGCACTTCGACGGTGAACGGCTGCAGTTTACGGCCGATAGTGATGCCATTATCGTGAAGGGGCTCATGGCCCTTGTCCTTCGCGTGTATGGCAACTGTACGCCCGGCGAAATTCTGGATATACAACCAACGTTTATTGGCGACCTTGGATTAGAAGCTCACCTGTCACCCAGCCGCGCAAATGGTCTGGTTGCATTTATTAAACAAATTTCGCTGTATGCCCTTGCCTACAATGGCAAGGAAGAACAAATGCAGCGGGCACGGGAACAACGCTCCGATCAGGACGAAGAACTTCGCAACGGCGTGATTGATGCCCTTCACACCGTCTTCGACCCCGAAATCCCGGTTGACGTGTACGAACTGGGACTGATTTATGGTGTTACCATACAGCCCGGGCAAAAAGTACATATTCTTATGACGCTGACCACGCCGAACTGTCCCAGCGGCGCTATTATCCCGCAGGACGTGGACCAGGCCGTCCGCAACGTCCCGGGTGTAAAGGACGTAGAAGTGGAACTCACCTTCGACCCCCCGTGGGACAAAAGCAAAATGTCGGAAGCCGCACTGTTCTCGATAGGACTGTTCTAACCCATGGCAGTTCGTTTTTACCAACTTGAGGTTGCCTCTGTTAACCGCGAAACCGCCAATGCGGTTTCGATCACGTTTGTTGTACCGCCCAACGTGCAGGAGATGTTCCGGTACAAGAGCGGACAATACCTGACCATACGTTTGTTTATTAATGGCGAAGAACACCGCCGGAGTTATTCTCTCAGCAGCAGTCCTGCGCTGAACGAGCCCATGCAGATCGTTGTTAAACAGGTCCGCCAGGGCATTGTGAGCCAGTGGCTAAACACCGAGTTGCGAGCCGGGATGACGCTGGATGTGTATCCGCCGATGGGCAATTTTACCCGCGAGCTGAACCCACACAACAGCCGTCACTACGTGATGGTGGCAGGGGGCTCAGGCATTACGCCCATTTTAAGTCTGCTGAAATCAGCGCTGCACATCGAATCCAACAGCGTGGTTTCGCTGGTGTATGCAAACCGCTCTGCCGACAGTATCATCTTTGCTAACGAAATTGAGGAACTGCGGAAAGCCTATCCGGTAAACCTTCGGGTATTCCATGTTCTGGAAGACGCCGGCGGACCGGTGCCACCGGCATTCACCGGCATGCTTGACGAAGAGCTTACACCCCGCGTTATTGCGCACGTTGCCCCCGCCCTGGGTGCCGTAGATGCCTTTGTCTGCGGTCCCGAAGGCCTGATGCAGAACGTGGTGAACGCCTTCCAGCAGGCCGGATTGCCTGCCGAACGGATTCACCGCGAGTACTTTACAGTGTCGGCCGACGCTCAGCCGGCGGTAGCCGGCGGACCGGATGCCGGACCTGCTGATGCCGCAGAGCCGGCCCACCCGGTAGCCCGCACGGTTACCATCCGTCTGTACGGCGCCGAGCACACCCTTGTTGTAGAACCCGGTGAAACGATCCTTGCGGCAGCACAGCGCGAAAACCTGGATCCGCCGTACGCATGCCAGATTGGTGCCTGCTGTACCTGCCGCGCCAAAATCATCACCGGGAAGGTGGTTATGGATGTACGGGAAGCCCTCAGCGACGAAGAGATTGCCGAAGGGTACGCCCTTACCTGTCAGAGCCACCCGCTTACCGATAACGTTTTTGCCGATTATGACCAGTAACGGGCGCGGGAGCGCCACACCACCATGCTCCGTTTATCTAAAAAAGTTGAATACGCACTCCTTGCCATGCAGCTCATGGCGGCGCGCCCGCACAATGTGGTGAGCGCCAAGGATATCAGTGTGCGGTTTAACATCTCGGCAGCACTCGTGGCAAAGGTGCTCCAGGCCTTAACCAAGGCCGGCCTGGTACAGTCGTACTACGGAGTGAACGGCGGCTACGAGCTTGCACGCAGCGCTGACACCATCAGCGTGCAGAACGTGGTGCAGGCCATCGAGGGTCCGCATACCGGCATCGTGGACTGTCAGGTAACCCCAAACGGCTCCTGCTCCGTACTGCCGCACTGCACCATCCAGCAGCCGCTGGCCGTACTCCATCACCGTTTAGAATCAACACTGGCATCGATGACCGTTGCCGAACTCTCTGCAGCCGTTACCGCTGAACCTGCGTGAACGGCACAACAGTTTTTTTACCATCTCAAGGAGAACCACCATGAAAGAATGGGCATTTAACCCCCGACCGTATTCCGACGATGAAGCAAAGGATTTGCTTAAAGATGTGATATCGCCGGACACCGCCAACTGGCACTACAACACCCACCACAAGGGATATGTAACCTTTTTAAATAAAATCGAGGCTGCCCTGCCCAATGCCGATAAAGGCGCGGCAAACGGGAACTGGAGCGACTTTGGTGAGCTGAAACGCCGGCAAACCTGGAACCATGCCGGAGCACTCCTGCACGATGTGTACTGGGAAGTGTTGGGCGGTAACGGCGATGTGAATGCCGGACCCGATATCAAGGCTGCCATCGAAGCAGAGTTCGGCTCGGTTGATGCATGGAAGGCCGACTTTAAAGTCACCGCCGTGGCTGCCAAACTCAGCGGCTGGGGCGTGCTGTGTATTGACAAACTGTACAGCGGACGTTTATTGAACGTACTGGTGGACGAACACCACTACGGAGCAATCTGGGGCGGTATCCCGCTGATCTCCTGCGACGTGTTCGAACACGCCTACTACCACAAAGATGGTCCGGGCAGGGCCACATATATCGAAAACTTCCTAAATTGCCTTCACTGGGAACGAATTAACCAACGTTACGTACAGTTCAGGTGATACTCTCTATTCTGCCATTGCCAAAAGTGCTCCTGCCGGGAACTCAGTTGCCGGTACACATCTATGAGCCGGAGCAGCGGCTGTTTGTTGTGGAAAGCATGCGCAACCAATCGGTGTTCGGCGTAACCCTGATAGAAGGGAACAGGCTGAACACCGTTGGATGCACGGCACGCGTGGTTATGATGAACCGGAATTTCCCCGATGAACACATGGAGCTGGTGATTGAAGGTGTACAGCGTTTTAAAATCCGTAAGGTGCTGGAACATAACCGACACCATGCGCTGGCCAAGGTTTTCCTGATACCGGAGCAGGCAGAACCGTTCGACCTTAAGCTTGTTACCGACAGCATTGCTACCTATAACGAAGTTGTTCAGAAGATTTTTGGCAAGGGCAATTTTGTTATCGACCTGACCAACCTTCCGGATGACAACCTCTCGTACATCATGGCTACCAAGGCCGGTCTGGATATTGACCAGATGCAGATTATCCTGGAACTGAAAACCGAAAACACACGCCTTGAAGTCCTCACCGAACACATGCGCCGTATCCTGCCCACCCTTGAAAATGCCGAAACCAGGTATCGGCTGATGCGGTACGATGGCTACCTGCCACCCCAACGGTTCCCACCGTTCAACCCGTTCAACCCGTTTGACTTCCGATTATGATCCTGCTGTGCGGTTTGGGTAATCCGGGGGCTGAGTATGCCGGGACCCGACATAATATCGGCTTCATGGCCGCCGATGCCATTGCCCGCCACTTCAATGTTACGTTTTCCAAACAGTCACGCCTGCTTGGCAAACCCCTGTTCGAGAGCGCTGCCCTTACCCATGCCGGCACCCGCTACACGGTGATAAAGCCCCTTACCTTTATGAATAACTCCGGTAGCGCGGTTGCCTACGTTGCCGGTAAACTTGGCATCGCCCCCACACAAATCGTGACCATGGTTGATGAGTATAACTTCCCGGTAGGCACCGTGCGGCTAAGCTTTGGGGGAAGCTCGGGCGGACACAACGGCACGCAGGATGTGATTGACCGGCTGGGCACCCGCGACTTCTGGCGCCTGCGCCTTGGCATCAGCCGCGACTTCGGACCGGGCGAGCTGGTACAGTACGTGCTGAGTCCGTTCCCACCAAACCAACTCGGTGATGTGACAAACATGCTGGAGTCAGTGCAGGATCTGAAGATTCTAAAGGGGCTTCAGACAGACGCAGGTCGGGGCAGATAACACAAATAAACCAAACGGGATACAAACGAAAGTTGAACAAACGTGTTAATACGTACGTATTTTTATGTACATTGTGTGTGGTTTTTGTGTAGTTTGCAATTGTCGTCGTTGATGACGGGGTCAGGTATAGCGGGGAAAGTAGGGGTCGCTGGTATAATGTTCGTACGCAAATCTACGTAGGCAGAACTGTGTAAGTTGTTGGACCTCATAATTTTACATAGAAATACTGAATGTTTTTTTTATGGTTTGTCAGTACCTTTGTGTGTGCGACACCGTATGGCTGATTGTACCCATGGGGTTGCGCGGAGAACAAAGGGAGAACAAAGAAAACTAAATGTTACGCCTCGTTGATTCAGTGACCAGATGGCTCTGCCGTGTTGACCTACGGCTTCCATGTAACAAGCACACGAAAACTGTAATTCTGGTGTATTTGTTTGCTGTTTTTTGCGGTACCGGAGCCTGGTCACAGCCGTACACGAACAACGTTGGTATCGGTACTACCACGCCTGATCCGTCGGCGGTTCTGGAATTGCAGTCAACAGACAAAGGGTTGCTGATTCCACGGTTAACGCAGCAGGAGCGCGACAACATTGCAATGCCGGCCACCGGCCTGGTGATTTACAACACCTCCACCAACACCCTTCAGTATAACATCGGCACCAAGTTCAGTCCGATCTGGGTTTCGATGCTGTATATTAATGTTGATGGCGGGTCGGGGTCAAACGTGTTCTGGTCATTGATGGGTAACGACTCCGTGAACCCGTCAAAACATTTCCTGGGAACAACCAATCAGCGTCCGCTGATCATCAAAACCGATAACACCACCCGAATGGTTTTCACGCCAACGGGCGAGGTGGAGATCACGGGGAACACTCTGCTTACGGGTGAGTTAAATCTGGGCGGCCAAACCTCGGCACTGCTGCTTGACGGCAATGCAGGTGTTGCGGGCCACATTCTGGTATCCCGTGGTCCGGGTGCCACCCCCAAGTACACCGACTCACTGTCACTGAGCAGTCTGCTGGTCACCGGTCCTGCCACGTTTACCGATTCCGCACGGTTTTCGCTTCTTCCCGAATTCCCGCTGCAGTACGGCAACATCCTGGTTGGCGATACCGCCAACATCGCACGTCCGCTTAGCCCGGGCATGGAAGGTTCGCTGCTCCAGGTGTTTAACGGTACACCCACCTGGGTACGTCCGGATCAGGCCAACTACTGGTCACTTTCCGGCAACACAGGTTTAGACGCATCGAACTTCCTGGGGACGCTTGATGCTACCGACCTGCAGTTTGCCACCAACTCACAGCTTCGGGCGCGGTTCACTGCCGGCGGCGACTTCGTAGTGGATGTGCCAACGGCCATCACCGGCACATTGTCGCTGAACGGTACGGCCTCTGCCCTTGTCCTGAACGGCAATGCCGGCGTTGCCGGCGAGGTACTGGTATCGCAGGGTACGGGAGCTACGCCAACCTACACGTCGAAACTTACGCTAACCGAACTCACGGTAAGCGGACCAGCCCTTTTTACCGATACTGCCACCTTTACCAACCTGCCAGTTCTGCCGCTGCAGACTAACCACCTGCTGGTGGGCAATGCACAGAATATTGCTGCTCCGTTAGCACCGGCGGGTGACAGTACCTTCCTGGCCATCTTTAACGGTCAGGTGCAGTGGTTCAACCTTGGTTTGCTGCTGCGCAACACCGCCTGGATTGTTGGCGGAAACACAGCAGTACAATCTCCAATTCTTGGAAATCTTGACACCACCGGTGTCCGCAACCTTGAGCTCTACGCCGGCGGCCGTCCGATGATTGTTCTGAACGGAACTGCCTACACCACCGAACTGAACACGCCGGTAAACCTGAACGGTGCCAACCTGCCGCTTAGCTTTAATGGCAATGCGGGCAGTGCCGGACAGGTTGTGGTATCGTCGGGCCCGGGCCTTACCCCGCGCTATACCGATTCACTGCAGCTTTCATCCCTGACCGTTACCGGTGAATCGTTCTTTGCCGATACTACCACCTTTGGTCTGCTGCCCAGGATGCCGCTAACCAGCGGTTACATGCTGGTGGGCGATAGTACCAACCACGCCGTCCCCATGGCGCCCGGTATGGAAGGCTCGATGCTACAGGTGTACAACGGCGTACCCACCTGGGTAGCACCTGCCCAGGCAAACTACTGGTCGCTCGATGGTAATGCCGGCACCGGCACAGCCAATTTCCTGGGCACCACCGATGCCAATGACCTGCGGTTAGCCACCAACTCACAGCTGGAGTGGTCCTGGTGGACACACGGGGTGATTTCAAATCTAGGAAAGAGCAATGAACATCCACCTCGCATTTAGATGAAGCAAAACGTCGCGCCCTGAGATGGTAGCTGGGGACGCCGGTCGGAGCTTGGCATCGACGTGCGACTATCGTACTGATGGTCCTGAAAGCGGCAGTGGATGCACAAACTACAGGAAGGGCCCGTACTTTTCCAGCAAAATCTTTAAGAACTGGAGCAGTGACAGACATCCAACGTCGCACACTGGTTTGCATGATGCAAAAGCATTAAAAGATCGCGACCTGAGACGGTGGCTGCGGACGTACGCTAACCTCCAGTGGCCGTTAGCTTGGCATCGCCGATCGGTCGGCGCTATCATGCGCACTGACAAGCGTACGCCTTGGAGCCGCCAGCTGCCGGGCAGAAGATGGACACCTGACGAGGCTTGCGCGAAGTACGGTGCAGCCTTGGCGTAAGCGGTCGCTTGGAACGCGGCAGAATGGGAAACCCTGGCCAGTTTTAACAAGCGATGTCGATCTGTTGCCGCTCGCGCTGGAACCATAAGTCTGGAATCTCGCGGCGACAGCAGCTATGAGGCGCGTACGTGACTGTGGTATCGCGGACCATGCGCCACCGCGGGAGATCGTACCTGTGCACTAGATTGGGCTCGGATACCGCATCCTGCAGTGCCACGCATTGCTGCGGCCGAGGTGATGGACCCAGTCGGTCCTGAACCCGACCGAACTGATGCAACAACGAGCGCCTACACTGGAGCTTGTCGACAACGGACCTGCAACTTCAGAAACTAAACAACTTGCGATGTCGACGACTTGAGACGATGGAACGTGACTGTTGCGTCCCGACCACGCTGCGCCACGAGACGAGATTGCTGATGCGAATTAAGAAGTGATAGACGTCCCCTCGTAGATCCAACCACGTTCCCAGTGGATCAGCCACCGTTGTTCTCACGGTAATGCATCAATCAGCATTACGCGCAATCGGCGTATCAACACGTTCGATTGCGGCGAGACATATTCGGCGTTAGCTTAACCTTGTTAAAACCAGGAAGACAATGGACAGGAACCTCAGTTTTATCACAAGAGTGGGATGAACACACAACTTGGCTGAGTCTTTAATTGCGGGTTGAAGCATCCCGACCGGCGTCGCATTCGCGTGTCATCTTAGCGACTTGCACGCCCACAGGTCTTCAGCTCAATGGTTACCAGGTCAACAAACAGCGCACCACTACTCGAATGCCTGCCTCAACAATAACGCGCAGCCCGGTGACCGCGCGTTACGGAATCAGGCACTCAGTGAGATTTCGAACCTCGACCGTGAATGTACGGTCGACGAACATTACCGGCGATGATCACGGATAAGACCGCGAACAGTTAATGACGGCGTTACTGGGCGGTAGTGCCGGACAGATCACCTAACGTTTGATAAGCACGCGCAGCTACGTCACCCATCCACCAACCAGCTGGCTGTAAGCCACACATTTATGTTAGCCGGTGACGGTAGATTTGGGACAATCTTGAGTTTGGTCGACTCGGGCGTCGCATCATCTCCAAGCAGGCGCCACCAGTTCTATGGACGGGCCATCATTCAGGTTAAGCACGGCAAATCTACCAGCATTATACGATTTACAACCAGGCTTAAGACACCATTGCCGGGGCACGCGCTCTGCAGGTTCCTTGTGGAAGCGGCGAGACACGATCGGACACACCACTGCGCTTCTGCACGCTGGCGGTGTGTGCGCGCAGTGCGCGTACCGGCCGGATAACTACGCACTGCGGCGCCGACGGACAAACCGTAATCTGTATCCAGCCGCAGCAGTATATCCACCAGCTGACTCAGTACGGTTCGCAGCGATGCCAATCGGCGCGGCAGGCTATATCCTGACCGCCAGTATTCGCCTGTGACCTGTACTACGTCGTTCGACGCTGTGCAAAGCAAACCTGCAAACTGCAGACGACGCCAGCCATTGGTATCCGCACCACAACACCGGTCTGCGGAAACGCCACCAGCGAACTTCAAGACCGCCGCGCCGCCAGCCGCAGTAGGCGGCGTTGCGCACAACGTGACCAGCATCAGCGGTTGCCGGCCTTGACGATCTGCTGAGCAACGCCACCGGCGTCAGCCAGCCACACTCGGATGTCCACGGTCGAGCGCAACGATTTGCGCAGTCGAGCTTTATAATGCCCAGCCCACGGCAACACACGAAATGCACGGTTCAGCACGTTAGCCGCACCCGGCAAATCCGCCGGCAGGGGCGTTACACGCCACCTCCCGCCGTATGACGCGCTGATTGACGCCACGGCGACGTCCTGAACCAACTACTTTCGTAACCAAAAACACCTACCCTAATGTGTCCATTTTGCGACCCACAGCTTCGGGCAACCTTTACTGCCGGCGGCGATTTCTTGGTTGACGTACCAACGGCCATCACCGGCACACTGTCGCTGAACGGTACGGCCTCTGCCCTGGTCCTGAACGGCAATGCCGGCGTTGCCGGCGAGGTGCTGGTATCGCAGGGTGCGGGAGCTACGCCTGCCTATACCTCGAAACTTACGCTAACCGAACTCACGGTAAGCGGCCCGGCCCTTTTTACCGATACTGCCACCTTTACCAACCTGCCAGTTCTGCCGCTGCAGAATAACTATCTGTTGGTGGGCAATGCACAGAACATTGCTGCACCGTTAGCACCGGCGGGTGACAGTACCTTTTTGGCCATCTTCAACGGTCAGGTGCAGTGGTTCAATCTTGGTTTGCTGCTGCGGAACACCGCATGGAATGTTGGTGGCAATACAGCGGTACAGTCACCAATTCTTGGAAATCGTGACACCACCGGCATCCGCGACCTTGAGCTTTACGCCGGTGGCCGTCCGCTGATTGTTCTGAACGGAACTGCCTACTCCACCACGCTAAACACACCGGTAAACCTGAACGGTGCCAACCTGCCGCTTAGCTTTAACGGCAATGCGGGCAGTGCCGGACAGGTTGTGGTATCGTCGGGTCCGGGCCTTACCCCGCGCTATACCGATTCACTGCAGCTTTCAACCCTGACCGTTACCGGTGAATCATTCTTTGCCGATACTGCCACCTTTGGTTTGTTGCCTGTGATGCCGCTAACCAAGGGGTACATGCTGGTGGGCGACAGTACCAACCACGCCGTCCCCATGGCACCCGGTCTGGAAGGCTCGATGCTCCAGGTAAACAATGGTGTACCCACCTGGGTGTCACCGGCCGAGGCCAACTACTGGTCGCTCGACGGTAATGCCGGCACCGGTGCAGCCAACTTCCTGGGCACCACCGATGGTAATGACCTGCGGTTAGCCACCAACTCGCAGTTGCGGGCAACCTTTACCGCCGGCGGCGAATTCTTTGTTGAAACCCCCACACATATCAAAGCCCCTTTAAATCTGAGCGGTACAGGCAGCGCACTGCTTGCCAATGGCGACCCCGGCACTAATGGCTGGGTGTTGATTAGTAAGGGGGCTAACCAGACGCCCGCCTATACCGACTCGCTTGCGCTGAGGGGGCTGGCAACCTATAAGTCACTGGACATTCGCGGCGACAGCAGCCGGTTATACATTGACGGCTCTGCCGGTGACCCGGGTGACCTGCTGGTATCCGGCGGACCTGCTGCGCCACCGCGGTGGACAGATTCGCTCACCCTGGCTGCACTCACCGTGATTGGTGAAAGCAACTTCCTGGATACCGCATCCTTTAGTCAGTTGCCACGCTTCCCATTGCTGCACGGCCAGATGGTAGTGGGCGACTCCACCAACACCTCGTCGGTCCTGAACCCCGGACTCGAGAACTCGATGCTTGAAATCCGGAACGGAGAACCTGCATGGGTAGCTCCGCAGGGCGCTCACTACTGGAGCTTGTCGGGCAACAACGTAGGCTCTGCCAACTTCCTGGGAACCACCAACCCTGAAAACTTAAACTTTGCAACGAATAATGTTCTTCGACTAACTATTGGAGGAACCGATGGAAACGTGACTGTTGCGTCCCTTGCCGGACCACCCTCTGCTGCGCCACTGGACACAGACGAAGGGATTGTTGTAGCTGATGCTGCCGGGAAATTAACGAAGCGTGATAAGGACGTCCTCTTGGGCCTACTGGGTATAAGCGCAGGTCGTTACGAAAACACCACTGCTGCTCCGCAGTTTACCGTGGTAATTACGATGCCTACCGGTTTTGTTCTCAACGGTAATGCATCAATCAGCATTACGCCCGAAGCAACGTCGAGCGTATCAATAACACCGTTCGTGATTGCGGGGAGCCGCACAGCGAGCACCTTTTCCATCAGTTTCCCGGGCGGTTTAAACCCGGGAGAAGCCATTAACTGGCTTGTTAAAAATCCATAACGAGGAAGACAATGAAACAGGAAACCTCAGTTTTTTATCACAATACGGGAGTGTGGGAGATGAACACACAAACAATTGGTTCACAGTACTCACATTTTTTAATTCACAATTCATGGAGTTCTCTCATGAAGTTACATTCACTCTGGACCGGCGTCGCAGTTCTTGGCGCCATGCTCATCTTTAGTACGCAGGCATTTGCACAACTGCCTGTGCGCACACGGTCTTTACAGCTCAATGGTGCTACCAGTGGCTACTTCCAACAAACAGCTCCGGCTGCAACAACCACATACTCGTTGGAATGGCCTGCCTCAACCGGAATAACTGCAGGCAGCTCCGGTTACCTGCGCGTTACGGAATCAAGTGGCAATTTCACTTCGCAGTGGGTGGAGATTTCGACTTCACTCGTTGACGGTGCCGGTGCTGCCGGACAGGTTGCTTACTGGTCTGACCCGAACACACTTACCGGCGATGCCGACTTCACGTTCGATGGTACCAATGTGACCGTTGGTACAAGCGGAACAGGTGTTGTTATTGGATCAGACGGTACGGTTAACATGGGCGGTGTAGTGCTTACCCCGGGTACTACAGACTACACTCTAACGTTTGATAATGCAACAGCAGCAGGCAGCTACTACGTCACCCCATCCACCAACCAGGCTGGTGCCGGTACAGCCAACTACATTTATGTTAGCAACGGTGACGGTACGGGATCTTGGGTTGCGAGCCCGACAACAAATCTTGAGTTTGGTCGGACAGCCGGTAACGGTACCTATACCCAGACCATAACTCCAACAAGCATGAGCGCCACCGCAACGGTTCTGGTTACATGGACAGGTTTAAGTGCCAACATCATTCAGGTTACTAGCCAAACGGCAACATCCTTTACTGTCGAAAGCACGGCACCATTGGATATCACAGGATTTATCAACTGGCAGGTAAACTTTTAAGATTTATCATCCCATTGCCGGAGGCACAGCCTCCGGCTTCTGCAGCGCAGGTGTTCCTGTGCTGCAGAAGCAGCACAATGGTTGTGCGGCAGAAAAAGATTGTAACATAACGTGATACTTCGGACGCTACATACAACACCGGTAAACCTGCTGACAGTTCTTGCACTGCTGGCGGGTGTGGTGTGCGCTCATGCGCAGTTGCCGGTGCGTACCCGCCACGTGCAGCTCCTGAGTAATAACAATGCCAACTATACCGCACTGCGGAGCGCCGACGGACAAACCGTGAACTGGAGCCTTATCCAGCCTGCTACAGTAGGAACCACGGGCAGCCTGCAGCTCAGTACGGTGTCGGGCAGCGATGCCCAACTTTCATGGCTGGCACCGGGTGCGGCAGGCTATATCCTGGGTATTACCGCCGGCATTCCCGCCTGGGTTGACCCGGCTTCATACCTTACAGGGTCGTTCTGGACGCTGCTTGGCAACACCGGCACCAACCCTGCAACCAACTTCGTTGGCACGACCGACGCCCAGCCATTGGTTATCCGCACCACCAACACCGAGCGTCTGCGCGTAAACGCCACCGGCGAACTTGGCATTGGCACCACTGCCGCTGCCGGCTACAACCTGCATGTAGGCGGCGTTGCCGGCACGCCCAACGTGCGCCTGACCAGCCTTGCCTCTGCTCCCGTAACAGCCCTCTCACCCGGAGAAGGCGTGGTTACGGCTGACAACAACGGTGACCTCCGGAAGCGCAGTGCCTCGGACGTCCTGGCCGCACTCGGCATTGCCAAGGGCATATACACCATCGGTGTAGATGCCACTAGCTTTGTGGTCTCCACCGGAGCATTTGACTTGCTTCCCGGTGCTGTAATCAACGTTACCGTCCGCGGACCGGCCGCACCCGCCGTTCACGCAATGATTACCGCCGTAAACCCGGGTGCCGACAACTTTACCATTGTAACATCTGCCACCATTGGAATAGGCTACTCAATTCACTGGACAGTAATGAACCCATGACGCAGCACACACCATATCGCAGTAACCATGCCCTATGGCTCGGTGTAGTCATTGCAACTCTTTGTATTACATGGCAAGGGGCTTGGGCACAAGGCACATTATCGGACTCGCTGGTACTGCGCAACACCGTAAACGGCAGGCTAACCATCCATGCAAACACGGCCACCCTGCTTGCCGGCTCGTGGCGCATGCAGATGCCCCTTGCCGGAGCCCCCTCAGTGGGATCGCTCTTCCTGGGTGACAACATGGGGGCATTTACCGACATGAAGTGGCTCTCTGCCGGCACTCCCGGACAAATTCTTACGATTAACGGAGCAGGCTATCCGGCATGGACTACCTCTACCGGCAGCGGTATTCTGGAAGAAGTCACGGCCGGACAGTATAACATCCGTCGGAAATCTGCCTACACCAACGGTATCGTAGGAACCCCCGGACAGTACTCCATTGACCTGATGGGATTCCGGAGTGCCGCCTCACAAACCGCTTCGGGTGGATTTTCCGGCATCATTTCCGGTGCCCAGAACACCATAGCCGGTGAGTACTCACTCATTGGCAGTGGCTCGCAGAATTCCATTGGTGTTGCCGGCCTGTTTTCGTTTATTGGAACCGGAAACACCAACAGCGTAACCGGAAAGTACTCATCCATCGTCTCCGGCCTGGAATCCGGCATTACCGGCGACTTCAGCCTTGCTTCCGGGCAGCGCAGCTACGTTTCGGGATCATTTGCGGTAGCGCTCGGAAATAAAGACACCGTAACGGCCAAGGCCGGAATAGCCATTGGCGACAGTAACCGTGTCTCCGGTGAAAACGCCATTGCCATGGGCATGAACAACCGTGTAACAGGCATTGGCAGCGCCGCCTTAGGTATGAACAACGTTGTCACCGGAGCCGAAAGCATGGCCTTTGGCAAGGGTGCCAACGTTTCCAACAGCAAAAGCATCGTCTTTATGCATTCGCCATCGCTATCCGACGGTGACAGGACCAAGGTAGGAATCGACATCAACAGCCCGGCAACCTCCCTGGACGTTGACGGTGGCATCACCATTCGGGAAGGAGCCAACATTGTTGTGAACGCCAACAACTTTCCCGTCGGCGTTGGGAACCGATCGTACATCGTACTGAACCCGGCCGGTGCAAACCGGCTTGGGCTAACGCTGACACCCGGCCTTGCAGCCGGGCAGATACTGATTTTGCGTGTATTAAACGGACAACCCAATTTTATTGCCATGAACGACGTTCCGGCAGCAAACGTTAATTTAACCGGTGCCTGGGTAGCAGGAGCCGATGACACGATAACCTTAATTTGGAGCGGAGCACTCTGGGTGGAATTATCCAGGAGCAACAACTAACATTTTTTATAACTATTTGGGAGCGAAACAATGCCGTCGCACACGACCTCAGCCTTACGGCGCGCAACGGTAGCAATCATCCTGCTTGGGGCAGGCATGATAGTGCATGTATCGCACGCAGTGGCTCAGAATTCGGAAGTCACGTGGCAAACCTTTCGGATAGAGCGTAATGCCGATCCGGGAAAGTACATCACGTTTGAACCCCCGAGCACGCCTATATCTCCGTACTCGATCACCTGGCCGGCATCGGGCCCCGGATCCGGACTGTTGTTTATTAGTCAGCTTGCCTCGCCTGACAGCGTGCTGCTGACTGGTGCAATATCTACTGACCAGCTGATCGAAGTTCAGTCCATCTGGCAAATGAACATTCGGCGGAAGACCATCATTCTGGAAGGGGGCGGACCTCAGGTAACACCCGGGTATATAGCCAGCGATTTTCAGGGATCACGCTCCGGAGGCCAGACTGCCACCGGTGACCGCTCGATCATCATGGGTGGCTCGTCAAATGCCGTCAGTGCCTCAGTTGGTGCACTTGGGGGCGGACAGGGTAACGCCGTTTCCGGTACCAGCAGCGCAATTTTGGGCGGTTCGGCCAACGCCGTCAGTGGCTATGCCGCGGGAATTTTGGGTGGCACCAGCAATGCCGTCAGCGCTACCAGAGGTGTGATACTGTCGGGTGACGACAACGCCGTCAGCGGTCACGCCGGCGTTGTTCTTGGCGGCTCAGACAATGCCGTCAGCGCCAACCAGGGCTTCCTGGGTGGTGGTGCAAGTAACGCCAACTCGGGTGACAATGCAACGTTGTTTGGGGGCTATGATAACGCAACCAGCGGCACCCATGCCATCCTGTTTGGCGGATGGCATAACTCGGTTTCATCAACCAACGAAGCCACACTTATTGGCGGCATGAATAACGCCGTCAGTGGCAACAATACCTTTGTTGGTGCAGGCTACAATAACACAGTCTCCAGTGACCAGGTAGCTGTTTTTGGCGGCATGAATAACACCGCCAGCGGCAACCAGAGCACGCTGCTGGGCGGACGCCAGAACCAGATTTCCGGCTCGCAGGGCACCATCATGGGCGGGCAGGCAAACCGCGCAGCCGGCGGCAGCCGCGTTACCATCGGCGGTGGACGCGAGAACCAGAGCTCGTCCAACTACGCCACCCTGAACGGTGGGTACAACAATACCATCTCGGCGCAGTACGGCACGATTATGGGCGGACAGAACGCCACCTACAGCGGACAGGACGGACTGCTCTTTAACGGTAGCAGCAGGGCATTCTCGGTGTCAACTACCGGCATTTTTGCAATCAATAACAACCATATCTGGATTGCCAACAACAACGGTACACCTACGGCCGTGC
Source organism: Ignavibacteria bacterium (assembly GCA_015709655.1). NCBI lineage: Bacteria > Pseudomonadati > Ignavibacteriota > Ignavibacteria > Ignavibacteria bacterium. The sequence goes on along the minus strand of CP054181.1, from coordinate 779,069 downwards.
GATTTTACGAAGCCCAGAGTGGTACCGGAGCCTTCCCGGCAGCAGCAACAGCCTACGTTGGGTTTACAGCCCCTTCGTCAACCGCAGGTTCATCTGACAACACCTACACCATGCCGGAATCAATTGTTACCACCGCCGGCAGGAAGGGTCTGGTAATTTCGGCCTCACCGGCACCCACTACCACCACAGCCTCCACCGAATGGTCAGTCCTGAAGGCATACACGGTAACCGGCGTAACCGCCACCGCTGCCACAACGAATATTGCCGCAGCCTCGCTTAATGCAGACCAGCCTGTAAAAATCAATCCGAACAACACACCCGCAAACCGCCGAATTACACTTTCCAACGGCAGTACCGACGGGATGGTGGTTACACTCTACGTTTACAACGCAACGGCAGGCAACGGTGTACGGTTGTATGGCGCCGATGCAAACCTGGCACTGGCAGGCGCTGCCAATGCCGACCTGAATCAACTTGACAGTATTACCCTTGTTTGGGACAACACATCCACAAAATGGATCGAGATTGGGAGGTCAGCAAACTAATGAAAATTACAGTATTATCCCGCACCCTTGTGGTGGCATTGGCCATCATCTCTGCCACCGTTCTTTCGGCACAGAACAGTCAGATCACCGTCCAGGAAATCCGCATCGAGCGTGCCGTTCAGCCCGGTGACTTTATTTCGCTTACACCACCCAACGCTACCATCACGCCGTACACCATGGTATGGCCGCCGGAGCCGCCGGCAACGTCCGGGTTAGCTCTCATGGCTACCGGCACCGGTCCGTACCAGCTTATCTGGGGTGTTCCCACCGGTATGTCATTCGAAATTGTGTCGAGCACCAACGGCAACCTCCGCAGGGTGGGTCCGCTGAACGAAGGCGGTATTACCGGTACACCCGGGGCATGGTCTAACGACTTTCAGGGATCGCGCACCAACCCCTCGCAAACCGCCAGCGGCAATTATTCGCTCATTGCGGGCGGACGTAATAACACTGCCAGCGGCGACTACTCGCTTGTTCTTGGCGGCATGGGCAACACCGCCTCGGGTGCAAAAGCCTCGGTTGTTGGCGGTGAAAACAACACCGCCAGCGGTACCGGCTCGGCAGTATTGGGCGGGCTTTCCAATTCCAGCGGTGGACAGAACTCAGGTATTGGTGGCGGCCAAGGCAACAGCGTCACCTCTACCGGCACCAACAGCTTTGTTGGCGGCGGACAAAACAACACCATCTCCGGTGGCAACTCATTTATTGGCGGGGGTGCAAGCAACCTTGCCAGCGGAATGTACACGGTAATTGGCGGCGGTGCTAACAACAAGGCCACCGATACGGCTGCCGTTGTGGGTGGCGGATCAAATAACACCGCGTCAGGTAAGCGCAGCGCTATCGGTGGAGGGAATAACAACAGCGTCAGTGGCGAATACTCGTTTATTGGTGCCGGTGACGGTAACAGCGTCAGCGGTGTTGCCTCTGCCATTGGCGGCGGCGACGATAACGAAATCAGCGGTGACTATGCCGTGATTGGCGGCGGACGCGATAACAATAACGGTCAGGACTACGGCGTGATTGGCGGTGGTGAAGATAATGTGATGAGTACCGGCACCCACAGCTCGATTACCGGTGGGAATAACAACAACATTACCGGCAGCTACAGCTTTATTGGCGGCGGACAAAACAACACCATTGGCTCGGACTACGCAGCAATCCCGGGCGGACAAGCCATGACGCTTGCCTCCGGCGCCGACGGCTCGTTTGGTTTTAACGGCAAGAACAGTGCTATGTCGGTCTCGGCAGCAGCGTCGTTTGTTATTGCCAATGCCGACCTCTGGCTTGCCAATAATGACGGTACGCAGCGTCAGCTCAGGTTTTATGAATCGTACGGTTCTACCGGCTCGTTTCCCGGAGTTGCCAACTACGTAGCCTTGCAGGCACCATCCAGCATGTCTGCTAACAACACCTACACCCTGCCGTCATCCATTGGTAAAACCGGCCAGGTTCTCTCCATTGCCTCGGGTGCTACAAGTAGCAGTGCAACCCTGGAATGGACAACTGTTGTGAACAGTGTTGTAAATACCGTTAATGTTACCGCCGATGACCAGGCGATAACCGCTGCACAGCTTGACGGCATTACCTTTTTGCGGTTAAGCAGCAATAACGGTCCGGCCAACCGCACGGTAACCCTTGCCAACGGCGCGTACGACGGCTTGCGTCTGATTATCAGATGCGTTGCCACAGGCACCAATGGCGTAGAAATCGTTAACGGCGGCAACATGGCAATGAATGCCAACGTGCAACTCCAAAATCAGGATACCATTACGCTACTCTGGGATAGCACACAGTCGGTATGGATAGAACTGTTCAGGAGCGATAACTAAGCGCGACGGTGTCGCACTCGGTACCCGGATGATAAAGTTCATTATCATAACAGCCCTTGGCCTCCTGTCACTTGCCTCTGTGCAAGCACAGCAAACGGTACTGGTAAACAGTGGTGAAACCATTACTGTTACCGGCGGGGGACTGTTGTATGTATCGGGCGACACCCGGATTGATGCCGGACGAATTAACGCAATGAACCTCTCCACCGTGGAGTTTCACGGCTCGGTTTCGGTGATAACCGGCGGCCTGTACCTGTACATGGACGCCTCCGGTTTAATTACCGGTGACCTGGAGATCAGGCAGACGGCAACATGCTGGCGGTACAAGCCCGGTGTTTTAACGATTGAAGGTACAATCCGCAACAGCGGAACCCTGAACAACGAAGGCGAAATTGTTATCGGGAAGCCATAGGCAAACGTATCGTGCTGAACAGCTATAACCATACAACCCATTCGCAGTCGCGGAACCCAATACCTGCCGGTGTGGTTCTGCTCCTGTGTCTTTTTGTTGGGTGGGGAACCGTGCACGGTAACGCTCAGAACCTTGAAAACAGCGTCACCGGTACCGTTATCAACAGCGGCGTTATCAGATTCCGTGATAACAACGGAACCTTTAAGAACGATGCGCCCTACTCGAATATCTCCAACAACATCATTCAGTTCGAAGGAACCGGCAATACGTTTACTGACGGTGCGGGTGATACGAAAGGGGCTACGGCACTGGGACATAACCCGCAGTGGCGGGTTCCCGGGATGGTGCGGTATGCACAACCGGCGGATGGACAGCAACTGGTACAGCAACGGTATTATAAAAATTTAGAAATGGCCGACAAGGCTGGGAAACTGATACCCGACAGTGTCTTCGTGTCGGAACAGTACACCATCTTCCTCTCGGGTCCGCGCACCTACAATGGCACCTTTTTTTACGACGGTACCGAACCACAGTACATCATGCAGGAGAAGGAGCTGAGCGGGACAGTAAACCGGTATAACAACATGACCCTGCTGCACGGTCCAAAAACCGTGGCATCCGGCTACGAAGTGCGTATGGACGGAGTCTTTTGGAATGACACGGTAAGCCCGCTGTACGTTGAAGGCGACTTTACCTGGGGCTCGCACTCGTTTGTGAACGCACAGGTAACGATTTGGGCAGGCGGACGTCAGACCACCGGCTGGGGGCTAACCCACCTGCATGCCAATGTAGATGTTGCCAATGGTTTGTTTGTTGTTGCCGATCATTCCGACACCGTTATCATCTATCCCGATATTGTGGTTGGATTACAGAATAACGCCGCCGCTCAGCTTGCCATGGGTGAGAACACCCACCTTCTGGTTCTTGGTGACTACCGGAATGCCTATCCCAACTACACCAATGCCACCTTCCATCCTACCTCGCTGGTGGAATACGCAGGACAACAGGATCCGCAAGTAATTCAGGCTACAGCCGAATCGAATCCGTACGGGAACCTTACCACCGCCAACACACTGAAAACCGCTAACGGCAACGTGTACGTGGCATCGGCACTTATGGTGCGCGACACCAATGTGATGATGGTACCGCATACCATGAGCCTAACCGTAGGCGACGCTACCTACACCAATAATGCTGAAGTTATTGGCGCCTTCAGACGTTTGCTGAGGGGGGCCGACACTAACAAGGCGTATGTGTATAACAACAGTGAAACCCACTCACTGTTTAGCGTACTGCCACAGGAATTTACCATGGACGTTCGGCCGCAAACACGTCCGAACGACTATAACGACCAGACCGATATCTTCAGAAAAATTACCGTCACCGCCGAAGGCAGTTGGCAGGCTAAAATCAGGGCAGGATACAAGGTCACCGACATCCCGTCAACATGGGTGCCCACAACATCGGAGCGACTGGTAAAAATGTATAATGCCTTCGCGCCGCCAAACGAACACTCCATTAAACTCACACCTACCGTACCGCCAACCTACACCCGGCGTCCGCTTTCCCAAAGTACCGGCATTGCGTATGTTGAGCTTACCGGCATTGCCAGTGCCGGACCTGACAACCTGCGTCTGGACAACGGCAACGACCTGTTGTTGCGTGCAAGCCGTGATGTGCTCAAGGCAGTTGCTTCCGGACGCTGGAGTAATCCGTTTACGTGGGACGAAGCGCGGGAGCCGGAACCGGAGGACAGGGTGATCATTGACGGCTTTACGGTGCATACCGGCTATGTGCGCGCCAATGATTACTATTCCATCCGGGAAGCCTATCCCGACAGTATGGCGCGTCAGGTTATCATTGGCAGCTCGCCCAACAGCGCCCTGTTGTTTGGCTACGAAGCCCCCGGCGTCTGGAACTCATTTTCGTTAGTACCCGACTCCACCGTCAGCCTGCTCTCTCAGCGTATTGTTCCCTCGTTTGTGCAGGCCGACGCTCTTGATACAAGTGCCGACAATATCGACGGCGGTTTAATTGTGTATCGTGGTAGCAGCTTTTTAACACCCAACCTGATTGTGGCACCCGGTGCCGCCGTTAATAACGCAGGTACCGTACTTGTGGGTGTGCCATGACACAAAAGTTAAACAATGCAATTATCTGGTGCGTGCTGCTATCGGCAGTTACCATTGCCGTCAGTCAGCAGCCCAGCTCGCTGTTCTCCGAAGGCGAAATCCGCAATACAGGTACCATTAAAATCAGGGGTGACGCGCAGTTCACGCAGGACAGTATTGGCGGTATTGTCCGCTACGAACGCAACTACGCCGCTGACTCGCAGCTTGTTGCCCAGCTAACCTACGCCAACGTGCACTTTGAAGGCAAAAGCCGGAAGATGATCCTTAGCCCCCTTCGGCCTCTGGTGGCAGACAGCCTCTTCTGGTCGCTTGACAGTTCCGTGACCTTTACGCTGATTCCCGACACCTGGATACAGGCAAACCGGACGGTTGTGCATGACGGACATATTAACCCCGGTGCCAGATACGGAAGGTTTGTGCTTCGCGGCACCGAACTACAGGATATTAGCGGCACAGGCAGCATTCCAATTGTGGAACTTGACAATAACGCCGGTGCGCGCATCACGCACGGTGGCGGATTACAGGTGGTTGAGCGCTTAGACCTGCAACACGGCAGACTTGATAACTCGGCTACTGACAACATTGCCATGCTCAATCAGTCGTGGCTGTGGCGTGATGACAGCGGATCGATTGCTATGGAACCCGCATGGGATACCCGCATGCACCTGAGGTATTATGGTGACAGCGCCATGCGTGGTGGACCCGAGATGATCAGAAATTCCTCGGCTATTGGGCACCTTGTAAATGATGACGTTGCCGGACTCTCACTACCGTACAGCATTACCGTGAATGACTCGCTTATTCTGCGCGGACACATCTTTACCGAACCCGATACCGGCAAGCGTTATGAACTCCGATATGCATCGGTCAACGATCCCGATTTTAAGGGAATGTGGCCCGAAGTGAACGGAACCATGGTCCGTACTACCCTGGTTGAGGGGAAAACCATGGTCATGAATAACAGGTTTACGTCAATTAAATTTGATGATGCCGCCGGCCGCGGTGCAGTAGTGCAGTACGCAATACGAAGTAAACCCAAAACCGTGCCCGAGCCCCTTACCGACATTACCTACAAGGTTGACCGATACCTGCAGCTCGAAGCACGCGACGCCAATGGCGACCGTGTTGCCGACAGCACCTACATGCTTACCATTGGCTACGCATGGCGTAATAAAGAAATTGACGGACTTGAAACACCGCAGGTTGTAGAAACAATACCGCAGCTTGTGGGACAGGAAACCCAGCTGGTGCTCATGCGTTACAATGGTCTTTCATACAACCCCTACGGCTTCTCGCAGTTGCCAACCACAGCAACATCGAATCCCATGGAAGCATGGCGCTTTAGTACGGCAGGCATGGTGCGTGCCAGCGGCGACTTTGCCATCGGACTGTCCACAGGCCCAATCTGGGTACTCAACACGCGGCTGCTGCTGGAAGGACCCATTCGGACCTACGGTGAAGACTTCACTCCCGTTATGGCAGCCGACCTTGCAGCCGCCGGCAGAATCCCGACAATGGCACCGGCTGTGTATCCGTACACTCTTGATCCGAAAAGACTAACCGATACGGCCATCGTTATTGGCGACAGTATTGTTGACTGGGTTACCGTTGAGTACCGCAAAACACCAACCGGCTCGGGGCCCGCCGAGTTGGTGCAGAACCTGCTGCTCACGACCACCGGTGCGGTGCTGGATCCGCGTACGCTGCGTCCGCCCATTGTTGAAGGCATTGATGCAGGCCTGTATAACCTTGTGTTCCGCCATCGTAACCACCTTGCCGTGGTTACCGAGGATAAAGTTGTTGTGGACCGCTCCAACCTTGGCTTTGTGCTTGACCTTACCACCGGCAGCGGCCTGCTGGGAGGTGCTGCCGCAGAGAAGCTGGTGGGCACCAGCAGCGGACGGCGTTTCTTTGCCCTCATTGCAGGCGAAGTGGAAGGGGCTGATGAGATTGCACGCTCTGATTACAACCTGATCTGGGGCACACGGAACCTTGAGGGATACCTGCTGACCGATACCGACTTAAACGGTATCGTCACAACACGCGACGCTAACGTTTCATGGAATAACAGAGGCAGACTGAGTGTTGCGCCACGCTAACCATCATAAACCGGTGATGCTCATTGCTGCCGTTTTCTGTCTTCTTGTTACGGCAGTGGTGGCACAGGCGCAAACACCCGATGCCCGCCTGGTGGTGAAGCCCGCACTTGATCCCAAGTACGACCGCGCTACGTTCGACCTGGTGCTCCGGCGCCTTACCGAGCGGTGGCAGTACTTTGCCAACATCACCATCCGGCTGCAAAGCACCGATCTTGCTCCAACCGGGGGCTATAATCCGGCAGTTCATAAAATTCAATTTGTTTATGATAGCTGTGACCTGCAGCTGGTGCCGTTCGATTCAGCGTCTATGAATGCATACACGCTGGACTACAACATCGTAAATGGCGATCTGGTGGTGAACATCCTGGGTCCGGACAGCGTTCAGAATGCCTATTCAATTCCCTCTACAACAGACTCCTTGCGGCTTGGACGGTTTATCATTACCAGCACCGACGGATCGTACGTACCCGAGCAGCTTGCCATTGTTCAGCCTTCAGATTACTATCAGGCGGCGGCATTTAAAATTGATCACGACAGTGTAACCGGAAACGGCAGCGGACGTAACACCTGGTTTAACAGGCATGACAACCCGCCAATGGTGGTTGAGTACGAAGAACGGCTTCCACCTCCCGACACCTGTGGCGCTATCTTTCATTTTTATGGCTCGTACATCGGCGATATGCAGGTGCAGCTTGGCTTTACCGTCAGCGACGAACACTGTTACGAAGGCTACATCATCGAGCGTGCTCTGGTGAACAGACAGCAGCCCGAAGTCCTGGATTTTCAGGGACGTTCGCAGCTTACCTACCTGAATGAACCGCGTCTGCGAAGCTGCTACTGTCTGGAACCGCAGGTACACGACAGCCTGTATGACCAGGTGGAATACCGCAGGGAAACCTATGCCTACCGACTGATTGGCAAGCGCCTGCCGTATTATGGCGATACCCTACAGATTATTGATACTCTGTTTTTATACATTCCCAACGCAATCATATCAAATGCCCGGATCCTTGAGAATCCGTTTCAGGACCAAACCACTGTCCGGTTTAATGTTGACGACAGGCTGAGGCTTACCGCAAAGGTTTTTGATCTGGGCGGACGGCTGATTGGCTACCTTGAAAACGATCAGGGGGTACCGATTGAAAATGTTGAATACGCAATAGGCATTGGCTATGAGCTCCGGTTTAAAGCCCCTTCCATAGCATCACAGGGGTTGTATAATATTTTATTAGTTGCTGTGCCGGTGAACGATTCCTCGTTTGACGAAGAAAGCAGCAGGGTAATTATCAAGGCGCAGTTACTGAGATGATAAACGCTGCAACCATAGTGCCCTGTACAAGAGCCGGTCATCGGATGGCTGTGCTGCTTGCAGTTCTGGTTATGAGTACCGCCGGAGTTTCCGCGCAGATATTTCAGACCAGTATCGACGATAACCTGGAGTATCCGCTTGATACGCTCATCCGCAACCACGAATGGTGGCTGGGTTTTGGAAGTTCGGCTTTTTATGCAGTAAACTTTGGAACGCTTACAGTTGATCTTGCGGGCGGAACCTCACCCGGGAGTCCCACGTACCGCGTTACGCCATCCGGCGGTACTGGTTACGGTATGGGCGTTGGACCTGCACTGGAATATCGGCCTCGGTTTTCGCAGCTTGGCTACATGTTGGCTGCGTTGGTAGAATGGCGTCATGCGTCGGCAGAGACAACCGTGCCGATTGCCTACGATAACTTTGCTTACAATGCTGTGTATGAATCACACTCTACGGTTGTGTATGCCGGTCTGGGTCTATCGGTTAAAGCGCAGTTAGGTGTTACCGGAATGTTTGCAATGGCAGGCCTGACCGCGGATGTACCGGTGGCGGTGACCAGTTCGTACTTGTGGCAGCATGAGTTGTGGAACGGTGAACTGCCAAGTAATCTTCCCGGTGCACCGCAAACCAGCATTAAGTGGAAAACAAACGTAAACTATATGCCTCGTCTTGGCTTACAGGTTGGATTTGGTCATGATTTTATGGTTGGTATGTTTGGTAACAGGAACCAATTGCTATCGCCATACGTTGTACTGCAGGGTGCAACTCCAACCGTTAGCGAACCGTCGGCATGGAACAATATTTCAATCCGTTTAGGCGCTGTATGGCGCACGGGTTTGTAGAAAATCGCACACTCCCAAAAACCATGAGGAGTGTCTGAGGTCAAACCGCTGCCTTGGCCAGCCCGCAAGGGAGAGCAGGCACGGTACGACGCACTCGTGGTTGTGCGAACTGAGGTCACAGTGAACCCTGCTTAGGCAGGGTTTGCTGTTTTTATCAAGGTATGTGGAACGGTACGATACTACCCGGTTTACCAAACGATAAAGTAGCCGGAAACTGCCGGTTGCTGCAGCGTGTTGCCGTCGTTAGCAGATCTGAAAACGTAGAGGCCTTTAGCCAGACCACCGATGCCACTAAGCACTCCGGCATTAGGTGACACGGTAAGGCTTGCAGTGCCGGCCACCATACCACCTATGTTAAAAATGTTTACGTCGTAAACCCCGATGACACCGTTTGTAATACCACCGGAAATATTCATCTGGTCAGACCGAACAATGCGCTCCTTTGGGGGAAGGGGGCTTTGGTTTTCGGCGATGCCCGAAACAACGCGAAGGCGGACAGCCGCAACCGTTCCCGGACCAATCGAAACCGCAATGGTGTGGTTGTCAATGAATGTCAGACACTTGTCGGAGCCATACGAAGCGTAGTCGGTGCCGCCCGGCAGCGGAAATGCTGTCCATGTTGCATCATCACGGTAGCGTACGTACAGCACGTTAGCCGATAAAATGGCAAAGGCTCCACTGTCCGAGGCTACGGCAATATCAAACGGACGTGCCGTTTCGGGAGTGCGCGTCCAGGTTTGGCCGTTATTGGTTGAAACGTTAAACGATACCGACGTGCCGGTAACAACAGCACCGGCACTGTTTGCAGCAATAAAATGTGGTGTTCCCATCGACGAATGAGGTACCGTCGTCCACGTAACTCCACCATTGCTTGTATAGTATAGATCGTTACTACTGTAATCTACCGCCCATACAACATTCTCTGAAACAAACTCCACCGGTGTTCCAATATTCCTGGTTTCACCATTGATGACAACCGGAACGGCCGTCCAGGTTTTACCCGAATCAGCAGACTTTTGGATTGTGCCCAGGCGGACAGCGTACAGGCACGTTGGGCTCACGGCTTTGAACAGCCGAAAGGACGACGTGGTTTGTCCATCGGTACTCAGATGCTGCGTCCACGTTGCACCGCTATCGGACGACGTAAACAGGTTATCGAACACGTGATCGGTTAGCATCCAGATAACGGAACCTCCGCCGGTACTGAGCCCCCTTACAGCTCCGTTTGCGTGAAAGGGAAGTTTTGTGGTTGTACCGTTCCGGTCAGCTCTGAACAGGCTGCCGTCGGTGCAGCCAAACAGCAAACTACTGTTGGAGGAGGGCAGGAAGGCAGTGGCGTGAAAGGCTGACCGTGTGGTATGCTGCTGCCAGCCTGAGTTTGCATTTTTCCGAACCATCACGCAGCCAGCCGTCCCAACGGCAACCATGCCGCCGTTGTACAGCGGCGTCATGTGCAGAATGGTAAGGGGTGCAACCGTTGTATTGGTTGTGAAGGTGACGCCATCGTTGGCAGAGTGCAGTATCTCACCGCTTTTTAATGCAGCGTAAACAGTATCATTGGCATCAACGCATAAATCAGTAACTGTGCCCGGCACATCAAGGGTAGAGAATACCCAGAACTGATCGTTGGGAGCGCGGCGGAACACACCCTTTTGTTCGGAACCAACCAAGAGCGTTCCGTTTGCAGTTATGCACAAACTTGTAAAGGTACCAGTGAACGCCGGCGCATACCGAACCGGCTCTGCCGCTCCGTACAGGGCAAACACGTCGCCGGCGGGGGTAAGCGCAAGTACTTTACCGTAAGCATCAACTGCCAGGTCGATACAATTGCCGTCGGTTAACAGCTTGTGAACCGTAAACGATGCTCCACCGTTATCGCTTATGGCAACCCTGCCAAGCGTGCAGCCAATGGCAACCACATTGTCCCGGGCAGCCACGCAGATAGCTTGTGCCGACTCGGGAAGGCTGACAGCCGAAAAATCAACGCCATTTGTGGACGTTAGCACTGAGCCGGTGCCGGTAACAAACCATACAGTGGTGTTTGCAGACGCGCAGCTAACTACGTTTTCGGAGGTCGGCAGCTCTGTCCAGTCACTGTTTTCACTACTGCCAACAGCCAACAGGTTGCCCTGGCCTGCAACGATGAAGCCAGTGCCGGTGCCAGTGCCAGTGCCGGATATTGCAGCAACTGATGAAAGGGTTAGTCCGGTTGGCCGGGGCGACAGCCACGTCCAGTCAGCAACCAGTTTTTGCGCCGACGTAGTGCCAGTAACAGCGCAGAGAGCCAGAACAGCAACGGAGAAATGAAAAAAACGCATCCGGAACTCAGGGGTAGATGAACAAATAACGTTCAGAAGTAAACAAAACTATGACATATTGGGTTAGGCCGGCTGCATGGTTAGCAGAAACATAGCACCATGAGGTTCTGCCGGAGCATACGAGATAACGGCCTTCATTCGTGCAGCCATTTTCTGACTCAGATACAACCCCAGCCCCGTACTCGGCTCACCACCCGTTGGCGTAGTTGAAAGCCGACCATATTTAGTAAACAAATTCACTACCTCGTTTGGCGGAATACCTGTCCCCTGGTCGGTGATGGAAAGTACAACGGCGTCGTGTCCGGACCGTGACTGACGGCCACGTGGTTTGTGAGGTTTGTTCTGAATGCCCGCCGGATGGGTATGCACAACAGAAACGGTAATGGTTCCGGAGTTCGGACTATGTTTAACGGCGTTGGACAGCAGGTTGTCGGCTATGGCATTAAAGAGTGTGGCATTGCCCAAAACCGTACAGTGTTTTGGAACGTGTTGGATAACTGACAGTTTTTTTTGCTGCAACAGTGAGGTACTGCGGCTGATAGTCTCGGAAATCAACAGTGAAATATCTACCGTATCGTTAACAAGTGCTTGTGACTGTTCCAGTGTTCTTCCAAAATCAAGGAACGTACTCACGATGTTATCCATCCGGCGAACCACGTCCATCATGACATGAACATCATCCAGCTGATCGGCAAACTCCGGCTTTGTGCGGATGGCATCGGCAAGTGTATGCAGTATGGTTTCAAGGTTTGCCAGAGGATGCTGCAGATCACGTGTTGCAATGGCAAGCATCTCGTCCTTATCGGCAGCAAGAGCAGTTAATTCGTTAACTGCGGCCGTGAGTCTATTGTTTGCATCTTTAATCTCACCGTGCCGTAGCTGGAAAATTTCTTCCTCACTTCGAATCTGCTCGTGTTGTCGTAACAGGTTAATGTGAGAAATATGTTTTTTAATAAAACCAGTATAGCGAACATAATACTCTGACATCCATCCCAGCACCCTTTCCATTTGCCATCCAGGAGTTTGTGCGCCCTCCATTGCCGTTGCAAGGCCTTCAACTACATTCGCTACGGTATCGAACGTAAATGATGTTGACAGGTTTTCACGTGCCTCATCAAGGATGACGGCAGCATCCTGAAACAGCCCTGCTTCCAGGTACATTAGGCCAAGTTGATGCTGCCACATTCCCGCAACATTATGATAGGAGTTTTCCTTGTTGTATGCAATTGCCATTGTGAAATATGACTCGGCTTGCCGGTAATCTTTGTGATGGGCAAGAACGAAGGCTTTAAATCCTTTCAGGTTCCCTTCAAGGTTGGGTGACGGGTATTGAGCAATGTACTGTTCTGTTTCAATAATCAGTTGCTGGACTGCATCAAAGTCACGAAGCACCACGTTCATCTCCATGCCGACTGTCAGAACGAACCCCCGTAGCAGCGGGGGAATAGAATAAGAGAGCTGCCGGGCTTCGTTGAACGTTGTACGGGCCAGGTCTGCATCCCCGAGCTTGGCATATATCTCGGCAAGCTGAGCCTTGGCCTGACAAACCAGCCAGTCCAGATTTGGTTCGGTGGCCAGTCTGCATATTTCTTCCAGGTAGTGCCTGGCGGTCTGTAATTCATCGCTCTGGTAGCAAAAGTGAGCATAAGCATGAAACGTCTGGAACAACATCAACGTGTCACCGGCAGCCTCGCACACCTCGATTGCTTTCAGATAGGCTTCGTTGGCTTCCAGAAGTTGGTTAGTACTGTCAAGGAGCGATGCCCTAATCACCAGGAGTTCAGGATTTTGATTATGCGAGTCGGAGGTGGCTGTGCTCAGGTAGTTATCCAGCATCTCAAGCGCCCGAAAGGGCAGTCGTCTGTTCATGAGAGCGGCGGCCTCAGCAAGTGCTACGGTTTCCCTAAGTTCCTCATTCCCCGTAGCGTAGGTCCAGGATTGCGCATACCAGAACTCTGACTCGTTGTATAACGCATGAGTCAGGAAATGCTGTCCCAGCTTGATTGAAAGATTCGTTTGTAACCACTTGCTGCTGCTGTGCTGAACCATTGCGATGATCCTACACCGGATCTGCTCAAGTGCCTCAGGATCTTGCTCTGTGATCAGGCTGCCAGTTAATTCCAACTGCTCAGCGGTAAACTCATTCGTTGGGTTTTGTTGCATAGAAAAAACCTATTGTCGTAACGGTATAAACGGCACGGTGCATATTAAAACATGATACGTAAAACGTCAGCCCCAACCTTTTCAATCCGGTTCCAATATATCATTTTTTATTGTGCAGCCAGCATTGTCAGCACAAAAGACGATCCCGTTGGTTCAGCCGGTTTGTAGGAGAGGTGAGCCTTCATTCTGGCTGCCATTTTCTGACTCAGGTACAGCCCCAGGCCAGTACTTGACTCACCACCCGTTGGCGTTGTTGAAACACGTCCATACTTAGTAAATAAATTGCTTACTTCACTTGCCGGGATTCCTGTCCCCTGATCCGTAATCGTGAGCAGAACAACTGTTGGCGGCTGATGCCGGGTTCCGGCAGCCGGCGGAGAGGCTTCCTCCGTGGTGTCTGTGGTAGCCGAAATAGCCAGTGACACGGTAATGGTTCCGGAGTGGGGACTATGTTTAATGGCGTTGGACAGCAGGTTGTCGGCAATGGCAGTAAAGAGTGTGGCATTGCCAAAAGCTTTGCAGGTTTTGGGAATCGTTTTCGTGATGGACAGATTCTTCTGCTTCAGAAGCGAAGCGCTGCGGCCAACAACCTTGACGATGAGTGCCGCAACGTCGATTGTATCGTTTTCCAGGGTTTGTGACGTAGCAAGCGTGGCACTATAATTCAGGAAGGTGCCGGCGATTGTCTCCATTCCGTGGACAAGGTCCAGCATGGAGTGAACATCTTGTACCTGGTCAGCATACTCAGGAATATCAGCCATGGTGTTGGCAAGCGTATGCAGCATGGTGTTCAGCTTTGTAAGCGGACTGCGTATGTCACTGGCCGCAATGGCAAGCATTTCGTCTTTATCAGTAGCAAGGGCAGTGAGTTCGTTAACCGCTAACGTGAGTTTTTCGTTGGTATCTCTGAGGTCAACCTCGCGCAACTGAAATATCTCTTCACGACTTCGGGTTTGTTCATTCTGTCGGAGCCGGTTAATATTGGAAATATGTTTTTTTACAAAATTTGCATATTGTGTTGAATAGCTGTTTGTCCACACAAGCAACTGTTCCATTTGCTTCGGGGCGGCTCCAGCTCCTGTCAGAGCATCGGCCAAAGCTTCGACCGACTTGATCACCAGCGAGTTAATGTATGCTGTTGCAAGGTGTTCCTTAGCCTGATCCAGAACCTTGACTGCATCACTGTATTGTTTTTGTTTCAGGTACATCACACCCAACTGGTACAGCCATGATCCCAGCCCTGAGGGGTAGAAGTTATTGGTATTGTACGCGATTGCATCTCGAAAAAGCTGTTCAGCCCGCTGAAAACTATTGGCACGGGCCAGCAGGATTGCCTGAAATCCTTTAAGGTTGCATTCCTGGTCTGGTGCCGGGTAGAGAGTTAGGTGCTGTTCCATTTCCAGGACAAGCTGCTGTATCATGCCATAGTCTTCCAATTCCAGGAACACCTCCAGCCCCGTCATCAGAACGAATGCCCTGTTCATCGGTGCGGTCCTGGTGTTTGTATCGGCGTAGGCGATGCCAAATTTCATGCGGGCAAGATCGGCCTTGCCTTGTTTTGCATACACTTCGGCTAACCGTACCATCGTCTGGCATTGAATTTCGGTAATCTCCAGCTTGGCTGCCAATGCGTATGTTTTCTGCAGGTAGTCAACAGCAGTTTGATATTCTTCGTGACGGTAACAAAAATGGGCATAGCCGTGGTAGGCAGTGAGTAACTCGTATTCGTTGTTTCGTGCTTCTGATGTCTCGATTGCCTTCAGGTAGGTTTCGTTGGCTTCATCCGGACTACCCGTCAGACTCAGCAGTCCGGCTTTGGCACTAAGTGCGGCACACTCAAACTGTTTGGCAGCAGGCAAGTGGGTGCGAATGAAGTCGTCAAGTATCTGCATTGCCTTGTATGGCTGACGTCTGTTCATCAGCGCGGTAGCCTTCAGGATTCCAACGTAGCCCTCAAGTTCCGGGCTTCCTTCCGCAAGATCTCCGGCACGATGCAGCCAGGTATCAGCATCAGTGTACAACGCATAGATTCCATAGTGGTGGCCAAGGGCTGCAGCCAGGACAGTTTTTAACGGCAGGGAATCCGTCTGATCGAAAATTCCCGTTAACCGATATCGCGTATGCTTCAATTCGTCGAAACTGTTTGTTGACTGCAGCTCGTTGAGCAAACCCTTCACAATGCCCTTCTGCTCCGGGATAAGACATGTTAACGTGTTCAGGAGCATTGTACCGGCCGATAACGATGATTGTTGGTGGTGTTACGTTTTCTCATGGCGTTATTGAATGCTCTGTCCGGTTGTTGGTTATATACCATTAACTCAGAATTGCAGGTTTCATGCGCAGGGTAAATGTAGCACCGTGTGGTATCGATGGTTTGTATTCAAGTTTCGACATCATCCGTGCAGCCATGCGCTGGCTTAGGTACAAGCTCAGACCGGAGCCTGAATGTTCAGCGGTCAGTGTTCCCGGCGTATTATTCTGCCTGGTAAAAAGCATGGATGCTTCGTTGGCTGGAATGCCCGGTCCCTGATCAGCGATAACCACGTCAATCCACTGTGACCCGGGGTCATCCGGGCTATCTGAATCCCGGACAGACTCCGTTGGTGTGTGTTGTACCGAAATGGAAATTGTCCCGCCTGGCGGACTATGTTTTACTGCATTCGAAATCAGGTTGTCAACAATAGCATTAAACAGTGTTACGTTGCCAATCGCCCAGGTGTCACCGTGAATATTGGTCGTAATCGTATGTTCTTTTGATTTGATGAGGGCGGTGTGCCGATCTGTTGCCTTGCGAACCAACGTGGCAACATCATTTGTGTCGATCAGTAGTGCCGGTGTTTGCCCCAGTTTCCGTCCGAAGTCCAGGAATGTTCGTACGATACCTTCCATACGGTTCACGATATTTCCCATTGCCTGAATATCTTCCAGCACGTCGGTGTTGCCTGGGATACCGGCAGTTCGTGTGGTCATGAAGCTCAGCATTGAACGCAGGCTTGCCAGTGGGTTTTGCAGGTCGTGGGTTGCAATCGACAGCATTTCATCCTTCTCGGCGGTAAGCTGGGTTAAGTCATTTACAACAGCGGTAAGCCTCTCGTTGGTTTCCTTCAACTCGATATGCCGGAGCTGGAAAATTTCTTCCTGGTTTTTTCTTTGTTCGTTATGCCGGAGCTGTGTAATTAGCGTGATATGATTTTTAACAAAGTCTGAGTACCGTCGGGAATATGCGTTTGACCATATCAGGAGCTGTTTGATTTCGGCCAGTGGTGCATGATTTGCCACAAGGGATTTGGCAAGCATCTGTATCGTCTGGGTCATGATACTGGTAACAAAGTACGGTGCCATGCATTCCCGTGCTTCGTAGAGCACGCTGATTGCACGCTGATAATCATGCTTTTCAGCAAGCATGATACCCAGTTTGCTCAGCCAGGAACCATACCCAACGATGTACTTGCTTTCCTTGTAAGCGATGATTGCTTTGTGGAAATATGCTTCAGCGCCGGTGTAATCCTTTGAATCGGCCAGCACGATTGCCTGGAAACCCTGCACTGCACCACGGTATGATTCAGAGGGATGGATTTGAAGGTGTTCGTTGGCCTGCTGCAGGGTTCGTTTCAGTTCCTCCATGTTACACAGCACATCATACATTTCCAAACCCGTAGCCAGTACAAACGATGTAGCTCCGGGTACGTTGCCAGCCCAGGCAAGTGACAGTGCATGGTTGTACTTTTTTATGGCGGTATCTGCTTCACCAATTCTGGCATGCACCAACGCCTGCCGTGCCATGGTTTGCGACTGCCCCATATTAAAATTAATCTCAACGGCGCTATTAAACGCTTTTATCAGGTATTCCAGTGCAGTACCATACTCCTCATGGCGGTAGCAGAAGTCAGCATAGCCATGATACACCATAAAGTTCAGCTTGTTCCTGCCAATTTCTTCCGAAGCTCCGATGGCCAGAAGGTATGTTTCATCAGCTTCCAGCGACCTCCCGGCATTGTCCAGAATTTTAGCTTTGATATTGATGATGCGGACGAAAAGACTACGATGAGTTTCGTACTCTTTGGCGTTAATCGATTCGAGTACGTCGAGAGCTTCCAGGGGCTTATGCAAATTCATCAGCATGGTTGCATGCGTGCACACTACCCAGGCATGTAAAAAACGATCAGCAGCGGCAGACCTTCGCGCATTTTCCAGCCATTGTTCTGACGCTTCCATCATTGAGTGCAGCTGGTAGTGCTGGGTAAGGGCTATGGCAATGAATGTTTGAACATAGTGGTCAGTGGTTGACTCAAACAAGGCAATAACACGACCTCTGGCTTCGGTGAGACCGGCACCGCAGCCTGAAACCGAGAGTTCGGTTTCGGCGTTGTTAATAATTGTGCGCTGCTCTGCAGTCAGCCAGCTTGACTCAATGGTGTCCATTACCTAAAGTATGTTGTACGGTAGCCTACGTATACGACCAAGATACAACCTGCGCTGTAATATGCCAACCGTCGTCGGGATTTCTGCAGAATGGGTGGAGCGGTGTTCAACAATGAGCATCAAACAGTGTATTAGTCCAGTGAAACTGGCAGACTGAACAGGAACGAAGCGCCATCGGAATACTCCGGCTCGAAGATGATGGTGGCATTCATGCGTTCCGCCATTCGTTTGGAAAGGTACAGCCCAACACCCATACTGTGTTCGCCAGCGGTGGGTCGGGCCGAGAGCTGGGTGTACTTTGTAAACAACAGCGGCTGCTCCTGTTTGCTAATTCCCGGTCCCTGATCCTTTACCCGTACCGAGGCCAGTCGCTTACCACCCTTGTCCGGAAACGTGCTGGCCTTTACGGTTACCGGTGCAATCACTTCTACGGATATGGTGCTGTGTGGTGGTGAATACTTAATGGCGTTCGAGATAAGATTGTCCAGAACTGCGTCCGTAACCGACGGATCGCCTACCGCCCATACCGTTTCGGCCGGTACACTGTGTTCAATCGTTATTCCCTTTCTGTCGGCGCGGCCTCGACTCCGTTGTACGGCATTTTTCGAAACCATCTGCAGATCCATCTTAGTAACACCAATTGCCGGGTACGGTCCCTGTGGTTTCAGTTCCATAAACGAATGTACGATCGTCCCCATCCGGTTTACGGTAAGCTGCAGCTCGCTGAGTTCATCAACCAGCGCATCTTTATCAATCGAGTCATACCGGGCGATCAGTGTTTTTAGCAACGCATTCATATCGGCCAGCGGATTACGCAGGTCATGAGCGGCAATTGCGATCAGGTCATCTTTTTCAGCCGCAAGCTCGGTGAGTTTGCTATTTGCCGCAATCAGCTTATTGTTGATTTCGTTGAGTTCGATATTGCGGAGCCGGTGAATTTCATCGGCCTGGTTCTCACGCTGATGGGTAAACCGGGCATGCATCTGACGCAGCCGTTTAATGGTGCGCTCGCCAAAAACGCGACCGAACGACACCAGCCACTGTGATGCAGCTTCGTAAGCATTTTTATAGTCGCCGGTTGCTGCGTAAGCAGAGCTCAGAGCGTTTACGGCAAGAAAGGTGTGGATATATGCCTTCGCATCGGCAAGCATGTTCACGGCCTTGTTCAGGTGCGAAATTGCAGTATCGTGTTTTCCGGTACCTGAATACAACCTGCCCAATTCCAGGTGGCTTAGCCCCGTGTTGAGTTTGTTCTTTTGCTCCATTGAAATGCGTAGCGCCTGATGCATGTACATTTCTGCTGCAGCAAAATCGCCGTGGCGTGCATACATCTTGCCCTTGGCGTTTGCCAAAGCCCCTTCACAAACCGGAAACGGATGTTGCTCCAAATACGCCTGAGCATCGGCAAGGCAGGCGTCGGCAGCAGGGAAGTTTCGGAGTGTCTCAAAAATCTCGATGGCATTAACCTTTACAACGGCAATCACCATGGGAATGTTTGCCATTGCAGCGTACAGTTTAGACTCTTCGTATTTCTGTAAACACTCTCCGGTTTCACCTCGTTTGGCGAACAACAGGGCAAGGTGACCCGTGGTGGTTGCCAGTCCGGAAAAATTATTCATCCGGGATTCAATCTCGTAGGCTTTTACCAGCATTTCATGGGCCGTGAGCTCGTTGTCCAGCTGCAGGCAAAGCTCTGCATAGTTGTAGTAGGCGGTTGCCATGCCGCTGGGTGATTCTAACTGCTCGTACAGCTCGATAGCCTTGAGGTATTTTCCCTCGGCTTCGTCGGGATGGCCCAGCGAAGCAAGAAGTCCGGCATGCAGCATAACAAAACGGGCAGCCATGCGGACGTTGGTTTCAAGGTGCGCACGGTTAAAACTGTTCACTGTCTCCAGAGCTTCCTGATACTGTCCGTTGCGCATCTGGATACTTGCCCGCGTATAGGCAACCCACGCTACTGCGCTGGCATTGCCGTCAGCCGCCATCGAGGCTTTGTCCAGCCACAGCAACACCAAATCATGCTCGGCTATCGTATGGTAATACTCGGCAATGACGGTACACAGCTCAGTTTTTACCTTACTGTCCTTACACAGCGTGGCTGCCTCGACGGTTTCGGTGTGAAGGGCGGCAAACTCACCGGGGTTCGGACTTGATACCAGGCCACGCCGCGCTGAGCGAAGTATGGATTTAAAATGGTCTAACTGTTCAGGAGTGTGAATTGACGTCATAAACCAACCTTTCTGGTCTGCCAAATTACGGAAACATGTCAACCCAATAAACGATCTCAGCGCTGCCTGTGCCATTTGTTAGCCAAACTGTTGCAGCCTGCCAGCATACTTTTGCACCGTCCATCAGCCGATATCACACAACAAAAGTCAGGTTCCGGTTGCTGGGTGCTATATTGCACCGCTTTTTCAGCACTAATTTGGACTACCGGGCCTGAATGCGTATGGGTGTAACAGCACTTCTTTTAACTCTCTTTGCTCCGCTGATTGGTGCGGCGGCAGTTTTATTTATTGGGCGCAACCAGGAGCGCGCCATCCGTGTAGTAACGCTGCTTATTTCGTTATGTACGCTTGGCATATCTGCACTTCTGCTTCCGGAGTTTAACTCAGCATCGCACCAGATGCAGTTTGTTGTTGATGTTCCCTGGATAGCCGCATTGGATACCGGGTTCCGAATCGGGTTAGACGGAACGAATCTTTTGATGGTTCTGCTAACAACCTTTATCATGCCCATTGCATTGCTTGCCGGCTGGAAAGGAATAACCCAGCGGGTGAAGGAATTTAACGTCCTCATGCTCATGCTGCAGTTTGCGATGACCGGTGTTTTTGTTGCTCTAGACACCTTCCTGTTCTATGTGTTCTGGGAGCTGATCCTGATCCCGATGGCACTCATCATTGGAATTTGGGGAGGCAACGAGCGCATTTACGCCTCGGTGAAATTCTTTATCTATACGCTGGTTGGATCGCTGCTGATGCTTATCGCCATCATCTGGCTTGGCTTTGCCGCCGAAGCACAGGGGATAGGGTTTACTGCTGACCTGATAAAGCTCCGGTCAGTAGCACCGAACATCCCGTCCAACATTCAGTTCTGGCTTTTCCTGGCTTTTGCGCTGAGCTTTTTTATCAAGGTGCCACTATTTCCGGTGCACACCTGGCTGCCGGATGCCCATACACAGGCACCAACAGCCGGCTCTGTTGTGCTTGCCAGCCTGCTGCTCAAGCTTGGTGCCTATGGTTTAATTCGGTTTAACCTGGAACTGTTCCCGCAAACCTCGGTGGCTCTTGCCAGTGCCCTGAGTGTTTTGGCCGTTGTTGGCATTATCTACGGAGCCCTTGTTGCAATGGTGCAGACCGATATGAAGCGGCTGATTGCGTACAGCTCGGTAAGTCACATGGGCTTTGTTGTTCTGGGAATCTTTAGCTTAACTGTTGAAGGTGTTCAGGGGGCTGTGATTCAGATGGTAAACCATGGTATTACCACCGGCGCACTCTTTATCTGCATTGGTGTGCTGTACGAGCGACGTCACACCCGCGAAATTGCTGACTACGGCGGAGTTACCAGCGTGATGCCCCGTTTTGCGGTATTGTTCACCATTGCCATGTTTGGTTCAATCGGTTTACCCGGTCTGAACGGCTTCGTTGGCGAATATCTTACACTTCTTGGCTCGTTCCGCAGTCCGTTCCTGAATAACTGGGCCTATGCAATTGCTGCAACCAGCGGCGTGATTTTTGCCGCCTGCTATCTGCTGTGGTTGTTCAAGCGACTGATGTACGGGAAGAACAACAATCCGGCAAACCATCATCTGCGTGACCTTACGCGTCTGGAATACTGGCAGCTTGTGCCGCTTACCATTGTGATGATATGGATTGGCATGGCACCCCGGACAGTGATGTCGTATGCCGAACAAAGTGTACGCAACGTTGTTCAGAATATCGAAAACATTACTTTTACAAGAACAGCACACAATCAGCCCTGATATGAATACCGAAATCCTTGGATCGCTGCCTCTTGTGGTGATTTGGCTGGCTCTCGGAGCCATTGGAATTGTAATACAAGCCTTTATTAAACGCGATTCGTCGGTAGTGTACGGCTACTACATGGCAACACTGGCCGTTACCGGTATCCTTGCCGCAACAACGCTGTGGTCTCGGGGAACTGCGTTTAACAACATGATTACGCTGGGTGGGTCGGCGGCATTTTTCGACATTCTGTTCTGTATTGCGGGCATCCTGGCAATGCTGGCGTCAAAACCATACATGCAGCGCATGAAGGCCGGTTTTGATGAGTTCTATACCATCATGGTGGGCAGTATTGCCGGCATGATGCTGATGGCCCATGCCCAGAACATGCTTGTGATGTTTATCGGTCTTGAACTGATGTCGGTAAGCTTCTACGTTCTGGCCGGCTTTATGCGCACGTCAAACCGCAGTGTGGAGGCATCGCTGAAGTACTTCCTGCTCGGTGCCTTTGCTTCGGGGTTTCTGGTGTATGGTATTGCACTGATCTACGGAGCCACCGGTTCACTTCAGTACGGAGATATTTTCACGGTCGTCCTGGGCGGTACCAGCCAGTATCCGCTGCTTCTTGCGATAGGCTCGGTACTTCTTATTGTTGGCTTGTCGTTTAAAATTGCTGCTTTCCCGTTCCACCAGTGGGTGCCTGATGTGTATGAGGGGGCGCCGACGATTGTAACGTCGTTTATGAGTACCGCAGGCAAGGCCGCAGCGTTCTCCGCCATTTTGCCTGCATTTACCGCCTTAATGCCGATGGTGAAAACGGCGGTGCTAACACCTCAGCTTCAGCTTACGCTGGCCATTGTCTCGGCTGTTACGATGCTGGTTGGCAATATCACTGCAGTGGTACAAAAAAGTGTTAAGCGGATGCTTGCCTTCTCGTCAGTTGCTCATGCGGGCTACCTGCTGATGGGTATTGTTGCCGGTACGGCCGATGGGCATGACGCCATCATGTTTTATCTGACGGCCTACACGTTTATGCAGCTGGGTGCCTTTGTTGTTGTTAGCATGCTGGAAACCAACGATGAAACGTCGCTCACGTTCGATGCGTATGCCGGTCTGTCAAAACGGAATCCACCGTTAGCCGCGGCGATGGCTATTTTTATGTTTTCGCTGGCGGGTATTCCGCCCCTTGCCGGCTTTTTTGGCAAGTACCTGTTGTTTATCGCAGCAATTGATGCCGGTTTTACGTGGCTTACCATTGTTGCAGTTGCATCGTCAGTGATATCGGTATGGTTCTACCTTGGATTGGTTGTAAAAATGTATTTTCAGGATGCCGAACATTCGGCGGTACAGCCACCGTCGGGCACCTCGGCAGTTACCGTGGCAGTGTGTACCACGGCAACCGTCGTCCTTGGTATTCTGCCAACCCTTATCACCAATCTGCTGGCATCATGGTAAAACGCAGTGTGGCCCTTGTGTGCCTCCTGCTGTTGATGTGGCTGACGTCCTGCCCCTTGGGTGCTCAACCCGCTGTTGATGTTTTCTGGAATCCCAACAACCGTGGTGATACGGTCATGGATTTCGGCGTTACCCTTGAGGGCTTCCCGGTACGGAAGACGTTCTACGTGGTTAACCACGAGACGGAGCCGGTTGCCATCCTGGCTACCAACTCTCTTGCCGAGCCGTACTACCTGATTGTGAATACCCGCGATGTTCCACCCGAACACCCCCGCAAGGAAGAGTTCTACCGTATCGGTGGACTTCCGTACCATATCCCGCCCGGTGATACAGGCGAATTCGAGGTTGAGTACGGTGCGTTTAAAAACAATCCCACATTCCCACCGGATGTTACCGCTAAAGCTCTGCTCGAACTCCGGGTGGTACTGGTGCGCGACTCTCTGGGTCCGGCAGCGTTTAAACGGTTTCTGCTGCAAGCGCTTAAAACACGGTATGCCGTAGCCTCGGTCGTAACCGAAATTAATTTCGATAGCGTGTATGTGAATCCGGCGCCTCAGCCCCCTTCACAACAGTATCCGGTTACAAACGCATCAATGTTGACGATTCCGGTGGTTGCACAGGATCTGAAGTTCCTGACCAGCGTGGTGGGCGATCCGGAATTCGTTGTTCCTACTCTGCCCGCTCCGGTGCTGGCTCCCAAGGATATGCTCCGGTGGGAGGTTCGCTATAAACCACATAATGCCGGTACCGACAGCGCGGTGTTTACAATTGTGTACCGGCCTAATCCTACCAGCAATACCGATAGTTTGCAGGTGCGACTGTCAGGTACCGGCGTGGTGCAGCAACTGCAGGTTGACAATGCGTCGGGAATGCCGCCACCGGTAACGGTACGGGGCGATACGATTGACTTTGGCGATGTAAATGCCGATGGGTCGGGTGGGAAAACAGCACGAATTGTTGTCCGCAATACCGGCAATATTAACATTGGTTATGATAGTGAGTCACTGGAAGGCAGTCCCGCCGATGTGCAGGCGTTTACCATTCAGCAAAAGCTGATGGAAGGGGGCTCTGGCATTGCAACCAACGATACCGATACGCTGCAGATTGTGTTTAACCCGGTACAGGGTGGTGTGCACGAAGCACGCTACGTTGTAACAAGCAACCTGGCACACCGTCCGATAAAAGGTGTGCCCGATGGTGCCGACAGGATTGTGTTTGTGCTGCGCGGCTTTGCCAGAAAACCACGGATCGACGTTGTTCCCGGCACGGTGGATTTTGGTGCGGTGGTTCAGCAGCCGGCCTGCACCCCAATCTCGGAACAACGGCTTACCATCAGCAATACCGGCAATATCATTCTGCGGATCGACAGCGTAACGGTCGAGCCGTTCGGTGCGGCGGTAACGTGCAGTCCTTCTACACAGATACCGGCAATTGCCGTGGGTGCTTCACAGGAGTTTGTTCTACGGTATGCGCCATTGCAACCAGAGCTGCTGGAGGCCAGCCTTGTGGTTCACAGCTCAGCAATCGGGTCGCCAGTCCGTATCCCGTTAGCGGGGAGTTCGGTTCCTGCCGATACCCTGCGGGTGCAGGTAGGCAGCTCATCACTGCGCCCGGGAACACTGCTGCAGCTTCCTGTGGTGGTGGATGGCAACAAAATCAGAATGGCTCAGAATTCATCCATCGTACTGACATTCGATCCGCGTCAGTTGCGCTACCGCGGATCCGTGACCAACAAAACAGCGTCGGAAGGATCGCAGTTTTTAATGGATGCCGAGATGCCGCGCGGTGTGGTAACAATCAAACAGTCGGCTAATGGTTCGTTTAAAGAGCGGGATACGTTTGTGGTGCTGTTGTTTGATACATACCTTGGACAAAACGTGTCAACCGAACTGACACTTGATGCAGGTACCACAAAATTCGGAAATGCCGGATGCGACAATATTTTTACGGTTGAAACCCACAGCGGAACGTTCAGCACCGATAGTATCTGTGGTTTACAATACAAAGCCGGTGTGGGCGGAACACTGCGGATGGCGGCCTCGCCCAACCCGGTGTTCGACAACGTGCAGATTGCTGTTCAGGCTGCGTATGATGGTCCTATAAAAGTTTATGGTTATGATGTGTGGGGTACGCAGGTTTTTCACACGGAGTTGGCGGAGTCAGCAGTCATCAGCACATCAATGGCACTATTGCCGCCGGGACTGTATTTGTTCGTTGCAACACAGGGAGTCCGCCGCAACTCAGTCACGGTGGTGCGACCATGAAATTCACTGTCATCCTGGCCGTATTCCTG
This sequence comes from Ignavibacteria bacterium, assembly GCA_015709655.1. Lineage (NCBI taxonomy): Bacteria > Pseudomonadati > Ignavibacteriota > Ignavibacteria > Ignavibacteria bacterium. The sequence continues at coordinate 753,285 of CP054181.1, read as the reverse complement.
GTCACCGCCGCTGGGAATGCCTATCCGCAGGGATACCAGTGGGAATGGTCAGCCAGATCGCCGCAGATTATGCCAACGGTGTACATTGGAACCGAGGTGGCGGCAGGATACGCCCGTCAAACAGCGTCAATGGTGTACTCTGAACAGGTGCTGCCATGCTGCGAGTTTACGTCGGGCACAGGCATCCCTGTGCGCCTGATGATTACTGCCGAGTCGTGGCTGCAGCCCTCACTGGCAGTGGGAGGGGGCTTGGGTTTGTTCACGCTGATGTCGGAACTGCGAACCGGAGGTGATACACTGCCGTTCCGGACGTCGGCCGATGCGGTGGAGGAGTTGGTGACCGAATACCGGTTAACGTCCACCATCACCTACCTGACGCTTGCCGCAAAGGCACGCACCCGCTTGTTTCAAACGCCGTTTAGCGTTGGCCTTGAACTACGGGCACACGTGGCTGTGGCGGCCCCGGCAACACTGACAGAGGCAATCGTGGCACCAGCCGACGTTACGTTTACCGGTACGGGCAGCAGGGAGCGGACAATTGAGACGGCAGTTTTCGATAATGTAGCACCACTGGTATTCGAGCCTGCCGTGCGGCTGATGTACGATGTTCCGATAACCGGCCGCTATGTGATTTCGCCGTTTTTACAGATTTCACTACCTCTGAATAATCTGGCAGCGTCACAATCCTGGCGCTTTCTGGAACTTTCATTCGGTGTGCAACTTTCCAAGGGATTGTAGCACCTATGTATCGTTGAAAATGTAATTTTTACGTTGGTTGTTCGTTAAAAACACAGGTTTTTTGAACTAACCGACACATTTTAGTGATTTCCGGAGGAACAATGCGTTCACTTTTAACAGCCTGCGCGGTGTTTGTACTGACTACGACACTTGGTTTTTCGCAAGGCACAACCGCTACTGATGCAGCACCACATTCAAAGCTGGAAATAATTGGTGGTGAAACCTATGACTGGGGCAAAACAAAGCCACCGGCCGACGGACACCTTGAAGCAACAATCAAAATGAAGAATGTTGGCAATAAGCCACTCAAGATTGTAGAAGTTAAACCCGGATGCGGTTGTACAAAAACCGATCCCGATAAAATGGAGCTAACGTCGGGCGACGTTAGCACTATGGGCGTAAAACTGAACATCAGCCCGGCACAGCAAGGCGCTATTACAAAGTCAATCACCGTTAGATGGATGGACCAGGATGCATTTGATGCTCTGGATGCGTACAGAACAAAGGGTACCCCTATCCCTGCAGGGACTGACACCAATGCTCATGTTTCGTATCTCTTTTTAAAGGCCGATATCCAGCGCGCGATTTCGCTTACACCCAGCGTTTACTTTGCATTTCAGAACCTGGAAATTGGTCAGAAATCAAACAACACGGTAAAGATTACCAACAACTCGGATATCCCGATCACGTTTTCTGATTTCACGTCCGACAATGGTATGGTTCTTAGCCAAAAAAGTAAAATCGAGCTGAAACCACACGAGTCGTTTGATCTTACCGCAACGATTGTACCGTCGATGGCCGGACAATTCAGTGCCTTGGCTCAGTGCAAAACCAGCCATCCTGAGCACCCCACGCTTGATATCCGGGCCTATGGTTTTGTTAAGGAAAGCAAGAGTCCGGTATTCCAGCAATCCAAGCAGTAAATTACATGTTGGATGCAGCGGTACTGCTTAACGAATAGGTACGGCTGCACAGCGCAATTTCGAAATCATCATTTGTAGCCAGTAGTACAACACCGCCCTCGTGGCGGTGTTGCTGTATTACGCGGGACACCAGCGCTCGTCCGCCAGCATCAAGGGTTACCGAAGGCTCGTCCAGCAGCAGCAGAGCCGGTTTAGGCAAAACAGCAAGTGCCAGCAGGAGTCGCTGGCGCAGTCCGCTACTGAGCAGCCTGATCTCATCGGCAGCACGAAGCCGTAATTCCATGGTTTCAAGCACTTCGTGAATCGTATTGTTATTAACATTCAGGCCACGCAGCCGGAGAACGTGCTGCATGAGCTCGGCAACCGTAAACTCTTCATAAATACGTAACCACGGAGCAACCACACCAACGTGGCTAATCACCGGCTCTGCCGGCTTGCTGTCAATTCTCAGTTGTAGTGTTCCTGTATCAGCACTGATTATTCCGCCAAGAACTTTCAGGAGCGTTGTCTTGCCCGAGCCGTTGGGACCAATCAGGCCAAGGCAGTCACCGCCTGCAACATCAAGACTGAGGTCGCTGAACAGTACCCGCTTCCCAAACGCCTTGCTAAGCCCCTTGCCCGTTAATTCCGTCATCGCAGTATCATACATTTGGTGAGTGTTGTAGCTGAGTTGGTCTGGATGCGCAACAGGTACGGACCGTTCTGCAGTGTGGGTGAAAGTTCGATGCGGGCAACGGGGCGTACATCGTCTAAAATCACAGTGGTACGAAACGTTGCAATGCCAATAAAATCGGATGTCAGCAGGGTTACTTCGACGTTTTCGCCCGGCTGTGCGTTAACGGGAATGTTGATGATTGTAGATTGCGATAGCCGTACCGGGTTAGGGTAGGGGGCTTCGACGTGGTGCGTTGCCGATCCCTGAACCCATGCGCAGATGTTGGATGGAGTGATACGCACGCCCCACGTTGTTCCGGCAATCGGAATATCCGATGGCAAGGGTGAATTAGTAACGATAATTGTAAACGGATTTTGTTCGTTAGGATTTGAACGAACAAATGCCTCGGCATCTGGCCATGTTACAACGATGGCAGCACTCACTCGTCCGTTGCCATCTGCATTGGGCAGACTATACCGGAAAGCACGTACTTCAAAGGCTCGCAGATTGCCCGTGGCCATCGTCGAAGGGGGCTCTGCCGGAGCGTCAATGCCAAGCTGGATTTCCGGCAGATCTGCTGAGAACAGTAGTCCGTCAGTCTCTACAGATCGCGAGCCGGTAGCATAGAACAACGGGAGTGAGTTGCAAAAAACGTCCCGCAGCGATGTGCCGTTAGCGTCGATAGCATTAACAAATGCCTGCATCGGATACGTGCCGTTATAAATCTGATTCCAGATGTCAAGGATGGCATTACGCGCCGGTGAGTTGTACACAACCTGGCCCCAGAAACCCCACACGTAGCCGGTGATGCCGGATGATGTTCCAAACGGCCATTCCGCCGGTCTGGTGAACAGTTTCGAGGTGTAACTAACCCAGTCAGGGATGGTGGGATACAGGAGTTGTTCCATGAGTGTTGCAGTAAACTCGTAGATCATTGGCTGAACCTGGAAGACGCCGTATGAGCCGGACTGAAACACATGGTACAGTTCGTGGGCGCAGGTTACCCGTAAGCCGTTCACGCCTGTTGTGCCGTACACGATGCCGCCACTGCTGTTTCTGTCATCAGCCGAGAAATTATTGTCAACCTCAATGAACGAGGTAAACCGTGGTGGCGTTGTCTGCGAAATCCGGGTATCAGGCGACGTGAGACCATACAAACCCTGACCCGAAGGACCTGCGGTACTCAGGTCACGCATGTACACATCAATGGCATCCGAGCCACCTGCACCGCCATCACCGGGTGGCACGCGGTATCCCATGGCAATGTACTGCTCCCGGGAGTAGGTGAGGGCTGCCAGGGCTTCATCAACAAAATCCGGTATCCCGTTGTGGTTGATATCATCTGCGGGTACGGCATCGGGTCCGCTGCGGATGTAATGTACCCGAAAGCTGCCGTCAGCCGATTCGGCTGTCTCCGGCAAGGTGGTTGGACGGGTATTTAAAATGGTACCGTATGGCAGGGTGTGAACGCCGGGTATGCCAAATGCAGTCTCAAACCCGCATCGCGGTGAGGTGTGATTATGGGCGGTGGCTGCAACCGGAATGATCAGGACCAGCAGGAGTATGATCGGCACCATGCGCCAACAGCCGGTTACCGGAACATTTCCTTGATCATTCCCCACGTGCGTCGGATACTGCTAACATTATGGTTTACACCGGCTGTAACACTGTAATCGGCCGGCTTATCCTTGTAAATGATCCGTAGGCGATAGGTGAAGTAGAGCGACGCTAACTGCGCACCATCAGGCTTGCGAAAGGCTTCATCATCCGAGTACTCGTAGGTACTCATCGAGCCCTTGGCACTGACGGCTGCAACGTAGCGGAATATCCCGTCCTTGCCGGCACGCTCGATTTCATAGCGGACAACGTTGGTCTCGGAGGCCGATCGCCATTCCAGATAAATCTTGTCACCACTGGACCTGGCTTTCAGATAATCCACCACGTCGTCGGCTGCGTAAGCAACCGATCCAGCCACAAAAAGCATTATGAGGGCCACGAAGATCTTCATCAGGTGCAAAGATAGGTTTTTTTTTACGATATGTGAACCTGTATGCCGATAAGAAATGCCATACGGGTTTTTACGGGAAATTTACGGGTATGCTGCCGACGAATATGTTGAAGACTGTATTTTTATTTGGCTGCGAGACGAAGAAAAAACGGTCCATGATTTTCGGGCTGCATACAAGAATTGAGTTGGGTATTGTCCTGGTGGATCACATGTTCTGGCTTCTACTACAAACATCATCATTTCTGGCATCCAACATCCATGCCTAATACTGCCAATATCTACGTACCAGCCGATGACACTGAAAAACAGTTTATCATAAGCATCTGGCGGATAACCGAGGCAGGACCCGAACCCCGAAGGGAGATTATTCTACCCAAAGGGACAGTTGAAATAATTTTCAATTCGTCGGATAGTGTTGTTTATGTAAACCCGGCTCGCAGAACAAGGATGGTTTTACCGCCATGCTTTGTCAACGGCATAAATTCCAGACCGTTTAACCTGATTAAAAGCGGAACCCAGCAATTTGTTGGAATCCAGATGAATGCCATCGGCATGAGGGGTCTGTTTAACGTTTCTCCAAAACAGTTTGCTAATTCCGTTGTTGAAGGTGACAGTGTATGCAGGGCGCTATCCGCCCTGGGCAGACAGATTGCGGATACACAGTGTTTTACCGAACAGGTTACCTTCATCCGTACGTGGCTGCACGATATGATTTCGCATTCAGCACTGCGCAGCACTACCCGCGAGATGCAGGAACTGTTTTGCTCACAGCAGTTCTGTGGTTTAACAGTGCAACGCCTGTGCGATGTCCATCATGTTTCCGACAGACATCTGCGGCGCCTTGCAGACGAATGGCTGGGCATGAATACCGAATCCTGGATTATCTATAACCGGTACCTTACTTCACTCTACCTACTGCATCAGCAGCACGGCTCTCTCTCGCAAATCGGCCTGGAATCCGGGTACTATGACCAGGCTCACTTTATCCGGGAGTTTAAAACGTTTACCGGATTTACACCAGGTAGATATCAAAAAGCTGCAAATGGAATTCCCGGGCATATTCTGGCATCCGCTTTTTGATGACCGATTTATACAATAACAAAGTATACGGTCAGATGTATATTGCAGCCGTGTGCCGACCCATGCCAGAGTACAAACCATGGTGATCGGCTGGACAGATTGCTGTTGTTAGGAGAAAGCATTATGAAGAAAGCATTGAAAATTACAGTCTATGTTATTGGTGCACTTGCCCTGGCCATCATTGCAGTGCTAACCTATGTAAAGACCATGCTTCCGTCCGTTGGTGAACCACCTGTGCTGACGGTGGCTAAGGCACCGGAAAACGTGGAGCGCGGGCGCTACCTGGCAAACCACGTGATGGTGTGTGCCGATTGCCACTCTACCAGGGACTGGAGTGTATTCTCTGGCCCGCCGGTTGCCGGCACCATTGGCAAAGGCGGCGAGAGGTTCGACCAAACCATGGGCTTCCCGGGCAAGTACGTGGCCAATAACATTACACCACACCACCTGGGAAGCTGGACTGACGGTGAGATTTTCAGGGCAATTACGGCAGGGGTTTCAAAAGATGGAAGAGCATTGTTCTCAATTATGCCCCATCACAACTTTGGACAGTTGGACAGGCGTGATATCGAGGACGTGATTGCCTACATCCGTACTCTGCAGCCAATACAGTTTGATACCGAACCTTCGGAGTCTGACTTCCCGATGAACTTTATCATCAATACCATTCCGGCAAAACCGGTGTTCTCAACCCGTCCGTCACCCTCCAACACTGTGGCGTACGGCAAGTATCTGGTTACGGCATCCGGCTGTTATGACTGCCATACCAAGATGGAGCAAGGTAAGCCTGTGGGCGAGCCCTTTGCCGGAGGCTTCGAAATGCGTTTCCCCAACGGGGCCGTTCTGAGATCGGCGAATATTACACCCGACGTAATAACCGGTATCGGAGGGTGGACACAGGAGCAGTTTGTTCTGCACTTTAAGGCGTTTGCCGACAGTGGCTACATACCGCCGCGTGTAGGTCCGGCAGATTTGCAAACCATAATGCCGTGGACGATGTATGCGGGGATGACGGAACAGGATTTGGCTTCGATTTATCAGTATCTGAAAAGCCTGAAACCGGTTTCGAATGCAGTAAAAATATTTACTCTGCCTTCGAAATAGTACGGACTGTTAGGTAGGAGGTAGGGAGGTTCGCTGGATCCTTGCAATACTGGAACTCACGGTCCAGGCCCCGGTTCGGGCACTCCCGGTGATTAACCGTTCGCCGTTGTATATTGGCGGCATACGGTGTGCACCTTTTTGGTACCATAGTGCCGTCCGTTACCAATCACCAACTTAGAGGTACCCATGAAGTGTCCGAACTGTAACGTAAACCTTGTCATGACTGACCGCTCAGGCGTCGAAATCGACTATTGTCCGGAATGCCGCGGAGTATGGCTGGACCGTGGCGAACTGGATAAGATTATCGAGCGCTCGGTTCAGCCACAGCGTCAGTCATACTCTGATGAGCACTACAGTAAACCGCAGCACCGTCATCACGATGAGTACCACCACAAGAAGCGCAAAGGACTGCTGGGCGACCTGTTTGACTTTTAGATCGTCCGGCACTGGACCGCCCGTTTCCAATTTTGGAACAACCTGTGCGTCAGGTGTGCCTGCCGTGCAAGCACTGTGTACGGTCTGTTACGTTGTAAACCACCCCTTTGTACGATACATCGGTTGACCATCCAAAACCTGGTCTGACCTTTATCTTTGCGCAATGTCACTTGTTCGCAAATCATTCTCACTGCTTCTGGCACTGTTCCTGGTGCTCAGCATTGCCGGCATACCGCACCTGGTTCATGTGTGTACCAGTGGCTGTACCGCAAGCGAATGTGCTGCTGAACAACAGCCGGCAGATGATGGCTGCTGCACGAACGATGAAGGTGCAGACGTTGCCGATGACTGCTGCGCCGACAAGCCTGATCACCATACCGGTAACAGTACGGATGATTGCTGCGATGACATGCTCCGATTTACCGCCCTGGATCAAGCACAGAGTCTGAACAGAATTTATACTGCCCCTGATGCCGTACCTGCTCCATTGGAAGCCGTCCTGGCACCGGTCTCGAACGTATGGGAGTTCTGCCTTGGAGTATCAGGTTCAGCAGGTATCGGTACTGACAATGAAAAGGGGCTTTGCATCAGTGTCCCGCTTGAGGTGCCGCTCAGGATATAGAATCTTCAAACTGTTTGATAAATAATTTTATTAACTGTTCTGGAGGTTTTACAAATGAACGTCGTAGCAAGAGTTAGCTTATTGGCTTTTACAGTGCTGGCCATGAACGTGGCGGCACAGGATCATCACGGACATGATCACGGTGATCAGGACAGTATCCGCACCGTTACCAAGGATCGCATTCAAATCGAGGCCGAACAGGCTCGTATCAGCCAGGCACCGGTCCGCACTGAAGTTGTTTCATCGCGCGAGCTGCGCAGGGCTGCATGCTGTTCGCTGGCCGAGAGCTTTGAGCGGAGCCCAAGCGTGGAAGTCAGTTTTTCTGATGCCGTGAGCGGTGCGCGCCAGATACAGATGCTTGGACTGAGCGGTTTATATACCCAGGTAATGGTAGAAGCCGTACCCCTGATACGATCGCTGGAAATGCCGTACGGGTTCGATCACATCCCTGGTCCTTTTATGGATAACATCAGCATTTCAAAGGGTGCATCGTCAGTGGCTGCTGGATACGAAGGGCAAACCGGACAGATCAATGTGGCCTTGCATGAGCCCCTTACTGCCCGGCCCTGGTTTTTTAATCTGTACGGAAGCAGTATGAACCGGTTTGAGTTTAACGGATACGGAACCCAGGCCATAACGGATGAACTGTCCACCATGACGATGCTTCACGCCGGTATTCAGCAGGGCGATATTGATAACAATCATGATAATTTTCAGGATTCGCCCGAGATTCAGCGTATTAACCTGATTCATCGCTGGCAGTTTAACAACGATGAAACCGAGGGACAGTTCTTTATCAGAGGACTGGCCGATACGTACACGAGCGGACAGCTTGCGCCGGCCGGCGGACTTCCGCGGTACGCCATCGAAACCAATGTCCGCCGGGTTGACGGCTTTGCCAAGTTTGGCTTTATTGATTTGTTTGACGGCTATGATGAGAGTGGTCTGGCCTTTACGCTGAATGGCTCGACGCACCGGCAGGAGTCTGTGTTTGGTCCGCGCAACCTTGAAAGCACCCAGAATACGTTTAACTTCCGTACTCTGTTTGTTCTGGGATTTAGCCGGGAATTAAAAATCAATGCCGGCTTATCCTACTTGTACGACAACGTGACGGAACTGCTTACCGACACCACCGCAACCCGTAACTTCCGTTACGATAACAGTCGTACCGAACATGTTCCCGGCGCCTATGCCGAGGCCACATATCAACCGGTACGTGCGCTGACCTTTGTTGGTGGCCTGCGAGCCGATGCTCACAACCTGTACGGTACCCAGGTTACTCCACGATTTCATGCCAAGTGGCAGGTGGCAACCCTTACCACCCTTAGGGCAAACATTGGTACCGGCTGGCGCGTGCCCACCGTCGTGACTGAGAATCTGAGCGCGTACATCAACTCGCGGACACTTCATCTTGACACTGCATTTCGGCCCGAAAAAAGCTGGAATGCAGGTTTCTCGGTTACCCATGCCATGGAAGTGTTCGGACGTCCGGTTACGCTGGACGGCGAGGTGTTCTACACCCGGTTCAACAACCGTGTAGTGGTTGACTTTGACAGGGACGTTCATGAATTGTGGGTTACCAATCTGTCAGGCAGCAGCTATTCGCAACACGTTATGTTGCAGGCGCTGATTTCGCCGGTGCAGCGATTTGATGTGCTTGTAGCATGGCGCGGCGTTAACGTTCAGGTTCCCACGGGTGGCACACAGCAAATGGCACCAATGGTAAGCAGAAATCGCTGGCTATTTACGGCAACGTGGGACAGCCCGGAAAATGATTGGACGCTGGATGCTTCCGGTAACTATAACGGTTCCGGCAGGCTTCCCACAACGGCTGGGAATCCCGCCGCATATCAGCGTAGCACCGAGTACCCTGGTTTCTGGCGTATCAATACACAGGTTACCTGGCGTGGGCTACCCGGATTCGAACTCTATGCCGGTGCCGAAAACCTTACTAACTTTATTCAGGATGATCCTGTTATTGCCGCAGATGCACCCTATTCGGAGTTTTTCGATGCTTCGCTGGCATGGGGTCCCACGTCACCGCGTATGGGCTATGTAGGCCTGCGGTGGACGCCGTAAGGTCCCCGTTCCGCATCACATATTTTTGTGGTATGTCCATCCGCTGTTGCAGTAAACAATCGGTACTGCCGTTGCTGCTTCTTGTTGTACTGTACCTTCATAGCATGCCCGTTGCTGCCCGAGCCCACGCTGATTCTGTGCTGCGGTCGGTTACGGCGCAGAAGGTACTGATTACCCGAAGCAGAGACTCATCCGATTATCTTCGGACTATTACCGATGTTTACCATGTGAATTATGCGGCCATTCGTGCCAAAGCCCCTTACCAGCTTCAGGACATTCTGTCGGATGTTGGTGGTTTGTTTGTAAAGCAGTACGGCGGACCCGGAAGCATGAGCACCATTTCGGTACGGGGCGGGAGTGCTGCACAGGCGCTGGTGCTGTTCGACGGGATGCGCCTGAATACCGTGCAGAATGGTGGCGTGGATATCAGCACCATACCAATATCGTTTATTCGCAGTGTTGATGTTCGGAAAGGGGCTTTAGGTTCAACCGCAGGGGCGAATGCGATGACGGGAACGGTAGAGCTAACGGTTGCCATTCCGGACAATCCGGTGCGCCTTGAGGCAGGCGCAGGTTCGTTCGAAACGTGGCGAACGTTACTGCAGGGTGCCGTGCGCGGTACCGAGTGGAAAGCGGGAGCCGGGCTTGAGGCATACTCGTCGGCCGGCAGCTACAACTATCCGTTCTTCCTGCATAACGAACAGATGTATCTCACCCGCGACAATGCGCGGGTGAGAACGCTTTCGGGTATTGTCCGCATCGAGGGTCCACGCAACCTGGCTGTCACACTGGTTGCACAAACCACCAAGCGGGGTGTTCCCGGTGCCGTGGTGCCGGATGTTGCAGTTGAGTCAGTAGCCTCGTTGATTAATTCCGATATTCTGGGCCAGGCAAAGCTCCAGTTGTTTAAGAATGGAGGATGGCAGGTGAACACCGGAGTTGCCCTGCGCTACCTGAATGCCCGCTATACTGATGCTTTGGCAACATTCGTGGGTCCGCAGGGTATCAAGGCCCACTACACGTCCGTAGAAACAGTTGCCGACGTACAGGCGCTACTGATAAAAAACGATATCATTCACGAAGCACGCGTCAGTGCCGGTACGGCACTGTTAACCGATACCCAGCTGCAACCGGAGCTGGGGGGTATGGCATCCCGACACCAGGGAGCTGCTGCGTATCGGTTTTCGGCTTCGCTGCCACACATGGAAGTCGAAGCATCACTTCGGGGTGAGTGGTATTCCGATGTTCCCGGTGCGGTTGCCGCCGGTGCGGGGCTTGCCTGGCTGCCCGACACAAATCTGGCTGTGCGCCTGCATGTTGGAAGCGGGTACAGGCCACCGTCATTTAACGAATTATACTTATTTAATTACGGTAATCGAGAACTACTGCCGGAACGCAGCACTGCAGTAACAACGGGAGTTCGCTGGCAGCCCGTTTGGTGGCTGTGGGCTGATGCATCGGCGTATGGGACACTATTTTCAGACCTGATTGTTAGCATACCACTAAGCCCTGTCCTGACCAGCGCCTTTAACGTTGGCAGGGCAACAGGTGTTGGCGCCGAGTACAGCATTGGTTGCACCATCCCGGGTACCGGTCTGTCGCTGCAGTGTAACTACAATGTCCAGGACATGCGTGACCATACCGGGCGCCCGGGGGTTGACGGTACGCCGATCCCGTATGTTCCCGTGGAAGCCGTCCACGGTGTTGTAAGCTGGGACGGTGCTGACGTATTTGCCCGGGGCGAATGGAGCTACACCGGGTATCGCTACGCTCAGGCCGGAGGCGATGTACTAAACGTACTGCCATCATATCACCTTGCCACCGTTGTTGTGGGAACACGCTATTCCGGAGATTCGCTCAAAGGGTCGGTACAACTTCGCTGCGATAATATTCTTGATACCCGTTATCAGGTGGTACGGGGCTATCCAATGCCGGGGCGGTCAGCCAGAATTGTCCTTGAGGTTCTGCCATGATGATAAAAATACTGATTGTTGTGATAGCGCTGCTTGTATCAGTTACGGCAAAGGCTCAGCAGCAGATTGATACTGTGTTGCGATTTACCCCCGGTAGGGGCGAGGCCGTTGGCAGAGGGCCTGCCTTCTTCCCGATGAACATTTTCAGGGGGCCGGATGCCGGTGCAAACGATACCGTACCAACATTGGACCCACGTGAAATCTGTGCTCTGGGTTTGGACGGCGAAATCATCGTTGGTATTAAAAATTACGTTCTTGTTGACGGACCCGGACCCGACTTTACCATCTTCGAAAACGTCTTTGTGGGTCCGCTGGGGAAGGTCTTTGCCGAACCGGCCGAAATCAGCGTCAGCACCAACGGTACGGACTGGCATGTATTCCCGTTTGATTCACTCACGCTGGAGGGATGTGCCGGACGAACGCCTACGAACCATTCAAACCACACAACACCCGGCAGCGGCGGTGGCGATGTGTTCGACCTGGCATCGATCGGTGCCGATTCTGTTCGTTGGATCCGCATCCGCGATCTGTGTGCGATGATCCTTGCCAACAAACGCCACCCATACTACGACCCAACCATCAGCGGTTTTGATCTTGATGCAGTGCTGTGCTACCACACTGCACCGGCACCAACCGCTACAGCACTGGCTTGCATTACACGTACGGCAATCGTGCAGACTACTGTTCGGACCGGCGGCACACTGTACATTCATGATACGGCTGGACGTTTGTTGCAGCAGATGCCGGTTCCCGGGGGGATTACCAACATACCCATGTATCACCTGCCCGCAGAGTGTTTGCTCGTGACCCTCGACGCTGATAATACCGTTCAGACGCTAAAGGTGCTGCGGTGAGTCAGGTATTGTTTGCCGTGAGGTTACGCTGGAAGGCCATAGCACTCCTTGTCTGCGTGTTACTCACCGGATGTTTTCCTACACCTACCGTCCCGGAAGCAGGGAACGGCACGGTTTCGCCGGACGGGATATGGGTGCTGTGCGAAGGTCTCTGGATGCAGAATAATTCTTCACTAAGCAACATTGCCTTAAGCGGGACCGTGGTTCGCGATGCCCTCCGCTACGTAAACAATATTAGCATAGGTGACAATCCTACCCACATGGTTGCCGATGCCGACACTCTGATTATCGCTGTAAACACAACAAGGAAGATTCTGTTTGTACATAAAAAAACCGGCGAGCTGACGGGGATGGTTGATATGCCCGGAATGCAGAAGCCGTTCAAGTTGTGCGTTCGGGGACGTAAGCTGTGGTGCAGTAACCTGAATGATGACTCGATAACTGAGCTTGATTTGGACACGCGAAAGGTTACGCTGCCGGCAATCCATGTTGGACCTGCTCCCGAAGGAATGGCGGCTGTGCGCGGGAAGCTGTACGTGGCATTAAGTGGTATGGGCGACCTTCGGTATACTGAACCGGGTGCAGGATCGGTTGTAGTAGTAAACACCGCCAGTATGTTGGTACAAGACACGATTGCCGGACTCCCCAATGCAGCTATGCTCGTTGCCGATGAAGCACGGAACAGAGTGTGGTGCAGTTACAGAAACCTGCCTAGCCTTGCTGACTCACTGGGAGGCGTTGTGCTGATTGATGTCCGCGCCGACACCATCGTACAGCAATGGCGTTTTCCTGCAGCTCATGCGTTAAGCCTGAACCAGGGAACCGGCGAGGTGTACGTTTTGCATCGTAACGGTATTGACAAACTAACCGCAGGGAATGCTGCACCACAGCCTGTTGCATCTCATACATCGGGTTTATTGCGTGATAGCTGGTATTCAATGACGTACAACCCTGCGTCCAACACCATCCTCGTGGGTAATGCCCGCGGCTTTTTAACCGACGGTGAAGTTATTGAGTTTAGTCCCGACGGCAGGGAGCTGAACCGTTATACCGTGGGACTGAACCCGGGATGCATCCTGCCCTGAAGCCCGCACTACTTCTGAACAGCATAGCCCTGAGATCTGATCAGCTCCTTTACCCTCTGAACGTGGTCACCCTGGAATTCCAGCGCATTGTCGGTTACATGTCCGCCCGAGCCCAGCATGCGCTTACACAGCGCCAGCAGCTCGGCAAGCTCTGCCGGTTTCGACTGAAAGCCCCATGCGATCGTCACCGGCTTTCCGCGTCGCTTTTCGGTGCGCACCTTGATGACCATGATCTGTCCATCGTAGCCGCGTTTTTTTTCGGGTGTGGGTTGCTTTTTAGTGTCAGAACCAAGCAGTTTTGAAAGATCTTCGAGTCCGGGCATAATTGTTCTTGGTTGGATAAGAGTTTGATACGAGGTTTGCGAATATGCGTACGCTTTCAGTTTTTTTCGTCATACCCCTGGTAACAATAGTGTATTCAGTTACCGTGCTGGTGCACATGGTCTTGTTCCGGGACAAGGATGTGTTTTACCGGTATGCCCGCTCGTGGTCCAGAGTACTGCTTCGTTTAGCCGGTGTCAGAGTTATCCTGACTGAACCCGGTACGAATTCACATTTGCACGCCGGTCCAACACCTGGCAAAACCGAATATCATCCCGCACAACGATACATTTATGCCGCAAACCACAGTTCGTTGTTCGACATTCCCGTGGTGCTGGCATACCTGCCCGACAACGTACGAATCATGTACAAGCAGGAACTGGAGCGTATTCCGATTTTTGGATGGTGTTTAAAGTACAGTCCGTTTATTCCCATTAACAGAACCAAGGCGCGCGACGCCAACAGTGCTATCGACGCCACTGCCGGAACGATCAGATCCGGTACCTCGGTACTGGTGTTCCCTGAAGGCACACGGAGTGCCGACGGGCAGCCCGGCCCGTTTAAGCGTGGCGTTGCAACGCTTGCAATGCGCAGCTCTGTTGCCGTACGGCCCGTTGCCATTGTTGGTACGGCTACCATCATGCCGGCCCGGACCTACCGTGTAAGCGGAGGCACCGTTAACCTGATTGTTATGCCGGCTCTGAGTCTGGATGCTACGGCCGGACGTGACCAGCAGAACGAATTTGTGGAACACATTCGATCGGCAATTGTCTCACACGTAACTTTGCAGCATGACACGTGACGATATTCAAGCCCTTGCCGGGCTGTGCCGCCTTCACTTTACTGATACTGAACTTGATACCGTGGCTGAGGAATTCTCATCCATCGTGGAATATGTGGGGACGATTTCAGCAATCGACGGTAATGCTCCGTTGGGCACACCACCAGGACACCTGCAAGCCTGTGAAACACGAGCCGACGTTGCCGGCGAGTGTCTAACGGCCAGAGAAGCATTACACAACGCACCGTCCAGGAATGAAGCATTCTTCAAGGTACCACGTGTTTTGGGATGAGCAACAGTCCTTTACGCATTGGCGTCATCCCCTCGCGATATGCCTCGCAACGACTTCCCGGTAAGCCACTGATTGACCTCTGTGGGAAAACCATGCTGGAACGGGTGTGGCTGGCAGCAGTGCGGTCACAAAATCTTGACGCAGTGATTATTGCTACCGACGATGAGCGGATTGAAACAGTAGCCCGGGGCTTTGGTGCGGATGTTGAGCTTACCTCACCCGCACTGGAAAGCGGAACCGACCGATGTTATGCAGCGGTAATACAGCGCGGATTGCAGCCTGACATTGTGGTAAACATCCAGGGTGATGAACCCCTGTTGCAACCCACCCTTGTTGACGCCCTGGTTAAGAGTCTGGAGCAGAGCACCGCCGATGTAGCCACCGCATACTACCCGCTGGCCGAAGAAGAGCGGGCAGACAACTCAGTTGTAAAAATTGTTATTAGCGAGAATGGCATCGCAACCGGATTCTCGCGTCAGCCCGTACAAACTCCCTGGAAGCACCTTGGGTTGTATGCCTATCGCTGGAGAAGCCTGCTTTGGCACACACAAAAAGCCCCCTCCGAATCGGAGAGGGCTGAAAAATTGGAACAATTGCGATTGTTTGAGGCGGGTGCCGTTTTTACATGCTGCTTAAGCACCAGCCGGCTGATTGCCGTTGACACGTCTGCCGATGCAGAGCGTGTACGGACTGCACTTGGTTGTTAGGGCACAAACTCAACACCAACACACGGGTACAGAGTACCAAACCTGGTGTAGCTGGGGTCAAGACCAAGATCCAGAACGGTAAGCGAGCCAAAAATGCCTACATTGCTGGATACCCATGACTGTAACCCGGCACCGAATTCAAGTCCCGATCCTTCCTAGTCACCAAACATGATGTTAAACTGGCCAAAGATAAACGGACTGACGGTTCCACCGGAACCAAGGAACAACTTGGCATACGGTTCCAGCATGAATCGGTTAGCGCCTTCCTGGATTGACAGCCCAATACCCGAACCCACATGGAGTGTGGATGAAACAGCATAGAATACATGAGCGCCGAGTCCGTCGGCCGAATGTATGCCATAGCCAATTTGTTGATTTGCTTGTGCCTGCGCAGTCGGCGCTGCAAAAAATGCCATGCAAACAACCGCTGCAAGTGCTGCAAAAATCTTCATAAGCAAACTTCCCCTCAACAAAATGAAACAATGATTTATTTTGACGTAGCAAATATAGAATAACTCCGGTATGATTGTAAAAAAATGATTTTCGAAATACTTCCTTAGCTTTACAGTTCTATTGCAGCAGCATGAAAGGTTCAATTACCGTTCACCCCTACACGTCCGACTTGAGTACCGAGTGGGACAGCTTTGTTGAGCGCTCCAATAACGGAACGATGTTTCACCTGCAGCGCTTTCTTGATTATCATCCGCAGGGGAAGTGGGGTTTTTCTCACCTCATGGTTCGTGAACACGACAAACTTGTTGCTGTACTTCCCGGAGGCATCAGTCCGTCAGGTGATTTCTGGAGTCCCGTGGGCGCAAGCTATGGTGGCATCGTTACCATGGACGCATCGTTCGAACGCTCGCTGCGGATTGTTGATGCATGCCTGCAACACCTGGCTAAGCAGGGAATTGCTCATGCGTACTTCATCCCTCCGCCCCTGATTTACTCACACAACTACAGTCAGCATACCGAGTATGCCCACCTGTACCGGAAAGCAGATTTTGAACTGCACTACATCTCGCATGCGATCAACCTGAAGCATAAAGACCGTTTTCTGGACTACTTTGATGCAACGGCACGGAAAACAATCAGAAAAATACTGCGCGAGAAGAAGCTGGATATCAGGGAAAGTACAGACTATGCCACCTTTCATCGAATCCTTACCGAAAACAAGAAACGTCATAACGTAACACCCACACACACCCTTGCCGATCTTGAAACACTCCACACCCTGATGCCCGATAAGCTGCGACTGCTGATGGTGTACTACAATGAAACCCCAATTGCCGGATCGTTGCTTTTTTTAACAAATCGAAAAGTTGTTCTGTGTTTTTACAACATGTTGCTGTACGAGTACGAACACCTGAAACCCATTTATCTTGTGATGTACGAAACATGCCGGTGGGCGGTTGAAAACGGATATGAGTGGGTTGACATTGGCGTCAGCCAGGACACGTCTGCCAAGGATCCGATGACGCCGTCGCTCGGTCTGATTGAGTTTAAGGAACGCTTCGACGCACGCGGAATTCTGCGCAGCACCTACCACCATTCTTTGTAAGGGGGCTATGGCATCGCACGTTGACGTTGTCCTTGTAGCCCTTGCCAACATCCGGCAGGATGCCCGAACGCTGAACCTTGCCCGTGCCCTCCGTGACCGTGGATACACGGTGGCCGTGATTGCTGCAGGTGATCTGAACGGCGAAGAGATAACCATGTTTACATGGGCAGATCCCGGGACATCGGCCTTTGGTCGGTGGCGCTCGCTGAATGCATTTGTACGCACGATACCCGTAACGGCGCGTCTGGTACTTGGCATGGACCTGTTTGCTCTTCAGGCTGCATGGGGGCTTGCACGACGGTCACGTGCTCCGCTCTGGTATGATATGCGCGAGTTTTACTTTTCGCTGGGACCCTTACGTGGACGTGGCTTAAAGCAAAAACTAATAGCACGTCACGAGCGGTGGCTGCTTAGGCACGTTCAAACCGTTATGGTCAGCGGTTACCTGGATGCCTCCATCGTTCAGGAGCGGTTCCGGCTTCGGTACCGTCCACCCGTGCTGTTAAACACTCCACCGCTTCGTTCCGTTGTTTCGGGCACCTACCTGCGGGATACATTCAACATTCCGGAAAGCGGAATCTGTATCCTCTACCAGGGGGTAGTGCACCACGGACGCGGCATCGAACCCATGATGAAGGCGATGGCCCTGCAGGAGAATATTCACCTGTGTATTGTTGGAAGCGGCCCTGCCATTTCCGATCTGCAGGCGTGTTCGCACGAGCATGGCCTTAGTCACCGCATTCACTGGCACCCTGCCGTAGATTACGATGAGCTGCATGCAATAACCTGCAGTGCCGACGTTGGCCTGTGTCTGGTTGAACCGGTGAGCGAAAGCTACCGGTATGCATTACCCAATAAACTTTTTGAATATATGATGGCCCGTGTACCGGTCTTGGCAACTGACCTGCCGGCACTTCGCGAGCAGCTCCGGCGCATTCCGGCAGGCATGCTTGTTCAGGAGACACTTACACCGGTGGCAATTCTGGACGTGTTAAACCGACTGCTTGTGCCGGCAACCTACTCAGCAATGCAGGAGGCATGCAGGCGTGTGGCGTCTGTGTCCTACGAACGTCAGTCCGCCGATGTCATTCAGCAGATGCCGCTATGATGTATCTGCTTTTGCTCCTTCAGCAGCTTATTGCAAGCTCTACGCACATCGTTGCCAAAAACATCACGTCGGTACTGCATCCCACAACCGTTGTGTTGTTCAGGGGCACCTTTACCGTTGTTGCCCTTGGCGGATGGTATCTGGTTAAGCGACGGACGCTTCCCAAGGTTCAGCGTGGCGATATCTGGATGCTGCTGCTGCTTGGCTTTATCAACCTGCCGGTAAACCAGTTGTGTTTTGTATGGGGTGTACGCTACACAACAGCACCCAATGCAGCCCTGGCGTATGCACTAACGCCGGTTTTCGTGGTGCTTGCACTTGCATTCTGGAAACGTACCTGGCCGGGCTGGCAGCGTATTGCCGGTATTGCCGTAGCCTTTCTTGGAGCGTTTATTGTGCTTGTTGACGAAGGGGCTGAGGTACGGCAAGAACATCTGCTTGGGAACCTGATGGTGTTGGCGGCCAGTGCTTCGTGGGCATTGTACACGGTTCTTGGCCGCCGCATGGTGCTTCGCTACGGAGCAGTGTATGCTACGTCGCTAACTTTCTTTACTGGTCTGCCACTCTACGTTCTGGTGTGGTTGGTGCTCCCAATTCCCGGTGATTTTCAACCGCTGGGTGATGCGTCAACCGCAGCCGGTGTCTGGATGCAGCTCTTCTATCTTGGAGTGATAACATCGGCTGTCGGCTATGGTCTGTGGTACTACGCCCTTTCCCGCTTCGATGCCGCCCGGGTTGCCGTCTTTAACAACCTTCAGCCCATCCTGACCACACTGCTGGCACTTGCTATCCTTGGTACGCAGCCAACACTCATGTTTGTGATAGGAGGCTGCGTGGCATTGCTGGGTGTTGTGGTAACGCAAATGGCACGCGAACAGTGATGCATGCGGAGTATGCCGGCTCTGCCGGACCTGTTGTTGTTTGTTTTGCCGGCACCATGCAGCTTTAGTCACCGTGGCACCGGGATGTTTACAAACTCCAATAGTATTTTTACATCATGATTCAACGATATCAACTAATAGTTGCGTTGTTTATAACAACTGTCTGCGGCAGTGCACTCATCCGTGCCCAGGTGTCCGGACCGTTTGATGTTGTTTACCGAATTGCACCAGACTACAAGGGTGCTGCTGACACGTTGCACGCATTGTGGTGGAAACCGGATATGCAGAGTCAGAGCCCCCTACCACTTATCGTGTGGATCCATGGCGGTGCGTTTGCAGCAGGCGCCCCCCAGGCGATGGCTGCCGAATGCGAGAGGTGGGCACAGCGCGGCTACCTTGCCGTGTCTCTGCAGTACCGGCTTGGCTATCATAGTCCGCCCCTGCTTTCTATGCCGTATGCCTTTGATCCAGCCGAGATTGTGCGGGCATGCTGGCGGGGGATGCAGGATATACGCGCGGGAGTGCGGGCAGCAGTCCAGGGCTCATTGTTCCCGGTGCCCGTGGATACGAGCTGCGTAATCCTTGCCGGCGAAAGTGCCGGAGCCATTCTTGCGATACAGGCGGTAATTGCAGACGTACACGACAGCATTCCCAAGGAAGTTGACTCCATCGGCATTGTTGATTATCTGTTCGAGAAATGGGAGCGTCCGGCACTTGGAGGTGTTGACGGTCCGTTCGATGACACCGGTCTATTTGCGCCGTTCCCCCGGATTTCGGGAATTATCAACCGCTACGGTGCCATCATGCACCCCTACATGCTGGATGCACCGATTTTCCCGCCATTGTGTAGCTACCAACAGCGCGGAGACCTGGTTGTGCCCTGCGAGAAAAACAGGGGGTTGTGGGGAATGCCACTTGGTGTTGGTGATAACTACCCGGTTATCTATGGGGTGTGTGCAACAACCCGAATGCTGGAACAGGGCGGACATCCGGCTGCACTCAGGTCAACGACCATCGTGGAAGGGCTTGGACATGAATTGCACGATGCCACTCTGGTCCGGGCTATCGAAGATACCTTCGTGACAACCATTGCCTGTCCGCATACTTCAACCGTACCTGACCAAACGATGCTAAACAATGATATGAATGCCGACGCCGCAGGGTGGCAGGCATTCGATATGCTTGGGCGCTGCATCACGCGTGGTAGTGGCGGCGTGGACGGGGCACTGCAGTGGTTTCGAAACACCGCAGTTATCCCAACGGGTAGGCCGGTGCTCATTCGCAGTGGCACCACAACCCGTCTGATGTGGTAACTACATTGAAACGATTCTAAACTCTACGCGCCGGTTCATCTGACGTGCCTCGTCGGACGTGGCTTTCTCAACAGGTTTACGTTTGCCAAAGCCCCGTGCCGAAAGCCGCGATGCAGGAACGTTGTGGTTTACCAACCATGTGTACACAGCCCGTGCCCGGGCTTCGGACAGCTTATCATTATGGGCCTCAGAACCACGGTCATCGGTATGACCTTCAATGCTGATTGCCATCGTTGGATAGGTGCTAAGCAGCTGTACCAGACGTTGCAATTCGGTGGTGCTTTCTGACCGAAGGTCCGATTTGTCCGTATCGAAAAACAGGTTATTTAGCCGGATGGCAGACCCCACAGCGATAGGCTCAAGGTACAGGTCCTTCTTGATTTCGGTAAAAGCGTTCACGGATTCGATGGGTAGATTTTCTGAAATCGGGAAATAACCGCTGTGCTCGGCGTAAATGCCGTACGAAGTACCACCGGTGAGCACAATGCTGTATTCGCCATTCCTGGGATTACTGATGGCAGAACCGATTTTCTGCGACGTCCGCAGGTTCTCGTACGAAATCATCACAGATAAGGGCTGTCGAGTTTTTGCATCGTACACCTTGCCGGAGACGATAACAACGGGGTTGGGCAGCAAGGTTCTGGAGATGGGATCCTGGGGAAGTGTAATCCTGTAAATGCCACCCTTAAAGCCATCCGTCGTATTCATGTACGCATATTTACCATTTGGGTGAATAGTAAAATACGAATCCCATGCATTGGTGTTAATCGATGGCCCAAGATTAACGCGGGGCGACCAGTTTGTCCACGTATCATCCAGCCGTTTCGAAACGAAAATATCATCGTTACCGTATCCGGTTGCCGACGACGTGTAGTACAACGTTCTGCCATCGGCGGCAAGGTAGGGTCCGCCCTCATTCCCGGGTGAGTTGATGGCTGTTCCAAGGTTGATCAGCGGACCGTACTCACCGTTACTCTGAAGGAAGCTTACATAGAGATCTTTTCCGCCATGGTTCATTCCGTCAATCTGGCGTGCGGCAATCATCACCTTCCTGTCGGCGGTTAAACATTCCTCCCGTGTACTTGATCGATTTTGCTGATGCTGATTTCTGACCTCTACAGGTACCGACCAGCCGGATGCTGAGCGCTGTGCAGTCGAAAATCCTCCGCCCCGGCTTGTTCCGTTGGCATTGTACAATCCCCATAGGAACAGCTCATTGCCATCCTGTGAAACCGAAATCACATTATTGGGGTCAGTATTGTTCAGCGGGGCACCAATGTTAACCGGATCTGACCACGTAGAGTCAGTCAGCGCATTTGCAACCCAGATGTCATCATTAGTGCCTTCAACATTTTTAATAAAATACAGTTGCTTGCCATTGGGAGAAATCACGGGATAGCGTGCCCCTGGTCCTTGAAGCTGTTCCATATACGTTTTCGTGGCACCCTTGAATGCGTCATGCACCAGTGGTATCTCCCCGAGATAGTAATCCAGTTCATACGACTGAAACCGGATTCTTGTAGAACCGGAGTTCAGGATCCCTACGCCACCCACCGAAATGGTAAGATCCGCCAGACCACCCGTAGCGGCCTTCGAAAAAACCGGAGTTCCGTTAACGCTGAACGTACAGGTTTGGTTGGCAATCTCAACGCTAAGGGTATTTGTAAGTCCAAGTCCGCGTAGCGGTGGAGCAGCGGGCGAGGTGTTGCCCGGACCCTGTTCTGAAAGTGTCTCCCAAACGTTGCCTGCGCTTTTCCAGCGGCCAATCCAGTATGCCTTGTTCTGCATCTCGACCTTAAAAAAGTACATCCATTCACCGCTGGAAATCGTGATACCACCGCCGGCACTAGGCTGGCCCACCCTGTCGGTAATCAAACTGACAGAAAATTTAAACGGTCTGGATACATCAATCGTGCCGTAGAAGATCCCCCAGGAGTTGTTATCGGTTTTCTGGTCAACACACCAGAAACCGTTTGAATAAAACTTCTCCACATTCTGATCTCGGTACGGCTCCATCCAGGTCCAGTACGGCGGCTGTGTGGCAAACGCCTGTGAAACAGAGACATGGTGCTGGGCTGCTGCGTTCAACGTTGAAAACAGAAGGACGATCAGAGCTGTCAGGAACGGTGTTTTTATCATCGGTAAACGTGTTCTTGGTACAAGGGTAGATACCACAAAATACCAAAACAGTTAGCTGGTAGTAAGCACGCCGGTTGTTTGTTAGCAATATCTCATAAGTTTGCGTCTTCACCGGAGGCATTATGCGCATTGATCGCACCCATGCAATGGCCATCGCCATCGATATTCAGCAGCGGCTTATACCGCACATCTATCATAACGATATTCTGATTCCGCGGACGGTTGCTCTTATCAGGGGGCTTAGGATTCTTGGGGTACCCATCTATGTTACCGAGCAATACAGCAAGGGGCTGGGATCTACCATTGCTCCTGTGGCGGCAGCGTTGGGCGAGTACACACCGCTGGAGAAAATGGGGTTTGCCGCCACGGCACATCCCGACGTCCAGGGCGCAGTATTAGGCAGCTATGGACACTTTGTAATATGCTTTGGTATCGAAGCGCATGTGTGCGTGTTGCAAACCGTGATGGATATTCTGGAACAAGGACGCCGGCCCATCGTGGTCCAGGATGCCGTAAGCAGCCGTAACCGGCTTGACATAAAAGTTGCTATTAAGCGTATGCGACAGCAGGGCGCAATTGTCACAACCACAGAGTCACTCCTGTTCGAGCTAATGCATACTGCCGAGGCACCCGAGTTTAAGCAGGTCTCTGCCATTGTTAAGGAGCTGTGATGACGGCGGATGAACTGGCAACCATGCAGCGGAGCGCAAAACGTGATCCGATTGCGTTTTGGGCGCGTCAGGCTCGTGAGTTGGAGTGGCAGACTCCGTTTACCAAAACATTGCAGTGGAAATATCCGCATGCGCAGTGGTTTGCGGACGGACGCCTGAACGCAAGCGTGAACTGTTTAGACCGGCATCTCTCTACCTGGCGCAAGAACAAGGCAGCAATTATCTGGGAGGGTGAACCGGGTGATATACGCACCCTTACCTACCAGCAACTGGCTGCCGACGTTAATAAAATGGCCAATGTGCTGCGGTCGCTGGGTGTTAAAAAAGGACAGGTAGTGGGGATCTACATGGGTATGGTCCCGGAAGTTGTGGTGGCGATGCTTGCCTGCGCCCGCATCGGCGCTACGCACAATGTAGTGTTTGGCGGCTTTAGTGCCGATGCCGTGGCCGAACGGATGAACAATAGCGGTGCTGTTGTCATGATCACCCAGGATATTGCCTACAGGCGCGGTGATACCGTAGCACTGAAGAGCGCCGTTGATACAGCATTAAAAAAAGTTCCTACCGTAAAACACGTTATCGTGTATCAAAGAGCCGATGGCTCGGTGCCCATGAAGGCGGGACGTGACCACTGGTGGCACGAGATGATGCAGGCCGCAAGCCTTGAAAGCAAGCCCGAACGCCTGCCCGCCGAACACCCGCTGTTTATCCTGTACACCAGTGGCAGCACCGGCAAACCCAAAGGCATTGTGCATACAACAGGCGGATACCTTACCCAGGCTCAGTACACCATGCGCATGGTGTTCGATGTGAACGATACCGATGTGTACTTCTGCACTGCAGACGTTGGCTGGGTTACCGGCCACAGCTACACCGTGTATGGTCCGCTTGCCTGCGGCACCACCGTGATGATGTATGAAGGGGCTCCGAATTACCCCAATCCCGACAGGTTTTGGGATATCATCGAAAGGCACCGCGTTACGATCCTGTACACAGCTCCTACGGCAATACGGGCTTTTATGCGCTGGGGCGAGTCCTGGCCCCGAAAGCATGATTTGTCAACACTCCGAATTCTGGGCAGCGTTGGCGAGCCCATCAATCCCGAAGCATGGCGCTGGTACCACAGCGTGATTGGCGGCGGAAGATGTCCGGTGGTCGACACGTGGTGGCAGACCGAAACCGGTACCATCATGATTAGCCCCCTCCCGTTCCTGAGCGAACTTGTGCCCGGCACGGCTACACAGCCGCTACCCGGAATTCAGGCCGATGTGGTGCATCGTAACGGTAAACGCTGTAAACCGCATCAGGCGGGCCTGCTGGTGATCAAGGCACCGTGGCCGAGTATGCTGCGAACGGTGTACGGCGATGACGTACGGTACCGTGATACCTACTGGTCAGAGTTTCCCAAAACAAACGAACACCCGGGTTGGTACTTTACCGGTGACGGTGCTAAAATTGATGATAATGGAAATATTTGGATTATCGGCCGGGTTGACGATGTGGTTAACGTGAGCGGACACCGGTTGGGAACAGCCGAAATCGAGAGCGCACTGGTGAGTCATCGCGCCGTTGCCGAAGCAGCCGTGGTGGCACGGCCCGACGAGATCAAAGGAAACGCTCTGGTTGCCTTTGTTACCCTGAAGCTGGATGCGGCATCGGCTAACCTGGATGAACTTAAACAGGTTTTGCGTAATCATGTAGCTGCCGAAATCGGACATATCGCAAAGCCCGACGATATCCGGTTTACCGATGCATTGCCAAAAACCCGGAGTGGGAAGATAATGCGCCGGCTTCTCCGCGAGCTTGTTTCCGGAAGTACGGCCTTTGGCGATGTGACCACGCTGGAAGATTTTAGCGTCCTTCAAAAACTTCGTTCCACCGAAGAAGAGTAAATTCGAGTTATGCAAAAAGCAGTTATTATGGCAGGGGGCTTTGGAACGCGGTTACGACCTCTCACGATGTCGGTACCCAAGCCCATGGTTCCGCTTGCTAATAAGCCAATGATGGAACATATCGTTGACCTGCTCAAGAAGCATGGCATAACTGATATGCTTAGCGTACTGTATTTCCAGCCCGAGCGCATCACGGGTCATTTCAGGGATGGCAGCGCGTTTGGAATCACCATGGACTACATTACGGCTGAAGCCGACTACGGAACTGCCGGTGCCGTAAAGAATGCTCAGGAAAAGCTAAGACAGCCGTTCATCATTATCTCCGGTGATGTGCTTACTGATTTTGATCTGGGCGCCGCCATCGCCTTTCACCGTGAAAAAAAGGCAATGGCAACCATCGTGTTAACACGGGTACCACAGCCGCTGCAGTACGGTATCGTGATGACGGCCGATGATGGAAGGATTACCCGCTTCCTTGAGAAACCGTCGTGGGGCGAAGTGTTCAGCGACACGATTAACACCGGCATCTACCTGCTGGAGCCCGATGTGCTGGACCTTATCCCGGAACGCACGGAATTTGACTTCAGCAAGGACTTGTATCCGCTGATGCTACAAAAAGGCTTGCCGCTGTATGGCTATGTTGCACGGGGATACTGGAAAGATATTGGTAATCTTACTGAATATCAGGTTGCTCATACCGATGTACTAACGTCGAAAGTACACATCCAACTGCCCGGAGATCAGTGCGACAGTTGTACCTGCGGCAGCAACCTTCAGCTTGCACCCACTGCCCGGCTGGACGGGATGGTGGTGATTGGTGATAATGTGACGATAGGCGACGATGCCTACATCTACAACTCTGTTCTTGGTAGCAACGTTGTGATCGGTCCGCGAAGCAGAATTATCAACAGTGTGCTGTGGCACGACACCGTTGTAGGCGATGAAGCTGAACTGAGCAATGACGTTGTGTGCAATGGCGTAAGTATTGGTTCGGGAGCCTCGCTCCTGGATAATGTTTTTGTTGCCGAAGAATGTGTTATCGGCGAAGGAGCCCGCTTGCTCAGCAACATCAAGCTGTGGCCCAGGAAAATTGTTGAAAGCCAGGCTGTGGTTACCCGCTCGCTGGTAAACGAAGAACGGTGGTCGCGGGAACTGTTTACCAATGCACGGATTTCGGGTGCAAGTAATATCGACATGAATCCGGAATTCGGTGCAAAACTGGGGGCGGCCCTGGGAACGGCTCTTGGAGCAGACACGCTTGTTGTTGCAAGCCGCGATAATGACATTATCTCGCGAATCATGAAGCGCAGTATCACTGCCGGTTTGATGAGCGTTGGCGTAAGCGTGAGCGACCTGCAGACCACATCGATACCCCAGACCCGTCAGGAGATGAATACCGGCAGGTATGTTGCCGGCTTCCACGTGAGGCGTTCGCAGAAAGACCCGAATAAAACCGATATTATCATGTTTGGTAAGGATGGCAGAGACCTTCCGCTGTCACAAACAAAAAGCATAGAACGTTACTATTTTGGCGAAGACGTTAAACGTGCCGTACCTAAGGATGTGGGCAGGCTTTCATTCCCGGAGCGGTCCATTGGCATGTATGTTCAGCGTGTGCTCAGCATGGTAAACCGGGATGTGATCAGCAGGCAGCAGTTCCAGATTCTGGTAGATTACTCCTATGGTCTGGCCGCCACCGTGCTTCCACAAATTCTGGGTGAACTTGGAATACAGGCACTTGCACTCAATAATTACATCGATGCCACCCGTTTTGCCGATCCCGTCTCTGCAAGCCTGGGTGAATCGGCCCGGCTCATGCAGTCCCTGGGTTTTGAGATAGGCATTAAGCTGGACCCGGGAGGCGAGCGTCTGGCATTGTTGGATGAACGAGGCATTACGTATTCAGCACAGCGACTGTTAACAATGGTTACTAAATTGTTTATCGACACGCATCGTGACCGTGAACCGTACACGATTGCAGTACCTGTGCAGGCAACTCAGGAAATCGAACGGGTAACGCAGGGTTACAACATCAGCGTGCAGCGTATCCGTAATTCCCATGCCGGCATGATGGACGCCACGCGTGATCCCTCCGTGCTCTTTGTTGGCGGAACCCAGGGCGGATTTATCTTCCCCGAATTCCTGTTTGCGTCCGACGCAATGTTCTCTGCCTGCAGGTTGTTCGAAATGGTTGCTCAAACCGGTTATAGCTTAAGCGATCTGGACCGAACCCTTCCCAAACGTCACCTTGCCTTCCGCTCCGTACCGTGTTCCTGGGAAACAAAGGGAACTGTGATGCGGCGGGCAATGGAGCATAGCGAGAACCTGGAACGGCATCTGGTTGATGGTGTGAAGATACATGAAGAGGCAGCCGCGATACTGTTGGTACCCGACATTGAGGGTCCGTTTTTTAACATCACCGCCGAAGCTGATTCACAGCATGAAGCAGAGCAGGTGCTTGAACGCTATGTTGCCCTGGTAACTGCTTGGCATAACGGAAATTGATAATAACAACACTGCACTATGAAGATAACAGAAATTCTTTCGCCCTCGTGCGTACTCCTTGGCATCACAGCGGCCGATAAACCGGCAGTGCTGGAGCAACTGGTAGAAGCATTAGCCCTGACGGGAAAGGTTTCTAATAAGGCGGAACTTCTCCGCGTTATTACCGATCGTGAGAAACTGATGTCAACCGGTATTGGCCATGGTGTTGCTCTCCCGCACGGGAAAACCAATACCGTTACAACATCTATCGCCGCTATGGCAACACTCGCCGAACCGGTAGATTTTGACTCACTTGATGACGAACCGGTGAATATTGTGCTTATGCTGGTGGGTACGGAAAGTAATGTGGGCGGACACCTGAGGCTGCTCAGCCGCGTTTCGCGAATGGTGGGTACGGAGCAATTCCGGACGCAACTCCGGAATGCAACCTCCGTCCAATCTGTCATTGACCTCTTTGCCTCGTACGAGGAAGACCGGGTATAATATGATATCGGCAGTACGGGGAATGCGTGATGTTTTCGGCGCTGAACTGGCAGCCTGGCAACGTGCCGAAGCTGCGCTGGCTGCGTCGGCAAACGGCTTTGGTTACCACGAGTTTCGGACGCCACTGGTGGAGCATATCGATCTTTTTCAAAGGGGGGTCGGAGAGTTTACCGATATCGTTGGTAAGGAAATGTACGTGTTTGAAGACCGTGGTGGTGACCGGCTTGCGCTGCGTCCGGAGATGACGGCGCCAATCGTTCGTGCCAGTATCGAACACAGCCTGGTTCGTCATACACCGGCAACCCGGCTCTGGTATATGGGTCCGCTGTTCCGGTACGAACGTCCCCAGAAGGGGCGCCAGCGACAGTTCCATCAGTTCGGAGCCGAGTTGCTGGGAAGCCCTCATCCCGAAGCAGATGCCGAAATCATCTGTCTGGCGCACGATGCAATGCAGCATGCAGGTGTGCGGGGACTGCAGCTTAACATCAACACTCTTGGATCTGCGGAAACCCGGCATGCATACCGTACCGAGCTTGTTCAGTACCTGCGCCGGCACAGCACCCACCTCTCTGCAGATAGTGGTCGCAGACTCGAAACAAATCCACTCAGGATTCTGGACAGTAAGGATAGTGCAGACCAGGACATTATTCGGAATGCACCGGTTCTGTTCGATTATCTCTCTGATGCCGATGCCGACCACTTTGCTGCCGTGTGCGCCATCCTTGAAAGCTCTGGCATCACCATCGAGGTGTGCAAAACGCTGGTGCGAGGCCTGGACTATTACAGCCATACCGTCTTTGAATTTACGTCATCGCAACTTGGTGCCCAGAACACTGTGTGTGGTGGCGGCCGGTATGACCAGTTGTTTTCGATGCTTGGCGGCGGCACTACACCGGCCGTTGGGTTTTCCGTTGGCATGGAGCGGCTGATGCTGCTGTTGGAAGCTCAGGAAGGGGGCTTTACCACTCTTCCGCCTACCGATGTGTATTGCATTGCCTTGTCAGAAACCGCACGCCTGCCCGTTCAGCTTATCGCTCTGCGGCTTCGCCGTGCCGGATTTACGGTGGTTACCGATGTGCTGCGACGATCGGCAAAGGCCCAGTTCCGCGATGCCGATAAAATGCCGGCCCTCTGCGCCGTCATCATTGGCGATGATGAACTTGCTGCCGGTGTGGCTCTTGTGAAAAACCTGAAAACCTCCGAACAAGTGTCAGTACCAAACGCTGAATTACCCGCACACCTTGCCGGACTGCTGGACCGTGTCCCATAATGGCTGATATACCATTGACAGGCATTGCCAAGCCCCCTACCATCTGCCCTGAAACAATGCAGGTGATAACGATTGTTACTATAGCACACCGATAATTATGACCAGGCGATAATGGTAAAAAAACAAATTCGGCATACCGCAACAGATCAGGTTCGATTTGGCTCGGCCACAATATCGAAGTGGCAGATCAAGGTAGTGCTTGCCGTATTTGGATTCGGGATTATGGTGGGCGTGCTGCTATACACCAAGGTTATTGTTGATGAGCTTGTAGGCAACGAAATTCGGACAGTTGACCTATACGCCAAACTGTTGGCTCGTGCCGTGCAGCAGAGTAATGATGAAGACCTGCTGTTTTATTTGGAGAACGCCTACGCCAGCATCAACTTTCCGGTTATTATCACGCCCAGTAACGAAGAACCCGTATATCCCTTTCAGCAGTTCATGCTGAATGTTGATGTAGACACCTCGCTTACGATACAGCAGCAGCGGGAGTACCTGCGGTCAATGCTTGCAGAAATGCGCACCCAGCACCAGCCTTACGAGATCACGAATCCCGAGGGTGAAGTTGTCCAGAAAGTTTTTTTTGCCAACAGTGCCATCGTCAGTCGCCTCCGGTACATGCCAATGGTAGAGATTGCCCTTGTGGGAGCCTTCATCCTGTTAGGTTACGTTGCCTTTAGTACAATCCGGAAGACTGAGGAGAGCAACATCTGGGTAGGAATGGCAAAGGAGGCAGCGCATCAGCTTGGCACACCGCTTTCCAGTCTGCTTGCGTGGATAGAAATCCTGCGTGGCAATTGTGGTGATGCAGCGCTCATGGACACAACGTTAAACGAAATGGGCCAGGACATTGAGCGACTGAAAATAATTGCCAATCGCTTTGGAAAAATCGGATCGCAGCCAACCCTGGAGAGCACCGAGGTAACGAAGGTCGTAGAGGAAACATGCAGGTATTTTGATACGAGGCTGCCGGCACTTGGCCGTCGGGTTGTGATTGAGCGCCGGTTTCTGCATAACGTGAACGTCATGATGAGTGCCGAGCTCTTTCGGTGGGTATTAGAAAACCTGATCCGGAATGCTGTTGATGCCATCGAAAAGCAGGACGGCATCATCACCATCACCGTAACCTCGAAAAGCAATGCGAACACGCTGATTCTGGTTACCGATAACGGCAAGGGAATGTCGGCCGGCATCCGGAAAAAAATCTTCAAACCCGGCTTTACCACCAAGCACCGCGGCTGGGGGCTTGGGCTCTCGCTTTCCAAGCGTATTATCGAGGAATACCACCATGGCCGGCTGTATGTAAAAGAATCTCAGCCCGGCGGGGGTACTACATTTGCAATTGAATTACCACCCATGGCAGCATGACAGAGACCACGAAACCCGGAAAGATAGACTGGCTGATCCTGCTGCCCGTGGCGGCACTCCTGATGTTCAGCGTTGCCTTTGTGTACAGCGCCAGCTCCACCTTTGCGGCCGTTAAATATGGATCATCGGAACAGATGTTCTGGAACCATGCCATCCGGGTACTGGCAGGTATTGTGACCATGATTGGCGTCTCCAAAATCGACTACCGGTTTTGGTACCGCAACGCAACAATCCTCCTGCTGATCAGTATTGGATTTTTATTCCTGGTTCTTCTCACCGGAGCCGAAATCAAGGGAGCATCGCGATGGATACACCTTGGCCCGTTAAACTTCCAGCCGTCGGAACTTGCCAAGTACGCCCTGGTCATGCAGGTGGCCGTCCTCCTCTCAAAAAACAATCTTCGCACCGAACACTGGCGGAATTCACTGGCACCCGTGGTATTGTGGACGCTGCCCGTATGCCTTTTAATCGGAATGCAGCCCAACATGTCAACCATGGCGGTTATCCTGCTTATCGTCATGGTTATGATGTTCCTGGCCAACATTAAGCCCCTTCACCTCATGGTTCTGGCCGGCGTACTGGTCGTAGGAATGGGGGTTTTTGCGGTAAGCGCCGACTACCGGATTCGTAGGCTGCAATCATACCTTGGCACTGAAAGTGCCGACGAAGCCGTAGGCTACCAGCTGGATCAGGCCCTCATTGCATTTGGAAACGGGGGGATTACCGGTGTGGGCCCCGGACAAAGTCGGCAGCGTGACTGGTTTCTGCCGGAATCGTACGGTGACTTTATTTTTAGTATTGTTGGTGAAGAGTATGGATATATTGGCGTAGTTTTACTCTTACTGTGTTTTATCGTTATTACGTGGAGAGGATTTACAACCGTGCGTGAGGCACCGGATACCTTTGGCCGACTACTTGCCGGCGGCATTACAACCACGCTTGCACTGTATGCATTCGTGAATGCCGGCGTTACCTGCGGGTTGCTGCCAACCACCGGATTGCCCATGCCGTTTATCAGTTACGGAGGGTCGAGTGTACTGTTTTCAACCATAGCCGTCGGCATTTTGCTGAACATTTCATCACATGCCGGAGTGTATGGCAGAAAACAAAAGACACTGGAAAACACCTAACGAGGCTGGTTTTTTCGTATAATTCGCACTTATGAAAGCTGGAATAGAGCGTTTGTATTACTCAATTACCGAAGTTAGCAAGATGCTGGACGAGGAGCAGCACGTATTACGGTATTGGGAACGTGAGTTTTCACAGCTACGTCCGCAAAAGAACCGAGCCGGAAACCGTGTGTACACGAGCAAAGATTTGGCAGTCTTAACCACGATCAAGAAATTGCTTCGTGAAAAACGCTACACCGTTGCCGGTGCCAAGGAACATCTGAGGCATTACACCGCCGATGAGCTTGCAGAAGAGGCGTTTAACAGACAGGAGCAGGGGGCTTTAGACGAAGGAGCAGAAAATTTAGATCGTATTAAAATCGTTGCCGGTACCGTTGCTGCAGAGCTGCGTGAACTGGCAACAAAACTCAGGAAAACTAATAACACTGGAAATACAGCGAAAACTGAGATTGAGTAACAGAAACATCATACATAAGGGATATCTACATGACTCGTAATGGGCTAGTTGTCTTCCTTGCTGCAATACTTGCAGCAACCGGAATGGTACAGGCGCAGAGGAATTATTCGATGCGCACCATTGGCCAGCATGCCGATGAAGTACTGGGCGTATTCGTAAACAATGCAAATACCATGGTTGCAACCTGCGGGCTGGACGAAACCATTAAACTATGGTCGCTGCCCGATGGAGCGCTACTGAAAACCCTTACCGGCCACACTGCACAGGTAAACAACGTATCGTTTAGTACGGATGGCAATTCTCTGGTGAGCGGGTCGAGCGATCTTACCATTCGTATCTGGGATTTACCCAGCGGGAAACAAAAGAGTGTACTCCGCGGCCATTCAGCCGAAGTCATCGGTGTGTACTGGGACCCCGTGGAAGGAAGCCACCTTGTTGCCAGTACATCATTTGATAAAACTGTGAAACTGTGGGATGCTGACCTTGGGATCGAAGTTAAAACGTATCGTGGACACTCGATGCAGACCAATAATATTGCTTACAGTTATGACGGTAAGTACCTGGCATCGTGTTCGGATGACAGGACAATCATGATCTGGTCTACCGACATCCGTAAAAAAGATGCACTTATGGTGCTGCATGGTCACCAGGCACCTGTGCTCACGGTATTGTATAGTTTCGACTCTAAATACCTTGCTTCGGCTGACCAGAACGGAGTCATAAAAATCTGGAGTATGCCCTCAGGAGAGTTGGTCCGCACTATTAATGCACACACCGAACTTGTGCAGGATGTATCGTTTGCCGAGGACAATAAAACGCTGGTGAGCGCAAGCCTTGATAAAAAGGTCAAACTCTGGAACATTGAAACCGGTGAATGCCTGTTCACACAGGATGTTGGCGTGGAAGTATGGTCGGTTGACCTTACCAGTAACGCAGAAATCCTTGTTTTAGGCTGTGCCGACGGATCCGTACGGTTCCTGGTAGAGCAGAATTCGCAAACCGGAAGATCAACCCCTAATTCCAAGGGAGCTCGTTAATTATGAAAAACGTTGTAATCAAACTAATCGCTCGAGGTGAGGGAAATATGATGGGGAAAAAAGTGGTTGCAGCCATCGTAGGGTTGCTGTGCAGTTTTAGTATGATGAGTGCACAAAGTGCCATTGGGACGGTAGTGACCGTTACAGGGTATATCCTTAACAGCAACACCCTGATGCCGGTGGATGCTGCATATAGCCTGTACGATAGTAATGGCAAGAAAGTTGGGCAAAGCAGCCGCGCCAATGTTGCCGACGGCTTCCTGGTTACCGGACTGAAACCGGGATCATCCTACACCATTCGTGTTGAAGACCCGCGGTTTTTTAAACAGGACTACGCAGTGACTGTGCCGCAGACATCAAAGTATGCCGAAATTTCAAAAGACATCGTGGTCAGACCTCTTGAGGTTGGCAAGAAACTTTCCTTGCTTCCCATCCCCTTTGATTTTCGTAAGGGTGATTTAAAAGACGGTACCGAGGATGAGCTGGAAACGGTAGCAAAAATGCTGGCCATGAACCCAAACGTAAACGTTGAAATTGTATGCTATGCCGATGAAGAAGGATCGGCTGACGCAGCCAGGACGATGAGCCTTACCCGTGGGAACACGCTGAAAACGTTTATTGAACGCTCCGGTGTTTCGGGCGGACGAGTCACCGTCCGCCAGGTTGGCACCACTGACCCCATTAACCCACCGCCGCTGAAGAAGGGGGCTAAGGGTAAACGGTATGTTGGCAGCGTATATCTGGTTGTCACCAAGGTTTAGTTCCGGGTGGCACTCGGTGCTACCAGAATTTTAGAATGCAGTCGCGGGCTTGCTTCATCCATCAGCAAGCCCTTTTTATTCCGGTTATCCTATATTTGCCTTTCTTGGTCCCGTGGTAGAGTGGCTATACAGAGCTCTGCAAAAGCTTGTACATCGGTTCGAATCCGGTCGGGACCTCAGGATTGTAATACAACAAAGGGCATGAATGGCAACAACAGCAGATTTACGAGTAGGTGCGGTAATCAGATTTCAGGGTGAGCTCTGCGTCGTACTGGAAAGCATCCACCGAACCCCGGGAAACTTGCGGGCGTTCTATCAGGTGAAGATGCGAGTGATCAAGTCCGGCAAACTCAAGGAAGAACGTTTCCGCAGCGGTGAAACAATTGAATTTGTTCGCGTGGAAACCAACAATTTCCAGTATCTCTACCGAGATGCCGATCTGTTTACATTCATGGATACCAACACCTATGACCAGATACCGGTTGCTGCAGATATCGTTGGCGATGCAGCCCGCTTCCTGAAGGAAGGTACAGAGGTACAAATCGGACGTGATGAAGAAGGGAACGTTGTTACCATGAACATCCCACAGCACGTGGCTCTGCGCGTTGAGCATACCGAGCCCGGTGTCCGCGGTGATACAGCCACCAACGTGTTAAAACCGGCCACCCTGGAAACCGGGGCATCTGTTAGTGTGCCGTTATTCATTAACGAAGGTGATATGATCCGGGTTGACACAGCAACCGGTGCGTATCTGGACCGCGTAAAAGAGTAAGCACCGAACACCATTTCACCTGAACGGGCGGAGGAAAACATGGACTTAAATTACCTGAAGCGACTACTGAAGATTTTTGATGACAGTACACTTTCTGAGCTCTCTATCGAAGAAGAGGGGATAAAGGTGCAGCTGGCACGAACCAGCCAGCAACCGCAACCCGTGCAGGTGGTTACTCAGGTGCCGGTACAAGCATCACAGGTTCAAGCTGCACCGTTGCAGCAGCCTGCGTCTGCTCCGCCGGAACAAAAGTCGGCTCCGGCAGAAGCCGATCACTCGGCTAACACAGTGTTTTCGCCCATCGTGGGAACGTTCTACCGTTCACCCGCACCCGATGCCGATCCGTTTGTGGTTGTTGGGCAGCGTGTTGCGGTGGGGGATACGTTATGTATCATCGAAGCCATGAAGCTTATGAATGAAATCGAGAGCAACCTGGCTGGCACGATCATTAAAATACTTGTTGACAATAGTCAGCCCGTAGAATACAATCAACCGTTGTTCATCATTAAGCCGGATTAATAACAAACGCGATGATATCCAAACTTCTCATCGCAAATCGGGGTGAAATAGCCCTGAGAATCATTCGGGCTGCCCGCGAGCTTGGTATTCGTACCGTAGCAGTGTACAGCGAGGCTGATAGAACGTCGCTGCATGTTCGGTTTGCCGATGAAGCGGTTTGTATTGGCCCTCCCCAGGGAAAACTATCGTACCTTAATATCCCGTCAATCATCGCAGCGGCCGAAGTCACTAATGCCGATGCAATCCATCCCGGCTACGGCTTTCTGGCTGAGAACGAAACCTTTGCCGAGATCTGCCATGAAAGTAATCTTACCTTTGTCGGGCCCTCTGCACAAGCGATTGCCAGAATGGGCAACAAGAGCGTGGCCAAGGAAACC
Source organism: Ignavibacteria bacterium (assembly GCA_015709655.1). NCBI lineage: Bacteria > Pseudomonadati > Ignavibacteriota > Ignavibacteria > Ignavibacteria bacterium. The sequence goes on along the minus strand of CP054181.1, from coordinate 717,387 downwards.
ATGCGTGCTGCCGGAGTACCCGTTGTACCGGGCTCTGACGGCGTGGTAAAAACAATTGATGATGCAAAACGGGTAGCAGCCGACATCGGTTATCCGGTTATGCTAAAAGCTGTGGCAGGGGGCGGTGGCAAGGGGATGCGTTATGTTGAAAGCGAGTCGGAAATCGAGCGCGCATATTCTACGGCACGCGGCGAGGCCGAATCGGCCTTTGGCAATGGCGATGTGTACGTTGAAAAATTTATCGAAGAGCCCAGACACATTGAAATTCAGGTCTTCGCCGATACGCACGGTACTGTTGTTCATCTGAACGAACGCGAGTGTTCAATACAGCGACGTCACCAGAAGCTTATCGAAGAAGCCCCTTCACCAATCATGACGCCTGAACTTCGGAAAGCAATGGGCGATGCTGCTGTGCTGGGAGCCAGGACTGTGGAGTACGTGGGTGCGGGTACGATTGAATTCCTGGTAGATAAACATCGCAACTTCTACTTCATGGAAATGAATACCCGGATTCAGGTAGAGCATCCGGTAACGGAAATGAGCATTGGCGCCGATCTGATTCAGGAGCAACTGCGTGTTGCCAGCGGCGAACGGTTGTCATTACAACAACGTGACCCCCACCTGCACAGTATTGAGTGCCGAATCAATGCAGAAGATCCGTTTCACGATTTTCGTCCGTCACCCGGACGAATCGAAGCCCTGAACTTTCCGGGAGGCCCGGGCGTGAGGGTTGATTCGCATATTTACCAAGGCTATCAAATCCCGCCGTACTACGATTCGATGGTGGCCAAACTCATTGTGTTTGCACCATCACGACCGGAGGCTATCGCTAAAATGCGCAGAGCTCTGGACGAGTTCGTCATCGAGGGAATTCATACAACGATTCCGTTCCATCGGAAAATGATGGATAACAGGGATTTTATTGCCGGAACGTTCGATACAAAATATTTAGACACACATGACTGGAAGGTATAATAATGGAATTTCCATCTAACCTTAAATACACCGCAGATCACGAATGGGTAAGCGTGGACGGGACGGTGGCAACTGTAGGTATCACGGAGCATGCTGCCAGTGAACTGGGTGATGTTGTTTACGTTGACATTGTCGATGCCAATGCCACCCTCTCAAAGGGCGATACATTCGGGTCGATCGAAGCAGTAAAAACGGTTGCAGATTTGTATGCACCACTGAGTGGTACAATAGTTGAAGTAAATAACGTCAATGATTCACCGGAGGTTGTTAACAGCGAGCCTTACGGTAACGGCTGGTTGGTTAAAATTGAGTTATCAAACCCTTCGGAAATTGACACACTGATGAGCGCTGATGACTATAAAGCGCACATTGGCGGATAAACGGTAAACATTCATTTTTTTTATTAACATCATAGTCTCGAGGAGAATATGTTTAAGACACCGATTCGTATACTTATGCTGCTACTGGTTGCGGCTGTTTCAGTAACAGTTGCTTCGGCGCAAAGCAATCCGTCGGCTTCACTGGCTCCGGCACCACAACAACCGGTTACCATTAAGCCCAAAATGAAACTTGCTGATGTAAAAGCAGTTGCCAACTTTATTCAGGGCGTTGAACTCCGCGGCACGGAAGTGGACGCTTACCTTGATACACGCAAGGTCCTGATGGATGCCAGCGAAGCGGCAACCAAGGCAAGTAAGAAGGACGAGGATGTCGTGTCGGTAGAAATGCGCCTGGATCAAGCCCAGAACCTCTTTACCCTTATGCAACGAGGCTCATTAAAAGGGGCTGAGGCAGAAAAATGGCGCGAGATTGTCCAGTCACTGCAAGATGCAGTGAAGGCTGAGCAGGATAAAAAGAAATAACACGTAGAACACGCACAGTAAAACCACCCGCCGGGTGGTTTTTTTTTTGCGTCTGCGTTAGCCCCCTACCTGCTTAAACGGCCTCAATTTTGGGAAACACCAAGACCAACCGTTGCTGGCCTGTGTGGGATACCGTGCAGAGGTTGATGCACGTGCGGGGAATGTTAAATATGACAGAGAACTGCTATGTACATCTGTGTCGTAATTCATTTGGCCGACAACAATAGCAATTCAGGCTGATCCAAAATTCAGTTCCGATAGCTCTGTTTTGACTAAAACTGTAGCGATATTCAATCACCTGTTGAAAAATATTGCATAAAACACATAAAAACCTGATTCAATGTTGGGAAAATTGTCCTATGTTTGTGCTGTAGTAAATGCCAGCGCCACGAAAGAGGTAAGGCATGCAGCATAAGTTACTTTGCTATGCTTTGGGGAAACCACAGCTATGGCCGTAAAAAAAATTGCTCGTGTATCACAGCGGGTTTTGAAGAAGGACCGCCAAATTGTGGCGGCTGTCCTTGCATTGACTGATTACAACCCGTCAAACAGCGATTTTACGGCGGACCGGCTTGGTGAAGCATTGCGAAGTATGGATGAGGCTTTTAAAGCCGAACAACTAGCTCTGGAACAAGTTACCAAGGCTCGTGAAGAAGCAATTAAGCTGGAATCACAGCTTCATGAACTGGTTCTTGGGGCCAAACGACAGGTTTTGGCGCAGTATGGCGACGACTCGGACGAAATTACCCGTCTGGGGATGAAGAAGAAGTCAGAACGGCGCTACGGACGGCCTCGTAAGCCGACAACCGACAGATCCAAAACCTAGATACCTACCGCGTAAGGCATGCAGCATAAAGAGGCCTATGGTAGGAAAAAAAACCGCCTGCAGTTAGCAGGCGGTTTGTGTTTTTGGCTAACCTGTCCATGTAATTAGCCAGCCGTGCAGTGAGCAGGTGGAATCCACCTGATACTTATAATCCCGCAGCCGCAAAAATCGCATCGTAGTTTGGCTCAATACCAGGGTTTTCGGTCACATCCACAAACTCAATGATGCCGTTTGCGTCAATCACGAATGTTGCACGGGCGCTACGCGTAAGCCCTTCGATACCCGCAAAGTTGGGCCATTCAACATCATAAGCTTTAATAGTGCTTAAAGACCAGTCGCTGAGCACCGGGAATGTTAAACCATTCTCAGCGGCGAACGCTGCATTCGAGAATGGCAGGTCGGCTGCAATAGCAATAACCTGAATCCCCGCGGTGTTCAGCCGTTGCAGCGATCTCTGAAATGAGCAAAGTTCTGCCTTGCATACGCCGGTAAACGCTGCCGGAAAGAAGGCCAGCAATACACGCTTCCCTGCGAATGACTGTAGTGAAACCGGTTCCTTGTGGGTGTTGTAGAGGGTAAAATCGGGTGCTTTAGCACCGACTGATAATGCCATGATATCATCCTTTGGTGTAGGTAAAAAAAAAATACATGCAAAAATAGGTCATATCGGAATGCGAATTCGTGTACTGGTGCACTTCTGACAACTATCTTTGCTCTTCATCGAAGATTGGAGGATACATGCTTTTTACGAAGAAGAGTATTGAGGGACTTAAGGTTGAGGCCGGCTCGGGTTCGAACCTTCGCAGAACTCTTGGTCCGCTAAATCTTACATCGCTGGGTGTAGGAGCAATTATTGGCGCCGGCATCTTTTCGATTACCGGCGTGGCTGCAGCGCAGTATGCCGGGCCGGCACTCGTGATTTCGTTTATTATTTCGGCTATTGCATGCGGGTTTGCCGGACTTTGCTACGCTGAGTTTGCTTCGATGCTTCCGATTGCCGGGAGTGCCTACACCTATTCGTACGCAACAATCGGCGAGTTGTTTGCGTGGATCATCGGCTGGGATTTAATTATTGAATACCTGTTTGCATCGTCCACAGTTGCCGTAGCATGGAGTGGCTATGTGGTAAGCTTCTTTGAGAAAAACCTGCATATTCATATCCCTGATGCGATTCGTGCGGCACCATTTTCTTTTGATCCCGCAACCGGGTTTTCAACAACTGAGTCGCTGATGAATCTTCCCGCAATGTTTATTGTTGGATTGATTACGCTCATTCTTATCAGAGGCATCAAAGAATCGGCTACATTTAATAACATCATCGTATTTATTAAAATCGCAGTAATCCTGCTCTTCATCATTTTTGGTTTTCAGTATGTTAATCCCGACAATTGGTCGAACTTTATTCCCGAGAATACGGGTGAGTTCGGGATTTTTGGCTGGAGCGGTATTTTCCGTGCTGCCGGTGTAATCTTTTTTGCCTACATTGGTTTTGATGCCGTAAGTACCGCCGCGCAAGAGGCCAAAAACCCGCAACGCGACATGCCGATAGGCATTCTTGCCTCACTGGCAATCTGTACAGTGCTATACATCCTGGTGTCACTTGTACTGACGGGTGTGGTACCTTACACCGAGTTAAACGTGCCTGATCCGATGGCAGTAGCCGTAGATGCAACGATGCGCCCGGATGGTACGCCGGCTCTTGGCTGGCTGTCGCCACTGGTTAAACTGGGTGCGATTGCCGGTTTGAGCTCAGTTATTCTGGTGATGCTCATGGGGCAGCCCAGAATTTTCTACTCGATGTCGCGCGATGGATTACTGCCCAAGGTGTTTAGCAAGGTTCATCCACAGTTTAAAACACCGGTGATATCCACGATTGTTACAGGGTCTGTTGCCTTGGTGATCTCTGGTATCTTCCCAATTAACGTCCTGTCAGAATTAGTTTCAATTGGTACCCTGCTTGCCTTTGTGATGGTATGCGCAGCGGTACTGGTCCTGCGTAAAACACATCCCCATATCGAACGGCCGTTTAAAACACCCCTGGTTCCGTACGTACCTATCGGCGGCATCCTGGTGTGTCTGGCTCAAATGGTACCCTTGCCGGGGCCAACGTGGGAAAGACTCATTGCGTGGCTTGCAGTTGGAGTTCTGATTTACTTCTTCTACGGTATCAATCACAGCAAGGTTAATCAGGGAAAAACATGGGCAATGCTGCCGGTGGTTCGAAATGTGACGGCTGTATGCAGCGCCGCCTTCCTTGTGTATGTAGTCTGGGCCCACTTCATACGGTAACATAATGTATAAACGAACTCTAAGCACGTGGGACGCTACATTGGTGGTAGCCGGCTCGATGATCGGATCCGGCATTTTTATTGTCAGCGCCGATATCGCACGACAGGTGCAACACCCGCTCCTGTTACTGCTTGTATGGGTGATTACGGGGGTACTTACCCTGATCGCTGCACTTAGTTATGGCGAACTGGCAGGGATGATGCCAAGGGCGGGTGGACAATACGTGTACCTACGGGAATCGTTCGGACCGCTGGCAGGATTCCTGTATGGCTGGACGTTGTTTACTGTTATTCAAACGGGTACAATTGCTGCAGTGGCAATGGCATTCGCAAAGTTTCTGGCGGTGCTGGTACCGGGCCTGGGCGAGAATGTTGTACTGTCGTCGTTTTCGGCGGGAGGCCTCTTTACCGTAAACCTTAGTGCTGCCCACTGTGTTGCAATTGCCTGTATTGTTATCCTAACGTTTCTTAATACCCAGGGCGTTGATGTGGGCAAGTGGGTACAGCGGATTTTTACGAGTACGAAAATTCTAGCCGTTGTCCTGCTGGCTCTTACGGGAATTCTGCTTGGTTCGCTGTGGGGACAAAACATGTCACAGCCCCTTCCATCCATCTCCTTCATGACGCTCTTGCCAATGATTGCAGTGGCAATGGTAGGATCGATTTTTAGCAGTGACGCATGGAACAATATCACCTTTATTGCTGCCGAGGTAAAACAACCGGAGCGCGCAATTCCAAAGGGACTGTTTTTTGGTGTGCTGATCGTTACGCTGATGTACCTTGCGATGAACGTTGCATATCTGAACGTACTGCCGTTTTCATCCGCAGATGCCCCGTCAATGGCAACAGCCGAGTTTGATCGTGTGGGGACGGCTGCGGCAAATTCCATTTTTGGTCAGAGTGGCGCCGTTATTATGGCATTGCTCATTATCGTTAGCACATTCGGATGCAATAATGGCTTAATCCTTGCCGGAGCACGTGCGTATTGGGCAATGGCCTCGGATGCTTTGTTCTTCAAGGGAGCAGCATCGCTGAATAAGGCCGGTGTCCCGGCCAAGGCACTGTGGATTCAGTGCGTGTGGGCTAGCCTGCTGTGTTTGTCGGGTAGCTATGGACAGTTGCTGGACTACGTTGTATTCGCCGTCCTCATATTCTATGTTCTCACCATTCTTGGCATCTTCCGTCTTCGAAAAACACAGCCCGACACTCCCAGACCGGTTAAGGCATTTGGCTATCCGGTTCTTCCCGCATTGTACGTGATAACCGCATTGGCAATTTGCGGTGCACTCCTGCAGTTCAAACCTGACTATACCTTCCCGGGATTGATTATCGTGGCAACCGGGATACCGGTGTATGTTGTGTGGCGGTTTGTTAATGCATCACGATCATAGGCTTACACTGCACGGTGCCTGCACTGCGAATACAAATGGTATACCGTCCGGAAACAAGGTTACTGACGGGTAATTCGATTGTTTGTACGCCCTGATCAAGATCACCACACCTGATGGTGCTTACCTCGATTCCCAGTTCGTTGATTATCGTAACAGTAACGTTATGTAATATGTTAGCCGTGTTCACAACCACGGCAGCATTGTTTGTTGCTGGATTTGGAGCAACGGTACAGGAATATGCCGTATGTGGAAGTTCGCCGCCCGCTACACCCGTGGTGCGAACCGACTGCATCGTGGGTTTGCCAGGATCGTAAAAGCTTCCGCTGGCCGTAGTCCGTAGCGTGCACGGGTAAATCTTGTAAAACACGTCGCCTTCGTTGACGAGTGAATCGGTGAACTGATTGGTGGTAAGGGGCTGTGGCGTGATCAGCTCCCACGGACCGATGCCTACTCTGCGAGTGATTACGTATGCATCTACCCCTGCGGTGGGCTTCCACCCAATATCAATAAAATGGGGATAACGGGGTTCAAGGGTAACATCGACAACACCCGGGACATGTCCGCCAAATGCTTTAAGCGTGGGGTCGCCCATGAGTGCAATGTGTACTCCGCGGTCACCAACAGA